>JAZLKR010000021.1:0-27947 GCA_045597705.1 Acetatifactor sp.
CAGCAAAAACTGTTGGCAGCCTAATATCAGGCTTACGCCTAGCTACCGCGCTCTAGCGTTGACTAGGACCAGCCTAGCCCTCGCAGGAACTTGGTTTAATGTGCTTGAAGGGAATTTACACACAAAAATGGACTTGACTAACGCAATTGCCATTCAAAATAGTAATTGTACAAACGAATGGTAAATAGTGCTTTTTTGATTACCATTCATTTTGCCGATTCTCCAAATTGATGGCATGTTCGTTAAAATGAGATACCGTTGAAATAGAAAAAGGGTAGATATGATGGCAAACAGGACGGAAATAGATAAAAACGGAAGGTGGAAGTATTCATCTTAATCATTTCTTAAAGAATTGCATTATTTATTGTTAAATCTTTTTTTGATAAGATGATTTCATGAAACGCAGAAAGGAAGAACATGCATGTATAACATTCTGATTTGTGACGATGAAAAGGATATCGTAAATGCTTTGAAAATATACTTAAGCGATCCGAATTATAAGATTTTTGAGGCTTATGACGGAAAGCAGGCAGTGGAGATTGCGGACAGAGAGGACCTGCAGCTGGTGCTGATGGATATTATGATGCCGGAGATGGACGGTATCGAGGCCATGGTGAAAATCAGGGAGAAGAGCAATGTGCCGGTGATTCTGCTGACGGCGAAGTCGGAGGATTCCGATAAGATTCTGGGACTGACGGTAGGCGCAGATGACTATATCACAAAGCCCTTCAATCCCGTGGAGGTTTCTGCCAGAGTGAAATCTCAGCTTCGAAGATATTTGCTTTTGGGAGCAGGCACCAATCCTTCAGATACTTTGAAGTGCGGCAACATCGAACTGGATGATGCGGCAAAAAAAGTGACGGTGGATGGGGAGGAGATTTCATTGACTCCCACGGAATATGAAATTTTGAAGCTTTTGATGTCTCATCCCGGACAGGTGTATTCACCCAGGGAAATCTACAAGACCATCTGGAATGACCTCCCTTACGGCAGTGAAAACACAGTTGCAGTACATATCAGACATCTGCGTGAAAAGGTAGAAATTGATCCCGCGGAGCCCAGATATTTAAAGGTAGTATGGGGCCAGGGGTACAAAATGGAAAAGGGAAGATAATATGGAAGAAAAAGAAGTGTGGTTTGAGGATGAAAAGACTCTGGATGGAGCGCCGGAGGAAAAGGTAACCGGAGGAGAGAACCCTGCAAAGAAGGAAACCACGAAGAAAGAGAAAAAAACAAAACAAAGAAATAAGCATACCTTGAAAGGTTCCAACGTGGCAAAGGTGATTGCGTTTATTCTTTGGGTGTTGGCCGGTTTAGTAGGGGCGGCTTCGGTTGTCTGTGTCATTGGAGCACTGGAACTTGGTGTGTACACCACGGATTTTAAGTCCGTCCTGGAAGAAGGCTTGAGCGGAGAAGCGTATCGAATTGCCCAGCGTACAGAGGCTTATTTCACCGGGTACGGTGAGCAGGCTGCATTGGATTATCTGGAAGGGACAAATGCCCAAATAGCAGTGCTGCGAAAGGCTGACCGATTTGTAAAGGACGATTCGACATTTATCTGGCAGAGTTATGAGAAGACGGCACCTACCGGTTTCTATTCTCAGTTGTATGTGGATGTTTTATGGACAGATACTTTCGTGATGTGGAATCCGGATGAAGTGGTGACAAAGTCGGATATCATGTACAGAGTGTTCTTTGATCCCAGCTTTTCAAAAAATGATACAGCAAGGTTGTATTATCTGGGTATCCATGCACTTTGTGAATACAGTATTCTATTGATTGCCATTGCGGGCATTTGTATTGTTTTGTTCCTGGTGTTGTTCCTATTTCTGCTGTGTGCGGCGGGTCATAAGAATGGCGAGGAGGGCATTGTGCCGGGAACGTTCACCAAGGTGCCCTTTGATTTCCTGACTGTGTTGGTACTGCAGTTGATGGTTGCGTATGTCGGCGTGGCAGATGAGTTTGTCTACTCGGATGAGAGCTTCATCGTTGCAGCTGTAGGATTTTGTCTGATATTCGGCATCATTGGCATGTTATATCTGATGGACTTGGCTATTCGCGTCAAGATGGGACATATGCTGCGAAACACCTTGGTTTACAAGGTACTGCACGGCGTTGGAGCCGGTGTGATGACAGTGCTTCGTAATACGCGCGGAAGCTCCTTACATATGATAGCGGCGTTTTCATTGTTTTGTGCGGTGGAGGGTGTCGTGTTCCTGATTACGGCGATGGAACCCGGAGCAGGTGCTGTCTTCTGGATTCTGGCAAAGGCAGTAGAATTTATTGTTTTTCTGTATCTTGTGATATGCATGAAAAAACTTTTTGAAGCAGGTAAAGAACTGGCTTCCGGAAAAGAGAATCACCGTGTGGACACCTCCAAAATGATTGGCAGCCTGAAGGAGCACGGAGATAATCTGAATAATATCGGTAAGGGCATTACCACTGCGGTAGAAGCTCGCATGAAGAGTGAACATATGAAGACAGAATTGATTTCCAATGTGTCTCATGATATTAAAACACCTTTGACTTCTATCATTAACTATGCGGATTTAATTAGTCATGAACAGACGGACAACGCAGTAATCGCGGAGTACGCGGAAGTTTTGGGCAGACAATCCCAGCGACTGAAAAAGCTTTTGGAGGATCTGGTAGAGGCTTCCAAGGTGACCACCGGCAATCTGGAGGTAAACCTGATGCCCTGTGAGGTGGGCGTTCTCTTAAGCCAGGCTGTGGGAGAGTACCAGCAGCGCATGGAGGAAAAGGGGCTGGAACTTCGAACTGCGGCTCCGGAGGAAGAGGTTCGCATTATGGCGGACGGCAGACACTTATGGAGAGTGTTTGACAACCTCTTAAATAACATCTGCAAGTATGCCCAGGAAAATACCAGAGTGTTCCTGACACTGGAACAGAAGGAGGAACAGGCCATCATCACCTTCCGCAACATGTCGAAGTATCTCCTGGAACTCTCGCCCGAGGAATTGGAGGAGCGATTCGTCCGCGGCGACAAGTCCCGACACAAGGAGGGCAGCGGACTTGGGCTTTCCATTGCGAAGAACCTGACTGAATTGCAGAACGGTAAGTTTGATATCATTCTGGACGGCGATTTATTTAAGGTGGTTCTTACCTTCCCTTTAATGCAGTAGCGTGTTAGCAAACTAAAATTTACACCTCCTGAAGTATTGACAAGGCGGCTGGCAGAGACTTATAATGCAACTGCCGATAACTCCACCCTTTGAACGGTGGTTTTACAGGAAAAAGGAGGATATTATGAAAAAGAAATTCGTAAAAAGAATTGCTGCAGTCATGATGGCGATGACCATGATGATTGGCATGTGCGCATGCGGCAGTGAAACTGCAAGCGAAGCCAGTCAGGGTGCAGAGCCCGCAGTCAGCAGCGAAGCAGCACAGAGCAGTGATGCTCAGGTTGAGGCACCTGCAGATGCAACCGTTTACAAGGTAGGTATCTGTAACTTTGTTGACGATGCTTCTTTGAACCAGATTTGTGATAACATTAAGGCACAGCTGAAGAAGATTGGTGACGAGAACGGTGTTGTATTCGAGATTCACTATGACAACTGTAATGCAAACTCAGTAGATATGGGTCAGATTATCGCTGACTTCATCGCTGACAAGGTAGACCTGATGGTTGGTGTTGCTACTCCCGTTGCTATGGAGATGCAGGCTAAGACCGAGGATAACATGATTCCCGTTATCTTCTCCGCAGTATCAGATCCCTTGAGCTGTGGTCTTGTAGACAGCCTTGAGGCTCCCGGTGCCAATATTACCGGTACTTCAGACTTCCTTGACACAAACGCAGTTATGAACCTGATTTTTGCAGCAAACCCTGATGCAAAGAAGATTGGTTTCCTGTACGATAACGGTCAGGATTCTTCTACCACACCTATCAATGCAGCAAAGGCTTATCTGGATGCTAAGGGAATCGCTTATGTAGAGCGTACCGGAACCAAGACCGATGAAGTTATGCAGGCAGCAGATCAGCTGATCCAGGATGGCGTTGATGCAATCTTCACACCTACCGATAACACCATTATGACCGCTGAGCTTTCTATCTACGAGAAGTTCCAGGATGCAAAGATTCCTCACTATACCGGTGCTGACTCTTTCGCACTGAACGGTGCATTCTTAGGTTACGGTGTTGACTACGCTAACCTTGGTGTTGAGACTGCAAACATGGTAGCAAAGGTTCTTCTCGAGAAGGCAGATCCCGCAACCCTTCCTGTCATGACCTTCGATAACGGTACAGCAACCGTTAACACCGAGACCTGCGAAGCAATCGGTTTTGACTTCGAAGAGATCAAGAAGGTATTCGGACCTCTGTGCACACAGGTTAACGGTATCCAGACCGCTGAGAGCTTTGAATAAGCTGAATTGAAATAAGAATTCTTTGAAAGCAGTTTTTCAGTTTTTCTGAAAAACTGCTTTTTTCTTTTCTGCAAAAATGGTACAATAGTGGAGAAATTTTGTTTGAATGTATGGAGGAAGTTATGGATTTAGCAGGAGCTTTGACTCTTGGACAGACTGCGCTGGAACTGGGACTGATTTGTTCCCTGACAGTGCTGGCTTTGTTCCTGAGCTATTCAATGTTAAATGTCTGTGATTTGTCTACGGACGGATGCTTCACGCTGGGTGCCTGTGTGGGCGCTGTAGTGGCGGTATCGGGTCACCCTTATCTGTCAATTCTGGCAGCGATGGCGGCAGGTGTTCTGTCCGGTTTTGTGACGGCAATCCTGCAGACGAAGATGGGTGTAGAAAGCCTGTTGGCAGGTATTATCGTGAATACGGGTCTGTATTCCGTTAATATTGCGGTTATGGGCGGTTCCTCCCTTGTAAATATGAATAAGACAACTACAGTTTTCTCCATGATGAAGGCTGCTTTGAAGGAAACTCCTTTTGCGAAGCAGTATATTCTGATTGTGGCATTTATCGCTGTGGCAGCAGTTGTGTTGTTCTTAACGCTGTTCCTGCGTACCAGATTGGGCCTTGCCATTCGTGCAACCGGCAACAACCCCGATATGGTAAGAAGCTCCTCCATTAACCCCGTATTTACAACGATTGTGGGGCTCTGTGTGGCAAATGCATTCACCGGACTTTCCGGTTGCCTCCTGGCACAGTCTCAGAAGTCAACAGATATCAATATCGGTACCGGTATGGTAACCATCGCTTTGGCATCCCTCTTAATCGGCGGCACCTTCATGGGAAGAGGCAGCGTATTTAAGAGAGCGGTAGGCGTGGTTCTCGGTTCCTTTATTTTCAGACTGGTTTACACCATTGCACTCCGTATGAATATGCCTGCTTTCATGCTGAAGCTGGTTTCTTCCGTCATCGTTATCATTGCAATTTCAGGTCCTTATTTAAAGAGCAGATGGCCGATGATGAAGCGCCGTTTGCAGGGAAGGAGGTGGAACTGATGTTAAAGGTTCAATCCATTTCCAAAACTTTTCATCCCGGTACCATGGATGAGAAGAAGGCTCTGAATCAGGTAAGCTTTGAATTGGCTGAAGGAGATTTCGTCACCATCATCGGTTCCAACGGTGCCGGTAAGTCTACTTTGTTCAATGCCATTTGCGGTGACTTCATGACCGATGAAGGACGCATTACCCTGGATGGTCAGGATATTACATTTATGCCTTCTCATGTGAGAGCGCGTCAGATTGGAAGACTGTTCCAGGATCCCATGCGAGGCAGTGCGCCCGGCATGAGCATTGAGGAAAATCTGGCACTGGCAGCAGGTCACGGCGGCTGGTTCGCTTCCATCAGCAAGAGTGACAGAGAGAAGTTCCGTGAGCAGCTGGCGCTTCTCGGCATGGGTCTTGAAGACCGCATGAAGCAGCCGGTAGGACTTCTGTCAGGTGGTCAGCGTCAGGCATTGACGCTTATGATGGCTACCATGACGGTTCCCAAGATTCTGATTCTGGATGAGCATACAGCGGCACTGGATCCCGGTACTGCAGACAAGGTACTGCAGATTACCAAGGAAGTGGTTGCAAAGAATAATATCACAACCCTGATGGTAACTCATAACATGCAGAATGCCCTGGATTTAGGCAACCGAACCTTTATGATGGACAGCGGTAAGATTGTGCTGGATATCAAGGGAGAGGAGAGAGCGAAGCTCACCGTAAATGACTTGCTGGAGAGATTCAGACAGGGTGCAGGCAAGAGCCTGGACAACGATAGAATACTGTTATCATAGTAGAGCATAGAAAAAGCGTGGCATGCAGCCACGCTTTTTTGATTTCGAAATAAATTAGTTCTTTTTGAAACGACCGTTGTATTTCTCTTCACAGTACTTGCAGCGGTATACTTCACGAGCGGGGTCAGCCAGGAAGAAGATGTGGGGCAGCTCCTGCTCAATGGAAGTGATACATCTGGGGTTATGGCATTTAATAACATTCTTAATCTGCTTGGGAAGAATCAGTTCCTTCTTTGCAACGATTTCACCGTTCTTGATTACATTGACGGTGATGTTGTGGTCGATGAAAGCAAGGACATCCAGATCCAGCATATCGATATCACATTCCACCTTAAGAATATCTTTCTTGCCCATCTTATCGGATCTTGCGTTCTTGATGATTGCTACGGTACAGTCCAGCTTGTCCAACTGAAGATGTTCGTAGATTGCCAGACTGTTGCCGGCCTTGATATGGTCTAAAACGAAACCTTCTTCGATTTTACCTACATTTAACATAATCGTTTGTCCTTTCTGTGTGAATTAGTTTTCCTTTGCGGATTCCAACAGTGTGAGAATCAGTGCCATTCGAACATAGACACCGTACTGTGCCTGCTTGAAGTAAGCGGCGCGGGGATCCTGGTCGATTTCAACGGAAATCTCATTGACAGGGGGCAGGGGATGGAGTACCAGCATGTCTTCCTTTGCCAGTTCCATCTTGGTGGTATCCAGTACATAGAAATCCTTTAAGCGGATGTAATCTTCTTCGTTGAAGAAACGCTCCTTCTGTACGCGAGTCATGTACAGGAAGTCAAGGTCGGGCATTACCTGCTCCAGACGAACAACCTCTTCGTATGCAATGCCTTTTTCCTTCAGCATATCGGTAATGTAATCGGGAACGCGCAGCTCTTCGGGAGAGATGAAGACGAAGCGGATGCCTTCGTAGCGAACCAGTGCATTAATCAGGGAGTGAACGGTACGACCGAACTTTAAGTCTCCGCAAAGACCGATGGTGAAGTTATTCAGGCGGCCCTTCATGCTGCGGATGGTCAGCAGGTCGGTCAGCGTCTGGGTGGGATGCTGATGGCCACCGTCACCTGCATTGATAACGGGAATGAGAGATTTCTCACTGGCAACCATGGGAGCACCTTCCTTGGGATGACGCATTGCGCAGATGTCTGCGTAGCAGGAGATTACGCGGATGGTATCGGAAACGCTTTCGCCCTTGGAAGCGGAAGAGGAGGCTGCATCGGAGAAACCGATTACGCGGCCGCCAAGTCTTGTCATTGCAGATTCAAAACTCAAACGGGTACGAGTGCTGGGCTCATAGAAGCAGGTAGCAAGAATCTTGCCGTCGCAGGCATGTGCATATTTTGCAGGATTGTGTTCAATGTCATTGGCCAAATCAAAGAGCTTGTCCAATTCTTCGGTAGTAAAGTCCAAAGGACTCATTAAATGTCTCATTTGAAGAAATTCCTTTCGTGGGTTTATCGTTGATTGCAAAAAGAGAGCCGAAGAGAAAAACTCTTCAGCTCAATTGTTTACGATTGAAATGATAATAAATCCTCAACAGCCTTACGCTTGGGGGCTGCAGGGGATTCTGCGGGATAACCGATAGCAATTAAAGCTGCCAGTTCCTGTCCTTCGGGAATATTCAGAACAGCGGTAGCGTCCTTATCATCATATAATCCCATGATTACGGTGCCGAGACCCTGCTCGTAAGCTGCCAGGCAAAGAGCTTCGGTAGCGATGCCGGCATCATACCACTGCCAGCCGGTACCCTTGGGAGTAGAGAAGGAACCGTCACGCTCATAGCCGCTGCGGCCTGTAACGATGGTAACGGCGATAACCATAGGTGCGTTATCCATAATAGCGCCGTTCTTAGCCCAGATAGTGGTGCATTTGGCGAGAGCAGCTTTTGTCTCACCCTCAACGGCGATGTATCTTGTAACCTGTGTGTTCTTCCAGCTGGGAGCGAAAGATGCGGTCTCAATAATCTGAGAAATCAATTCATGAGAAACGGGCTGCTCGGTGAAAGAACGGATGCTTCTGCGTCCGGTAATACACTCTTTTGCGGTCATATATTTTACCTCCAAAACATTTTCTCCATGATACCACTTTTAACCGATTCTTTCAACGGGAGAATCAGAAAGTTTTGATAAATTATGGTCAAAAAACTTTTGCATAGTGAGGACAATTCGTCTATAATAGGAGAATAGTAAAATTACTTTGTAAAATACTTTTGGAAGGGTGGTTATTGATGATGGAATTTGTTGAGAGAAAACGTTGGTTGTTCTTTGGACTTCCTTTTACTTTTACAAAATACAGCGTTAAGGAAGATATGCTGACAATTGATCAGGGCTTGCTTAAGACAGTGGAGAATGATTGCTATATGTATAAGATTGTAGATGTACAGCATTCCGCTACTCTGATTGAGAAGATGTTCGGACTTGGTTCCATCACCTGCTTTACCGGTGATACCACAGACCCTCAGCTGCATCTGGTACATATTAAGAACTCTAAGGCAATCAAGGACTTTATCTTAGAGCAGTCTGAGAAGGCAAGAATCAAGAGACGTACCGTAAACATGCTGGACATCGGGGCCGGCGTGGATATGGATCTGGACGGTATCGGTCAATAAGTGAAACAAGCAGAATCTGCAGGTTTTCCTGCAGATTCTTTTGCATATCGGGCAAAAAAAGGAGTACTTATGAAAGAAGCAGAGGTAATGGAATACATCGAGAGCATCACGGGCCTCGGAATCGTACCCGGACTTGACAGTATCAAGGAGCTTTGCAGGAGATTGGGAAATCCTCAGGCAAATCTGAGGTTTGTGCATGTGGCCGGAACCAACGGAAAGGGCTCGGTGTGTTCTTATATTGCTTCGGTGTTAAAAGCTGCAGGCTACAGCGTGGGTCGTTATATATCACCGACGATTTTTGAATACAGAGAGCGCATTCAGGTGAACGGGAGAATGATTTCCAGAACCGCTTTGGGCCGCCTGATGGAACAGGTGAAGGCAGTCTGCGATGAGATGGTGGCAGAGGGACTTCCGCAGCCCACACCCTTCGAGGTGGAGACTGCACTTGGCTTTCTTTACTTCGTGGAAAAGCAGTGTGACATTGTCATTCTGGAGGTTGGTATGGGCGGACTGTTGGATGCCACCAACCTGATAGAGAAGCCGCTGGTGTCAGTGCTGGTTTCCATCAGCATGGACCATATGAAATTCCTGGGAAACAGTCTGGCTGAAATTGCTGCGCAGAAGGCGGGCATTATCAAACCGGGCTGCCCTGTGGTAACCATCCGACAGGAGGATGAGGCGCAGGCAGTTGTCGAAGCCAAAGCAGCGGAATTGAGCTGCCCCCTGACCGTAGTTGAGAAAAGTGATTTAAAGAATGTAAAGTATGGGCTGGAAAAGCAGCGATTTGATTATCTCTCTTACAGGAAGCTGGAGATTCGCCTGGCCGGTCAGGTGCAGGTGGAGAACGCCGCCTTGGCAGTGGGTGTGCTGCAGGTGCTGGATGGTCTGGGCTATCATATTACGGAAAACAAGCTGCGTCAGGGATTGGAACAGACGAAGTGGCCGGGACGCTTTACCGTGATTGGGAAGAAGCCAATCTTTGTTGTGGACGGTGCTCATAATGAGGATGCGGCAAAAAGACTTGCCCAGTCGATTGAATTTTATTTTACAAATAAGAGAATTATCTATATAATGGGAGTGCTGAGGGACAAGGAGTATGAGAAAATCATCAATCTGACCCACAGCTATGCAGATCAGATTATTACCGTAACCACCCCGAACAATTCCAGAGCCATGCAGGCATTGGATCTGGCAAAGGAAATCTGGAAGGTGCATCCGAATGTAACTGCGGCGGAGAGCATTGAGGAAGCGGTGGAACTGGGGCGTTTGCTTGCAGGGAAGGACGATGTTATCATCGCCTTCGGATCATTGTCTTTCATGGGAAAGATCATGACGGTATGCGGATATGACCCCAAGGCGTAACGGATAGATAGGAAAGAGAAAGTATGGTAGATCAGGATAAGGTCAGAGAGGCCGTAAAGCTTCTTTTGGAGGGAATCGGAGAGGATGTGAACAGAGAGGGACTTCTGGACACGCCCGAACGCATTGCCAGAATGTATGCAGAGATTATGAGTGGCATGGATGAAGATGCTGCAGTACCTCTGTCCAAGGTGTTTACCGTGGATAACAGTGAAATGGTACTGGAGAAGGATATCACCTTCTATTCCATGTGTGAGCATCATATGATGCCCTTTTACGGGAAGGCACACATTGCCTATGTCCCCGACGGCAAGGTTGTGGGACTCAGCAAGCTGGCAAGAACCGTAGAGGTATACGCTAAGCGCCTGCAGATTCAGGAGCGCATGACCACTCAGATTGCAGATGCCATTATGGAAAATCTGGCTCCTAAGGGCGCGATGGTAGTACTCGAGGCAGAGCACATGTGCATGACCATGCGCGGCGTGAAGAAGCCCGGCAGCAAGACTGTCAGCATTGCGACCAGAGGCTGCTTTGAGGAGAACACGGAGCTGCAGAATCGTTTCTTCCAGATGCTTCGTATGGACGGCGCGGGAACACTGATTGATGAGGAAGAAGCGTAAGGATTCTAGAGGAAACCGATGGATAGAATAGATCAGATTTTGAAGAATGATATTTTTCAATTGAATCTTGGAAAAAACAGAGCGGCAGAAGCAGACAGATGCTTCTGCCGTCATGATATGGTGCATTTTCTGGATGTGGCAAGAATTGCCCGGGTGATGAATGCGGAAGAGGGTTACGGTCTGGAGCTTGAGATGATTTATGCAGCGGCGCTGCTGCATGACATCGGAAAGCACAGACAGTATCTGGAGGGAATTCCTCATGAGATTGCCAGCGGAGAGATTGCACCGGATATTCTGAGACAGTGCGGCTTTTCGGAGGAGGAAACACTTGAGATCCGGGATGCCATTCTGACCCATCGCGACAAAACCGTGATGGACGAGAAGAATCTGCGGGGTATTCTGTATCGGGCGGACAAGGCAAGCAGAGCCTGTTATGTCTGCGATGCAGAAAAGGATTGCAACTGGAAAAATGATAAGAAGAACCTGAAAATTGTGTACTGATGGGAGATATGGAAATGTTAATTGGCGGAAAAGAGTTTAAAACGCAGGGACATACTTATGTGTGCGGTATATTAAATGTGACACCGGATTCCTTTTCCGACGGCGGAAAGTGGAATTCCATGGACCAGGCGTTGTTTCATACAGAGGAGATGATCAAGCAGGGCGCAGAGCTCATTGACATCGGCGGAGAGTCTACCAGACCCGGCTATACTCTGATTTCCGACGAGGAGGAAATTGCCAGAACCGCACCGGTCATCGAGGCGCTGAAGGCAAGATTTGATGTCCCGCTTTCATTGGATACCTACAAGTCCAAGGTAGCTCAGGCAGGCATTCAGGCCGGCGCAGATTTAATCAACGATATCTGGGGATTGAAATATGATCCGGAGATGGCCGGTGTAATCGCGCGCAGTGGACTTCCCTGCTGCCTGATGCACAACAGAACCAATACGGATTATGTAAATTTCATGCAGGATGTGGCAGCAGATCTGGCCGAGACGCTGCATCTGGCACAGAAGGCAGGCATTGCGGAAGACAAGATTATTCTGGACCCCGGTGTGGGATTTGCGAAGAGCTATGAACAGAACCTGGAGGTTATCAACAGCCTGGAGGAACTGAAGGTGCTGGGCTGTCCTATATTGCTGGGTACCAGCCGTAAGTCAGTCATTGGACTGACGCTTGATCTGCCGGCGGCAGAGAGAGTGGAGGGTACCATCGCCACAACGGTAGTGGGAGTGATGAAGGGCTGTATGTTTGTGAGAGTGCACGATGTATTCCAGAACAAGCGGGCCATTCTGATGACAGAGGCTATTTTGAACGGAGGAAGATAAATGTATCGAAATCATTCGTTTGATGAAATCAGAATCAAAGGATTGAAGGTTTTCGCTCATCACGGCGTGTATGAAGAGGAGACAAAAAACGGACAGTTTTTTTATGTAAATGCAACCCTTTATACCCAGACAAATCATGCGGCCGTCGAAGATAATCTGACACTGTCCACGCACTACGGTGAAGTCTGCCTGATGATTGACAGATGGATGAAGGAAAACACCTGCAAATTGCTTGAGACAGTGGCTGAAAAGCTTGCTGCTGAGATTTTACTGACATATCCCTTGATTCATGCCGTTGATCTGGAAATAGAAAAGCCGGAAGCACCGATTCCCCTGCCCTTTGAGAATGTGTCCGTAAAGATTCACAGGGGCTGGCATAAGGCTTACATTGCACTTGGATCCAATCTGGGCGACAAAAAGGCATATATTGAAAATGCGGTTGCTGCCATGCGCAAACACAGAGAAATTGAAGTGAAGAAGGTTTCAACCCTGATTGAGACAGCGCCCTACGGCGGTGTGGAGCAGGATTCTTTCCTGAACGGGGCCATGGAGGTTGACACTCTGTTGAATCCGGAGGAACTGCTGCAGGCGCTTCATGTAATCGAGCAGGAGGCTCACAGAACCAGAGAAATTCATTGGGGTCCCAGAACATTGGACCTGGACATTCTGTTCTATGATGATCTTGTATATCACAGCGATGATCTGGACATCCCTCATGTGGATATGAAGAACCGTGATTTTGTGCTGGGCCCCGTGGCGGAGATTGCACCGAACTTCATTCATCCCGTGTACAGAAAAACAGTGAAAGAAATGCTTGGAGAATTGCAGAACAGATAGCGGAAAACATAAGAAATCCCTTCCGACGAGGAAGGGATTTTGTTATAATCTGAGATGGCGGTTCAGTTGAGGCGAAAGGTACTTTACAGCTGCCTGTGCGGATACTCCGGTGAGAAGTCCTGCAGCAATGCCGCCGAGTATCAGGATGGGCAGATATGTGAGAACACCCAGGGTTTGGGTAAAAAGAAAAGCGACGAGCAACTGTCCCAGATTGTGGACGAGACCGCCGGTAATGCCCATGGGGATCAGCAGATTTTTCCCCAACAGTTTTTTCAGCAGCACCATGGCGGTGAGGCTCAAAGTTCCGCCGGCGAGACTGTAGAACAGGCTCAAGGCCTGTCCGAATAACAGGGTGGACAACAGAATTCTGGCGGTGAGCACCAGGGAGGCTTCCTTGGCGGAAAAGCGGTGAAGCACCAGCAGGGTTATGATATTGGCAAGCCCCGGCTTTACTCCCGGAAAGGGGATAAACGGAGGCAGGGCACTTTCAATTGCGTACACCGCTAGAGAAACCGTGGTGTATAATGCAAGAAGCGTTAGTTTCCGGACCGATAGTTTCAAAGATAATACTCCTTCTTGGAAATTAATATCATCGTAAGTATAACAAAAAGAGGATGGAATATGAAGAAATTTTTTGCATTGTGTCTGGCGGGCGTGCTGCTGTGTCTTACAGCATGTTCGGCGGAAAAAGAAACGAAAAACACAAAAATTGATACGGCAATGGGAACCGTTGTTTCAATGACGGTTTATTCTGAGGATGCGGAAACCGTGCAGGATGAGATGCTGGCAGAAATCAGATATCTGGAAGAAAACATACTCTCAAGGAAGATTGCTTCCTCTGAGATCGGCAGAGTGAATGCGGAAGCCGGAAGCAAAGAAGGTACACCGGTGTCTGATTTCTGCGGAGACCTTCTGCTGGAATGCCTGACACTGACCCTGAGTTCCGAAAATGCCTTTGATCCTACAATCGGTCCCCTGATTCAGCTGTGGAATATTGATGAGCAGGTCGTGGCAGAATCAGCGGCAGTACCTTCCAAAGAGGAAATAGACAAGGTGCTTGACGCATGCGGTCTTGATAAAATCAATCTGATTAAAAATGCCGATGGGTATCGCGTCATTCTGAAGGAGGGAGCATCCATCGATCTGGGGGCTGTCGGCAAGGGAATGGCACTGGAAATACTGAGAAACATGCTGAAGGAAAAGCAGGATGTCACGGGAGCTGTCGTTACCATCGGCGGCAGTGTGCTTGCCTACGGAGAAAAGCCGGATGGCAGTGACTGGAAAGTCGGTATAGTAGATCCCTTCACGGCGGGAGAGTCTCTGGGTGTGCTTGCGGTACCGGCAGGCTACTGCGTATCCACTTCGGGTGATTACGAGAGATATATTGAGGTAGATGGGAAAAAATATCATCACATTCTGGATGAGAAAACAGGCTACCCTGCTGAGAGCGGAGTGCGAAGCGTGACAATATTGTGTGAGAGTGGATGGCAGAGCGATGCCTTTTCCACCGCCTGCTTTGTTCTTGGAGAAAAGGAAGGGAAAAAACTTGCGGAAAGCTTCGGAATAGAAGCCCTGTTTGTGCTGGAGGACGGTACGGTTTCCATGACAGCGGGAATGGAAGGATATTTTACTCGAAACAAGTAGAATTGTTTTGCTAAAGCAAGGAAATTAGTGTAAAATAGTAGGGATAAAGTGTTGGCAGTTTCACGAAAAAAGGATGTGACACAATGGAAGAAAATACATTTATTCATGTAACGGAAGATATGGCGAAAAGAATCGAGGACAGCGTACCTCCTATGGAGGAACTGCAGGACCTTGCAGATTTCTACAAGGTGTTTGGCGATGCAACCAGACTGAAGATTCTTTATGTGCTTTTGAATAACGAGATGTGCGTTTATGACATTTCGGCGTTGGTTGGAATGTCGCAGTCAGCCATTTCCCATCAGCTGCGTGTGTTGAAGCAGATGGATCTGGTGAAGAACAGACGCGACGGCAAGATTATTTTCTATTCTCTTGCAGATGATCATATTGTCACCATCTTAAGCCAGGGCTTAAATCATATCGAAGAAGAACATCACTAGTTAAAGGGGAATAAGAAATGGATTTACTGGAACTCAGAGATCGCATCGATACCATCGATGCGCAAATCGTAAGTCTCTATGAGGATAGAATGGATGTCTGCAAGCAGGTTGCGGAATATAAAATCAGCACAGGCAAGAAGGTCTTTGATAAGACCAGAGAAATGGAAAAGCTGGCTAAGGTAAAGGCGATGACTCACAATGACTTCAACAGTCACGGTGTTGAGGAACTGTTCGAGCAGATTATGTCCATGAGCCGTAAGCTGCAGTACAGATTGCTTGCTGAGAACGGAAGTCTTGGTAAACTTCCCTTCATCGGCGTGGATGAGATTGAGAGAAGCAAGGTGCGTGTTGTATTTCAGGGCGCGGAGGGTGCATATTCTCAGGCTGCCATGATGCAGTTCTTCAGCGAGGAAATCAACAGCTTCCATGTGGATACCTTCCGAGAGGCAATGAGCGCTATCGACGAGGGCAGCGCAGACTTCGCAGTATTGCCTATCGAGAATTCCACCGCAGGTATCGTAAATGAGATTTATGACCTGCTGCAGGAGTTTGAAAACTATATTGTCGGCGAGCAGATTATCAAGATTGAGCATTGTCTGCTTGGTGTTCCCGGCACAAAGCTGGAGGATGTAAAGACCGTTTATTCTCATCCTCAGTCCCTGATGCAGACTGCAAAGTATCTGGGCAACCATGACTGGCAGCAGGTAGGTATGAAGAACAACGCATTCGCAGCCAAGAAGGTAGCGGAGGACGGTGACAAGACAAAGGCAGCAATCGCCGGTGAGCATGCTGCAAAGATTTACGGTCTTGAGGTGCTTGCAAAGGGCATCAACGATGTGAAGAGCAACTCCACCAGATTTATCATTGTAACCAACCAGAAGGTATTCAGAAAAGATGCCAATAAGATCAGCATCTGCTTTGAGGTCCCTCATGAGAGCGGTTCCCTGTATCATATGCTTTCTCACTTCATCTACAACAATCTGAATCTGAGCAAGATTGAGAGCAGACCTATCGAGGAGAGAGACTGGGAGTATAGATTCTTCATTGACTTCGAGGGAAATCTGGCAGACAGTGCCGTAAAGAACGCACTGCGTGGACTTCGCGATGAATCCCGCAATATGAAGATTTTGGGTAATTATTAAGGATTGGCAGGCTTAAGTAAGGAAATGCGTATACAACAGTTAATTGTATTTAGAAATTTTGAAGACGGTGAGCTTTTGGAGGATATCTCCTGGCTGATGGAAAACTATGATTGTGAGGATGCGGAGGTATCTCTGGAGGACAAGCAGGAGCTTGTTTATGACTGCATTCACCGTTTGATTGAACTTGCAGGACATTACGGCTTCCACGGCAATCTGTGGCATTGCTATCTGGCAAATCTGCTGGTAAACAATGAGAACAGCTACAGCTGTGCCTGTGAAATCAGAGGCGAGATTGAGGGCAGCATCAATCAGGCGGTTCTGCATGATATTGTCATCATGAAGGAACTCTATGATTATGATTTCAAGCCCATGATGGACAAACTGAAGGCACCTGAGTTTGCCATGATCCTGGATTATTCCATCGGTAAACGTGAGAGCAAGGTTTACAACACCAGAATCTGCGACCGTATCTGTGAACTGGCTGAAAAGTTTGTGACAAATGATACCGCAGAGGAGATGAAGGCTACCCTGACTCAGTTTTATAAGGAGTATGGTGTCGGTAAGTTTGGTCTTCATAAATCCTTCCGCGTTATGCGTGATGCCGAGGGTGTACATATCGTACCCATTACCAATATCGCACATGTGACTTTGAATGACCTGGTTGGCTATGAAGGTCCCAAGAAGAAGCTGACCGACAATACCGAGGCATTCGTTTCCGGCAAGAAGGCAAACAACTGTCTGCTGTTCGGTGACGCCGGAACCGGTAAGTCATCCAGCATTAAGGCTATCGCCAACGAATATTACGGCAGAGGACTTCGTATCATCGAAATCTACAAGCATCAGTTCCAGGATCTGAACGATGTCATCAGCCAGATTAAAAACAGAAATTACAAGTTCATCATCTACATGGATGACCTGAGCTTTGAAGAATTTGAAATTGAGTACAAATACTTAAAGGCAGTGATTGAGGGCGGTCTGGAGAAGAAGCCCAACAATATCCTGATTTATGCAACCTCTAACCGCAGACACCTGATTCGAGAGAACTTCTCCGACAAGGAGGAAATCCGTCAGGATATGCACACCAGCGATACCGTGCAGGAGAAGCTGTCGCTGGTTTATCGTTTCGGCGTTACCATTTACTTTGGTTCTCCCAACAAGAAGGAGTTCCAGAATATTGTAAAGGTACTTGCCGAGAGATACGGTGTGGCAATGGGAGAAGAAGAGCTGCTGGCAGAGGCAAACAAGTGGGAACTTTCTCACGGCGGCTTGTCCGGCAGAAGTGCACAGCAGTTTATCGATTATATTTTAGGCCTTCAATAGTTCTGTAAGTTACAGCATTTATGATTGAAAGGAGAACCTTATGAGCATTAAAACCTTTGCGGCCATCGAGGTGGGAAGCTTTGAACTGACCATGAAGATTTTTGAATTCACAGCCAAGAACGGCATGAAGGAAGTGGATTGTGTCAGAAAGAGACTGGATCTGGGAAGCGATACCTATGCGAGAGGAATTATCAGCACCGAAAAAATGAACGAACTCTGCCGCACACTGAAGGAATTCGACTCCATCATGAAGGTTTACAAGGTGGCAGGCTATAAGGCTTACGGTACCAGTGCAATCAGAGAGACGGAAAACACAGCCATTGTGCAGGACCAGATTGAACAGCGCACGGGCATTCATGTGGATATCTTGAGCAACTCAGAGCAGCGATTCCTGGATTATAAGGCTGTTGCCGCAAGAGAGGAAAGCTTTAAGAAGGTTCTTGAGGACAGCACTGCGATTCTTGATATCGGCGGCGGCAGTATTCAGATTTCTCTGTTTGAAAACGATACGCTGGTTTCTACCCAGAACCTGCTTCTGGGAGCACTTCGTATTCAGGACTATCTCAATCGTTTTGAGGTAAAGCACTCCGCTACAGAGAACTTTATTACCGAGATGATTATGGCGCAGCTGGGCAATTACAAGAAGCTGTACCTGAAGGACAGACAGATTAAGAATCTTGTTATCATTGATGAATATATTTCACCCTGGGCAATGAAGCTCACCGCCAATAACGGCGTACAGGCACTGAACGGTGAGCAGTTCCGCGGGATGACCAATGTGCTTCGAACCGGCAAGAGAGAGAAGAATGCAGTGGTTATGGAAATTCCTGAGGAGAAGCTTCCGCTGATGTTCATCAGTGCCGTTATGACGGAAAGAATTGCGGAACTGATGGGAGCAACACAGATCTGGGTGCCCGGTGCAACCCTTTGCGACGGCATCGCCTATGAATATGCAGAGAAAAACAATCTGGTAAAGGGTGTACATGATTTCGAACAGGATATCATCGCCTGTGCCATGAACATCAGTAAGCGATACATGGGCAGCAGAAAACGCTCCGAGACACTGGAGAACATTACCTCTACCATTTTTGACAGTATGAAAAAGATTCACGGTCTGGGAAAGCGCGAAAGACTTTACCTTCGTCTGGCGGCCATCCTGCATGACTGTGGAAAATATATCAGTCTGATGAATATCGGAGAGTCCTCCTACAATATCATCATGTCAACGGAGATGATTGGACTTTCCCACGCAGAGCGAATGATTGTGGCAAGTATCGTGAGATACAACCACAGCAATTTCGACTACAGCGGTTTGCAGAACAGTAAGGACGGCATGGACAGAGAGGCTTATCTGACGGTTGCCAAGCTTACCGCAATCCTGCGTCTGGCAAGCGGTCTTGACCGCAGCCACAAGCAGAAGTTAAAGGAACTCCGCGCAGTGGTAAAGGACGGTCAGTTAATCCTTTCCGCAGATACCGCAGACGATATCTCATTGGAGAAGGGCTTCTTCGAGGAGAAGAAGGATTTCTTCCTGGAAGTATACAGTGTAGAACCGATTTTAAAGCAGCGTAAAGTATTTTAGTGTAAAGCACGGAAACGAGGACACCTATGGCTACAATTGATTTTACGAATTCCAAATATTATACCAACCGAGAATTATCCTGGATTCTGTTCGATCACAGAGTGTTGAACGAGGCCAGAGATAAGAATATCCCCTTGTTTGAGAGACTGAAGTTCTTAAGCATTACAGCCTCCAATCTGGATGAGTTTTTCATGGTTCGTGTGGCATCCTTAAAGGACATGGTCAATGCGGGCTACGAGAAGAGAGACATTGCGGGCATGAAGCCGGAGGAACAGCTGGCTGCCATTGACAAGGCGATTCATGAGCTGGTTGAACTGCAGTATTCCACCTGGAATCGCTCGCTGCTTCCTAAGCTGGAGCAGTGCGGTCTGCATATCGTCAGCAAGCATGAGGATTTAACGGAGGAAGAGTGTGCATACATCGACCACTTCTTTGAGGAGAATGTATATCCTGTACTGACTCCCATGGCGGTGGATTCTTCCAGACCTTTCCCGCTGATTCGCAATAAGACATTGAACATTGCAGCTTTGGTCAGCAAGAAGAATGATCCTGAGGAACTGGAATTTGCAACCGTCCAGGTGCCCGGTGTGCTGAATCGTATTGTGCCTATCCCCGGAGACGGCACCGTGAAGAAGATTATCTTCCTGGAGGAAGTAATCGAGAGAAATATGCATAAGCTGTTTTTGAACTACGATATTGTGTGTGCATATCCTTTCCGTATCATGAGAAATGCAGACCTTTCCATCGAGGAGGATGAGGCTGCAGATTTGCTGAAGGAAATTGAGAAGCAGTTAAAGAGACGCCAGTGGGGTGAAACCATCCGTCTGGAGGTTGAGGATGGCATGGACAAGCGCCTGCTCAAGATTATCAAGAAGGAACTCCATATGGGAGACCAGAACATTTACTCCATCAGCGGACCGCTTGACTTAACCGTCTTGATGAAGGTTTACGGACTGGACGGCTTTGCTGATCAGAAGACTCCTAAGTTCACACCGCAGCAGGTACCCGAACTTCCCGCAGGCTGCAATATTTTTGATGAGATTAAGAAGGGTGATATCTTAATGCATCATCCTTATCAGACCTTTGAACCGGTAGTAGAGTTCATCAGACAGGCTTCCAAGGATCCCGAGGTTCTTGCCATCAAGCAGACCCTGTATCGTGTCAGCGGTAATTCACCCATCATCGCGGCGTTGATGCAGGCGGCAGACAACGGCAAGCAGGTTTCCGTTCTGGTAGAGCTGAAGGCTCGTTTCGATGAGGAGAACAACATCGGATGGGCGAGAATGCTGGAGAAGGCAGGCTGTCATGTAATTTACGGTCTGGTAGGTCTGAAGACTCACAGTAAGATTACTCTGGTTGTAAGAAGAGAAGAAGACGGTATCCGCCGCTATGTGCATCTGGGTACCGGTAACTATAATGATTCCACCGCAAAGCTGTACACCGATATCGGTCTGCTCACCTGTGCAGAGGCAATCGGTGAGGACGCAACCGCAGTTTTCAACATGCTGTCCGGTTACTCTGAACCTTTAAGCTGGAATAAACTGAGCGTTGCTCCCCTGTGGCTGAAGGACAAGTTCCTTTACCTGATTGACCGCGAGAAGCAGCATGCAAAGGAAGGTCATCCCGCGCATATTATTGCGAAGATGAACTCCCTCTGTGATAAGGACATTATCGCTGCACTGTATTCCGCAAGTGCGGCAGGCGTAAAGATTGAGCTGATTGTCAGAGGTATCTGCTGTCTGAAGGCAGGTATCAAGGGTGTCAGCGAGAATATAACAGTGCGCTCCATCGTTGGCAATTTCCTGGAGCATGCAAGAATTTTCTATTTCCTGAACGAGGGCAACACAGAGGTGTACTGCGCAAGTGCTGACTGGATGCCCAGAAATCTGGAGAGACGTGTGGAGATTATGTTCCCTATCGACAGCCCCGCACTGAAAGAGGAACTCTGTCACATTCTGCAGAGCCAGCTGAAGGATAACATCAAGGCGGCAGTCCTGCAGGCAGACGGAACTTATGAAAAGCCCGATAAGAGAGGAAAACAGCAGTTTAATTCTCAGGATGCCTTCTGCTTTGAGGCAATTGAAAAGGCAAAAAAACTTGCGGAAGAGGGTAGCCTGGAGACCAGAACCTTCATTCCCGAAACACATCATTAAGCAAAAGGATTGTAAGCGAAATGAAGATTATTTTGGCGTCTGCTTCTCCCAGAAGGCGCGAACTGTTAACACAAATCGGAATCCCCTTCGAGGTGATTGTCAGCAATGCTGAGGAGAATATCACAACTTCTGTTCCTGCGCAGCTGGTAGAACAGCTTTCCCTGCAGAAGGCAGAGGCCGTACTGAAAACGCTGGATGAAGCAGAGGATGTTCTTATAATCGGCGCAGACACTGTGGTGGCTGCAGACGGAAAGATTCTTGGAAAACCCGGCACGGAAGAAAAGGCAAAGGAAATGCTCAGACTGCTCTCCGGAAAGGCACATCAGGTATATACCGGTGTGACACTTTATCGCAGGACGGCCGGCGGCGAGCTGCAGACTCGTACCTTCCACGAAGAGACGGAGGTGCTTTTTTGCGAGATGACAGAGGCCGAGATTGAGGAGTATGTGGCTACCGGCGATTGCATGGACAAGGCAGGTGCATATGGCATCCAGGGCTTCTGTGCAAGATATATTGCAGGTATTCGCGGTGATTACAATAATGTGGTCGGACTTCCTGTGGGAAGACTGTACCAGGAGGGAAAGGATTGGCTGAACCAATGATAAAAGCAGCTGTATTTGATTTGGACGGAACGCTTTCCGATTCCATCGCAAGCATGAAATATTGCGGTGACAGGGCATTTGCTCCCTTCGGAATCGGCCCCTTCCCGGAGGATGATTATAAATATTTTGTGGGTGACGGTGCGGCAAATCTGGTAAAGCGAGCACTGATTAAAGGTGGTGACACCGAACTGGTTCATTTTGAAAAAGCGTTCGAACTGTATAAGCAGTATTTTGCTGTGGACTGTATGTATCAGGTAAAACCCTACGATGGCATTGTAGAGACGCTGGAGGCGTTGAAACGCAAGGGAATCAAGCTGGCAGTGTTGTCCAACAAACCACACAATCAGACCATCGATGTAATTGAGACCTTGTTTGGCAAGGAGTGCTTTGATGTGCTGATTGGGCAGAGAGAAGGCAAGCCCATCAAACCCGATCCTGCGGGCGTATTTGAGATTATGGAACTGTTTGATGTAAAACCCGAGGAAGTACTGTATGTAGGTGATACAGCCACGGACATGAAGACCGGAATAGGTGCGGGAGCATTTACGGTCGGAGTGCTTTGGGGCTTTCGGACAAGAGAGGAACTGGAGGGCGCTAGCGCAAATTCCATCATCAGTCAACCATCGGAATTACTGAATTTTGTGGATTAAAGTTGGTAATCTTCCCGTTGACACGAAAGTGTTCTACATTGTAGTATGTGTGAGTATCTTATCAAAAGGAGGGCGAATCCATGCGTGAATATGATGATGAGGTGTTAGAGTGTTTCCTTGAGAAGCAGAACCAGTTATTCCCCAGGACAGTAGCCGAGACATTGGACGAAGCAGAAGATTTTCTGGAAGAGTGTATGGCTGTTGTGGTTGATTCCGTTGAAGAAGTAATTGCTTACTTCGAGGATGAAGGAATTGACATGGAAGGTGCTATGGACGACGAGATTCTGGATGCTGATGAAGTATTCGAAGTCGGTGATGGCAGATTCCTGATTGTGCAGGCATAATTGCATAGAATAATAAAAAATAAAATCCCTCGGCATTTGCCGGGGGATTTTTGCGTTATCGCTTTGTGTTTTTCAGATTGTCCAGAATGTCTTCGGGGACGAAGAGACTGCCGTAACCGATGGCCAGGTCCAGACCGGGTTTGTTGGAACCATGGAAATCACTGCCGCCGCTGATGGCCAGATCATATTTCGCGGCCAGTTCTCGAATCTCGCGTTCTTCATGCTGCTTATAGGTACTGTAGATGGCTTCAATGCCAAGAAGACCTGCTTCTTTTAATTCACCGACGAGAGTATCCAGACGATACTTGCTCATATGATAAAGAATCGGATGAGCCAGCACGGGAATGCCGCCGGCTTCCAGAATCAGTTCCACTGCCTGAGCGGGAGTCACTTTTTCTCTGGGAATATAGCAGGGACAGCCGTCGCCTACATAGCGGTCGAAGGCTTCTTTTACGCTGGTAACATATCCCTTGGTCAGCATGTATTTTGCATAGTGAGCACGAGTGATAACGGCATCGGGAAACATTTCAAGCAGAGCTTCATAGGTTACCTCGATACCATGTTCCTGCAGCAGTGCACACATTTTATGGTTGCGCAGAGTTCTGGAATCGATGAATTCCTGCAGCTTTTCGCGGAACTTTTCGTTTTCCTTATCGATGTACAGGCCGACCATATGAATGTCAGCCCCCTGATATTCGGTGGAGAGTTCAATGCCGGGGATTACCTCGGGAACCCTGGCAGCTTCTTCTGAGGGAAGTGTGCTGCGAAGGCTTTCTGCCCGCTGCATGGCCTCCTCAATACCGTTAATAGTATCATGATCCGTGAGAGCAAAGGCACGAAGTCCTTTCTCCATGGCGTAATCCACTAACTGAGCGGGAGAGAAGGTACCGTCTGAAGCGGTGGAATGAACATGTAAATCAATTGCTTGCATAAAATAACTCCTATGGGGAAAAGATAAGCCTGCCAACAATCGGCAGGCTTATTATCATTTCTAATTTAGTTCTCGTCGTCTTCCTTATCGGCAGTAAATACTTTGGTACGCTTTCTTGCCATTTCATCGCTTGCAAGGTACTCATCGTAGGTTGTAATCTTGTCGATAATCTGACCGTTGGGCAGAATCTCGATAATTCTGTTTGCGGTAGTCTGTACGAACTGATGGTCATGACAGGAGAAGAGAGCAACACCGGGATACTTGATCAGACCGTTGTTCAGTGCGGTGATGGATTCCATATCCAGGTGGTTGGTAGGCTCATCCAGTACCAGACAGTTTGCACCGCTGATCATCATCTTGGAAAGAAGGCATCTTACCTTCTCACCACCGGAGAGAACCTTAACCTTCTTCACACCGTCTTCGCCGGCAAACAGCATACGACCGAGGAAACCACGAACATAAGTTACATCCTTAACGGGAGAGTAACCGGTCAGCCAGTCGGTAATGGTCAGGTCATTGTCAAACTCCTCGGTATTATCCTTGGGGAAGTAAGCCTGAGAGGTGGTAACACCCCACTTGTAGGAACCTTCATCGGGCTCCAGCTCGCCGACCAGAATCTGGAAGAGAGTGGTCTTGGCAAGCTCGTTGCTTCCTACAAATGCAATCTTATCTTCACGGCCCATTACGAAGGAGATATCATCCAGAACCTTCTCACCGTTAACAGTCTTGGAGAGATGCTCAACGGTAAGAACTTCGTTACCGATTTCTCTGTCGGGACGGAAGTCGATGTAAGGATATTTACGGCTGGAGGGTCTGATTTCATCCAGCTCAATCTTTTCCAATGCACGCTTTCTGGAGGTAGCCTGCTTAGACTTGGAAGCGTTAGCGGAGAAGCGGGAGATGAACTCCTGCAGTTCCTTAATCTTTTCTTCCTTCTTCTTGTTGGCTTCCTTCATCTGCTTTACAAGCAGCTGGCTGGACTCATACCAGAAGTCGTAGTTACCGGCATAGAGCTGAATCTTGCCGTAGTCGATATCTGCGGTATGAGTACAAACCTTATTTAAAAAGTAACGGTCATGGGATACTACGATAACGGTGTTCTCGAAGTCAATAAGGAAATCCTCAAGCCAAGCGATAGCATCCAGATCCAGGTGGTTGGTAGGCTCATCGAGAAGCAGGATGTCGGGGTTGCCGAACAGTGCCTTTGCAAGCAGAACCTTAACCTTGATATTACTTTCCAGTTCGCCCATAACAGAGTAGTGGAACTCAGGTCCGATTCCAAGACCGTTTAACAACATTGCTGCGTTGGACTCTGCTTCCCAACCATCCATCTCTGCAAATTCACCTTCCAGTTCGCTGGCGCGAATACCGTCCTCGTCGGTGAAATCTTCCTTTGCGTAGATGGCATCCTTTTCCTTCATAACCTGGTACAGACGCTCGTTACCCATGATAACGGTATCCATAACAACGAAATCATCGTATTTGAAGTGGTCCTGCTCCAGAACGGAAAGACGCTGGCCGGGTGTAATAACAACATCACCCTTAGTGGTCTCGAGCTTGCCGGAAAGAATTTTCAGGAAGGTAGATTTACCTGCACCGTTTGCACCAATCAAGCCGTAGCAGTTTCCCTCGGTAAATTTGATATTAACATCTTCGAACAGAGCCTTTTTGCCGATTCGAAGTGTAACATTATTTGCACTGATCATTACACAATCCTCTTTTTCCTTAATATATGCATAGGTTTACAGTCACTTCTTTCCATTATACACAAGGCGGGATTTATTTCAAGTTGAATCGGAGTTATTGGTTGATTGAGTGATGCCTTATAGTCAGAAAAAACAACAAAAAAACTGACAGATTTTAGGATTTCTTTCTTGATATTTGACAGTAAAAAAAATATAATGGAAGTATCACTATACATTGCGGAAAAAGCTTCATTTCTGCAATATTATCGGTATGTTTTTGATAAGAAAAAGAGTATTGCCGACGGCAATGGAAAGGACTCATTTTGAAAAACAAAATTGCTGTAATTGCAAACGGTTGGAGCAATGAAATTGTTGCAAATGCATTGGAAGGAATGAAAAGGTGTGCGCAGGAAATGGGCTCGGATATTTTCCTGTTCCTGAGTTATGCGTCCTGGGGTAATGAGGCTCCTTTGAATGAGGCGCAGAACAGTATTTTCAGACTTCCCAGAATGGAAGAGTTTGACGGTGCAATCATTTTATCAAATGTTCTGAATGCAAGTTACGAGACAGTTCAGACAATTTGCAATCGCATTCTGGAGGCAGGAATCCCCGTAATCAGTGTCGGTATGGAATTCCCGGACGCAGGATTCATTGTATCGGATAATGCAATCGGTATGCGTGAACTTGCAGAACACATCTTTGAAAAGGAAGATGTGAAGAGAGTGGTTTATGTGGGTGGTTCGGAGGAACACCCCGATTGTCAGCAACGTTTACAGATTGCGCAGGAGGTTGCGGAGAAATACGGAAAGAAGATTGCGGATGACGACATCTACTATTCGGACTGGAGCTTCGTAATGGGGCGCGAGATTGCCTTCAAAATCTGTGACGGCAAGGGTATTCCCGACGCGATTGTTTGTGCCAATGATTATATGGCGCTGGCAGTTGCCTCCGCTCTTTTTGAGAGAGGCTACAGTCTGCCGGAAGACCTCTACATCAGTGGCTTTGATTATGTAAGAGAAGGACAGGATTTCTATCCTGCGCTTTCCTCCGTCAGCCAGAATTACGAGGAAATCGGCTACAAGGCCTGCCGATGGATTTATGATGTGGCGGAAGGGAAGAACCCCGAGCGTGTCATTGAAATTCCCTCGCAGTTTATTGCGGGAGAGAGTACTCTGGGACCGAATGTCGAATATGACAATAAGCGGCGTAAGATAGGCCAGCAGGCTTATTTCAACGAAATTAATGAACTGCTTCTGCAGGAGCGAATCGGGCGAGTGGAAGGTGCCATCCTGCGTTCCAAGGGCGTGGATGATCTGAAGGGAACGCTTGGCTGGTACTACAGCAGAGGAAACCAGCACGAGGGTGACAGCTTCTATATGGTAATGGAAAAGGACTATTTCAATTCCGTTTACGAACACAGAGTGAATATCAGTGATATCAGAATCAGTGAGCAGAAGCTGGTTGTAGTTGCCGTCAAGAACAAGGAAAAGGTTTCTGTTCAGATGATTGACAGAAATGACCTGATTCCCGGCTACACCAAGGACGAGGAAAGCCATATATATTGCTTTGCACCGCTGCATCAGGGACCTGATACTTTCGGTTATATGATTTTTGTGGACAATGACAAATTCATTCGCCAGCGAAAGATCACCAATTATACCGGCCGAATCCAGTATACTATGGAGAGATTCAGAAATAATCTTTATGTAGATATGGTCAATAAGGAACTGATGGAGGTATCCACCACAGATTCCCTGACCGGTCTGCACAACAGATTTGCTTATACACAGATTGTTGTTCCGATGTTTGAGGAAAGCAGAAAGAACCTGGAGACCATGGGGGTTGTCTTCATTGATGTAAACTTTATGAAGATTATCAATGATAAATTCGGACACCTGCAGGGTGATTTGGCACTTCGAATTGTTGCGGATGTTATTAAGAAATACCTGCCGGAGGGCTGGGTGGCACTCAGATACGGCGGCGATGAATTTATGCTGTCCGGCAAAATAGGCGATGAAATCAATATTGACAGCCTCGAAACTGACATCAGGGACGGCATCCTGAGAGCTAAGGAAGAAATGGCCCTTCCTTACGATCTTTCCATCAGTTACGGCCATACATTTACCGATGACACACCCGGTAAACAACTCAGAGAATATGTAAGAGAAGCAGATGCGCAAATGTACACCATGAAGAAGATTATTCATGACAGAATTGCGGGCAAATGATACCGAAAAAAGGTCTTGCTATTTTCAATCTGAGTTGATAAAATATCAAAAGCGGAACTTTATGTTCACAGCATATGAAAATATATTAGGAGGAAGTAACAAATGGCAAACAAGTGGGTCTATACCTTCAAAGAAGGTAACATGTCCATGCGTAACTTACTTGGTGGTAAGGGCGCTAACCTTGCTGAGATGACTGAGATCGGACTCCCCGTTCCTCAGGGTTTCACCATCACAACCGAGGCTTGTACTCAGTA
>JAZLKR010000022.1:0-36800 GCA_045597705.1 Acetatifactor sp.
GCCATTGCACCAAATGCCACATGAGATAAACCGTCACCGATAAAAGAAAAGCGCTTCAGCACAAGCGTTACCCCCAGAAGTGATGAACATAAGGCAATGAGCATACCAACAATAATGGCATACCTTACGAAGGGATATTCCAAATAAAGTAATAATTTTTCCATCATCTATTTTCCCTCCATTTCCTGTAAAATCAAAAATTTCTTTCCGGCATCACTTTTTAGATATTCTTCCTTGGTTCCGAAGAAAGTATGATTATCAACATGAAGTACTTTATTGGCATACTTGATAGCAACCGCAATATCATGAGAAATCATAATCACCGTTACGCCCTCTTTATTTAGGATTTCGATTAAATCATACAGTTCTGCCATTGCCTTGGGATCCAGCCCGGCAACGGGTTCGTCCAGCAAAAGAAGCTTTCTGGTAGCGCATAGAGCTCTCGCCAAAAGAACTCTTTGCTGCTGCCCACCGGACAATTCCCTGTAGCAGCGCTTCGCCAGATGAGAAATATTCATCTTTTCCATATTGTCTTTTGCTAATTGTTTTTCTTCTTTTCCGTAAAAAGGTCGCATGCCCATACGGCCCTGGCAGCCGGATAACACTATTTCTTCCACTGATGCAGGGAAGTCCCGCTGCACGATTGTCTGTTGCGGCAGGTAGCCGATTTCATTTTTATTAAGACCGTCGCCAAATGAAATTTCACCCTCAATCGGATTAAGTAATCCTAATATCGTTTTCATAAGCGTTGATTTTCCGGCACCGTTTTCACCGACGATGCACAGATAATCGCCCGCATTTATATGGAACGATATATTTTGGATTACCACTTTTCCATCATAACCAAGCGTTAAATTTTTGCCAGTTACCAAAGCCATACTGCAATACCTCTTTTTTATATATTCTCTATCACTTCATTTTCCGGTGTCTCAATACGCTTATATGAGTTTACCTTAAGCACCGGATACCACAGTTTATATTTTTCGGCGTAGTCCTTTTCGACATCAGCCGTTATGGATATCCATTCATCCAATTCCAGATCTGTCGCGTCTTCAAAATCACATATAAAACCAAATACTGAGATATCTTCTGCACAGCAGGTCATAACATACCGCCCTACGATCAACGTATTATCTGAATTGGGGCTTCTCTTTTGAACCATACCGTTTACTGTAACCTTTTTCCCAACATAGCGGTCCACATTCTCCATAGAATCCAGATAAAATGTCGCAAACGAATCTTCTGTTATTTCTATTTCGTCTTTCGAAATGTCATATGGCAGATCCTCATCAAATCTGGCTCTTATTTCACCGTTTTTGTCTTCAAATATGACATCTATACCGGTACCGATTGCCTTAACGTTTCGCCTGTACGCAGGAAGTTTGTCCATTAAGTCATCACATCTGTTGAAAATTACCAGCTGGCAGTTTCTTACTTGTTCAGCAACAAGCGACTTCATATTTCTGGAATACATATCAAATGTTTTTGCATTAAACAGAGTAATTTCTATTGGTTTATTCCAATACCATGGAAATTCAATATTTTTCCGCATCCACATACCGTTGAATTCAACAATGACCACCTTGGGCTTAATATTCTTCTCGATATTGGTTATAAATTCAGGGTTAAAATCCTCCTCATCCTCAATGGATACTACAGATATATTTCTGCTTTCCAGCAGCTCATAATCATATTCCTGTTCGCCTTCTTCACACTGAATCAGAAGACCGCGATCCACTTTGTCGAATAATTCCAGCTTAAACAGGCCATTTATAAAGGTCGACTTTCCGGAATCAAGGAAACCATTTATGAAATATGTTGTTATCATCAAAGCCCCCTACTCTTCTTCGACACACGCATTAATGAGCTTTAAGATATCAGACTTTTCATAGCCCTTGCCAATAAATACAAGCTGGTTTGTTCTGTCACCATATATTTCATCCCAGTCTTCTCTGATATCCGGGAAATCTTTTTCTATTGCGATAAGCTCTTCCTCCGGCCATGCTGACATCCACTCTGAAAGTTCCGTAATAGAAGCATTTCTGCCTGCCTGTTCAAATAGCTGTATATGTTTCCAGTCATCGGAGAACCAGATATAACCCTTTGATCTGATGAGGGTTGTAGGATATTCCTCGACAAACTGATTGAAGGCTTCTCGGTTAAAAGGCTTTCTTCCTTCAAATACAAATGAAGTGATACCGTATTCGTCCACACAAGCTTTTTCATCCTCATGCTCGCACTCATTAAGAGCCTGCTGTACACTGCTTGATGCCAGACAGTCTTCATAATCAAACTCTTCTCTGTCAAGTAATCTGTCAAGATCCACATCACCATTGGTGCAGGGAATCATCTCAGCTTCTTTTTGAATTTCTCTGAGTGCCTTTGCAACTTTGTCAAATTGCTCTTTATCCAGCAAATCAGCCTTATTAAGCAGCATAACGTTACAGAATTCAATCTGGTCCATGATCAGATTAATGACATCTCCGTCTTCTGTATCGTCATCCTCTTCCAGCTCGTTTAAGAATTCTCTGTATATTCTGTCCACATCAACCACAGATACTACCGTTTTCAGATATACTTTGGTATCTGTAAGCTCTTCATAATTTACAAATGCACCGGCAATTGAAGATGGCTCACTGATGCCTGAAGCTTCAACGAAGATTGCTTCCAGACCATCTTCCTCGGCCAGCCTCTCTATCTGCTCCATGAATTCATCTTTCAATGTACAGCAGATACATCCATTTTGCATTTCAACAAGTTCTACCTGCGCAACTTTATTCCCGGTTTTATTAAGCAGGGAAGCATCGATATTGATGCTTCCCATATCATTGACAATGACTGCTACTTTTCTTTTTTCCTGGGAAAGAAGATGCTGCATTAACGTAGTTTTTCCGGAACCTAAGTAGCCGGTTATTAATACTACGGGAATTTCTCTTCTTGACATCTATATCCCTCCAAATAGCCGGATGCTTACTTTACTGCCTGCTCCAATACAGAAAGATTATCTTTCATAATTCCAAGGTATGTTGCACCGTTTGCAACATCCTTTGCTGTCACAGACTGCAAAGAATCCATGGTCAGAATCTGCTGATCTTTCGAAGCAGTGGTATCCTTGATTGTCTGGGCAATTTTTCCGTCAGCGCTTTCAATCTGAAGAATTGCGTTTAATCCGAGCTCATCCGTTTTATCTGCCAGGAACTTGATTGTCTCAAAGCTTGCTTCTGACTCTGCTGAACAGCCGACAAAAGCAGCGTAATAATTAAGTCCATAATCATCAACCAGGTATCTGAACGGGAATCTGTCTCCAAACAATACGGTTTTTACGGAAGCATTGCTTACAGCTGCTTCATATTCTTTATCAAGTGCATCAAGATTAGCGATATATGCTTTTACATTTGCTTCATAAGTCGCCTTATTTGCTGTATCCATCTTGCAGATTTCATCTGCAATATACTGGCAGAGGGTTTCAGCATTTCTGAGGGATAACCAGACATGCTCATCATATTCAGGTCCTTCTTCTTCCTCTTCTTCGCCTTCTTCCTCTTCTTCACCTTCCATACCTTCTACAAGTTCCTCTTCCTTAACGGAATCGCCCAGTGCTTCCAGAAGATTAATCACAACCATATTCTTATTGGTTGCTTCCTCAAGGGCATCCTCTACCCATTCATCGGACTCACCGCCAACATAAATGAACATGTCACAGGAAGACACTTTTACAATATCATCCGCAGTCGGCTGAAAACTATGCAAATCTACTCCCTTGTCGAGCAGCATTGTAATCTCAATATTGTCATTTCCTTTTGTGATTTCACGAACCCAGTCGTATTCAGGGAAAATAGTTGTAACAATGGAAATTTTTCCATTATCCTTAGAAGCCCCTTTGCCACATCCTGTAAGCATTGATACTGCAAGCGCCATAACACAAAGAATCGATATTAACTTTTTCATTTTGAATTTCCTCCAAAGTTTATTTTTGAACATAAAAATAGACAGAATCACCACATAAAGTTATTTTACATAGCAAAAATAACCCTGACTGCTAACCAGAGTTTCTATCGTGTTTCTGCCCAAAACCGGGAGGATATTCAATTATTCATTCGTACCTTTTGGGAAATTAATGAACAGTCAGAGCATACGGTGAGAATGTACGGTACACTCTTCTGAATAGAGATGCACAGGAAAAATGCTGCCGCGAGAGCAACAACTATAGTTCCTATACTTTTGATGTTTTTACTGCATTGCGCCATAACTGCACAAACAGGACATTCTGCCCCTGTGCACTCATGATCTGCATGCTTAAGAGTATATAAAACAGAAAAGAGCACTACAAATACGACAGCTGCCAAAGCTATCCATGCAGATATTCTTTTTAACTTAGTATTCTGCAGCATGTAATCTCTCCTTTCTGTGTTTATCAGTTCTACTGACAGTTTTCACATAATCCGTATATGATAGTTCTTTTCACATCGACTTTAAATCCATGTTCTTCGAAGATATGTCTTTCTGTAGCTTTCAAATCATCACAATGCAAATGAATGAGTTTACCACAATTGGTACACTTAAGATGTATGCATCCATTTTCTTTACACGCTGAATGTGTATCAACATATTCATAACAGGCTGATGACGATGTATCTAATATATATTTTTTTACGATGCCTTCTTCAACCAACTTATCCAAATGCCTGTAGATAGTAGTCATTCCGACAGAAACCTCTGCCTCAGCCAAATGATTGCATATATCATTTACTGTGATATGCTCCCCCGGCATGCTCTGTAAAAAAGAAAGCACTTCTTCTCTTTGTTTTGTATTATATCGTCCTTTAGGCATAAGCACCTCTCAATTTGAAAACCATTTTCAAATTACTACTTTAAAAAAGAAAAGTCAATATGAAAATGATTTTCATATTGGTTTTCCATTCTTTTCTTTTATATCAGCTTTTGCCTCTTCCTAGCCAACCTACGAAACATCATTTTGAAACCACATGGTTGCCTGGGTTAAATGTTCTTAAAACTGTGGGCAACCATTTTCTTAATTGCGGTTGCCTGATTTTGAAAAAATCTATCGTGGATAGCAGGACTAAATCTCTCGTGTTAAAAATTTTAGGCAATAAAAAACCCCTCGAAAATCGAGGGGTTTTATGCTGGCAGCCGGACTTGAAAGGAAGAGAATTACGAAAAAATACCGAAAGAAAGGGCTTTGGCGGTTCTGCCTCTTCCACGTCAACCGATTAGTCAACTTTATATCCCACACCCCATACTACTTTGAGATACTGAGGTCTCCTCGGATCTTTTTCTATTTTTAATCGAATATGTCTTATATGCACCGCTATCATATTTCCGATTCCGACTGCATTCATGTTCCACACAGCCTCATAGATTTCCTCGGCTGTAAAAATATTTCCAATATTCTGCATGAGAAACAATAATATCTCATATTCTATTGCCGTTAATCTGACATCCTTTCCTTCCAGAGTGACAGAACGGCAAAAATCATCTATGACAAGATCTCTGAGTATGAAAATGTGATTCTTCTCAGAAATCTCCTTCGCCTTAGTCATTTTTTCTCCATACTCCATTATTAATGCAATACCCGCAAATTAAAATATACCTTCCATTTTTTCTTATACTCATTTTGCAGGGAATACTACGCTGAATGTAACCATATGTTCCTGACATGAAACAGATATTTTCGAATGATTTGCATCCGAGATGGCTTTGGCAATGGCCAGTCCCAGACCATAATGCCCTGTAAATTCATGAGAACCGTCTGCGCGGTAAAATCGCTCAAAAAGTTTTTCTCTTTCACTCTCTGGGATTTCTTCCCCGGGATTGGACACACGAAGAATCGCTGTGCCCTTGGCTTGCTGCAATGTAACGAAAATTGTAGCGGTGTTATCCCCCATACACTTCGTGTGAGAAATAGCGTTATCAATAAGAATTGCCACCAGCTGCTGTATACTCTTTTCATTCACATTTGCCAGAACACCCTCTGCGATTTCAGTTTCTATCATAATGTGATGTTCAAACGCTGTCGCTTCGTAAGGAAGAATTGTACTGTTAACAATACGGGAGATATCTGTCACCGCACATTCCATTTGTCGTTGCTCGCTGCGAGACAGTTCCAGCAACTCAGTTACTAATTCCCTCATTCGATTATTTTCATAAGCGATACTATCAAGCCACTTGTTCTCACCGATTTCACGCTGCAACAGTTCAATATTTGCTGCCACTACAGCAACCGGCGTTTTCAGTTCATGTCCTGCATCTGCAGTAAATTGCTTCTGTTTCTGATACATTTCCTCCATGGGCATGACAATACGATTTGCAATACGAATAGAAATAAAAGTAATGGCAACCATTGCTATCACGCCAAATAAGAGAGTAAACAGGAATAAGCGGGCAAAGCCCTCAGAGACAACTGTATTATCCATAAAGCAAACCATTGTCTCTCCATGTTGACTGTTCACCATATATATCAGTTTGCCGATATGCCCTTTGTCGCGGTCGCATACTTTTACTGCCAGATTTGCCAGTTCCTCATCCGTGTAGATACCTGCTGCACCATTTTCCATGACTGTAATACTTCCGTCAGCAAGCAATTTGACCTCATAAAATGTACCGATTTCCAGATTACGCTGTATTTTTTTGGGACCATGACCGACAAAGTCCAACCATCCGTACTCATCATTTTTACGAATGTCATTTTTGCCGATTACTCCGTTTTTGACATTGGAGGTTGCCATCTCAATATGCTTTTCCAATACCCGGTAATTCTGAGCTGTGGCAGACATATAACTTGAGAGACATATCATACCCAGTGTTCCCAGCAAAACAGCACTGAGTATAGCCAGTATCGAAAATACAATTTTCTGTTTTGCTTTCTTAAACATAGTCATCCCTCAACTCATATCCTACACCGCGAACTGCTTTAATAGCTGTCTTTGAACCAATGAACGCTAATTTCTTTCGCACAAAGGTCATATAAACTTCCACATTGTTGTACTCGGCATCACTTTCATATCCCCAGATTTTGAGCGCCAGCTGCTCCCTTGTGATAATCTGCCCACGATTGGCAATCATCATTTCCAGGATTCGGAATTCCTTGTCAGACAGCCGCACTGCCATCCCACTTTCACTGTGGATCAGCTGCATTGATTTCGTCTCCAAAATAATATCTCCGACATTCAGTTTTCCATCGTCAATATTATACTGTCGTCTTGTCAATGCACGCAGTCTGGCAAACAACTCCTGGGTCGCAAAAGGCTTTGTCAGATAATCATCCGCGCCGCAATCGAGACCATTTACCCGATCGTCAATATCACTTCTTGCAGTCAGCATCAGGATGGGCGTTTTTATTCCAGTCCTTCTGGCATCTCTTGCAATATCGAACCCGTTTTTATGAGGCAGCATCACATCCAGAAGAACCAGATCATAGACATCAACACTCAGAGCATCTGCACCTTCCCGTCCGTCGGTAAACCAGTCCACATCATATTTCTCCTGTTTCAGAAGCTCACATAGGGCTAATCCCAGTCGCTTTTCATCCTCGATGAGAAGAATCTTCATCCGATATTCCTCCTTAGGTTCGAATCGCCAGAATACATGACATTCTCATTATACCTGAATTCCCTGAAAGCAGAAAGCATTAAAGGGTTTCTTTTGTCTGAACTCTTCCGCAGACGATGTTCAGATTTCCATTTCGGGTTCTAAGTTCATCCAGAAAAGCTTTGGGAACACTGCCGTCCTTCATCGTGATGATATAGCGCAGTTCATACAATGTACCGAGATTACTGGTTTTCACGCTTTGAAGTTCTGATTGCTTAGTGTACTGCGCAAAGATATCGTCAAAAATACCTTCATAATCCAGATCCTCCGGGATTGTAATTCTCAGGTCACGTTCATCATTGGAGACAGTTCCCCACTTTGCTGCACACATGCAAATCTGGAACACGGCCATAATAAAGAAAAATGCAAATGCCAGCGCCAGATAACCCATTCCGGTTGCCAAACCCAACGCCATCGCCATAAAGATGGATGTGATTTCTCTTGCAGTCCCCGGAGTCGAGCGGAATCTAACGAGACTGAAAGCACCCGCTACTGCAACGCCCGCCCCGATATTACCATTGACTAACATGATAATCATCTGAACCACAGCAGGAAGCATGGCAATCGTCATAAGAAAACTTTGACTGGTTTTGTTCTTATATCTGCACAGAATCGCGCTGAGCACTCCCAGCACAACCGATACTGCCGTACACGCCAGAAAAGTCGGCACGGAAATTGTGGATTGAATAATGGAATTAAGCATTTTAAATAATCTCCTTTTGATTGCTTCCCATGATATAGTTTTTGTAGTAGGTCCCGTATTTTGAGAAAGAAGTCGGTCTTGCACCTATGGATGACAACAGCCGGACCAGCCAAAGCGGCGTTGCACCTGGGATTTTTATCTCCATAAGAACCGTATCCTCAGGTAAGATTCGCTGCCCGAAATCTCCCTTTCTCAAATCCAATGCATACTCCCGGAACCGAATATTACGGTCAAAGGTCACGCGTAGCTGTGCATTTTCCGTGCCGGCATAGGAAGTTCTGTCATACGCTATATACACCTTCGGTTTTGCGTGATACCGCATTTGAAACCATTCAATTTCTCGACCAATCTGACAGACGGATGGCAGTTCACTTTTTCCTGCCAGATACTCCTCCGCCAGTTCCGCCGGAATGCTGATACGGCGTTTATACACCACATCCTCATACTTTTTCTTCAGTTCGATAAAAACCTCATCCGGATCATTCGGGACCCCATAGCTTCGCACACGCAGTTTTTCCTTATAGACCGGTTTCTCGATGGATTTTCGAACCAGTTCCCAATCATCTGTGTCGTAATAAATGCTGCAGTTTGTTGTCTTTCCATACACATCCGGTTTCATATAGTCCCGCATTCCCGCCAGAAATAACTCGTACTGTTCCAAGGACAGCAAATACTTCTTTTCATATCGCTGAAAACTGTTTTGCACTTTCTGTTCCATTCACATTCCTCCGTTTCATGGTTCTGATTTCCTGCCGGACTTATCATCCTTGTTGTTCATACCGCCCTTATCGGTTCTGTCTCCGGTCATACCTTCTTTGCCACCGACCTTGTCACCGAACACGCCACCTATCATACCGCCTTTGCCGCCGTGTCCTCCCATCATCTGTGAAGGCAATTCCGTGACAGACTCACCATTCACAATGACGATACCTCCATTCATAACACCCTTGCCATCATAATCGAAGGTTGACTTACCGATTACCTGAATGTAACCGCCGTTAATTTCAATATCTCCGTTTGCATCAAAACCGTCCGTATCCCCGGCACCCATAACAACGGAAATATTACCGCCATTAACAGTTATTTTCACAGGATATAGAGATGACTTCTTGGCCGCATTGATACCGTCATCCGACGCTTCAATCGAAATATCTCCGTCATTCAAAGTAATGTTGGTGGCTTCCATACCTTCAGCTGCCTTGATTTTAAAATTACCGCCATCCACCTGCAAAGTTGTAGTTGCATGAATGCCATCATCTCCTGCTGTGATGTCAAAGTTGCCACCGGCAATATAAATACTGCCCAGACTTTCATCCCCATTCTTTTCCGCATGAAGACCGTCTGTGCCTGCTCTCAATAGAAAGGTACCTTCCGAGATGGCTATACCGTCATTGGCTCGGATTGATACCTTTGAAGATGTGATTTCATAGATTCCGCCGGCAATGGTTACCTCATCCTTTCCCACAATCCCATGTCCGCCAGGCGACTGAATGCTCAGGGAACCGTTGCCGTTGAAGGTAATGTCATCCTTCGAAAATATGACTGCATCCACATTGTTACTATCAATCTGTGTAAAGCTGCCACCGTTTGCCAATACATTTTCAGTTCCCTCCGCCAAGGTCACAACCACCTTGTCAGCCTGCTTCACATAAATGGCACCAAAGGTATCAGACTGAATGGACACCCCATTCAGAACCAGCTGAATCTCTTCACCCTTTGCATCAACGATAATACTTCCGTTCTCAAGCGTTCCCGACAGAATGTAGGTGCCCTCTTTTGTAATGGTCAGTGTAGAGTCTGTGATTTTGACATCATTGGAATCAGCAGAAATCTGATTTTTATCAAGTGTGATTGCTATTGTTTTGGATGTGTTAATTTCAACGGATTGTTCCGTCTGATAATTTTCACTCGCCTGCGTTTCAGTTGCAGCTGTCATGGAGCCGCAGCCGGAAAGCAGTAAAGACCCAATCAACAGACCTGAAAGCATTTTGTAGTATCTGTATTTCATAGTGAAGTCTTCCTTTCTGTTGTTATGCCTGCATCATATCTGATAAAAATTGAAGGAAGATTGAAGTGTTTTAATTTTGAGAATATTTCTTAATTTCGGTCCATATGAACAGAAAACCAATCCCTGCAGCTATCACATCAGATAAAATAGCTGCCCACAGCATGGTTACTATGCTCCTTGAGATTGTAGCGATAACAATAGATGCCGGTACAAATATGATTACATCACGCAGCAATGCCAATATCGTTGATTTGATGCTATTCCCCATCGACTGCAGAATAATGGCCGCGGACTTTATGTAACAGGTAAATATGATACCGCCAAGGAATATTCGTATGCATAATCTTGCATACTCCATATATTCCGATGAATTGTGGCTGCCAAATAAAACAATAATTGCATCCGGTACAATCTCAAATATCAGGAATGCCACTGTGCCAACAATAAGAACAAGCTTTGTTATAAGAAGGATTGTTTCCTTCACACGTTTCATGTTGCCGGCACCCATATTGAAACCTATGATTGGCTGTCCGCCAAGGCTTATTCCAATTACAATGGAAACAACAATTCCAAACACCTTCATTACAATACCTACCACTGCCAGAGGAATCACCGCTCCAAACGGTTGCCCTGTACTTGCAATTGTTCCATACCCGTACTTTGTCAGAAGGTTATTATTTACAGCAATGATAATAACGATAGAAAGCTGAACAATCAGTGATGCCATACCAACAGATACGATACTTGATGATGTTTTTCCATCAAGCATTAATCCGTCTTTAGCAATCTTAAAATTCTTTGCTTTTGAAAGATAAATGATGCTCATAGCAAAAGTAAGAATCTGTCCCATAATTGTTGCTATGGCTGCACCCTTTACTCCTATATTAAATCCGAAAATTAACACTGGATCAAAAATCAGATTGGTAATCGCACCAGCAAGTGTACATGCCATCGCAAACTTAGGAGAACCATCTGCTCTAATGGAGCCATTTAGTCCCTGACCAATCATATAAAACGGAATACCTGCACAGATAATCCTGAAATACTCTGTTGCATATCCATAACATTCCGCTTCTTCCGGATTACCGCCAAATATCCCTAAAATCTGAGTTCTGAATACGAACCCAATAACACAGAGAACTAAGGCCAGACATATTAATATAAAGAATCCGTTCCCAACATTCTTATTTGTCTGCTTCCTGTCTCCCATACCAAGGGCAATACTGAATCCCGCTGCGGCTCCATCGCCAACAAGCAATGCCAATCCAAGCGCAAACACCGTAAAAGGATACACAATATTTGTTGCAGCATTTCCATATGCTCCCGCTTCGCTCCAACCTATGAAAATCTGATCCACGATATTATACAACGCAGCTACCACCATACTTATAACGCATGGAATTGAGAATCTTTTTACAAGACTCCCTAAGTTTTCCGTTCCTAAATCCATTTCTTTCATAACAAAACACTCCTTTTCTGTTGTATAAAAAAAGCAACAAAAAAGCGCAAGTCCATAATTGGACTTACGCTTTTCTGCTGCTCATTACAAAGGATATTTTATCACAAAACAAATTTCTTCGTAAACAAAAAATGGAGTATAGTGAAAATTTTCTTCCTCTTGCCATATTGAAATTCCTCCCATAAATTTTTGGAATAATCTCTCGTGGATAGCAGGACTAAATCTCTCGTGTAAAAATTTGGGAGCGACAAATTAACTCGAAAATCGAGGGGTTTTATGCTGGCAGCCGGTTATACTGTCTATCTCAACAGACTACACAATCAATTCTTATATTAATTCTTCAAATGACATCGAATATCACATTTTTCTTAATCCCGATGAGTTTTTAGGTCCGTTTGTTGCTTTGTTCTCATCGGAAACAGGAAAACTCTTGATTTCCGTTGCTTTTGGCCGCGAAATCGACGATTTTTAACATCGGAATCAAAGAAGACTCTGTTTCTCGATGAGTAATGAAGAAAATTCTCCCAAATCTTGCATCGGATTTTGCAAATGAAGGATTTCCGATGATTTCCCCTGTCCCGAAACCGCTTTCCCGGCCAAAACCTGCCTCAGGGCAATAAAAAATCCCTCGAAAATCGAGGGGTTTTATGCTGGCAGCCGGACTTGAACCGGCACGGTGTTGCCACCGAGGGATTTTAAGTCCCTTGCGTCTGCCTATTCCGCCATGCCAGCGAAGCGAAAAAATGTGCTGTGACGACTTCTTCCCGGGCAAGCCCTAATGAGTCAATTCACAACACACAATGGATGGGGGTGGATTCGAACCACCGAAGCAATTTGCAGCAGATTTACAGTCTGTCCCCTTTGGCCACTCGGGAACCCATCCATAGCTAGGTTTTACCCTAACAATGTTGAATTGTAGCATATCTTATTACTAATTGCAAGCAATTCTTTCGCAAAGATTTTACCTTTTCCAGGCTTCCTGCCGATAGAAGAAGTACGACAGCAGCATACCGGTTGTCCAACCGATGGGCCATGCCATCCAGATACCGGTGGAGAGGAAAGGAACGGAAAGCAGGAATGCCAGCGCCACGCGCAAGATCAGATCCGAGAAGGTGGAAATCATGAACTTGCTCATCTGATCGGAGCCGCGCAGAATACCATCCGCCACCAGCTTAATGGAAATAATAAAGTAGAAGGGCGAAACGATTCGCAAGAAAATGACACCTGTGTCAATTGCCTGTCCGGAGATTTCCTTCATGAACAGGTACACCAGATATCGTCCTGCAATCACATACAGCAGTACAAAGGGCACACATACAATCCACACCAGCTTCACGCCGCTCTTAAAGCCCTGCCTGATACGCTCTGTTTTGCCTGCGCCAAGGTTCTGGGAGGTGTAATTGGAGATACCGTTGCCCAGAGTTGTCAGGGAAGTGATTACCAGATTGTTCAGCTTGATGGCTGCGGAATAGCCCGCCATGACGGAAGGTCCGAAGCCGTTGATGGCTCTCTGCAGAATGATATTTCCGATGGAAATAAAGCTCTGCTGGAAAATACTGGGGATGGCAATGGCGGCAATCTTCTTGAAAATCGGCCAGGAGAACAGCATCGGCTTCTCCTCTGCCTTGATGCCTGCCAGTCTCTTCATGACAAAGCCAAGCGCCAGCGCACAGCTGACTCCCTGGCAGATAAAGGTCGCCCATGCTACACCTGCCACGCCCATGCCGAGGCCCTTTACAAACCAGATATCCACCGCAATGTTGGAAAGACTGGACACCGCCAGGAAGTAAAAGGGCGTCTTGGAATCTCCCAATGCGGAGAAAATACCGGTACTTACATTATAAAAGAACAGAAAGGGCAAGCCCCACACATAAATATCCAGATACAGCTTGGAGTCCGCAAACACAATGGCCGGCGTGTCAATCAGTCCCAGCATCGTATCGCAGCACAAAATACCGAAAAGCATCAGCAGCCCGCAAATCACTGCCGTGGAAATCAGGGAAGTGTAAACTGCCGTCTTCATGTCCCCAAACTTCTTCTGGCCGAAGAACCGGGATACGATTACCGAACAGCCAATGTTGCAGCCGAAGCCGAAGGCAATGAAAATCAGGGTAATCTCGTAGCTGTTGCCGACTGCTGCCAGGGCATTTTCCCCGACAAACTTGCCGACCACGAAGCTGTCCGCAATATTATACAATTGTTGAAAAATCACGCTGCCGAACAGCGGCAGGCAAAACTGCCATAGAACCTTGCTCGGATTGCCGACCGTCAAATCCTTATTCATGTCGATTACGACCTTTCTTCTTGTTTTCCGTGGCTATTATACTCTTTTGTCACTGATTTTCAAGAAAAAGGACTGTACTTTTTCAGGTACAGTCCTCCAAATTAACTCTCATAAAATTTTAAGATAACGGCGCAGGTCTTAGGCAAATCGATTCTGATTCGTCCGCCTGTGATTTCGTACTGCTGTCCCTCGCTGAAGCCGTTCTCATCGGTCCAGAGAAGTGCGCGCATGAATCCGTGCTTGCGGGTACCCAGTTCCCAAACCCAGAGTGTCTTCTGAATGCTGTGATTGTTGTTGTTCACAAGAATCAGACACTGTTCGTCTCTGGTAAAGCGGCCGTATGCCAGGAAATTGTAATCGGTATCCACATATTTCAAAGAACCGGTTCTAAGCTCGGGGTGCTCCTTACGGATACGGATAATCTTCTTATGGAAGTCGATCATCTGGTGATCCTCATGTCCCCAGGGATAGGTACGTCTGCTGTCGGGATCGGTAAATCCGCAGACACCGGCCTCATCGCCGTAGTAAATGGTAGGCGCTCCGATCCAGGTCATCTGCATTACAACTGCCTCGCGGAACACTGCCTTGTTAACATTCTGCTCTGCTGCCTGGGAGCCTGCGTAATCGATTCGACCCACTCTGTGGTTGGTACGGGTCAGGAATCGGGAGTGATCATGGTTGGAAAGCTCGTTCATGGCTACCTGCCAGCTGGGCATTGAGAAACTGGAACAATGATGCTTCATCGCACCCCAGAAGCTGTCCGCATTTCCCAGCATATCGTCACGATAATCGTCACTGTGCTTTTCCATACCGGTCAGGAACCAGGTGATGGGCTCCATGAAAGCATCGTAGTTCATAACGGTATCCCATTCCTTGCCCTGCAGCCAGTCTCTGGTGTTACCGTAATGCTCTGCCAGGATAATGGCCTCGGGATTTGCTTCCTTCACGGCCTTTCTGAACTCCTGCCAGAAATAGTGGTTATATGCCTGGCTGTGACCCAAGTCTGCTGCCACGTCCAGTCTCCAACCGTCGCAGTTGAAGGGAGGAGAAACCCACTTCTTACCGATGCGCATTACATAATCAAACAGCTCCTTAGAGCCTTCATAATTTAATTTAGGAAGTGTGTCATGTCCCCACCAGCCGTCATAGGAAGGATTGTAGGGCCATGCATTCTGGTTCTTGAAGTCGAAGTAAGAGCGATAAGGGCTGTCGCCTGCCACATAAGCACCCTTCTCATAGCCTTCCGCATTCTCATAAATGCGCTCACGGTCCAGCCACTTGTTGAAGGAACCGCAGTGATTGAACACGCCGTCCAGAATAACGCGCATGCCGCGTCTGTGTGCCTCTTCCACCACCTTGACGAACAGCTCGTTGCTGGCCTCCAGGTTTGCCTTGTTGGTCACACGGTTAATATATTTAGACGCAAAACGATTTTCCTTCTGTCCCCAGGGAAGCAAATCGCCCCTGTCATCCACAATCTTTCCGACATGAGGATCGATATAATCGTAATCCTGGCTGTCGTACTTATGATTGGAAGGAGAAACAAACAGCGGATTAAAGTAGATAACCTCTACGCCCAGATCCTGCAGGTAGTCCATTTTATCCAGAACACCCTGCAAATCGCCGCCGTAGAAATCACGAACATCCATCTTCTGAGGATATCTTCCCCAGTCCTCCACTCTCTGTACAGGCTCATTGATATAGCAGTACTCGCCTGTCTCAACATCATTGGATCTGTCTCCGTTGCAGAAACGGTCCACATAAATCTGGTACATAACGGCGCCCTTGGCCCAACCGGGGGTCTTAAATCCGGGCAGAATCACAAAGTCATAATACTCAATGACCTCATGCACCAGTCCTCTGGTATCATAGTAACCTCTTAAGTTACCGGACTGAATTTCGAAGTGATAGGTCTCCTTCTCCTCGCCCAGCTTCAGCTGACAGGAGTAGAAATCGAAATGCTTCGTCACTTCGCTCTTGGTCATGATATACTTCTCGCCGCGATTCACCAGCAGCACTCTGTCCACATTGTTCTTCGCAGTACGGAACTTAATCGTCACGATACTGTTAGGCTCCGGCTCCGCAGGAATCACATACTCTCCGGTAGTATCCGCAAAAAGAGCTCTTCTGTTGAACACCGGTCTCATGTTCTCTATATAATTACGATCCTTCTCTAACTTCCGGATCTTCTCAATGTCAAGCTTTTGTTCCAAGGTATCATCTCCCTTATCTTTAACACTACACCCTATTTTACTTAAAATCCCCCTCAAATACAATACTTATTCCCAAACTGCGGGCAAACCCCACTCCCGAAAGGCCACCCGCATGCGACTCCCCCGTACGGGGCACAGCCCCGCCACCCCAGAGGCCGGGGCCAATTACATTTTCTGCAGGAGCTTTGGCATCGGGGGTACCGCCCTCATTCAGGCGAGCTTTTTTCTGGTGTTTTCGCAAAAGCTCTTCTGACATGTTTTATAAGCCCGCGGCCGTGAAGGAACTCGCGCAAGGTAAGTCCCACATCTGTTCCCGGGAACTCATCGGAGGGTCTTTGGATGGAATGTCACAATCTGCCAAAAGACGATGAACCCCGCCGCTTTTTCAGTTGTCTGAGCGCAGCGAGTTCCTGAAAAACGGCGGGTAATCAAACATCGTCGACGCAGATTGTAGACATTCCCCAAAGGGACGACTGAGTCCCGGGGACAGTGTGGGAACTAAAACCTTGCGCTCAGACAACTTCCCGGACCGCGGGGTTCATGTCATCAGAGCTTTTGAAACACAGACGAAAAGCTCGCGATTCATTCGTGCGGTACACCCCGATGCCGTCCCCTGTGTGTAATACTGTGTGGCCCCGGCCCCTGGAGTGAGGCGGTATGCCTACGGGGGAGGCACAGCGGGTGGTCTGTGGCAACCGCAGGTGAAGCAGGCAATTTGGGCAAAGTAAAAAGGACAGCCATGGGGTGACTGTCCTTTTTGAGAAGGTATTTCTTATGGGGTATAGCAAAAAACTATATAATGTATTGGGGGGGTTACAAGAAGTATAATAGCAGAGGCTATAGGGTTTGCATATTCTCAAATTTCACAAACATTACAAAAAGTCAACTTAACTTTTGTCTATTTTTCCTAAACGAAGTTTAGTAAAATGTTTTACTTGCGTTTGTTTGTTTTTGTGCAATATGAATAAGTATCTACTCAATTTTAAGCAAACAGCCCCTCGAACTCGTCGCGTCCAATCTTTTCCTTCTCAATGAGGAGGGCAGCACAGCTGTGAAGAATGTCCTGATGCTCCAGAATGATTTCCTTTGCCTGAGCATAACAGCTGTCAATGATTGCCTTTACTTCCCTGTCGATTTCTCCGGACATTGCCTCACTGTGATTCTTGGCGTGTGCCAGGTCACGGCCGATGAATACCTCGTCGTCATTGTTATCATAGTTGATAACACCGATGTTCTCTGACATGCCGTAGGTTGTTACCATTCTTCTTGCAATATTGGTGGCGCGCTTGATGTCACTGGATGCGCCGGTAGTGATATCTCCAAAGATGATATCCTCTGCAATACGACCGCCCAAAGCTACGCAGATTTCCTGCAGCATCTGGCCTCTGGTAATAAACATCTCATCCTTCTCGGGAAGAGGCATGGTATAACCGGCAGCTCCCGCACCGGTAGGAATGATGGAAACCGAATAAACAGGTCCCACATCGGGAAGTACATGGAACAGAATCGCGTGTCCGGCCTCATGATAAGCGGTGATGCGCTTCTCTTTGTCGGAGATGACTCGGCTCTTCTTTTCGGCACCGATACCCACCTTGACAAAGGCCTTGCGGATATCACTGTCGTTGATGTAAGCTCTGCCTTCCTTGGCTGCACCGATGGCAGATTCATTTAACAGGTTCTCCAGATCGGCTCCGGTAAATCCTGCAGTGGTCTGTGCCACCTGCTTCAGGTCTACATCCTCCGCCAAGGGCTTATTCTTGGCGTGAACCTTCAGAATTTCTTCACGGCCTCCCACATCGGGAGTACCTACGGTTACTTTTCTGTCAAAACGACCGGGACGAAGAATCGCGGGATCCAGAATATCCACACGGTTTGTCGCTGCCATGACGATAATACCCTCGTTGATACTGAAACCATCCATCTCAACCAGCAGCTGGTTCAGAGTCTGCTCACGCTCGTCATGTCCGCCGCCCATACCGGTACCACGGCGTCTTGCCACGGCATCAATCTCATCAATGAAAATAATACAAGGTGCATTTTTCTTGGCTTCCTCAAACATGTCACGGACACGGGAAGCGCCGACACCAACATACATTTCTACGAAATCAGAACCGGAGATACTGAAGAAAGCCACTTTTGCCTCACCGGCAACTGCCTTGGCCAGCATGGTCTTACCGGTTCCGGGAGGTCCCTCCAAGAGAACACCCTTGGGGATTCTTGCTCCCATACGGTTGTACTTGCCGGGCTCTCTCAGGAAATCAACGATTTCCTCCAGCTCTTCCTTTTCCTCGCGGAGACCTGCCACATGGCTGAAGTTGATATCGACCTCATTCTCCAACCTCTTAGCACGGCTTCTGCCGAAGTTCGCCATCTTGGAACCACCGCCTCCACCGCCGCCCTGCATGGTCAGAAGCGGAATGAAAATCATACACATCAGCACTACAGGCAGCAACGGTATGATGACCGTAGTCAGAAATCCCGGTCGGGTCACATCGATAATCTTGGGGTCGAGGCCCTTACTGCGAAGTGCCTTCTCGGATTCCTCTACATTGGTCACATAGAGAATTCTCTTGGCGCCGGTTTGCAGTTCCACAATAAGGGCACCTGTAGGAGCCTCAGCATTCAGCTGGATATTGACAGTCTTTACAGAGCCTGCGGAAATATCCTTTTCCAGCTGGGAGTAGGAATAGTTTTCCTGCACCTTCTTAATATTGTTTCCGTACAGGACATAGAATAACCCTAAAAAAATCAGCAGCGTTACCATGCCGAAACGGAAATTTGTTCTTTCCTGCTTCAATCAGTCTTCCTCCTAATCATCGAACTCAACGATACCGATGTAGGGAAGATTACGATGCTTCTGGTCATAGTCCAGACCGTAACCTACAACAAACTCATCGGGAATCTGGAATCCGGTATAATCAACATGAACATCCACCACGCGTCTGTCGGGCTTGTCCAGGAGAGTGCAGAGGCGAAGAGATGCGGGGCCTCTGTCTGCCAGCATTTCCATCAGGTAGCTTAAGGTTCTTCCGCTGTCAACGATATCCTCAACAACCAGAACATCCTTGCCGGTGATGGACTCATCCAGATCCTTTACAATCTTAACAACACCGCTGGATTTGGTATCCTTGCCATAGCTGGATACAGACATGAAATCCAGAGATACGGGAACGGAAATTCTCTTTGCCAGCTCGCACATGAAGAAGGTGCCGCCCTTCAGAACACAGACAAGATGAACGCTCTTACCTTCATAATCCTTGCTGATCTGCTCACCGATTGCCTTAATCTTGGCATCTACCTCTTCCTCTGACAAAAGTACATTAACGTGATAGCTCATTTTTTCCTCCGTTTCACTGCTCTTTGCAGTTCTGATATATTCTGTTTGCAAAATATGTCTCGTTTGCTCCGTCACCTTGTAATACTCGCTGATGCGATAACCCACTACCCAGAGAATGTGATTGCCATCCGCCACAACGGGGATTCTGTCCCGTTCTTCCTTGGGGATTTTCTCGGTAATCATATAATTTTTCAGGGATTTGTGGATGCAGCCGCCCTTGCCGTCGGCAATGGTGAGAAAGTCTCCCGGCTGCCTGAATCGTACACAAGGCGCTGTTTCTATTTTATCATAATCGAACCACTTCGTATATAGATTTTGCATTACTTCCACGGGCCGATCCACAGTAAAATCACTGACAATCACCCGCCCCAGCACCTCCTGCAAATCCTGTGCAGGGCTCTCTTCCTCCGCTCTCTCCAAAAGAACTCTGCCGTACTGACGGCGACATCGAATCCCGAAGGGCAAATCAATGCTTTGAGTGCCTTCCTTCTCAAACAAGGCCAGCACATCCGACACATGAACGGCGGAAATATCCTTGCCCGTGGGGGACAGTTCCTCCAAAAGCAGGAGAATCAAACGCTTGCGCAGCACCGGCTCCTGCTTCAGAAAGGCCTGAATATCAATGCTGTTGTCGGTAACACACTGCTCCTTCGCAGCAAGAGTATGTCTTGCCAGAAACTCCTCCGCCTCGCTGACAAGTTCACCGGTACGGCACATGTGCTCCACCACTCCCGCGGATATTTCCTGTTCCGCATAAGGGAGAATGTGATGCCGGACCTTGTTTCTGGTGTAATCATCGGCCTCGTTGGTACTGTCAGTCCGCCAGGCAATGCCCTGACTTTCCAGGTATTCTTCTATTTCATCCCGCTCTAAACAAAGAATCGGGCGAATGACATCATCTCTCACCGGTTCGATACCGCACAGACCTCTCAGTCCGCTGCCTCGGAACAGATGCAGCAGCATGGTTTCCGCCCGGTCACAGGCGTTGTGAGCCACGGCGATTTTCGCACCGCCAAGCAGTCCGGCCACCTCACGGAAGGCCCGGTACCGCACTCTGCGGCCGGCATCCTCAGAGGATAATTTCTCCTCCGCCGCCATGCGGGGCACATCGAATTCCCGATAATAGTAAGGAATGCCTTCCCGCTCACACAGAGTCTGCACATACTCCCCATCCAAAGCCGCATCCGGCCGAACCAGATGATTTACATGCACCACTGCCATATCGAAGGGAATCCGCTTTCTGTATTCAGCCAGCAGAAAGAAGAGACAGACAGAGTCCGCCCCTCCCGAAACGCCGAGAACTACCCGATCCCCGGCTGTAATCATGCAGTTTTTCTCAATGTAATCAAATACTTTTTCTGTCGTCTGACTCATAGCAACACTCACTGCAGTTCCTTCTCGTATTTCCTTTGAAACAAGCATAGTTTATCTCATTTTGTCTCTTCTGTAAAGACAACCTGCTGTTTCAAAACCGCCTGTTTTTCAATCATTTTCGGGATTCAGCTCATAAATCCGAATGACTCCGATTGTCATGTCGTCCCGCACATGTCCGTCCCCCGCAATCAGTGCCGTCCGCAGCAATCGCTTGGCTGTCTCCGCGGGGCTTTCCTCTCTGAGACCCTCCAGAACAGAGGCAAAGGTCTGCTCGTATTTTTGCTTTTCAAAAGCATCCACCACGCCGTCCGTCACCATCACAATACAGTCTCCCTCCTGCAGAAGGCGATTGATCGGCTTTGTCTCCCGCGCCCCTAAAATACCCAGGGGCAGATTGCCCTCCCCCAGAATTTCCACACGGTCGGAACTTTTCAGGAAGGAAACCGCGCCGCCCACCTTGGAAAGCCGCATGCTCCCGCGATACAGGTCCAGCTCACAGATGTCCAAAGTCGGGTGATTGTCATCCGCCCCCAGCACGAGGAAGGTATCATTTACCATTCGCAGCGCCTGTCCGGTCTCATAGCCGGCCTCCCAGAATTTCTCCATCAGGTCCAGGACCTGCTCACTGTCCTCCCCGGCCTTTTCGCCCGACCCGGTTCCGTCGGAGAGCAATACCTTCAACTGCCCGCATTTCGGCTCCAGCACCGCATAGTTATCGCCGGAAACGGTTTCTCCCTCTCTGGCCACTCTGGCAAATCCGGTCAGCGCAAGATACCTTGGCTCCGGCTCCAGCAGGAAGCTGTGGCTCTCCTCCTCGATTACCAGGGGGCTCACGCCCGAAAGCTTCAGGCTGCGATTCAGCAGAACGGAAATCATATCCGCAACCTCCGGTGCCGAAGCCGTCACCACACTGTCATGGCCTCTTGGCTGCATCCGCATGCTCAGAAGCACCGCATCTTCCTCCCCCTCTCCCTGTATGTACACAGGATTTCCGGCTACGATACCCTCCTCCTGCAAAGAAGAGATTAATTTGCGGGCCCTTCTCTTTTCCAACGGCCGATATTCCAGGCTGTTTCCCGCCATTCCGGTCATGATTCTGGCCATTTCTCCCAGCTGACAGCTCATCACCTGTCTGCCCTCCCGCAGCCTGGCCTCTGCCAGACTCTCCTGTCTGGTACCTGCCTCCGTATCCTCGCCCCGATAACTTTTGGCCAATTCCATCAGGCTGTCTGACAGCGACAGCAGCCTCCTCTTGCACAAATCAGTCACCTGGGCACTGACTGCCTCCCGATTCTCCGTCCACAACATATGCGCTTTCCTCCATGATTCTTTCCTCCTCAACGGGTAGTCCGATTATAGTGAGGTTGAACACACTGTTTTTGTCATATGGAGGGAGCTCTTCTCTTAAAAGTTTTTGACAAAAAAAGCGCCGCCCATCGGGCAGCGCATTCCTCTCTATTCTAAGATTACTTTTCTTCCTTAAACATGACTTCGCCCTCATAAACAAGGCCAAGCTTCTCACGGGCCATCTTCTCAATGTAACCCTTTGTCTGAACTTCCTTACCGAATTCTTCAATCTCTTCGGCGCGTTCTTCCTCTGCTGCAATCCTGGTATCCAGCTGCACCTCTTCCTGTACCTTCGCGTCAATCTTCTTCTGCAGATCTACACTTCTCACGGCAACCACAATCATAATCAGGACAACAACCATGGTGACCATAATCATACTCAATCTGTTCTGTTTTCTCTTACGGTAAGCAACTCTTCCGGAACGGGCCATAGTGTCTCCTTTCTTATTTGTACGGTTTATCGTTTCATGTTTATTTTATGCATTTTCGGAGAAGCCGTCAACTTGTTTTTCAATCGACAGACACAGCACCCCATGCCGTGTAGCAATGCTCGAAAAACACGGACAGCAAGACTCACAAAGGAACGGCTTACTTTCCATTCATAGAGAAACATTCCCAGGGCGGCACCCAAAACCGCGAACCAGCGCAGAACGCCTTCCCCATCGTTCAGCATCAGCTGCCAGACCTTCACACAACAGACAATCCAGAAAATCAGGTCCTCCACTGCTATCAGAAAAGAAGTATGGCGAAAGACTCTCCTGAAAATCCGAAAGCAGTCATAGAAAAAGCAAATGCCGATTCCCAACAGAAATGCATGAAACAGATATTGAAGCTCTTTCATCTATCGAAACAGTCTTGCAAGCAAAGACTCTCCCTTCCGGGTGGGGTCTCCGTTGGTATAAATCAGGCTGTCAACACGCCCTTCAATCGTGACCTCACCTCTCTCAAGGCTCAGTGAATTCACATGAAGGTCATCTCCGCCAATCTTTAACATCCCCTGCTCTGTATCCAGCACTACCTCGTGCAGATCGAAGCTCAGCACATCACTGACGCCGCACAGGGTGCAGTCCTTCCTGTTGATTAAGGAAATTTTCGTCATTCGTGCCGTATTTAAGTCTTCCATACACACCTCCGTCATCGCGTTAGCCTCTGCTATCACTATATGTACGAAGGGTGAATTTCATGAAAAACGAAATTACAGATAGCGGAACAGTTCCTTGGCTTCTTCCTTACGGATGGTCTCCTGTACATCAAGGACCTCAACCTTAACCTCCTTGTTGCCGAAGGAAATGGTGATAATATCGCCTTCCTTTACCTCAGCGGAAGCCTTGGCCACCTTATCATTAATCATGACACGTCCGCTGTCGCAGGCATCGTTTGCAACCGTACGACGCTTAATCAGACGCGATACCTTTAAATACTTGTCCAATCTCATGTTGTTTCCTACCTTATTGCAAAATGAAAGGCGAAGAACCGTTTGGTTCTCCGCCTTAATTAACCTAACTCAAAATTAAGCGTTGATAGCGTCCTTAAGAGCCTTACCAGCCTTGAACTTAGGAGCCTTAGAAGCGTCGATCTTCATGGTCTCGCCGGTCTGAGGATTTCTTCCCTCTCTCTCAGCTCTCTCAGATACTTCGAAAGTACCGAAGCCAACAAGCTGAACCTTCTCACCCTTCTTTAATTCTTCTGCTACAACATCAGTGAAAGCTACAAGTGCCTTCTCTGCATCCTTCTTGGAAAATCCGGTCTTCTCAGCGATAGCTGCGATTAATTCTGTCTTGTTCATTTTGAACTCCTCCTCTATTTTTTACTTATATTTAAGTATCTTAAGATGCTTCTTGTGAAACGTCTATACATATATATATCTTCTTTTTTTTGGTTTGTCAAGGAAAAAAGGCCCCGAAATGCCTTGATTTAAGCCATTTTTACTTATTTTTAAGAATTCACTTCAAAACATTTTTTTGAGGTTTTCCTGCTTCCATTCTTCCTGTGCAATTACCTTTTCCAGCTTCTCCAGATTCTTCGCGGGAATCCATGATTTTCCCGTATTGAAATAAAAATTGGCGATTTTCCAGAACTTCTCCGGAAACAGCAGGCGGTAATACAGATTGGTCCGCTCGTCCTCCGTCAAGGGTCTTTCGCTCTCAAAGGCCCGCAGCAATTCCCGCCCCAGGGAAACCGACCAGTCCGTCTTCTCCATCAGCTTGCGGAAAAAGAACCCGAAGTCCCGCATTGGGTCATCCACCATACACTTTTCGAAGTTCGCAACAAACCAGCCCTTGCCCTGCTGCAGCAGATTGTGGTACTGATAATCCCCGTGGACAAAAACCGGTTTTGCGGGAGTTTTCTCCACAGTGCCCCTTTTCTGCAGATATTCTGTCCACATTGCCACCGTGTTATTCGCTTTCTCCAGGTAAAAGTCCATCACATTGCAAAGTCTGACCTCGAAGGCCTGCTTCTTCCCCTTCTGCTTCAGGTACTTCTTAATCCTGCGAAGCTCCTTCACATGCTTTTCATACTCCAGATGAGGCTGCCGTACAACCGGCATCGGCTCCCCCTCCTGAGGAACATACTGCATGCTCTCCTGCAGTGCTGCCAGGGTTTTCACCGCTTCCAGGCACTCCCGTCTGTCATTATAGGCACATTCCCTGCCTTCCCAGCGGGTCTTTAAGATGTAGTTCACCCCATCCCGGTCCTTCACCAGCAGATTTCCCTCCTTTGCGGGGACAATCTGCTCCACGGAAACCCGCCCCGCCTCCTGAATCTGCTCCAGAAGTGCTTTTTGCAGGGCGGCATGCTCCTCCCCTGCACGATACTCCATGAAAACATAACTGCCCTCATTTGTATCACACAAAAAGGCACCTCGTCCCTTTCGGGTCCGAAGTACCTCCAGATCATACTGCTCCAATAATTCTACCGCTCTATCATTCAATTTTAGTCATCCTCCCCTCTCGGATTTCCCTCACCTGAAATCGGTGTAAGGGTTATTCTATCCTATGAGAAGGGGTTACATCTTATGTAAAAGGGCTTAGAATTTCTTCAGGTTTTTTGCCTGCTCCAGAAGATTTTCCTTCGTGTTGGAGGCAGGGTCGTCCAGCACCAGCTCCAAAAGTGCATGAAGTACTTCACCCAGCTCTTTTCCGGGCTTCATGCCCTGCGCAATCAGGTCGGATCCCGTCACTGCCAATCCCTTTAAGGACATGCACTGCTTCTGGGCCGATACTTCCTCATACAGTCTGCGCCATTCCTTCACTCTGGCAAGCTTCTCCTCCCTAAGATAGTCACTCTGCGCCATGATATCCGCTTCCGTCACATCGAAAATCCAGGGACAGGCATCCTCGCCGATGCGATTCACAAAGCGTCTCACCATGCGTTGAGACACAGGCTCCTCACAGCCGGTATCGTGATCATGATATTTCACCAGAGTGGTCACCATGGCGATGGTATCATTGTCAAACTTCAGTCTCCTTAAAATCTGTCGGGTCTTCTCGGCGCCAAGCTCCGCATGCCCGTGAAAATGATAAATACCTTTCTCATCCACAGTCATGGTATCCGGCTTTGCAATATCATGGAACAGCATAGCCAGTCGCAGCTCCTTCACGGGAGCAACTCCCATCACAGAGTGGATGATATGCTCGCCCACACTATAGCAGTGATGACGATTGTTCTGCTCCGTTTCCATACATCTGTCAAATTCCGGCAGGAACTCCTTTGTGACACCCATGTCATAAGCGTCGCGCAGCTTTTCCGGATGTGCCGAAACCATCATTTTTACCAGTTCCGTCTGAATACGCTCCGCGCTGATTTTCCTTAAATTGGGCGCCAGAGCGCGAATGCCCGCCTTTGTGCTCTCCTCTATGGTATAGCCCAGCTGTGCGGAAAAACGGATGGCGCGCAAAATACGCAGTGCATCCTCCGTAAATCTGGCATTGGCATCTCCAACGCAGCGAATGACACCGCGCTCGATATCCTCCATGCCGCCGAAGAGGTCAATCAGTCCCTCCTCGTCATTGTAGGCCATGGCATTGATGGTGAAATCGCGGCGCTTCAGGTCCTCCTCCAGGCTGGCGGTAAAGACAACCTCCTTGGGATGACGGCCGTCCTCATACTCACCGTCGATTCGATAGGTAGTGACCTCGAAGCCTTCCTTGTCCTGCATGATGGTCACCGTGCCATGCTGCAGACCGGTATCGATGGTTCTGGGAAACAAAGCCTTCACCTGCTCCGGCTTGGCCGAGGTAGTGATATCCCAGTCCTGCGGTTCACGCCCCAGAATGGAATCTCGAACACAACCGCCCACCACATAAGCCTCAAAGCCTGCTGCCTGAATTGTATTCACGATATATTTCGCCTTTTCCGGCACTAAAATGTGTACATCGTTTCTCATTGCATCCTCATATCATCACTGTCTTAAAAAAACTTCTCAATTACCTCTACCAGACCGTCTTCATCGTTGGTTCCGGTAATGTAGTCTGCCGCTTCCTTTACCACATCCTTGGCATTGCCCATGGCAACACCGACGCCGGCATACTTAATCATGGAAATATCATTGAAACCGTCACCGCAGCAAACCGTATTTTCTCTGGTTACACCAATGGCAGGAAGCATCTTATCCAGGGAGGTTGCCTTGTCCACATTCTGAGGCATTATCTCGATAAAGAATGCCTCGGAACGGTAAATGCTGGCAACATCGCCGTATTTCTCCTGCAGTTCCTTCTCGTAGACAGCCGCCTGCTCGCCGGGTGCCGTCATCAGACATTTGTTTACATCAAAATCAATAAACTCCACAAAGTTGTCTACCACGCGAATGGGAAGTCCGTTGATACGAGCCTCCAGCTGTACATATTCATCGGGCTCAAAAGCGGAAATAACCTCATCCCCGAGGTAACTGATCAGACCGCAGCCATGCTCCTTGGCGAACTGATACATATTGGGGATCAGACTCAACGGCAGAATTCTCTGATATACAATCTCGCCGGTGATGCAATCTACTACCTTTGCACCGTTGTAGGACAGCAGATATCCGCCGAACCGGTTCATCTCCAGTTCCTTCTCTGCTCTGCGCATACCGGGCGTCGGTCTGCCGGAAGCCAGAATCACCTTCTGTCCCTGCTTCATCAGCTTCTGAACCGCCTCTTTGGTAGCGGGTGTAATATCCTTCTGCGAATTGGTCAGTGTGCCGTCAATGTCAAGCACCAGTGCTTTTGTTTCGTTTGTCATATATATCCTCAATCTTTTCTTAATAATAGAGCGGTGAGAAATCCCACCGCTCTGTAAGCTTCTTATTCTTCAGTGCTTTCTGCAGCTGCCTGTGCAGCCTCAACCTTCAGATAATTTAAATTCTCCTTAGGATCGCTTACCTGATAAGGCTCCTTGATTTCCTCAAGATGCTTGTTAATGTTAGCGGACTGCAGGTTGCTGCTGATTCCCAGTTTCCACTCGGGCAGGTTGTCGCCGACATAGTAAATCACATAACTGGTCTCATCATCCTCAGGAGCGATAACAGCAGTATCACCGGTCTTGCGCTCGTCGGCAAAAAGCCACTCGTCCATACCAACGGGAACGCTGCTCTCCTGAAGTGCCTCGTACAAACCACCCTTTGCGGTGGTAACAGTCAGGTCGTTGTACTTGTCAGCCAGCTCTGCAAAGCTTTCCTCTGTTGTAGCGCCTGCCTTCCACTCGTCCAGCTTCTCCTGTGCGGTTCCGTCAGAAACAATGATAATTCTTGCATCCTTGGTCTTTGCATCACTTAAGTATCTCTTCTCAAAACGAACGATATAGTAGCAGTTGCCGGAGGTGTACTCCAGAACGGTAGTATCTCCTGCTTTTCTGCCGTCTGCGAACAGCCAGTCACCGATTACGGAGTTCATGGCATTCTTCTTGCTGTTTTCTCTCAGATCTGCGGTTGCAACTTCTGTTTTTCTGCTCTCTGCGGAAGCCTTGGCATCAGCCATAGCCTTCTTAACTTCTGCCTCGGAAGGCTCGTAAGCTTCATCCTCATCAGTCCCTGCTGTCTCATCCACGGGATCTGCCAGCTCGGTAGGAGCGGTGGGAAGCTCAGCATTTACGGTAATCATACGATAATCAACGCTGTCATAATCAGCGGGGCTTGCATCGTAGGTAGCCTGAATCTCTGCATCAGAGGGCTTCAGTTCGTCAGCCAGCTGATCGTAATAAGCGTTCACATACAGATCGTCCTGAATGAACTTCTTCAGACGGGAGATGGTAGCATACTTTCCGTAGTTGTTGGCAACAAACTGCTTCTGAGACAGGTTGCTTGTCTTTGCAGCGGTGTCGATGGACTTAATCAGCTGATTGTAATCAGCGGTTGTGTCATAAGTAAAGCCCTTAGCCTTTGCCTCAGCCATCAATGCCTTGTTCTTTGCAATATTCTCTACGGTCAGCTGATCGAAGTAATCCTTCCAGGTCAGGGTATCGGAATACATCATAGTGGATACATCGCCTGAAAGATCCAGACCGAACATGCTCATGTAAGAGCCATACTGATCGATATAATTGGACTTGGTGATGTTGTACTGGTAATCATACTCTACACGGTTTACGGTCTGACCGCCTACACTGATGTAGGAACCGTTAACGGTCATGTAAGAGCGGATGGGGAAATATGCAACAAAAGCAAATACGGCGAGAACAATCAGCCATCCGGTGAGTTTGCTCAAAAACTCTTCCTTCTTGGCCTGCTTCTTCTCCTCTGCTCTTCTCTGCATCTTCAAATCATACTTGGTAACTACTTTTTCCTTCGTAGTTTCTTCGTTGGGTGTTACATTTTTAGACATTACTCTGATTCCTTCCTAATTGCGCCTGTATCGGCAAATTCATAGAATGCGTAGTAAATTATAATGCACTACACAAGCTCAGCGCAAGTTATTTCACGCTTATTTCACAGATAATTCCAGCTTTTTCACAATATTTTCAAGGCAGCCCTCTTCGAAGGGACTCTTCAGACCTACTTCCTTAATCATATTGGTGAAGAAATCCTTGGCAGAAAGCTTGCAAAGCTTTAAGTAGCTCTCCCAGGCAGCCTTGTAATCCTCATCCATCATGCCCTTGTACTGCAGTGCGCAGGTCTCAGCCAGACAGTAATCAATATAATAGAAGGGAGAGGCATAAATATGACCCTGCTTCTGCCAGAAACCGCCCTTTCCGAAGAATGGATCTCCGTCATAATCCATATGAGGTCTGTACTCCTTCTCCAGCTTCAGCCACTCCTCATGTCTCTGAGCGGGAGTCAGTTCGGGATTTTCATAAACAATGTGCTGGAACTCGTCTACCATACAGCCGTAAGGAATGAAGGCTGTCGCATCCTCAAGGTGCATGTCTCTGTAATCCTCGGCGCGGTCTCCGAAGAACAGCTCGGTCCAGTTATGTGCGAAGAATTCCATGGACATGGAGTGAATCTCCGCGGTTTCCATACCGATGTTGGAATGCTCGCGAATGGGATCCTTGCCGGACAGATAGCCCTGGAAGGCATGTCCGCACTCATGTGTGATAACATCCACATCTCCGCTGGTGCCGTTGAAGTTCGCAAACACGAAGGGAGAATTGTACTCGGGCATGTAGGTCATATAACCGCCGGCTCTCTTGTTGGTACGGCCGAACACATCGAAGAGTTCGTTCTCCATCATGAAATTGTAGAATTCCTTTGTCTCGGGAGAAAGCTCGCTGTACATGGTACGGCCGCCCTCCAGAATCTCCTCGGGAGTTCCCACGGGAGCGGGGTTGCCGTTTAAGAAGTAAACGGACTCGTCATAGCATTTCAGTTCGGAAAGGCCCAGACGCTCCATTCTTCGCTGGTGCAGCTTCTCCGCAAAGGGAACCAGATACTGCTTCACCTGATTGCGGTAAGCCTCTACCTCTGCCTTGCCGTAGCAGTTGCGGCCCATGCGATAATAGCCAAGCTCTACATAATTCTCGTAACCCATCTCCTTTGCCTGAGCGGTACGATTTTTAACCAGTTTGTCGTAGATTTCATCCAGCTTATCCGCATTTTCACGGAAAAATCCGCTGTATGCCTTCCAGGCTTCAATTCTGACACTTCTGTCACTATTAATCAGGTAAGGGCGCATCAGGGAAAGATTCAGCTCCTCTCCGCGGAAGGGAATTTTAGCGCCTGCAATGAGCTTGTTGTACTCGGTTACCAGATTGTTCTCCTCCTGCATCAGAGGGATCAGCTTCTCATCCATGGCCTTTTCTGCAATTTCCATGTTTTTGAAAGCAACCGGTCCGATTTTCTCCTCCAGATATGCTCTGTAGGGAGAAGTCATCAGCTTCTTCTGGTAAGCCAGCTCCAGATTTCCGTATACGGGGATCTGCTCATCGTAATACTCTGCTTCCTTCTCATAGAAGGTGTCTGCGGTATTTGCATCGAAACGGATATTGGCGATGGTGTACATCGTCTCCACTCTGCCGGAAAGCTTATAATATTCCTGATGAATGGCAAACTGCTCTTCACCGCTCTTTGCGGCATCAAATCTGGCCATCAGGTCCTTCAGCTCCTCGGTAACCTTTTCAAAATCTACTCTCTCGTAGGGCATGTCTTTAAATTTCATTCTGATATCCAATCCTTTCTGTGGAAATAAATGTCTCAACTAATTTCTCATTTTACAGCATTTCCCATTTTATGTAAACCAAGGAAAGCAACGCGGAAAAAGAACAAATTATGACACTGCACAACAAAATATTGCAAAGTAATTGGCCGCATGTTATATTTGGTGTATCGTTTTACCAACCAACTAAATATAGGGGGAAATTTATCATGACATTAGATGATTTAAAGCAAAAGTCATTCAAGAACTCTTTGCCCGTCACCATCATTCTGGCCATCGCAGCAATCGTAATTACTGTATTCATGGCTAACCGATTCCTGTATGTTGTCAAAGGCTTTGACAACTTTACTTCTCTGGCTCCCGAGGAGATTAAAAATCAGCTGGTAGAAGCTGACATCGATTTGAACTGGGGCTGCTTCATGGAACGCTTTTCCAGAAACAAAAATACTCATGTAGAGAAATCCGAGTATCTTTATTACATCATCGCTACAGGTGATGACGAAGCTATCGATTACCGCTACATGGCCATCAAGGTAAGACCTTCTCTGGAAAATCGCATGGAGGCAATGGCTGATAATACCTATGACGGCTACTTATCAGACCCCATCCATTTCAACGGTGAAATCAAAAAGATGAGCTCCGATGAACTCGCCTACTTCCGCGATTTCTTTATCGAGAGCGGCTGGACCGTGGATGAGTTTGAGGAAGCAACCCTTCCTTATTACATCGATGCACAGGAAGGCAGTTCCGGTCTGAGAGGGGTTTACGGACTTGTACTTGCAGGAACCCTTCTTCTTTTCGCCTATGCAATCATTCGTTTTGTGAAGGCTTCCCAGGGCGGTTACCTGAAGAAGTTTACCAAGGATTATGAGAATGCCGGTTATGTTGAGTCCTCTATCAGCTCCGACCTGTTCAGAGCTCAGAAGGATTCCGAGAAGGAAACACTTCGTTTCGGCGACCTTTGTGTTTACCTGACCACCCTGACCGCACCCAGAGCAATTCCCGCCAAGGAAATCTGCTGGGCTTACCAGAACACCACAACCCATCGTACCAACGGCATCAAGACCGGTACCACCTACAGCGTAGAAATTTATCAGGCTCACAACAAAGAGCATTTCTCCGTTCCCGTAAAGAACGAAGCCGCAGCGCAGCTCATTCTGAACAAGCTTGCTGAGAAGTACCCTTGGGCATTCGTTGGCTACGGCGACGAACTGGCAAGAACCTACAACAAGAACCGCGAGGAATTCCTGAACATCAAATACAACAAGGTTGACCGTACCGCAAGCTCTTCCGCTGATACCAGTGCCTGGGGAAACAACGATTTCTTCAGCAACGAACCCATGAATTAAAACAAAAAACAAAACAAGCCCGGATGCTTCGTCATCCGGGCTTTCTTTTTACGCAGCTGTATGTGATTTTATCTTACCTGAAGAATGCTCAATCGCTCTCCGGTACATAACGGTAATTCACCCACATATGCGGGCACATTTCCAAACATCTCACTTAAGTAGGCGTCCTCCACCTCTCTGCTGTTCAGGATAGGTGTACTCTCCGCCAGCAAAAACAGCTTCTCATCTCCCTGCAGATATTGATCTACGCTCTTTTTCACCTCGGGAGAATAGGCAAACCAGCCGCCGATATAAACATAATTATCTCTGCCGCCAACGCAGGTACAATCAAACAAATGTCTTTTCCAGAAAATATAATTAACCTGCGATACGATGTATCTGTTTTCCGGATTCTCGCTGCAATACTGCAGTATTTCATATTGAGATTCCCGCAGCAGTTCATATCCGTTCTTCTTGTACATCAGATCCTGATACAGACCCTTTACAATCCCAAGATCCAGAAATGCACTGCATAGGAAAGAGAGACAAATGACTGCTGCCGCGCCGAGTATTCTCTTCCTTCCCTCGGTTCTTCGGGCTGCCCAGAGGGTAATGGCAAGCGCCAGCATGATTTCAAAAAGGTACATGGGCAGAAGAACTCTTTCCGGCATTCTTCCCCGATAGAAAACAAATCCCCAGGATACTATTTTTCCAAATGCAAAATAGCACACCGTCGGAATAAATGAACTCCATTTTCCGGAAAGAACACTCATCAGGAAGCAGAAGACCCAGGCGAACGCACAAAGCTTGTTGACGCCCTTCAGGTAGGACTTGTAGGACAGTCCGTAAACCCATTTCAAAACCTGAAGCGATGAAGGATGGTCGTCATTTTTCGCAGCGACATATTCCGCTATCTCCTCCAGCGCCCCGTCCATTTTTGTATAGTCCAGAATCAGATAACAGCAGTAGGCATCATAGTCCGTCTTCGTCAGCTGATATTTGTCCAAAATCGGTTTCACTTCATCGTAATCCGGTCTCTCGTTGTAATCCCAGATAATGGTTCTCGCATCGTTTAAGGTCAATGCATGCTTCCATTCTGCCGAGCTGTACGCCGCATTGTCTATCAGACTGCATGCCAGAATGATGAAAGCTGCAATACCTGCAGGAATCAGGACCTTACGCGCAATGTCCTTGAAATTCTTCCGGAGTGCCTTGATTCCGTCAGCATTTGTTCCCAGAACGATTCCGGCCCAGACGACCATGCCAAGCGGCTGCATGATTTCCATGCTCTCCGGTCGCAGTGTGTATGCCAGAAATTCCAGCAATGCAAAGGTGACATACCGCATTTTCCCTTCATAGAACAGCAGGCAAAGATATCCGGCCGCGGCCAGAATGCCTGCAGTGGAGGAATACTGGAATTCAGCCTGCATATACCAGGATGCTCCCAGTACCAATCCGGCGAATCCAACCTTCAGAAAATAAGTCCACACGGAACGATTTTTCACGGTCAGCGCATTGACAGGCAAAACGAACGCCAAAAGGTGATAAAAAAGCAGAATTCCACCGTACCAGGGTACAAGTGGAAATGCTTTGTAACATATGGAAACCGGCAGGGAAAAGAGAACACTGTTGTAAATGGTTCTCCATTCCTGATTTCCGGTCATTCTACCGTTTAACAGATCTGCAATAACATGATCATCGTTGGCTTCATACCAGATTCCGCCCTTCCGAGATACAAGCAGAATAAAAACTGCAAATATACCGGCATGAAACAGGAAACGGAATACAGGCTGCTTTAGGACCTTTTTCATTCTATTCCCTCAAATTAGCTCTGCTTACGATACTGAATAGGGGTTACTCCGTAGCTCTTCTTAAACAGACGGTTGAAATGCTCTACATTTTCGTAGCCAACCTCTGCTGCGATAGTCTCAACAGTATTGTTGGTCTCCTTCAACAGGATACGCGCCTTCTTCATGCGCTCTTCCTTAACCACATCCTGGAAGGTCATGCCTGACTTCTCCTTGATGTACTTGGAAAGGTAGGGCTTGGAAAGGTGGAAGGTCTCGGAAAGACTCTCCAGGGTTACATTCATGTAATCGCTTCTGATGCAGCTGATGATCTCAACGATGCGGTCCTCTCTGCCCTCAGTGATGTGCTGCTCAACGGCAAGCTTGTTGGTTGCGCTGGTCAGAGCTGCGATGGAAGCCTTGATGATATCCTCATCTACGCCAACACCCCAGTAGAAACGACCGTTGGAATTAACGCCTACATAAGCAGCCGCTCTGGAGCTGGAACCCTTGGAAATTGCATGCTCCTCGTAAACGGAGAGCTCATAAGTCATACCGAAGTAGGTCTTGATTGCGTTGCTGACTGCATCCAGACGACCGTTGCCGGAAGTTCTGATGACTCTGGTTGCACCGTTCTGCTCGATGGTAACCTCAGACTGGATACCCTTTTCCTGCTTGAAGTGACACTCAGGAATACGGAAGATGGAACGAACATTAATATAATTCTCCTCGAAGATAGAGAAGATTTCAGCGGGCTGAAGTTCCTGATGACGTCTGTCGGAAACACCCTTTACCAGATAACCAACCTCTTCCTTCATGGCATCAGGCATGGAGAAACCGAACTGATTCTTCAGAACGAATGCTACGCCGCCCTTACCGGAGGTAGAGTTGATACGAATAACATCTGACTCGTACTCACGTCCAACATCGGTAGGATCGATGGGAAGGTAAGGAATATCCCAACGCACGCCGGTCTTGCCTTCTTTTCTCCAGTTCATACCCTTGGAGATAGCATCCTGATGTGATCCGGAGAATGCGGTGAATACCAGGTCACCTGCGTAAGGAGTTCTCTCATGAACCTTCATGTTGGTGAACTTCTCATATGCTTTTCTGATCTCCATAATGTGAGAGAAATCAAGTCCGCTCTCAACACCATGGCACATCATGTTGTTAGCTACTGTTACAATGTCAACATTACCGGTACGCTCGCCGTTACCGAACAGAGTACCCTCTACTCTGTCAGCACCTGCCAGTACACCCAGCTCTGCATCGCTGACGCCGCAGCCTCTGTCATTGTGAGGATGAACGCTCAGTACAACGCTGTCTCTGTACTTCATGTTCTTGTGCATGTACTCAATCTGGCATGCGAAAACATGAGGCATGGCAACCTGAACGGTGGAAGGCAGATTGATGATTGCCTTTCTGTCGGGAGTAGGCTCCCAGACATCCAGAACTGCATTACAAACCTCAAGTGCATAATCAACCTCAGTCTGAGAGAAGCTCTCAGGGCTGTACTCGAAGGTGAAGTTACCCTCGGTCTCATCAGCCATCTTCTTCAGAAGTTTCGCGCCATCGATAGCGATCTTCTTGATCTGCTCCTTGTCCTTCTTGAATACCTGCTCTCTCTGCTCAACGGAAGTAGAGTTGTACAGATGAATGACAGCGTGGGGTGCACCCTTTACTGCGTCGAAGGTCTTCTTAATAATATGCTCACGAGCCTGAGTCAGTACCTGAATGGTAACATCCTCGGGAATCATGTTCTTCTCAATCAGAGCGCGGATGAAATTGAACTCTGTGTCGGAGGAAGCGGGGAAACCAACCTCAATCTCCTTAAATCCGATATCTACAAGCAGTTTGAAGAATTCCAGCTTATCCTCAAGGCTCATGGGATCAATCAGTGCCTGGTTGCCGTCACGCAGGTCAACGCTGCACCAGATGGGAGCCTTCTCGATACAATCCTTCTTTACCCAGTCATATGTCACAACAGGGGGCATATGATAAGTCTTCTTATACTTTTCACTTACTGCTACTTTACTCATAGGGAAAACCTCTTTTCTATTACTGTATGGACTATATTAGCACAGCGATTTTGATAATTCAAGGAGTGATATTAATATTTATCTTGATATTTCTTAATATATAACATATTGCCTTTTATGATAAATTTTATTCATAATCCGCAATTTATCCCCTGTTTTCGGCGTTTTAATTGATAAATATTATTATTTTATTATTGAGTGATTATAATATAATATTTGATGTATTCAAATAAGTACAATCTATTATGTGTACTTCCTGCGCCGCAGCCGGCTTGCGCGTGTCCGGAATGGAATACCGCAGGCTGGCTGTGACGCCCAAAAGTTCCCTGCAAATATATATTTTCCTAAATAGAAATATATAAATAAGTATATTTCTCAATTGCTTTTTGGCATTTCTTAGTGTATTATGTAACTGTTTGTAAATTTTTAATTAAAACTAAATAAAGAGAGGAAAAAACAATGAAACTTCAGAACAAATGGATTCGTGCGGCTATCCCCGGATTGTTGTTACACTGCAGTATCGGTACAGTTTATTGCTGGTCCTATGTAAGTACCGCAATTGCTAACCAGATCGGTTTTTCAGTAAAGACAGTAAACTGGGCATTCAGCTTAGCAATCTTCTTCCTTGGTATGTCTGCTGCATTCCTTGGAAATGTCGTAGAGAAAGACATTCATAAGTCTTCCTTAATCGCAACCTTATGTTTCTCATTAGGTATGGCAGGAACCGGCCTGTTCGTATGGTATGG
>JAZLKR010000023.1:0-15584 GCA_045597705.1 Acetatifactor sp.
CCGCCCTGAGGCATTGAGAAAGGATTATGACAGAACTCAAGCTCGCCTGACTCCTCGCCGATCTCGTACATAGGGAAGTCAACAATCCAGCAGAACTCGTAGCAGTCCTTCTTCATGTGCTTCTCGGAAGCAGCGCCGAGGAGCTTTCTCAGAACGCCTGCGGTCTTCTGTGCCTCAAGCTTCTTGCCTGCGCAAAGACCTACGAAGCAGCCCTTGGTAAGGCCGAGAGCTTCGATAACAGCCTCCTTGCGGTCCTGCAGGAACTTGGAGATACCGCCTACGAACTCACCATTCTCATCCAGACGGAACCAGAATGCCTTGCGTGCGGTTGCAACCTCAACCTCTGCACAGATTGCATCAATCTGCTTTCTGGTTGCGTTGAACTCGTCTACTACAACAGCCTTAACAACCTGTCCCTCGAAGGGTCCGAAGCCACAGCCTTCCATTACTGCGGTTGCATCGGTCAGGGTTAAGTCAATACGAAGATCGGGCTTATCGGAACCGTACTTGTCCATTGCCTCAAGATAAGGAATACGAACAAAAGGTGCGGTAGAAGCAGCCTTGTAAATGCCATACTTTTCAAATACGGGAGGAAGAACCTTCTCAACTACAGAGAATACATCCTCCTGAGAAGCGAAGGACATTTCCATATCCATCTGATAGAACTCTCCGGGGGAACGGTCTGCACGGGCATCCTCGTCTCTGAAGCAGGGAGCGATCTGGAAGTAACGGTCGATACCGGAGGCCATCGGAATCTGCTTGAACTGCTGTGGTGCCTGAGGAAGTGCATAGAATTTTCCGGGATGGTTTCTTGCGGGTACAAGGTAGTCTCTTGCACCTTCGGGAGAAGAACAGGTCAGAATGGGAGTTGTAATCTCCATAAAGCCTTCTGCTGTCATTCTCTGACGAAGCTCGGAAACAATCTGGCTTCTTACGATAATGTTCTTCTTCATGCTGGGATTGCGAAGGTCAAGATAACGATACTTCAGACGGAAGTTTTCATCTGCCTCCTTAGACTGATTGATTTCAAAAGGAAGTGAATTGTAGATACACTTGCCGAGGATTTCAATCTTGGTGGGAACTACTTCGATTTCACCGGTGGGAAGCTCCATGTTCTTGTTGGAACGCTCTCTTACTTCACCGGTAACAGAGATGGTAGACTCCTTGTTGATGCTGTCGATGATTTCCATCATCTCTTCTGTCTCTACTACAACCTGAGTGGTGCCGTAGAAGTCACGCAAGATAACAAAGCCGAGGTTCTTGCTGACCTTTCTCATATTCTCGTACCATCCGACGATGGTAACGGTTTCGCCCACATTTGACATGCGGAGCTCGTTACAGTTATGTGTTCTGGACTGAACCATGTTCGTAACCTGTCCTTTCCTTAATGGTAGTTAATTATTGTAAAACTCCACGAAATCCTCATAGCCTTCCTTAATCAGCTGGTCCTTCTGGAATTTCTTGTTCTTGTTCATGCGAGCTACCAGAATCTGGGAGCCGTCGCTTCTTGCTGCCTGAGCCTGTGCGATGATGGAGCAAAGCTTCTCGCCGCCAACCCCCTTCTCGATGAGGTATGCCGTCTTCTTAGGCTTGCCGGGCACCTGGAATCCGCTCTCCATGAGGAGCAGAATAATTCTCTCGAAACCAATGGAGAAACCGCAGGCAGGTACATCCTGTCCTGTGAACTTTCCAACCATCTTATCGTATCTTCCACCGCCGCCGCAGCTGCCACCGAACTCGGGGATTGCAATCTCGAAAATAGTACCGGTATAGTAGCTCATACCGCGAACCAGAGTTGCATCGAATACCATCTTGAAGTCAGAGCTCTTGGTTGCACTGACGCTGTCGATGATCTCCTGCAGACCTGCTGCAACGCCCTCTTCCAGTACATCCTTCAGGACATCTGCAAGGTAAGCCACGCCGTTTTCCTGTGCCTCCAGGTTCTTGTAAAGGTCAAGATACTTTGCAACGGAATCTGCTGCAAAGCCCTTCTCCAGAAGCTCTGCCTCAACGCCCTCAAGACCGATCTTGTCCATCTTGTCCAGAGTGATGAATACGCTGTCAAAGCTCTCCTCTGCGAATCCGCTGTAAGCAGCCATTGCCTTTAAGATCTGACGATCATTGATACGAATTTCAAAGCCCTTGAAACCAAGCTTGCCGAGGGTTGTGGTTGTAGCCAGAATCAGCTCAATCTCAGCCAGGTTGGAAGGCTCGCCCAGAATGTCGATATCGCACTGGGTAAACTGACGATAACGACCTCTCTGAGGTCTGTCCGCACGCCAAACGCTGCCCATCTGCAATGACTTAAAAGGAGAAGGCAGGTTTGCGCTGTTGTTGGAATAATAACGAACGAGGGGAACTGTCAGGTCGTAACGCATACCGAAGTCTACAACTTCCTCTTCGGTGGTTGCATCAGCCACATTCAGCTTTTCGCCTCTCTTTAATACCTTGAAAATTAACTTCTCATTGTCTCCGCCCTGCTTGTTGGTCAGGTTTGCAATGTTTTCCATGCAGGGAGTTTCAATGGAAGTGAAACCGAACTTTGCGTAGGTTTCCTTGATGACGCCGGTAACATAATCGCGGATTTGCATCTCTTCCGGCAAAATATCTTTCATGCCTGTGACAGGCTTTTTACTAAGTGCCATATTCACACATTCCTTCCAAATTTTATCCTATATATGATATAGTTTTTCGGATGCAATGTCAAGAATCGTTGCATTCTTCCTGATAAAATGATAAAATATGTTCAACAAAAAAATACAAAGGAGGGTTTATCCCATGTATCGTGCAGCACAGCAGGCAATCGGAGGAATGATTGCAGCAATTATCATTTCCTTTATCGTAACGATTGCACTCTACATTCTGTTCTTACCCGATTCCAAGCGTCCTACCCTGAACAAGACCTTACAGTCTGTTCATGATTTCCTGAAACTGAGAAGTTTCATGATTGAGTCAATCTTCCGCTTCGTATATGTATGGAGTATCGTAGGTATTATAATCGGCGGTTTCTTTACCCTGTTCAAGTCCTTCTGGGGCGGTCTCTTCATGATGATTCTCGGACCCATCATCGTAAGAATTTGTTACGAAATGATTTTGATTCCCATTCTCCTTGTTAAGAATGTGATTGAAATCAACGCTCGTCTGAGAGATATGCAGTATGGCACTACTCCCGGCGCCAAGACTTCTGCTCCTGCAGCTCCCGCTGCTCCCGTTGCAGCTCCTGTTGCTCCTGCAGCACCCGCTGCTCCTGTTGCTCCCGCTGCTCCTAAGGTTGACACCGTAAAGTGTCCCGGATGCGGTGCTGAGATTAAAGCAGGCAGCAAGTTCTGTGGTCTCTGCGGATACAGCATGCCTCAGTAAACATTCCTGATATTTCATATTGAAACAATTAAGAGGAGTTCACAAATCGTGAACTCCTCTTTTTGTTGGACTCATTTCAGTTTTCCGGATTTTCTATCCTGTTTATTTCTCTTTCTTTCTGCCCAGATGCAATGTGATGAACACACCTGCCAGGCATTCCGCCATCAGAGAAACTGCCAGGAACAAATGACTGTTATCACCTGTCTTGGGCGCTCTCTTCTCTGTTTTCTTAGTTTCCTCAGGAGTTTTAGTCGTTGTGGTAGTTGTGGTTCTGCGGGTATTGGTTACCACATAACCGCTCTCTGCATCACCTGTAATAGCGGTACTGTAGCCGGGTACAACTACCTCTGAAATTGCGTATTCAATCTCATGACCATCCTCTGCATCATACTTGCGTAAGTCGCTGAAGGTTCCGTTCCACTGATTTTCTGCATTTAAGATCACCTCACCTGCAACAACACCGTCTGCAAGAAGATGAATCACTGCCTTATCGATAGCGTATCCTACCCACACCTTTGTCACGGGAATAGAAATGAGCTCGCAGTTGGTATTGGTCACAACGAAGCCCTTTACTGCATCACCGTTAATATCGGAGGTGTAACCGATCATGGAAACCTCCTCAATGGTGTACTCAATTTCCACACCGTCCTTGTACTTGTCAAGGCCGGCAAATGTGTACTGCCATTTGTTTTCCTCATTCAGCTCTGCAGTTGCTGCCTCTTTGCCATCAGCCAGCAGTTTGATTACTGCCTTCTCTGCTGCGGGTCCTACCCACTTCTTGGTTACGCCTACAGATACCAGGCCTTCGATGGTATTGGTAACGGTGAAACCGTTTGCTGCATCACCGGTAATAACGGTTCTGTAGCCATCCATTGCTGTCTCGGTCAGTTTGTATGAAATTTCATGACCGTCTTCGGCATCATACTTGCGAAGGTCGGTAAATTCATCCTCCCAGGCATTTGCTGAACTTAATGTCATGGTTTCAACAACAGTTCCGTCTGCAAGAAGACTTACCACTGCCTTGTTTGCAGGGATTCCCACCCATACCTTCTTTACGGGGATTGTAATCTTTGTATCGTTGGTATTGGTTACGGTAAAGCCTTCTGCTGCATCGCCTGCGATAACAGTAGAATAGTTCTCAATCGAATTCTCTTCGATGGTGTACTGAATCTCTTTGCCTTCCTTGTACTTATCAAGATCATTGAAGGTCCACTGCCAGTTATTAGCTTCGGTCAGTTCCTTGGTCTTAAGCACTGCACCGTCTGCAAGAAGATTAACAACAACCTTGTCAGCGGGAGCTCCTATCCACTTCTTCTCTACTTTGACAGATGTCGTGCCTGTGATGGTATTGGTTACGGTAAAGCCTGCTGCCGCATCACCGGTGATATCTGTTCTGTAACCGTCTACAGATACTTCTGAAAGCTTGTACTTGATTTCATGGCCGTCTGCCGCATACTTATTGAAGCCTGCAAATGTGCCCTTCCATGCGGTTTCTGCGGTCAGTGTCAAATCACCGACTACCTTACCGTCAGCGAGAAGCTCTACTACTACTCTCTCGACAGAAGGTCCTACCCACACCTTGGTTACGGGGATGGAAACCTTCTCCGTATTGGTATTGGTAATGACAAAGTGGTTTGCATTTTGCTCGATATCGGTAGTGTAATGTTCAATCGAAACCTCTTCGATGGTATACTTGATTTCCTTGCCGGCATTGTACTTCTCACGACCTACAAATGCATGGTACCAGTTGTTGCCTGCATTCAGTTCCACTGTTTCCACTGTAGCATTATCTGCCAGCAGGTTGATTACAACCTTCTCCGCAGCGGGTCCTATCCAAAGTTTCTTAACATCAATGGTAACCTTACCCTCGATGGTATTGGTTACGGTAAAGCCTTCTGTCACATTACCGCTCATCGCAGTGCTGTAGCCTTCAACAGCAGTCTCCTCGATGGAATAAACAATTTCATGACCGTCAACTGCATCGTACTTAGGAAGATCCTTGAAGGTGTCCTTCCAGTCTGTCGCTTCGGTTAATGTCAGGCTCTTTACATAGGCATTGTCTGCGTACAGTTTTACTACCGCACTGCCTGCAGGAGTTCCTACCCATACCTTGGTCACGGGAATTTCAATCTTCTCTGTGTTGGTATTGATTACGGTAAAGCCTGCTGCCATATCGCCCTCAAGCTTTGAATCATAGCCGTCAAGTTTCACCTCTTCGATGGTATACTGAATCTCTTTACCTGCTTTATACTTATCCAGACCGCCAAAGGTGTACTGCCAGTCATCAGCCTCTGTCAGTTCCTTAGCGGCAACCTTCTCACCGTCTGCCAGCAGGTTGATTACAACCTTCTCCGCAGCAGGTCCTACCCACTTCTTGGTAACGCCAACACTGACAAGTCCTTCAATAGTATTGGTTACGGTAAAGCCTTTTGCTGCATCCCCGGTAATGGAGGCTGCATAGCCTTCCAGCTTCTCTTCTTCGATTTCGTACTTAATTACATGACCGTCTTCTGCAGCATATTTCTGCAAATCGGTAAATTTGCCCTTCCAGTCTGTCTCTTCGGTTAATGTCAGGCTCTTTACATAAGCCTTGTCTGCGTACAGTTTTACTACCGCACTGCCTGCAGGAGTTCCTACCCATACCTTGGTCACGGGGATTTCAATCTTCTCTGTGTTGGTATTGGTTACGGTAAAGCCTGCTGCCATATCGCCCTCAAGCTTTGAGTCATAACCGTCAAGTTTCACCTCTTTAATGGTGTACTTGATTTCCTTACCGTCATTATACTTCTCGTAATTAACAAACGCATAATACCAGTTATTTCCGGCGTTCAGTTCTTTGGTTTCCTTATAAACACCATCTGCGTAAAGTTCGATTGCAACACTTTCTGCAGCGGGTCCGACCCAAACCTTTTCAACATCAAAGGAAACCTTACCGGTAATGGTATTGGTTACGGTAAATCCTTCTGCCGCGTCACCGGTAACCGATGATTTGTAACCCGGAATCTCAATCTCCTTCACGGTATATTCAATTACATGACCGTCATCAGCATCATAAACAGGAAGTTTTTCAAAAGTGTAATTCCATCCGGTGATTGCATCCAGAGTCTGCTTTCCTGCTTCCTTGTCATCCCCCAGGAGAATGATCTCTACGAAACCTGCAGGCTCTCCTACCCATTTCTTGGTAACGGAAACTTTGGTTTCCACAAGCTTTTTGTCAACCTCATCCTTAATTTCAATAGGATTTACAAGATAGTATTCATCTCCGCGGGCAAGTGCGGTGAAAGGCACTTCATCCGCTACCAGGTAACCTGTGGGAGCCTTTGTCTCCTTCAGGATGTAATCCATCTTAGGGGTCAGATTACTGAATACGAGTTCACCGTTCTCATCGGTAGTTCCGCTCTGAATAACTGCGCCGTCGAGAAGCAAATCAAATTCAGCACCCTTAAGCGCCTTTCCATCCTCAGAAACCTTGGAAATCTTAACCTTACTATAGTTGAGAGAGCCACTGCCGTATCCCATAAGCTGTGACAGTGCAATGGTCTCGCTTGCAGGAGTTCCATCATAGGATCCACCGTCAATGGTAACCGTGTTATCAAAGTTGACACCGGATTTCGATGTATAGTTTTCATCTACAAATACATCATAGGTGATAATGTATGCTTCATTGGTTGTATTCTCAGGAAGTGTAATGGTTGTCTTCACGGAACCTTCAGGTGCCTTCTCCTTATTTCCTGCACCCAGCACAGCCATTTCCACAGCAAAAGCATCTGCAGCAATCTGGTCCTTCTTTGTCATGGTTCCGTCTGCCTCAACATCTGCAGTGTACAGCTTAAAGGAATTCAAATCGGGAGTTAAGCCTTCTGACATAATATCGGAAATCTTAACACCTGCGGGCCAGTTCATGCGGGGCTGGTTCATGTAAATGGTGTAAGTTGCCTTACCCAAAGATGCAATTACTGCCTTCTTGTCAAATAACTTGTTGTCGATATCACCGCTTGCGGTCGCAACAACAGGTGTTGAACCCTCCTTGGTCAGAGTAGCGGTGTTGGAAATCGTAATCTTTCCGTTAAAGGTAGAAAGAGACTTCTCCTGATCGCCATCCATTACTTTATCTGTAGGGTCGATTTTCTCATACACATAAATTGTGTAGGTCTGCTTTCTGCGTACATCACCGAAATGAATCGCTACTTCCTTTGTTGCTTCATCATAAATGTAATATACTTTATCTGTAGGGTCTGTAGTCAGTGTAACTCTGGTTCCGTCGGACTCCATGTAATTGTCGAGTGCATGCGTTACCAGTTCCACATGGTCCAGTGTACCGGTCTGAAGGGTATCTGTTACAATCGCATTCTTCAGCTCCATCATGTCACGGTTAAATTCCATTCTCCATGTAGCAAGATGCTCATTGTAATTATAGGACTCAAATTTCTTCTCCAGAACCTGTGTATAAGCATAGATGTTTGCATCCTTCCAAAGCTCATATGCTCCGTTCTTCAGGCAGACATCATTGTATGCGATTCTGACACCGTCACCCAGATTGCCGGGCATATGATGACCTTCGTAATAATTCTTCTCACTCTCGTTGATATAGGTCTGGAAACGGAAGGTAACTTTGTGTCCCTCTGTCAGCAGATTGCCAAAGGTAATCATAAGTTCAGAGGTATCACCGCTCCAGGGTGCAATCTGAATCTGCGCGTACTGCTCATCAGTTGCTTTTACATCATCTACCTCGACATCAAAGATAACCTTTGTCTTATCGGTAGTACTTGCCACATACTGAGGCAGCTTCGTTGCATCGGTACTCCATCCGCCAATCTTCTCCACCAGATAATAATCGGAGGAAAGATTATCCTTATCGGCATTAACCGTAATCATCCAAGGCAAACCATGTACCTCTGCTCCACGCTCACTTACATCATAGCTGTAATGAACTTCAGGCAAATACTTGGACAAGGAAGCGTCTGCAGTTGCAATATCTCCTGCATCAACAGTAATCACAGGTGTTTTGCCGGGGCCAAAGCCGGGTGTTCCGGAAGCGGTTATCTTGTCATAGGTAGCCCATGCGGAATTTCCCATCTTTGTTTTTGCTTCATTTTTTTCTTTGTAATTAATATAGTTGGTAATTTTTACATCATAAGTGATTGTGTAGTCACCGGGTGCCAGAGTGGGAATAACCGTTGTCTCCCAGGAGCACTTGCCCTCTGCATCAAAGAGAGGACTTCCGGCTAATGCTGCGCCGGGTACAGCAGAATTGTCTGCATCATTTACCATCCGGAAGGATTCCCAGATGTAGGTCAATTCAGAACCGGGAAGCACAGCAGATGTGATCTCATCATGCAGAACTACATTTGTGAAAGTGTAATTAGCGGTATGCACCTTAACCTGCCAGGTAACCAATCTGTCAGCCGAATTGTCGGGTGAAGTCTTAATCTGTAAGAACTTCTTCTCTACCCACTTCATCTTGCCGAAATCACATGTCACATTGTGACTTGCTGCCTGCAGTTCGGGACTGTCTGCGTTCTCATGAACACTGGCCCTGTTAACAGCATCTACCTTAAGAGGGTCACCCGCTTCTACATTGTACTGAGTACCGTCCTGCTTAACCGGATAAACAACGGTTCTGTATTTTATCACATGCTGCTTATTCGCCATAGGTTTATCAATTGCCAGTGTATAGGTAATATTCTGTTCGGAAACCGAAGGTTCCGCAGCAGCACCGTCAACCATGAAAGAACCTGCCACCAGCTGCTGATTTGCGGAAAGGGTATCCTTAACTACAAGAGAAGTCTCTCCACCGGGGCCTTCCGCCACAGTAACAGTCCACTCAACTATTTTATTTGCTTCATCTACGAGACTGCCTGTCTTCGCAATTGTTGCATGCTCAGGCTTCGTATCTCCGCCGTAAAGAACAGTGGTATCATCTGCAGTTCCGACAGGACCGCTGATTACAATCGGGTCTCCTGCGTTTTTGCCGTTGCCGTCAACTGTTGCATAGAAACCGATATATGCTTTCTCGATTCCGCCGGCATAACTGCCGTCAAAAATATGATCTGCAAAAGTAACTTCAATCTTATTCGCTGAATTATTGTAGTGACAGTTACAAAGAACTTCACTTCCAATCATTGCATCCCAGTTCATCATGGATGCAATCAGCAAATTACTGGGAACATCGATTTCGTAGGTAACACCCTGTTGAATATTGGAACCGGGTGTTAATACATCCAAATCGTAACGGACATCCAGCACATCATTTTTGTAGACCAGCATTGAGTCTTCCAGTAATGTGCCGTTCATCGTGATGGTTCTCGCGTCCACAAGCCCTGTACCATCCTCCGCAGCCTTGGCTGTCAAAGAGACATTGCCAAAGTTACCGACAAAGAGTACAAGCGCCATAAAGAAAGCCAGTACCGATTTCCTTGTTAACCTTTTCATAAAATCCTCCACTTTTCCTTAAACCCTTTGTGCTAAATTTTTCCACACTAGCCCATACTATCATTGAGCTTATGCTTAATCAACGAAATTTGCGCAAAAAATTCTATCATTTTTGTTGCAATTACGACATTTGTCTTTAAATACGAAATTGTTTAAGTATTTTTACACAAAAATAAAGAGTCAACCGGTATCAATATCGGTTGACTCTTGTTCAATTTAGCTAATACAATTTATTCTATTCAAACAATTTACGCTTTCTCCCAATCATCTCATCGATTTGCTCAATATAAAGCTTTACATCCTTCACATTGTCGCATCTCTCGATTCTGCCATCCTCAAACACTCTCTTGGTGATGGAACCAGCACCACAAGCTATGATTGTCTGCTTTTCCTCCAAAAATCTGACACAACCGCATCAGTAGCTTTCCTGACTGATACATACAGCATCCTACCACATGAGATAAGCGTCAATAAACACCACTAAATACTGTAAAAATATGATATTTGGTGTACCTTAGGTGTACCCACAAATTTTTTGGTGTACCCGAGATCCCTAAGGACCTCTCGTACTATATTAAACTATAAATATCTGGTTGAAGATTTCATCCATTGATGATTTCTTCTTCTGTTCACTAACCTCCGCATAGATATCCAAAGTGGTTTGAATATCCTTGTGCCCCATTACTGCTTGAATAACTTTGATGTTGGCATCTGCTTCACATAATCTCGTGCAAAAGGTATGCCTAAGATGATGACAGGTAAAGTGTGGCAGCATAACCGGCTCCCTATTCTGCTTAATCGCGTCAACCTCTTCGATAGAATTATATGTTTCGATGATTCTGGTCAATTCTCTGTTGATAGACTCCGGGGTAAATACTTCCCTAAATCGGTTGCAGAATACAAAACCACTCACACCGTCTATGGAAGTTTTACACCATGTCTTCTCTTCCAACTGCCTGGCTTTTTCATCCTGCAACGCATTATAAACTACATCAACCATTGGAATTGTTCTGATGCCGGCATCTGTTTTAGGACGCTGCATGACCCACTTGGAAGGACTCTTATTTCGCTTTCCGGCGAAATAGTAAAGGGAATGATTGATGCTTATAACCTTCTGTTCGAAATCAACATCATCCCATCTCAGGGCAATCACTTCTCCAACTCTGCATCCTGTTCCCAAAAACACCGTAAACAGATTCTTCCATTTTTCATACAAAGGATACTCATCCAAAAATGATAGAAAAGCCCGTTCCTGTTCAACGGTCAATGCATGTCGCACATACGATGTAGTATTGTTCCTACTTTTCAGTTGAGCCATTACTCCGGCTGCAGGATTCGTTCTGATAATATTATCTCTGACAGCCATCTCCAGTGAGGGGCGAATTACTCTCTGCAAGTACATAATAGAGCCCATCTGCAGATTCTTCTCACTGATAAGCCTCTTATAGAAAAATAGAATATCGCTGTACTTAATGTCTTTCAGTTTTGTTTTTCCAAAATCATCTCTAACATATCTATCGTAGGAAGATTGATAGTTAGCCCTCGTGGATGCTCTCAGCTCTGTTTTAGTTGACATATACCGATCAAACATAAAATTCAAATCGGCATTCCCTGCAACATAACTGTCAATGCCATCCATCTGATCACGCCGTAATGCATCGATTTTCTCACGCAGTTTGGCCAGATCCTTTGAGTAAACACTTCGCCTTTTCCCGGATGGATCAGTGTAGCGATACTCGTACATTTGCTTGTCCTCTCGATAGATTTCACCCTTTCGAAGGACTCTGCCCTTTTTGTCTTTTCTTGATGCCATAGAATTTCTCCTCTCTTGAAAGGAGAGATCCCAAATCGAATGATCATTCCATTTCTAACAAAATGGAAATGCCTTGCTGCACCACTTGGGTAATAGTCATCTCATGAAGTTCAGCATAATTTTTAAGCCTTTCATACTCTTTCGGCATCATACGAACACTGACAATTTTCTGCTTCGGCACATCCGCCTTTGGTCTTCCCATTTTAGCCATTCATGCTTCCTCCTTTGATTCCATCACCGCTTTACAAGCAGTATAACGAATAAAACATACACTTACTTTTACTGTGCTCTTCCATAATTGCAATTCTACACAGCACCGAAGATACGCTCATATAAATTATACTTTTTGTAATACATAAAGTCAATGGATTCAGAAGCAAATGTCACAATCCTTAGAATTCAAGTTTGCATGTTTCGAGGTATTTTTCGATAATCTCACAATTTACAAGTACTACTCTATTAACCTTGTAGACGGCATTTGCAGCCTTAGCCAAACGCTCAAAACTACTTTTACTCAAACCATAATAGTTTGCACCATCCTCGTATCTGCGATACTTTTTCCATTCCTTTACTACAACAGTCTCTCCCATATTTTTCTCCTTTCATTTCAGAATCATTTATACAATCTCGCATAATATCCTTAACTGATTCTTTATTAAGGTTTGGACAATCTGTAGGCATTCCCTGGCGTAACGATACTGTTTCGGATGCTTCCAGCTTATCTCTGGTATCATTATACCGCACACAATATCATTCGTCAGTTTCCAAATTGGCAACCCGGTTGCCAATTTGATAACTCCTCTTACCGTACACAAGGCTGCATAATTTCCTTAACTGATTCTTTATTAATGTTTGGACAATCTGTAGACATTCCCAGGCGTGACGATTCTACTTCGGATGCTTCCAGCTTCCCACTGGCATCATTATACCGCACATGATCTCCTTTATCTGTGACCAATCTAGCCTATTTGTGACCAATTTGGCCTCTTTTTCTGAAGCACATAAGAAAGCCCCCGAACTGTCCTGCTTTGTTCTCACATATATGTACCTGCTACGCTTGCTCCTGATATCATTATACACAGCAAATATCGAAAAAAACTGCCAGTTTGGAACTTTCAGATGCCAGTTTGGAACTCTTTATGCCAGTTTTGCGAATCGTTTTGCCCTTTTCGTGAAATATATCCATTTTCACACAAATTTCATATGATTAATCAAGTTATTTCATTCAGCCATCCACTTAAACTCCTTTTGACAAAAGAATCTCCACCCTATAAAATAGTAATTGTGATGATTCTTAGACCAAAGGACTGCTGGGAGGTATACTATGCCCTCTCACAGTCTTTTTTGTTTTTAGGTTATGCATTCAGGATCGGATGACAACATCCGCGAATGCGCGCAGCCCCTTCCAGGGTGCTGCGCAGGAGGAATAGCAAGCAATGGATGTGGTCCCCCACATCCGACATTCTGCAGGAGAATTGACTTTCGTCACTCTCCCATAAAATGATTTATTTCGGGGAAATCCCCGAGCCCCTCAGCAACAAAAATTTATACAGAAAGAAGGTATCCTATGGCAAACAGAAAAAGAGAGTATGAATTCAAATTACGGTTAACCGGTGAAGAGCTGGCCATCCTAAATGGTAAGTGGAAACTCTCCGGCCTGAAAAACAGATCTGCCTATTTGCGGCAGCTTATCCTCTATGGCTTCGTCTACAATATTGACTACTCGGAGCTTACAGAATACAATGTGCAGCTTGCCCGAATTGGAAACAACCTGAATCAGATAGCCCATCAGGCAAATGCCAATGCACACGCTACCAATGCAGACTTAGCCCTTTCAAAGGAGTACATGAAAAAAATATGGCATACACACAAATCCATGCTATCAAAGCAACCCTTGGTAAAGCAGTAGCTTATATCACAAACGGTCAAAAAACAGAAGAAAAAGTCCTGGTTTCCTCCTACGGTTGCGGACCGGAAACTGCCACATTTGACTTCGCAGCCACACTTTCAAAAGCAGGTGATCATAACCCCAATTTAGGGTATCACCTGATTCAGTCCTTCTACCCGGGAGAGGTAACATTTTCGGAAGCACACAAGATTGGAAATGAACTCGCAGAGCGTCTATTAGGGGGTAAGTACGCGTATGTGGTAAGCACCCACATCGATAAAAATCATGTGCACAACCACATCATCTTCTGCTCCGCAAACTTCGTTGATTACGGTAAATTCAACAGTTGCAAGAAAACCAATTATCTAATAAGGAGAATCAGTGATGAACTTTGCGTGGAACACGGATTATCTGTAATAATTCCCAGTCAGAAAAAAGGACAAAAATACATCGAATGGCAGTCAAATAAGATAGGCGTTTCTATTAGAGAAACCCTAAAAAAGGACATCGATTCCTGCATTAAGGCCTCAAACTCCTACCTCATGTTTCTATCCCTGATGCGGGCGAACGGATATGAAATCAAAGGAGAATCTTTCGGCGAATACTCGCTTAAATATATTGCCTTCAAGCCTCAAGGCGGCAAACAATTCTTCCGAGGCTGTGACCGTACCTTCGGTCCTGGATATACCAAGGAAGCAATCGTTGAACGAATCGAAGAAGCTGCGAAACATGTGCAAAAGGCGGAATCCGTAACCTTCTCTTCCATCCCTACAAAGTCTCATCATTTGAAGGAACCCCAAAAAGCAATCACTCTGGAAGAGCTCTTAAAACGGAAAGCCAAAACACTAACTTCATGGAAAGATATGAAGTTAATAGACACCAACACCGACCGTATGCGTTCCTCTCCTGCTCTTATGGATTGGGCGAAACGGCAGAACCTGCAAACACTTGCGCATGCTTATGCAAACATGGATAGTCTATCATCATTCCGGGAGGAAATATCCGGAAAGAAAGCCGCTCTCTCCTCCATGAAAGAAGCCTTAGCAGACATGGAAAAGAGAAAAATACCTGCAGCGGAAATAGCTCATACTGCAAAAGTCTGTAAGGAAAATATGCGTTATGAAGTGGCAATGCAGAAAAGCAAAGATCCTGACCGCTACTATAGGGAACATGCCGAAAAGCTTACCCTATACCGTTCAGCAAAGCATATCCTGGAAACCAAATACGGTTTCAAAGTAGATACTCTTGACTTTGATCAGATTCAAGAAAAGTTTTCTATTATGCAGGCTAAGATAGATTCCCTGCAGGAAGGAATTCAAAACATAACAGAAGAAATCAAAGATTATGAAGAAGTGCTCTTAGCGTTAGAAGAATACTTGGGAGTAAATGAGAAGAAGCCTGAAACAGAGAAGGGATCTCAAGAACAGGCAAAGACATTTAGGCAAAAGCGCAAAGACATGCATTTGTAATTCGTCAAGAACAATATACTTAACAAAAAACGGAAATGGAACATTGTTGTTTCACTTCCTTTTTTTTCTAAAACCAGCCGTTAGTGCTGAAAAAAAACGTGGGAATATTCAACTTCCACTCGTTACGATTATTTTTATACCAACTTATTCATTAATCCTTACTGGTAAATATTTCTATATACCCTGTCAGGGAATAATGAAATGTATTTTTCCCCTGTCCAAAATCGACATTAGTACTACCTCACAAACTTGAAATATCTAATTTCTGATTTGTCATAACATTCTATTTTATTTTGTCAAAAAATATTATTATCCATCCAATTCCTATGTAATTCCATCCTACTTATGGACACGGTGTCCATAAGAAAACAGCACTGGACTATGCCAGTGCCTTTCCTCTGCAACTAACTAATTAAATTGAATTTTCATAATCCTGAAGTTCATGGTACATGCCCTCAATGACTACTCGATCAACAATCATCCTAAACACAAACAAATATTGGTGTTTTTCAAATCTTATTTTTCGAAGTTCCATTGCCCTCAATCGTTCACTTTTACAGTATCCAAAGCTATCGGCCATTTCTTCGAGCCTTGTAATAGCATCATCAAAATCGTCCATCAC
>JAZLKR010000024.1:0-2460 GCA_045597705.1 Acetatifactor sp.
GTACTTATCCTGTCGGTCCATTTCAACAGTGTCCCACATATCCTGCGTTCCGCCAAAGGTAACGGTCTTGATGTTCTTGTCCATGTAGAACGCGCCGCCGGCAATACTCTTAATTCCGGCAGGAATGTTGATTTCCTCCAGATCTCTGCAGAACATAAACTCTGCGCCGGAAATATTTTCATAGGTGCTCGGAAGCGTGATTGATGTAACGGAGCTCAAGTAACTGAAGGTTCCGGTTGCACCGCCGGTGATTCCCTCATCGATGGTAACTGTCTTAATCAGAGAAGCAAAGTTATCCAGATTATTCCAATGCTCATCCGCGGAGTTGTCGTAAAGCTTTCCTGTACCCGAAATCTTCAACTCACCGGTTTTGGTATTCAGCGTCCAGGTTGCATTATCGCCGGCCTTACCGGTCTGTATCGGATTGATTTCAACGGAAAGCTTTATGGGCTTTGTATCGTCTCCAAAGTCACTGTTGCCCACATAGCAGATCAGCCACTTGCCGTCCAGCCAAAGGTCCTTGGGAACGATTGTAAGGGTACTTGTTTCTCTGCCGATGAGAGTCGCGTGACGAGCCACTTCATCCCAGCTGTAATGGTTGTACTTATCATCAATCACATCCCAACGGTACATTGATGCGCCGCTCGTTTTTGCTGAAAATGTTTCTTTTGCATCTATGTACAGTTCTTTGTTCTCTACTGCCGGAAGAATCAACCCCGGTGATTTATCAACCGTAATGGTGAAATCACCTGCCGCAGAGCTGTTCATCAGAGAAGTCTCGAAGTAATATTTTTTACCCTCAATCAGGGATTCTGAAATCTTAAAGGCTCTGCCCTCTCCGCCATCAGCATCTCTTCGCAGGATGGTTCCGTCCTCGCTGTATAAGGTGACCATTGCGTCAACATCCGGAGACAGGGAACTGGTAAAGTCATACACACCTGATATTCTCGGAATGAATTCATACCACACATGTTCTCCTGCTCCGCGAATCGAAGTCTCATAATTCTTAGGGAAGGTATTGTCCACAGCAATGGGATCATCCCACTGTGCCGTCAATATCATATTTCTGGTTACTTTCTCCAGATCCCCGGGCTGGTAATAGTAAATAATCGGTGGAATACCGGTTCTGTAAACATATTCCCAGTTTCTGAAATTGGCACCGAATTTCTGGGGATATTGCGCAGGAATATCAACGGTCTGATTTTCTACAACAGTCATATCCGCGGGAACATTTTCAGCTCCCGCTGCACGAAAATCTACATCATAATAGGATTCCGGATACTGCTCTCTCTCACTCTTGTCAGAGCAGACTTTTCCTGCGGGACTCCACTCAGAAGAGGACAATTTAAGAAAAAGTGTCGGACGAACGCCCTCGCATGCGGTAACAACAAGGGTGGGATTGTAGATATCTCCTTGGGACGAAACAATTTCGGCAAATATCTTTCTTTTCCCGGACGAATTCGTCCACCAGAAGCTATCTGTGGTTTGAAAAGTACTAATTCCCATTGCTCTGGAATAGGCTGTAGCCATACTCTTTCTGCCGCCATCTTCCTCATCAGCATCAGATACAAAACCATATGCTTTGTTGCAGACATCTCCCTTTGACAGTATGGTAACCTGGCTAACCGCATAAGTGAATTCAAAAGCTGAACTGTCAATAAGCATATAGGACTCTGATATTGCCCGCTGTTCTGCTTCAGAGAATGCTGCATCAACAAAATTATTATTTCTATAATCAATGCCGTCCGTATTACCATCAGGAGAAAAGCCGTTAAGCCAGCTTCTCAGCGTACTGTCTTCCCAGGGAACCTCTGTCTTCTGTTCATTAAATCTCTTACAATCCAAAACCTTATCTGCAAGAAGTAATGCTATCCCGTCATCAACTTCCAATACCCTCCACTTGATTGGGTCGTATCTGAAGTAATGATAGGAATTGTCCCAATCAAAATTTGCATAAGATAAGGCAATATTATCATTTACATAACACGCGTCACTGCTCTGGACTCTCTTGTACTTCACTCCATCAACCAAAAGCTCATTCTTCGCGTTCCAGGAAGATGATTTTGAAAGTTTATCGTAAAGGGAAGCGTTTACAATATAGTCCCCTTCTCTTACAAAATCCTTTTGGTAGACGCCACTCTGGCTTGCTTCACCCACTATCTCGGTCTGCGGATAGGAACCAAACCAGACACAGTCCCAGGTAGTTACCGTGTTGTCGCTGTTTCTTACCGGATTACTCAGGCCATACTCTGCCGCTTTTACAGTCGCGGCAGTTCCGGGCAGGTTCACAGTACCAAGCACCATTGCCAACCCAAGCAACAGACTTAAGAATCGTTTTCTTGTCTTTTTCTTCATTCTTCTTCCTCCATCAGTTTCCCCTTACTTTACGGTCAGGGTTGCTGCATTACTGGTCACGGTCTTGCCGTTCTTATCGGTTACGACACATCTGTACTGACGGCC
>JAZLKR010000025.1:0-24166 GCA_045597705.1 Acetatifactor sp.
CAATCAAATCAAGGGAATCACCTGCCGTCAGCATACCGAGACGGTCTGCATCCTCACTTGCCGCTGCTCTGACATTAATATTGGTTGTTGCTGTTACCTTACCAATGGTTTCATATGCAGAAGCCTGCTCTTCCATGCGGACCAGGTCAGAACGAATATATCCGTCCTTACCGTCAAACAAAACCTTTGTCCAGCCGTTCACACGAACCTCCAGCACCTCCAGACGCTGTCCCTTCTGTGCCTTGCCAAGTTTGTCTGCCTTCTCACTATCCGAGCTTCTGACATTAACCGTTGCCACGGCTTTGCAATACTGCTTCTCAGGCTCTGCATCTGGGTTATTACCGTCTGTTGTGGTTTCCGGTGTCTCTGTTTCCTGCGGCACGCTTTCTTCCGTCTCAACAGCGTGCTTTGCCGCAAGAATTTCACCGACAGAAGCCTTTACCTGCTCACCCAAAAGACCGCAATATTCCAGCAATTCCGGTGAGTTTGCCATCAATTCATTGTATTCCACCGCTACACGGTTGTTAAACTCTACCACATCCACCTGCTCGTTCAGAGTAATAATATACTCCTTCTCCGCGTCAGTGAAATTACTTTCATTCTTAATGTACTTACTTCCGTCCTCTCTGCTGCAGATATAAAGTGTCTCATATCCGGGAACCGCACCGTGGTCGGTAAGTTCCATCTTAAAATAGACATAAGTAATCACGGAACCATCAATCGGTCCCTGCTTGGAATACACTTCAATATCGGAATACTTATCGATGTAGTTTGATAATTCTGTGTAATACAGCTGGTCGTTCTCACTGATTTCATCGCAAAGAGTCAATAAGGAGGTCATATCACCATTGCCCATTGCTTCATAATAAGCGGTGACAATTCGATCAATCTCACTGTCATCATTACTGAGCATGGGAACATCTTCAGCAGGAATAACAGACTCAACTACCTCTGATTCCTGACTGGCAACAGATTCTTCCGACTGTCTTTCTTTTTCCTTGGCACTGTGTGCATTTAAGGCAATTACCACAGTAATGGCTGCAACAATCACGATTACAACGGGAAGTATCATCATGTAATGCTTCTTTATAAAATCCTGAAGCATTTTCATTTTCTCTTTCAGCATAATCAACCTCATGCATTCTTTCTTGCTAACAGAGTGATGTAAAATGCATCCGACAGGAATCGAACCTGCATTAAAGGCGTCGGAGGCCTCCGTTCTATCCATTAGACTACGGATGCGTGTCTGCTTTCACTCGCACAAAATGTTACAAATTTATTACATCACTCTGCCATCATATCATATTTGCATGTCGGTGTCTATAAAATAATTATAAAGTTCTATTAAGAATTGAATGTTTTGAGCCTACAAAACAGGATAATTTTTTACTTTTTCAGATAAATATCTGCATATTTTTTGAAATTTCGACAAGATTTTGTCTAGACAATACGAATAGATTTGTCATTGAGACTGTAATAATAGAGGTTATACGAGAGAACTTCTTCCACAGCAACATGATTTTCATTTACTTCAAATATCATTTTCTTCAGTTCATCAGGGTCTTCGCCTCCGCGGTCTTCCAGCAACAGTACCTCGTGGATGGAGCTTGGGATGATATAAAAGCTTCTCTTGTGCTGCTCCGCCAGTTCTTCCATATAATCGGGATACAGAATGCAGATACTGCCGTTAACCTTCCTGGTATTTGTCAGCACATTAATTGCAAGCTCAGGAATAGGGTCCGGCACATCTTCCGTCTGCATCATTTCCTGAATAACTTTGTGCATGGATTTCAATTCTGCCGGATATAATCTGGGTGTATTCGCCTTAGCCGCTTCATGCAGTTCTTCCACCGTTACACCCCAAAGATCCTTGTGGGAATGATGAATCAGAATGGTTCCCTCTCCGATGGCTTCATTGTTATAAACATAGAAGAAGCAGATTGCCAGGTCAAGAAATTCAATATGCGGTATATCCTTCAGCAGTTCCTTGTTTGCCTCCCTGCTGATCAAGCGATAGCAGATTCTGTCCTTCACCGCATCATAATTTCTGAAAAATTCCATATCAAAATTTCCTCTTGGCGTCTCTTCTCTGTATATCGCCAGGATTTGTTTCACAATATCACTCAGAGGCATTCCCTCCTCGTAATCGGTGAAGAAAGGGTCCAGATAAATTGTCGGGATCAGATTCCCTTCCTTTGATACAATCAACAGTCCCTGCAAAAGGAATCCGTTGTTCTTGGTTATCTCCTTCAGTTCTACGCGATAACCCTCTCCTAATTCTTTTTCAATTGCATGACGCACCTTCTGCGTAAATTCTTTCATTTCCATTTTTATGCTCTCCTTTACAAAAATTTACAAACAAAAAGAGACAATGATAGTAAATATCATTGTCTCACAAGTTGACTTTGCAAAATGGATGCAGTTAATTAAACACGACCAAGATACTCATCAGTTCTGGTATCAATCTTAATCTTGTCTCCGATATTAACGAACAAGGGAACATTGATCTGTGCACCGGTCTCAACAGTAGCGGGCTTAGAAGCGCCTGTTGCGGTGTCGCCCTTGAAACCGGGCTCTGTATCAGTAACCTCAAGCTCTACGAACATAGGAGGCTCTACAGAGAATACCTTTCCCTGATAAGAACAGATTCTGCACATCTCGTTCTCTTTAACGAACTTAAGTGCATCTCCAACTGCCTCTGCAGCAATTGAAATCTGATCATAAGTCTCAACATTCATAAAGTTGTAGAGATCTCCGTCGTTGTAAAGATACTGCATATCATCTCTGTCAATACGCGCCAGAGGGAACTTCTCCTGAGGACGGAATGTGGTTTCAACTACACCACCGTTGATAACGTCCTTAAGCTTTGTTCTAACGAAAGCTGCTCCCTTACCGGGCTTTACATGCTGGAAATCAATAATCTGGCATACCTTACCATCCATCTCAAAGGTAATACCATTTCTGAATTCACCTGCAGAAATCATATTATATTCCTCCTAAATTGTCACAAAATAATTCCTTATAATTCTAATATAAAAATGTCTTAATTTCAACAATTATTTTCATTTTTTTGATTTTTCTTATTTAGTTTCTCTTTAAATTCAAAATGAAATCAATTGCCTGAAGATAACCATCCAGTCCCTGACCATAAATCTGTTTGTCGCAAACAGGTGCCGTCACGGAGATTTTTCTGAACTCCTCTCTCGCGGTGATATCGGAAATATGAATCTCGACCTTAGGCACTACAATGCTGGCAAGCGCATCTCTGATGGCATAGCTGTAATGCGTGTATGCGCCGGGATTGATTACAATTCCCTCCGTTCCGTCAAAGTATGCTTCCTGAATACGGTCAATGATAGCACCCTCATGATTGCTCTGATAAGCCTCAATTTCAATATTCTCTTTCTTTGCTTTTTCCTGAACCATGTTTAACAGATAATTATAGTCCTGTACTCCGTAAACACTCTTTTCACGAATTCCCAGAAAATTCAAATTAGGTCCGTTGATTACCAGTAATTTCATCTTATGCTCTAAACCTCCGGTTATTTTCTTTAAGATACCTTCGATGTCCAAATCATCCACATCAACAATCAGATCCGCGCTGCTCTCGTAAGCTTCCCTGCGCTGCTCCATCAGTTCACGAATCCTGCTCAGGGGATCCTCGCACTGCAAAAGTGGTCTGGTGGTATCATTTTTCAGTCTGTTGTACACTGTCTCGGGTCTGACTCTCAGGTAAACCACCGTACCAAGTTTCTTGAGCAACGGTCTGTTTTCTTCTCTGACGGGCGTTCCTCCGCCTACAGAATAAATCCTGCGGTAAGTCTTCCCGCACAATTCCGTCAAAACTTCTGTTTCCTTCTGTCTGAAGTAGTTTTCACCATCCTCAGCAAAAATAGTACTGATGGTGCGGTTTTCTTTTCTCTCGATTAAGTGGTCTGTATCCTCTACCGGTACGCGAAGTCGATAAGAAAGCTTGGTTCCGATGGTCGTCTTGCCGCAACCCATAAATCCGATGAGTACTATGTTCTTATTTTCTCTCATATGAATCAATCTCTTTTCCTAGTCTTCCGGAAGCTTCATCGCTTTTCTCATGGCAGAGAATGCCGCATCCGACTGTTCCTTCGTCACGCTGGTGCCTGTCCAAAGTTCATAGGCAATCACTCCTTGCCACAGCAGCATTTTCAATCCGTTAAAGGCCTTGCCTCCTGCAGCTTTAGTCAGTTTCATAAACTTTGTCTCGGAGGGATTGTAGACCAGATCATACGCAACACCCACCTTACGGTAAAATGCTTCCTCCTCAATAACTGCTTCGTCAACCTTTGGAAACATACCTACATTGGTCGCCTGAATACACAGATAACCTTCCTCGGAAAGTTCTGAATGTCGGTCGATTCGCATCGCCTTTGCCAGATTTCCCGTATAAAGAGTATTCACTTCATCTGCAATAGCCTGTGCCTTCTCAAGGGTTCTGTTTAAAATTATAATCTCCTTTGCGCCCTTATCTGCCAGCAAAATTGCAACCGCTCTGGCAACACCGCCCGCACCGAGAATCACTGCACGGGAGCCTTCAACCGTAATACCGTCCTCTGTCATGGCGCGATACAATCCCGGCATATCGGTGTTGTATCCCTTAAAGCCATCCTCCAGGCGAACCAGGGTATTTACAGCCCCGATTTTTTCCGCAAGAGAATCCATTTCCTTCATAAAAGGGATGACATCGCTCTTATAGGGCACCGTGACATTACATCCCAGAAGATTTAATGCAAACGCACCTTTGACTGCATCCCCAATCGCTCCTGTGGGCACATGGAAGGGCACATACACCAGGTTTGTTCCCTGCATATCCGCAATTGTGTTATGAATTGCCGGAGACATTGTATGTTCTACCGGATTACCGAATAATCCGCAGGTTCTTGTATGTCCGTCAATTATCATGCTTTCTTCCCTTTCCCAGCTGCTTGTGATAAAAATATAGAACAATCCATTCCAGCCTGCGCTTTAAGACAATCTGGATTTCTTCCTTGGGATGAATCGGCTTTGTCAAAAAGGTTTTGATTCCTGCCTTTTTTGCTCCCCAGACATCGGTAAACAGCTGGTCTCCAACAAATATCGTGTTCTCCGCGGTTGTACCCATTTTCTCCATTGCCTTAACATACCCCTTTTGTCCGGGTTTTCCGGCTTTGAAAATATAGAGAGAGCCCACCTGCTCCGCAAAGCTTTTTACACGAGGTTCCTTATTATTCGATAACAGAATCGTCTGATATCCTGTTTCCCTCAGTTTTTGAAACAACGCAATCGCCCTGTCATCTGCGGGTGCCCCGTGGGGAACCAACGTATTGTCGATATCAAATATCACGCCGCGAAATCCCTGCTCGTACAGCTTTTCATATGAAATTATATAGGCGCTGTCCGCCTCGTGCTCCGGATAAAATCTTTGCAGCATGCTATCTCCTTCTAAAGGACATTCTCTAAAATCTATTGAATCTTTTTAAGCAACGCAACTGTCTCCACATTTGCTGTCCAGGGGAACTGGTCAACTGCCGTTGCCTTTTCCACAATATAACCGTTCTGCAAGAACACCTCCAGATCCCTTGCCAGACTGGTGGGCTTGCACGAAATATAAACGATGTGGTCCACACCGTAATTGATAATCTTCGGCAATGCCTTGGGATGAATACCGTCTCTGGGAGGGTCCAAAATGATGAAATCAGGCTTCTCCTCCACATCATCCAGCACCTTCAGCACATCGCCTGCCAGAAACTCACAATTGTCCAGACCGTTTTCCGCAGCATTTTTCTTCGCCGCCTCAACAGCCTCCTCCACAATTTCCACACCGATGACTTTTCCTGCCACGGGAGCAATCAGCTGTGCGATGGTACCGGTACCGCTGTAGAGATCATAAACGGTCGCGTTATCCTTTTCCAGCTTTCCCACATACTCTCTTGCCGTTTCATACAGCACTTCTGCACTGTAAGAGTTTGTCTGGAAGAAGGAAAAAGTAGAAATCTTAAAGCGTAATCCCAGCAATTCTTCAAAGAAATAATCCTGTCCGTACAGGATATCCGTTCTATCGCTCTGAACAACATCTGCCTGTGAATCATTCACAATATGCAGAATGCCGGCAAAGCTGCCCTGCAGTCCGGCTTCCAGTTCCAGAAGCATCTGTTTGAAGCCGTCTACCAGTTCACTGTCATCTTCCATCTGAGAAGTGGTAACCAGAGCGACCAGTATCTCTCCTGTCTTGGATGCCTTTCTCACCAGCAGATGTCGAAGATAACCTTCATGCTTCAGTCTGTGATAATAGCCTACACCCTTATCTGAAAAATAAGCGAGGGTAGCCTTCAGAATGCATCTGTAATCTTCATCCACAATCAGGCAGTCATCTACTGTTACCACATCGTAAAAACTGCCTCTCTTATGCATGCCAAGCGCTAAAGGTCCATCCTTATATTCATCGCCAAAAGAAAATTCCATTTTGTTGCGATAGCCGTGAATCACGGGACTGCCCTTAATGCCTTCCCATTTCCATTCCTGCGTCTGTGCGGCAAGCGGCCCGTCCAAAAGTTTTTTTACCTGAGCTTCTTTAATCTTCAGCTGTTCTTCATAGGGAAGGGACAAATAAGTACATCCCCCACATAAACCAAAATGGGAACACGAAATGCCGGTTTCCAGAGGTGACTTTTCAATCACCTCTAAAAGTCGGCCTTCCGCCTTCCCTTTTCTAAGCTTATTGACACTCAGTCTGATCTTCTGTCCGGGCAGGCTGTTCTTAACGACGACAAGTCCTTCTCCTGTGTCGGCAATGCCTTTGTTGGGGAAGTCTACTCTATCGACAATCGCCTCATATACCTGTCCTTTTTTCATTGGATTAGTTCTCTCCCTCATCTACGAAGAAATCCTCATCGTCATCTTCGTCTTCAAGATCATCATCAAAATCATCATCGAAATCATCGAGATAATCGGGAGTAAAATAACGATATACGGCATAAGCAATTGCAGCCACTGCAACTACAGCACCGATAATAGCAAGAACCCAAACCAGAATGTTTGTCTTCTTCTCTTCTTTCTTGTTCAAAAGATCACTCAACTTAGCGGCATCAATCAGATTTTCAATCTTATTCATAACGAAACCTCCTGTGTTTTAATGAAACTTACGGGTATTATACCACATTGCACTTGAAAATACTACACTCTTTTCAGTTTTGCAAAGGAAGCGTACATAATTTTTGTTCCTGCTGTATCAAAGTTAACCGTCACCTTGGTATCTCTGGCTTCTTTCGACATTGCCTCCACCGTACCGATTCCAAATTTGATATGGGAAACCCTGTCTCCTACCGCAAAATCAACTGCTGAAGCGGGTGCATTGGATATTCCCTTAGAAACACCTGCCAACTGATTCAGGCTGCCGATTCCTTTTGCGATAAACGGCTTATCCGGCTGAATCACCACTTTGGGCTTTAAGGTTGCCTTCGGTCTCGGATCAAATCGAGATTCAGGGTCTGCTCCTCTTCCGATACCAAGTACATCATCAAAAAAGGCGGGTTCCTCCATATACCGTCTGGGTGTGGGAATTCTGTCATCCATCAGAGAAGTCGGAATCTCACGAACAAATCGACTGATGTGGTTATACTGTGTCTCTCCGCGAATCATGCGGGACTTTGCACAGCTCAGGGTCAGCTCTTCCATGGCTCTGGTAATACCCACATAAGCCAGCCTTCGCTCCTCTTCAATCTCCTCCGGCTGATTGCTGTAAATTGCCGCCTGTCCGGGGAACAAACCGTCCTCCATACCTGCCAGATAAACTACCGGGAACTCCAGCCCCTTTGCCGCATGAAGCGTCATCAGCAGCACTCTGTTATCCTCTTCGTTTACATTATCGATATCAGCAACCAAAGCAACCTCAGCCAAAAATTCTGTCAGTCCGGCATCTTCATTGGTCTCACGGAACAGAACCGCTTTGGAAATCAATTCCTCCACATTTTCCATTCTGTCATCGGCGGTTTCCTCGTCGTTATCCTTCAGGTACTCCTCATACCCAATAGTGTCCACAACCTCTCGAATCAACTCCGCTATGGTCATTTCTTCCGCCTTCTGCCGGAGAGAGTCAATCAGTTCCACAAAGGGCCTTATCTTTACAATGGTTTTTCCAAGTCCCGGCACTTCATCCGCAATTTCCATCACATCATACAGGGTAAAGTCCATATAATCCGCATGCGCGCTTAATTTCTCCAATGTAGCTGCACCGATACCGCGCTTGGGAATATTTACGATACGCCTTACGGCAACTTCATCTCTTCCGTTGTCAATCGTCTTCAGATAGGCAAGAATGTCTTTGATTTCCGCTCTGGAGTAGAAGTTTGTACCTCCAACAACATTATATGGAATACCCTCCATAATCATGCGTTCTTCCAGCAGACGGGACTGGGCATTGGTTCGATACAATACCGCGCACTGTTTGTAATCTCTGCCCTCTTTCCTGGTTTTGGATGCAATATCATCCGCAATATATTCCGCCTCTTCAAAGGCACTGTCAAACTGCCTCAGGTGAATCAGACTTCCGCCGGGCTTTTCTGTCCAGAGGGCCTTATCCTTTCGGCTTGTATTATTGCTGATTACAGCATTTGCCGCATCCAGAATATTCTGGGTGGAACGATAATTCTGCTCCAGTTTGATGACGGCAGTCTCCTGGAAGTACTTTTCAAAATCCAGAATATTACGAATGTTAGCTCCACGGAATTTATAGATAGACTGGTCGTCATCACCAACCACGCAAAGATTGCGGTATTTGGAAGCAAGCAATCTGATCAATTCAAACTGTGCTGTGTTGGTATCCTGATACTCATCCACCATAATATAAAGGAATCGTTCCTGATAATTGTCCAATACCTCAGGGCAGTTTTGGAACAGTTCCACTGTTTTCACGATAATATCATCAAAATCCAATGCGTTGTTCTTGCGCATGGTATCCTGGTACTCACGGTATGCCTTCGCAATATTCTGCTTATTGTAATCATAAGCGGCATCCAGTTCATACTCCCGCACACCGATGAGTTCATCCTTTGCAGAGGAAATCGCGTTCATCAGAGTTCTCTCCTTGAACAACTTGGGATCAAGATTCAATCTCTTAATGACACCCTTCATGACCGTCTTCTGATCGTCCGTATCATAAATGGAAAAGTCTGTTCCAAAACCGATTCGATCAATATGGCGTCGTAAAATTCTCACACACATGGAATGGAAGGTAGAAACCCACACCTGGTCAGAGCCATACTCTACAAGCTTGTCCACTCGTTCCCGCATTTCCTTCGCTGCCTTGTTTGTGAAGGTAATTGCCAGAATATTCCAGGGCTTCACTCCCATCTCATCAATCAAATAAGCGATTCTATGGGTCAGAACTCTGGTTTTACCGCTGCCTGCACCTGCAAGCAGAAGCAAGGGACCTTCTGTATGCTCCACTGCTCTTTTCTGTTCTCTGTTCAAAGAATCGTATTTACTCACAAAAAACCAAACCTTTCTCATAAAAATCGCAGCAGCCCCTCCCGCCATAACGGGAAGGAACTGCTGCGACTGTTTGCTTTAAGAAACTATTATTTTACAATATCGTTCTCATCAAAGGGATCTCCGCACTCCTCACAGAACTTAGGAGGATTAGCAGGATCTTCGGGTTCCCAACCACACTTGTCGCACTTGTAGATAGGAGCACCTGCGGGCTTCTTAGCGCCGCATTCCTGACAGAACTTGCCCTGGTTTACATGTCCGCAGGAACAGGTCCATCCGGCCGCTTCAGGCTTCTTGGAACCACATTCCTGACAGAACTTACCCTTATTGTCGGTCTTACCGCAAGAGCAGGTCCAGCCGAGAACAGGTGCTGCAGCTGTCTGTGAAGGAGCCTGCATCTGCTGGGGTGCCTGATTGTTGTTCATCATCATGCCGCCGTTCATCATGTTGCTCATCATATTCATAGCCATCATGTTCATCATGCTGTTGGTAGCATCGCCGCCGTTACCGTTTCCGGAACCTTCCATCATGTTAGCGAAAGCCTCGTTTCTACGAGCATTAGCCATAGCATCATTCTTAAGAACTGCTGTGTCTGCCCACTTATTGATTCTCTCCAGATCCTTCTCAGGGAAGTTGGGAGAAATGGTCATGCTCATCAGTTCGATACCACGACCCTCAAGCCACTGGATAGCCAGTTCCTTCTTAGCATACTCGGTCAACTCATTGGTATGTCCAATCAGCTGTGAAGGAAGTACACCCTGTGCACCAATCTGTGCAATTGCGGGATGCATAGCCTGAATCAGCTCGCCTCTCATAACTGTTGCAAGATCAGCCTTGTTGAAGCTGTCTGCTGAGTTGCCGCATACATTCTTGTAGAAAAGCAAAGGATCCGCAATTCTGAAGGTGTAGATACCGTTTGCTCTCATGGTTGTCTCAAAACTGAAGGAAGTGTTGCTGTCAACAATATGGAAAGGAATCGGAGTTGCTGTTCCGTACATATTGTTCATGATTTCCTTGGTGTTGAAGTAGTAAACTCTCTGTGTCTTAGCAGAGTTGCCGCCGAAGGTAAATCTCTTCGCCATAGTGCTGAAAGTTGACTTAATGTTCTCGCCGAGCTTGCCGTAGAAAAGGCTGGGTTCGGTAGAATTATCATATACGAACTCACCGGGATCAGCACAGACATCAACGATGGCGCCCTGATCAACGATAATCATACACTGACCTTCGTTAACAGCGATTACAGAACCGTTAGAAATAATGTTGTCATTGCCCTTATTGCTGTTACGGCCGGAATCAACTCTCTTCTGACCTTTTACCATCAAAATGTCATTTGAAAGCGAATCACAGTAGAAATACTCTTTCCACTGATCTGCCATTGTAGATCCAAATGAATCTTTAATTGCTTTAATTAATCCCATGTTTTTTCCCTCCATAAAGTCATAATAAAGTGACTCGAAATACACTTCTATTTTATCAAACTTTTGTTCGTTTTTCAACTAATTCCCAAAAGATGGCCCGAAAAACTTTACAAATGATGTAATATTTTATAATATAAAAGCGTATTTCGTTTACAAATAAGATTATAGTATTGAGGGGATGAAAATATAATGGGTAAAAAAGCTACAAAAGCAGCAGATAATATGTATTACCTTGCACGATGCGAGGCTGAAAGCACCAACGACGACTTCTCCAGCCGTGAAAAGGCCGCTGAAATCATCGGCATCGATCGTACCAGACTTGCACGAATCGAATTGGATACTCTGGCCCCCTATCCCGAAGAGGTAAAGGCTATGGCAGAGGCTTATAATGTTCCCGAGCTGTGCAACGCTTACTGTGCAAGAGAATGTCCCATCGGCCGCGATTCCGTAAGAGAAGTCAACATTGACGACTTTGACCGTCTTGCTCTGAAGGTTCTCGGTTCCTTAAAGAATATTGATGAACTTCGTGCTTCTTTGATTGCTATTTCCGAGGACGGCGTCATTGAGGAATGTGAGCAGGCAACCTTCCAGGGCATTCTGGATTCTCTGGAAAATATCAGCACCAACGCGAAGGCTTTACAGCTTTGGGCAATCAAGAACATTCGCGTCAAGGAATCTTAACCAAATCTGAAAATAATTATCCACCCGCTTAGCGGGTGGTTTTTCATTTTCGGGCATAGCCCTAATAATACTGGCTCCCCACAAGTGGGGTGGTTATTGGCCTGCCAGCCACGCAAGTTGTTACTTGCTACCCGTAAACGGGTCCTGTGGATCGAATATACTTAACTGATCCATTTCTTGGTCTTGCTTTAGCTGGTTGGCTATGTAACTTTTTATAGCTGCAGTGTTTTTACCCACTGTGTCTACGTAGTATCCCTTACACCAAAACTCGCGGTTTCGGTAGGCGAATTTCATATTTCCATACTTTTGATATATCATCAGACTACTCTTCCCTTTCAGATATCCCATGAACCCCGAAACGCTCATTTTGGGCGGGATACTCAGCAGTAAGTGAATGTGGTCCGGACATATTTCGCCTTCGATGATGTCTACTCCCTTCCACTGGCATAGCGTTCTTATTATCTCGCGTATATCTTCCCGCTTTTCATTGAAAAACACTTTTCTCCTGTATTTGGGGGCAAACACCACATGATATTTGCAGTTCCATTTTGTATGTGCTAAACTTTTTACGTCAGTATTCTGTTCCGACATCGTACTGTCCTCCTAATGTGTATTATTGCGTAACTGGCAGGTCACGCAAATATTATACACATTAGGAGATATAAAACTGAATACATCGCTTAAGCTATACGGAACCACGCGACTATCGCGTGGTTTTCTTAACACAATCAAAACCCCTGCCCGTTCGTCGGGCAGGGGTTCTTTTTATTTTATTGCCTCTTCGGCAAAGGTTGTATTCACAAGTTTCTCGTAGGGCACTCTCTCTTCCAGCACCTGTGCATCCAGCAAAATATTCTGAAGCAGGTCGAATGCTTCCTCCGTAAAAATCAGATCCTGCTTCCAGCTATCCTGAGCCAGATATCTATCCACAATCCTGGAAATCGTTTCCGGGTCATTGTCCGGGAACTGAGGTGAAATCACATTTGCAATCTCTTCCGCTGTATGATTTCCTACATATTCCTGCCCCTTCTGCAGCGCATTTACAAAATGCTGAATAAGCTGAGGATGCTGTTCCATATATCCGGCCTTCGCGCAGAACGCGGTGTAGGGCACATATCCGGAGGCTTCTCCCAGGGAAGCAACTACAAAGCCATCTCCCTTTTGCTCCAGCATGGTTGCAAACGGCTCAAATTCCACCGTATAATCGCCCTGCCCGCCACTGAATGCCGCTGCAGTAGAGCCAAAGTCGATACTCTTGTCGATTACAAGGTCCTGCTCCGGATCAATATTGTTCTTTTCCAGGATATATTCAAATACCATCTCCGGCATTCCGCCGTTTCTGCCGCCCAATACTTTTTTCCCCTTCAGCATATCCCAGGAGAAATCCTTTGTCTGCTCTCTTGCCACCAGGAAATTGCCTGCCCGCTGGGTCAGCTGTGCGAAATTTACCACATAATCCTGAGCACCGCCCGCGTAGGTATACAGAGTGCTTTCGCTTCCCATAAACCCTATATCCGCTGCATCCGTCAAAACAGCTGTCATAGTCTTATCAGCGCCAAATCCCGTAACCAGTTCCAGGTCGATTCCTTCCTCCGCAAAGTACCCTTCTTCGATTGCAACATACATTGGTGCATAGAAGATGGAATGAGCTACCTCATTCAGTACAATCTTCTCTCCGTCAGCAGTATCCGCCGCGCCGCAGGCAGACAGACCGACAATGGTTCCGGCAAGCAGCACACCTGACAGCATCTTTTTCCAATTAAAAAACCTTTTCATACGCTCCTCCATTCACATGATGCAATATCATATGTGAAAGCGTTGAAAAGGTTTCCTGGTTAATCTTTCTTTTTCTGGTTCTTTTTCTTCTCGGATGAATCCGCATCCTTGCCGCTCTGCTCTTTTACCAGTTCGTCAATCAATTTTTCAATCATCAGCTTCTTCATGTAGACATCAAAGCCCAGCGCACAGATAAATCCAAATTTCTTCAGATATTCCTTATCTTCCTCCGGTGCCTCACCGAACATTTCCTGTGTTCTCTTATATTTCTCCGCCACATCGGCCTTCAAAACTTCCAGTTCATCCTTGCCGATCTGATAAGCTTCCTTGTAGATGCTTTCCAGATTAAAATCACTGTCATTCTTGAAGAATTTTTCAGTAATGGGGGCAAACAGTGTCTGAATATCATTAATGGAAAGCACACCCTTGTAATAATAGATAAATATCAAGAGCAGAATATGCTCCTTGGAGTATTTCTTCTTCAAAGGGGGCGGCAGCAGGTCATTCTTCGCATAGTTATTAATCATGGTCTTTGTCAGCACCTTATCCTCATCCGGATAACGCAGAGATGCTCGCAGCTTATTATCCATGAATGTTGTGACCTGATCCATATATAAATCAATATTGGGAATATCCGCAGGGCGAACATACTCTACTCGGTTCAAACTGGCTAAAATACTGTTGATTAAATCATTTCCGTCAATTGTCATGGTGACCTCCCTGAAATGCATTGCATCCAATCAACTGTATTATATAGTATTCATTACTACATGACAACTGTTTTTACTTTTTTGTCGTAAACTATATTTCGATTACACCTCTTTACTTAAAAACTTTAGTATGTTAAAATGTATAACAGTAAAATTGTACTGCGTTAAAATTTGAAAGTGAAAAAGCGAGGTAATTGAAATGAATAAAAAGATCAAAACAGAAGCGGTCGATTCCCTTTTCGACGCTATTCTTTGTCTTAAGGATCGCGAAGAATGCTATAGTTTCTTTGAGGATCTCTGCACGGTAAATGAATTGCTCTCATTATCACAGCGTTTCGAGGTTGCCGCAATGTTAAAGAGTCATAAGACTTATCTGGAGATTGCCGAGAAAACCGGTGCTTCCACTGCTACAATCAGCCGAGTAAATCGTTCTTTGAATTACGGAAATGACGGCTATGAGATGGTTTTTGCAAGAATGGAAGGCAAGACCGAAGAATAAGTATCATAAAAGAAAGCCATGAGAAATATTCTCATGGCTTTTTTTGTGGTAAGTTTTACTCACCCTGACCTTCACTGTTCTCCTCTTTTTTGCTTTCTTCCATTTCCTTCAATGCTTTGAAAAAAGCAATCTTCGCAGAGCGTTTCTTCGGTGTTTCTTTCTTTACCTGCTCCTCAGTCTTAGTCTGCTCTTCAGCTTTCGACTGCTCTTCAGCTTTCGGCTGCTCTTCGACCTTCGGCTGTTCCTCGACCTTAGGCTGTTCCTCGGTCTTTGGTTGTTCCGTCATCTCAGGCTCTTTCTTGGACATGTCAACCTTACCCTGAATAATTGCACCCTCATCTACGACCAGAACTGCCGTTGTAATATCACCGTAAATCTTTGCAGCCGGAGTTAACTCCAAGCGCTCCGGAACATATACATTGCCGTTTACTTCGCCTGCAATAATTGCTGACTTCGCCTGAACGCTGGATTTAACACAGCCTTTTTCACCGATAATCAGTCTTCCTTCTACGACAACCTTTCCCATTACGGTGCCATCAATTCTGGCAGAGCCCTGTGATACGAAATCTCCGCTGCACTCTACTCCTTTGCCGATGATAGCATCAATACTTATTTTTTCACGTTTAAACATAGTAACCCTTCCCCACTGCGCCTAACCGCTGATTTCCAACATATCCATGGGATCAATGCGAACACCGTTCAGCAGCATCTGATACTCCAGTTTTGTATTGTCTTTTCCAATCAGGAATAATGTATTGCCCGGGCTGACCTTTTCGCCCTGCTTTACCTTTATCTCACCCGAGTTGCGATAAACGGTATAATATCCGTTGCCGTGATCAATCCAGATATTGTGTCCGAATTCATTGTCATCATTAATTGCCATTACAGTACCGGCACCGGTTGCAATTACCATCGCACCTGTCGAAGCGACAAAGGTACATGCCGGTTCCTCTCCTTCGCCTGCTTCCTGCATGGTAGCTGATTTAGAAAGCGGAAAACCAGTAGGTAAAGAGCGCTTTTCTGTCTGATCATTCATCTGCTCAATCATCTGTGTCTTCTGATTTACAGTCTCACTGAGAATCTGAATCGTCTCATTCAAAGAAACTATCTGATCTTCAAGCTCCTTCTTCTCCTGCAGCAAGGTCTCTACATTCTGTTGCTTCAGGATATCCTCATGCTCTTGTTCCGCATGCAGTTCCTTCTCAAAATAAAGGTAACCGATAAAAGCGCCAATCAGAACACAAACCAATACAATTGCAATCCAGATCAAAATGGGATGCCATTTGTACTGTCTGACATCAGCATTACCTGATTCAGATGTGACAATCATCACCTGGTTCAGATTACGTTTATGTCGTTTTCTCTTCACCAAAGAAGTCCTCCTTCAAAATTCAATAAGCAGATTTTACCATAGAGCACGCATTTCAAGCAATCTTTTCGCCTCTTTTTCGTGAAACATTCACAAATATCAGGCTTTTTTTCCCTTTTTCCAAAAGAAAAGAAGGTTATATTTTATTCATTTTTACATAACTCCAAGATCTTCGTCCACTGAAGTTTCCCGCCAAAAAGGTCCAGCGCACTGCCCACCGTAACATTGATTTTTCCCAGTCCCAGTTCCTTCAGCAGCTGAATATCTTCATAACTGTGCACGCCGCCTGCATAGGTCATAGGTCTTTTTCCCCAGGTGCCAAGCAGCGCAGCCAATTCCGTTTCGATACCGGAAGACTTTCCTTCCACATCCACTGCGTGAATCAGAAATTCATCACAGAAATCGCTCAGCTTGTCCAACAGTTCCGGAGTCACCTGTTCTTCTGTCATCTTCTGCCATCTGTCTGTAACGACCATATAACCGTTCTCGGTCTTCTTACAGCTCAGATCCAGCACAAGGTGCTCTTTGCCAACGGTCTCTGCCAGTTCCTGCAAAATATCATATTTAATGCGTCCGTCTTTAAAAACAGCAGAGGTCACAATCACATGGGAAGCCCCGGCATCAATAAACTCCTTTGCATTTCCCGCATGAATACCGCCGCCCACCTGAAGACCTCCGGGATAGGCCCGAAGTGCTGAAAGTGCCTGTTCCTTAGTACTCTGATAATAATCACTGTCCGCAGCATTCAGCAATATGATATGACCACCCTTAATCTGTGCGGACTGATACAGTTTTGCATAAAACGGTGCATCCTGCTCCGCCACAAAATTTTCCTGTGCGAAATCACCGGCATCCTTTAAACTGCCGCCCACAATCTGTTTTACTTTTCCGTTATGTATATCAATACAAGGTCTGAATTCCATATCAAACACTTCCTTCTGCTCAATGAATAATTCTTTTCCCATCCGCCAATACTAGTCTCAAACCGACAGGATAACTCGGTCGAAATATGGAGGCTATTATGAAGAAAAAATTATTATGTGTACTGCTAACGATGCTCCTGCTTTGTCTGGCTACAGGATGCGACAACAACAAGGATAACTCTCCCGGCGATTTCGCCGGAAGTACTCCCTCTCCTTCGCCTTCGCCGGATGTCACGGCATCCCCTACTCCTTCCATCCCCACAGAATCGGAATATGATTCTTCCTCTTCCGATTTTGAGCCGGAAGAAAGCGGCGTTATCGATGACATTGGTGATACTGCCGGCGAAGTCATTGATGATGCCGGAGACGGTGTCAAGGATATCATAGATGGTGTTGAAGATGTCAACGAGGATCTGACAGGAACAAGAAGACGCTCCCGTTAATATTTCCCTTATAAAGGACAGGCAGTCCCTCCGATCAGGAGAGGACTGCCTCAATTACATTCTGCATATCATACATTCCGGCCTGCTTGCCTGCCAGGAACTTTGCTGCCTGCACAGCGCCCTTACCAAATACAGCCTTGGAATAAGCTGTGTGAGAAAAAGTAACCACTTCATCAGAACCGGCGAAAATAACATCATGGTCGCCGACAATGGTACCACCTCGAACAGCACTGATACCAATTTCCTTTGCGGGTCTCTTTTCTCTTCTGGTGCTTCTGTCGTACACATACTCATAAGCATTGTCCAGTTCTTCATTGATGGAATCAGCCAGAGCAAGCGCGGTTCCGCTGGGTGCATCCAGCTTCAGATTGTGATGCTTCTCAACGATTTCAATATCAAAGCCCGCAGGTGCAAGAACATCTGCAGCCTTCTTTAACAGCTGTAACATCAGGTTAATGCCCAGAGACATATTTGCGGATTTAAGAACAGCAATCTTGGCAGATGCATCCTGCACCTTTGCAAGCTGTTCTGCAGAAAGGCCTGTGGTGCAAAGCACAACAGGAAGTTTTTTCTCCACACAAGCCTCAAGGAGGCCGTCTACTGCGGGAGCAGCGGAGAAATCAATGACACAATCAGCCTCTACATCACATTCCTTCATGGAAGAAAATACGGGGTAGCTGTTATGTCCGTCATCAAACGCATCAACACCTGCAACCATGGTAACTTCAGGATCTGCAGCAATCAGATTGCTGATTACCTGACCCATTTTGCCGTTGCAGCCATGCATAATCACTCTAGTCATGGTCATTCCTCTTTTCTTATTGTATTAGAGAATTCCGTATGCCTTCATTGCCTTTTCAAGACGAGCTGCATTAGCGGGCTCCATCTCGGTAAGAGGCATTCTTAAGGTTCCTGCATTCATTCCCATCAGGTTCAATGCCTTCTTTACGGGAATAGGATTTACTTCACAGAACAAAGCATTGCAAAGATCAAGTGCATCCAGCTGCAGCTTGCTTGCAGTCTTAACATCGTTCTCTAACATTGCCTGGCAAATATTGTGAGTCTGCTCGGGAGCAACATTGGAAAGTACGGAAATAACACCGATACCGCCAAGAGCCATAACGGGAACAATCTGATCGTCGTTGCCGGAGTAGATATCTACCTTGCCGCCTGCAATTGCTGCAAGATGAGCAATCTGGCTGATATTGCCGCTTGCTTCTTTCACTGCAACGATATTCTCAACATCGGTGCAAAGTCTTACAACAGTCTCGGGAAGAATGTTGCAGCCGGTTCTGCTGGGTACATTGTAAAGGATGCAGGGAATCTTGATAGAGTCTGCGATTGCCTTAAAGTGTGCATACAGACCGTTCTGGGTAGCCTTGTTATAGTAAGGAGAAACCAGCAGTACGCCGTCAACTCCCATCTTCTCTGCTTCTGTAGAAAGGTAGATAGCTGTTTCGGTGCTGTTGGAACCGGTTCCTGCGACAACGGGAACTCTTCCTGCAACAGTCTCTACACAGTACTTGATAACATCCAGATGCTCTTCATGGGACAAGGTTGATGACTCACCTGTTGTACCACACACAATGATTGCATCGGTCTTGTTTGCAATCTGAAACTCAATCAGCTTTGCAAATTCCTCGTAATTAACGGTTCCATCCTCGAACATGGGTGTAACAATTGCAACACCTGCTCCTGTAAAAATTGACATATTCCATTCCTCCATGAATTAAGATTCTTTTGAGTGGGCTAATCGCACTAAAAACGCCGACACATAAACTGCGCCGGCGAAAAAATATCTCTCGATATTTATCGGATAGCGCCCCATCCGAATTTCGGATGACAGTCACACGATTCTTCACCGTATGCCCAAGAATTGATTATCAGGTCATCTCTTCTTTCGGCGTTCTCCCCTTTCAACTTATCTCACATGCGCCTGACGCATCAATAAGAATACTCTTGAATAACGCAACCTCTATCTCAAATATTTGATTGCATAATAGCACCATAAAAGGCTTATGTCAATGCTTAATCTTACCAGATTATATTTCAATCAGTTCCTGCGGCATCTGAGCCTCGGAAAGCTCCAGTTTACTGACGGAAACTTCAAAAGCAATCCGTCTCTCCACTGTCTCTTCATCCAGTTTTTTCATATATTCACGGCTCTGAATTCTACCCCATACCGCACATCGTTCGCCAACTGCAAAGGTACTTGCAAATCTCGCATTTCTTCCCCAACAGATGCAGGGAATATAGTCTGATTTGCCGTAGGGTCTGTTCACTGCCAGCAGCACATCTGCGATTTCTCTGCCCAAAGGAGTCTTTCGGTAAATGGGTTCCTTACAGATAAACCCGTCCAGAAAAATCTGATTGGTTTTGGAGCTCTCCTCCATCTCATCCACGAAAAAAACTTCTCTGGCAAATACCGACAGCACCAGCTTGTTCTTTTTCTCCTCATGTCTGTTATAGGATCTGAACTGTCCGTTCACTCCAATCAATGCTCCCTGATAGTTTGCAGTCACATCCATTAATCTCTCGGAAACCATAATGGGAATGATGTCATAGCTGTCACTCAGTCGCTTTACACTGATATCCATCATATAAAAGCCTTCGCCGAAAATTTCGTGGCTGTAAACAAAATCACTGACCACTTCCCCCATTACTGTTACCTGATTGTTTTCTATTACCTTATCCGTCATTTCTGTTCTCCCTTCTTGTTGTTAAGACTTTTTCCGGTAATCACCGTGTTTCCCCGGTGGATAATACTATATATACAACAGCATGCGCCCGATTAGTACTTTTTTCCGTCGACTAATATCGCAGAATATCGCACAAAACCGCGTATTTTACTTGTAATCTCCTTATTTAACGCAAAATCCGAGGCTGTTCTCTTGCGCCCCCAAAAGAAAAGTGATATAATCATCAAGTTTTGATGAAAAATGATTAGATTTTGTCTGCAGAAATGAGGAGTAAGTTATGAGACAAAAAAGAGAAGATGTCAGAAATGTAGCTATTATTGCCCATGTAGACCACGGCAAAACAACTCTGGTAGATGAGCTGTTGAAGCAAAGCGGCGTATTCCGTCAGGGTCAGGAGGTAGCGGAGCGTGTTATGGACTCCAATGCCATCGAGCGTGAACGTGGAATTACCATTCTTGCAAAGAATACCGCTGTTATGTACAAGAACACCAAGATTAACATTATCGACACCCCCGGTCATGCCGATTTCGGCGGCGAGGTAGAGCGTGTTCTGAAAATGGTAAACGGCGTTATCCTTGTAGTAGATGCTTTTGAAGGTGCTATGCCTCAGACCAAATTCGTTCTGAGAAAGGCTCTGGAATTAAAACTTCCCGTTATTGTATGTATCAATAAAATTGACCGTCCCGAAGCAAGACCCGATGAGGTTGTTGACGAGGTTCTGGAGTTATTCCTGGAGCTTGATGCAGATGATTCTCAGCTGGATTGTCCTTTTGTATTTGCTTCCGCAAAGGCCGGTATCGCTTCCATGGACAGCTCCGAGCTCGGTTCCAACATGGAGCCCCTCTTCGAGACCATCGTTGATTACATTCCCGCTCCCGAGGGTGACCCCGAGGCAGGTACTCAGGTACTGATCAGTACCATCGATTACAACGAATATGTAGGCCGTATCGGTGTCGGTAAGGTTGACAACGGTACCATCAAGGTAAACCAGGAGGTTGTCATCTGCAACCATCACGAGGCAGACAAACAGATTAAAGTTAAGGTCAGCAAGCTCTATGAGTTTGACGGACTGAACAAGATTGAAGTAAAGGAAGCAGGCATCGGTTCCATCGTTGCAATCTCCGGTATTACCGACATTCATATCGGCGACACTCTCTGTTCTCCCGATGCAGTAGAGCCCATTCCTTTCCAGAAGATTTCAGAGCCCACCATCGCAATGCAGTTCATGGTTAACGACTCTCCTCTGGCAGGTAAGGAAGGTAAGTATGTTACCAGCCGTCATATTCGTGAAAGACTGTTCAAGGAGTTAAACACCGATGTATCACTTCGTGTGGAAGAGACCGACTCTACCGAGTGCTTCAAGGTTTCCGGCCGTGGTGAGCTTCACCTTTCCGTATTGGTTGAGAACATGAGACGTGAAGGCTTCGAGTTCGCGGTTAGTAAGGCAGAGGTGCTCTATCACACCGATGAAAACGGAAAGAAGACAGAGCCTATGGAAATTGCTTACATTGATGTTCCCAATGATTTTGCCGGCGCTGTTATCGAAAAGCTTGGCCAGCGTAAGGGTGAGCTTCGCAACATGAGCACAATCTCCGGCGGCACCTATACCAGACTGGAATTCTCCATTCCCGCCCGCGGCCTGATTGGTTACCGCGGCGAATTCATGACCGATACAAAGGGTAACGGTATCATGAACACCGTATTTGACGGTTATGCTCCTTACAAGGGTGACATCCAGTACAGAAAACAGGGCTCCCTCATTGCTTTTGAAGCAGGTGAAACCGTAACCTACGGTCTGTTCAATGCACAGGAGCGCGGCGCTCTCTTCGTAGGCCCCGGCGAAAAGGTTTACTCCGGCATGGTAATCGGCCAGACCGGTAAGAGTGAGGATATCGAAGTAAATGTCTGCAAGAAGAAGCAGCTGACCAACACCCGTTCCTCCAGTGCCGACGAAGCACTTCGTCTGGTTCCCCCCAGAATTCTTTCTCTGGAGCAGGCACTCGACTTCATCGATACCGATGAGCTTCTGGAGGTTACTCCCACAAACCTGCGTATCCGCAAGAAGATTCTGGATCCTCTGATGCGTAAGCGTGCTGCCATCAACAAGAAATAAATGCTTCCAACAAATAAACCCCCGACAGTTTGTCGGGGGTTTTCTTGTATGTACCGTTCTACTTAAAAATATCGTTCAAAGTATTCAATGCAAAATTCTGCTTTCTCTGCGTAATAACCACTACCCTGTCTCCGCTCTTGATACAGTCATCTCCGTCGGGAATAATGGTCTTTCCCTCTCTCACCAGCATTGCCACCAGAATCTGCTTCTTTAACTTGAACTGCTCTGATTTGAAAGGAAGGTCTAAGCCCTTACAGTTATCGTAAGCCACAAATTCTACCGCCTCGGCCTTACCACCGGCCAGCTGGTACAATCCATTGATATCATTTCCCTTGTCATTATAGACAGCCACATTACGAATGAAGCCAAGCATTCCGTTTACAGTAATCACATTGGGAGAAACGGTAATGTCGATATTAACACGGTTTAACAATTTAGCATAATCTGCGGAGTCTACCTTTGTGATAATGGAAGGTATACCACAGGACCATGCAAAAAGAGATACCACCAGATTATTCTCATCATTTCCGGTCAGGGAAATACATACATCAGACTCCTTCAGGCCTTCCTCAAAAAGAATCTCCTCCTTCAGACCGTCCGCATAGCTTACTTTCAGTTCCGGCAGTTTCTCATACAGGTCCGCACAGCGTCTCTTTGAGCTTTCCAGGACCTTCACTGACAGCTTCTTCTCCAGCAATATTCTGGAAAGGTAATATGCGATATCTCCGCCGCCTACCACAAATATCTTCTTAGCTGCCTTTCGAATCAGGCCAAGCTTCTGAATGACAGAAATCAGTGCTTCATCTGCTGCAACAATTCCCAGTACATCTCCGACCTGCACCACATATTCTCCGTGAGGAACTACAATATCATCCTCTCTGGTTACGGTTGCCACCAGCATATCTGTTGCAAAGAATGCTTTGATTTCCTCTACGGTAAGCTTTTCCTTAGGGAACATACCTTTCTCAACCGTAACACTGATCAGGGTTGCAGTATTGCTGAAATAGGCATCTGCCTTTACTTTGCCGGGCAGCCCCATCTGTCTTGCAATTTCCTTTGCGGTTTCCAGCTTGGGATTAATAATGTAATCCACCTTGAATTCCTTTGCCAGATACTCCTCGTCACTGGACAATTCCGGACGAAACAGTCTTGCGCCGGCATATCTGGTACCCAGATCCTTTGCCACCATACAGATCATCAGGTTTACTTCATCGATAGGGGTCATTGCCAGAATGACATCTGCCGTATTGGCTCCCGCCTGCAGCAGTACCTCCTTGGAAACACCGCTTCCGCAGACACCGCTGACACTGTATTTGTTTGTCACCTTTTCAATCTGTGTTTTGTCAATGTCTACTGCAATGACATCATGCTGTTCCTGCGCCAGAATATCAGCCAGCATAACGCCCTTCTGTCCAAGTCCAACTACAATAATTTTCATACTTTTATCCCCCTGTTAACCCTTCGCCATACTATTCTTTCTGATACGATTTGCCTTATGCTTCTCCAGCATGCGGTAGCCCTTGGACACGGTAAGTCCCTGCACTACTACGGTAAAGAAAATGGTAATATAGGTTGTATTCAACACGATGAGATAAATATCATCCGGCAAAAATTCTGCCGTTCCCATCGCCAGAGCAAGGCTTAATCCACCCTTCAAAGCGCTCCAGGTCATCAGCGTCACAAACTCGAAGAAACTGTAGCTGCTGGGAATGCGGTTCTTGCCGGTAAGGACCGTAGATACCGCAACACCCATAAATCTGGAAAGCACTACCGCAATAATGCCAAGAGGCACCAACAGCAGGAAGTATTTGCTTACATTTACATTAATGACGGTAATACCGATCATTACAAACAGGACGGCATTGAAAATATTATCACATACTTCCCAGAAATCTTCGTAAAGATTATGCGCATCGTAAACCTGCCTTCTGCGGGAAAGTTTCTCCATTACCCAGGCAAAATACATGCCGCAGACAACACTGGCAATGACACCTGAAAAACCAAAATGTTCGCAGATAGCATATACACTGGCTACAT
>JAZLKR010000026.1:0-47066 GCA_045597705.1 Acetatifactor sp.
CTTTCATGGAAGAACTGATGCCTTGGGCTGAAACGCTACCGGCGCAATGTCGATTAAACAACAAGTAAAGAAAACAATTAAAATGAGGCCGCTCGAAAGGGCGGCCATTAAAAACGGTAGTACTCATGGTTTACCGTATACTTTTTGTTTCGTAAAGTATTAAGCTTTTGAAAAATGGAATTCCTTGAACGAAAGGTTTTGCTATGGTATAATTTCGGTATACGATGTTGATATTTGACATATAGTACATGGTCGGAGTCGAAAGCATTGTATACAGAAAGGATTTGACAATATATGTGTGGAATCGTTGGATTTGTAGGAAGTAAACAGGCAGCTCCCATTCTTTTGGATGGGTTGTCAAAACTGGAATATAGAGGCTATGATTCAGCAGGCATCGCTGTGCGTGACGGAGAGAAAGAGGCTGAGGTTGTAAAGGCGAAGGGACGCTTGAAAGTACTGGAAGAGAAGACTAACGGTGGTTTAGCTGTTCCCGGCGGCTGCGGTATCGGTCATACTCGTTGGGCAACTCATGGTGAGCCTTCAGAGAACAATGCACATCCTCATCAGACGGAGGACGGCAATGTTATAGCTGTACATAACGGTATCATTGAAAACTATCAGGAACTGAAGGAGAAGCTGATTCGTAAGGGTTATACCTTCTATTCTCAGACGGATACAGAGGTAGCAGTAAAGTTAATTGATTACTATTACAAGAAGTATGCACATACTCCCGTTGATGCAATCAATCATGCGATGGTTCGTATTCGCGGTTCTTACGCGCTTGCCGTTATGTTCAAGGACTATCCTGAAGAACTGTTCGTAGCAAGAAAGGACAGCCCCATGATTCTGGGTATTTCGGATGGGGACAGCTATATTGCTTCCGATGTTCCTGCAATCCTGAAATATGCGAGAAATGTTTATTATATCGGCAACCTGGAAATGGCTAGAGTTGCTGCCGGCCAGATTACATTCTACAATCTGGACGGTGATGAAATTCAAAAGGAACTGACCGAGATTAAATGGAATGCAGAAGCTGCAGAAAAGGCAGGCTATGAGCATTTCATGATGAAGGAAATTCATGAGCAGCCCAAGGCTATTCTGGACACTTTGAATTCTGTCATTAAGGATGGAAAGCTTGACCTGACCGATGTAGGACTTACTGAAGAGGAAATCAAGGGTACCGAAGAAATTACCATCGTGGCTTGCGGTTCGGCTTACCATGCAGGTGTCGTAACACAGTATGTGATGGAAGATCTCGCAAGAATTCCGGTTCGTGTGGAACTGGCAAGTGAGTTCAGATACCGTAATCCTATTTTGAATCCGAAGGGTCTCGTAATCGTCATCAGTCAGTCCGGTGAGACTGCAGATACTCTGGCAGCGCTCCGTATGGCCAGAGAGCAGGGAATTAATACATTGGCGATTGTCAATGTTGTCGGCAGCTCCATTGCAAGAGAAGCAGATAATGTATTCTATACCGTAGCAGGACCTGAAATTGCGGTTGCGACTACCAAAGCATACAGTGCACAGCTGATTGCAGGATATTGCCTGGCAATTCAGTTCGCGAGGGTTCGCGGCAAGATTGATGACACAAAGGTTACTGAGTACCTGAAGGAATTGCAGGCGCTTCCTGAAAAGGTTGAGAAGATTTTTGACAATAAAGAGAGCATTCAGCTTTTCGCTTCTAACTGGTCCTCCGCATTGGATATTTTCTTCATCGGCCGTGGTATCGACTATGCTATTTCATTGGAAGGAAGTCTGAAACTGAAGGAAATCAGCTATATTCACTCTGAGGCTTACGCTGCAGGAGAATTGAAGCATGGAACAATCAGTTTGATTGAGAACAATACATTGGTAATCGGCGTGCTGACACAGTCTGAGCTTTACGAGAAGACTGTTTCCAATATGGTAGAGTGTAAGAGCCGTGGTGCTTATCTGCTGGGACTTACTACTTATGGTAATTACAATGTAGAGGATACAGCAGATTATACCATTTACATTCCTCAGACGGATGTTCACTTCGCAGCATCCCTCGCTGTGGTACCTCTTCAGCTGATTGGTTATTATGTCAGCGTGGCGAAGGGCTTGGATGTAGATAAGCCCAGAAACTTGGCAAAGAGTGTAACTGTAGAATAAGTTAAAATATGACCCCGCAGCATGAAGGCTGCGGGGTCTCTTTTTGAGAAAGGTATGCATTTTGCTCGAGCACGCGGCATACACAATTTAAAACAATAAACTAATTACTGACAAAACAATTATTCAATTATGCGGATGAACAAAGAATATTTGCATAATTCTGTATATTGTGCTACAATTCTATTATATTATTCGGGTGGGGGCAAAAACTTGTTAGAAATGTGAGGAGTATGCTATAATGAACGGGAATATTTATCTGGATAAAAGGAAAATTGAACGAATGGATGCATTGTATATTACGACCAGAAAAATTCTGCCGTTGAATACCGGAGCTGCGCTTTATTCCTATGGAATCCTGCAGTATCTGAAAGAACTGGATATTAATGTGACATATGCTTCCTTCCATGAAGGGGAGCCTTACACGGCAGAGGAAGTTGAATTCCTGAAGAAAACCTGTGTGGAAGTGGAGACTGTAGAACTGAAGTTTGCAAATACTGCACTGAATTTTTCCAGGGAATATCCTAATAATGTGCGCAAATATATCAGAAAAGATATGATGGATCTGATGGACAAACTTTCCAGAAGATGCGATTACAAGCTTTTGGTCGTGGATCATGTCCATATGTTTGAGTATGCAAAATGTTTCCCGAATGCCAAGGTAGTACTGATTGAACATAATATCGAGGCAAATCTGTGGAAGGAGTATGCAGAGCGCTCAAAGGGTCTGGTAAAGAGCCTGGTAGCCAGAAGTGCTGAGATGTTGGATGATTATGAGAGAATGGCTATTCGCAGAGCGGACGGCGTTATTTCCATCGCTGACACGGATGCAAAGGTATTTGAAAGATATACCGAGAATCCGGAAAAGATTTGCATAATGCATCCTTATAATCTTTATGACCGTGTGAAGAGTGAAGAAGATGTGAGCAATACCTCCAACAGTATTTGCTTCATCGGTGGCTATAACTGGTATCCCAACCAGGCGGCAGCGGATTATCTGGTAAATGAGCTGATGCCGATTTTGAGACAGAAGCGTCCCGGAATCAAATTGTATCTGGTAGGCAAGGAGCCCACGGAAACCATGCGCGGTTATGCGACGACATATGCTGATGTGGTAGTAACCGGTATTGTTGATTCGGTTGACCCTTATATCGAGCACTGTGATATTTTTGTTAATGCCATGTTTGACGGCAGCGGTATGAATATCAAGATGATGGAGGCTATGGGAAAGGGCATTCCCGTTGTGACCAGTGAATATGGCTGCCGCGGCATTCCCGTAACGGATGGCAAGGAGGTTCTGGTATTCCAAAGTCCTGAACAGTGTGCAGAGCAGATTTGCAGTTTGCTGGAAGACAAGGCGGCAGCGCTTCAGATGACACAGACGGCGAGAGAGTTTTACAGAAAATTTATTGAACCTGATGAGAAGGTAAGAGATACCTTCCTCAAATCGAAGAACAGTTATTAACAGTTGAGGGAAGAAAATGAAGGATTTTATGTATTACACACCTACCAAGGTGGTGTTCGGTAAGAATACGGAAGCACAGGTCGGCAAGCTGGTAAAGGAATTTGGCGGTAAGAAAATTCTGATTCACTACGGCGGTGGTAGTGTTGTGCGTTCAGGACTGCTGGACCGCGTGGAGAAAGCGCTGCAGGAAGAGGGAATTGAATATGTAACCTTAGGAGGTGCAGTACCGAATCCCAGACTTTCGTTGGTATACGAAGGCATCGAATTATGTAAGAAGGAGAATGTAGATTTCATTTTGACGGTGGGCGGCGGAAGTGCGGCTGACTCTGCAAAAGCGATTGGTTACGGCGTTTACAACGGCGGTGATGTGTGGGATTTCTACGAGGGAAAGAGAAAAGCAGAAGGCTGTCTTCCCCAGGGTATTGTGTTGACTTTGGCGGCGACCGGTACTGAGATGAGTAATTCCTCTGTTATTACCAAGGAAGAGGGCTGGCTGAAGAGAGGCTATGGCAGCGATTATGGCAGAATGCGTTTTGCCATTATGAATCCTGAACTGACAATGACTTTACCGGATTATCAGACAGCATGCGGTTGCGTTGATATTTGCATGCATACCCTTGAGAGATATTTTTCCAATGGCCACAATATGGAAATCACCGATCAGATTGCAGAGGGATTGCTGCGCACGGTAATGACCAATGCAAAGATTCTGGTGGATGACCCGAAGAATTACGAGGCAAGAGCGGAAGTGATGTGGGCAGGAAGTCTTTCGCACAACGGACTTACCGGCTGCGGTACCGACGGCGGCGATTGGATGCCTCACAAGCTGGAGCATGAGTTGGGCGGTAAATACGATGTGGCGCATGGTGCAGGACTGGCGGCAGTCTGGGGCGCCTGGGCAAGATATGTATACAGAGACTGCCTGTATCGTTTTAAGAGACTGGCTCTGAATGTCTGCGGTGTGGCAGATGAGGGAACCGATGAGGAGATCGCTCTGAAGGGAATTGAGGCTATGGAAGACTTCTTCCGTGCAATCAATATGCCTACGAATCTTAGAGAGCTCGGGGTAGAGCCTACGGAAGAAGATTATAAAGATATGGCTTACAAGTGCGCACTGGGTGTCGGCGGCGCAAAAGGAAGCGCAAAACTGCTTCATGAGGCTGATATGCTGGCGATTTACAAGGCATCTTACTAATTGACAAAATATGGGAAAAAGTAGTAAAATTATGATACTATATAATATTTATGGAGGGTATTACTATGGCATTTTTGGATAACTTTACAAAAAAGGTTTCTGACGCAAGCGCAGTTGCTGTTCAGAAGACAAAGGATCTTGCAGAGATTGCTAAGCAGAACTCTATGATCGGTGATGAAGAGAAGAAAATTACTCAGGCATATGAGAAGATCGGTAAGGCTTTCGTTGAGAAGTTTGCTGATACTGCTGATGAAGAGATGGCAGCTATCATCGCTGAGATTACTGCTTCTAAAGAGAAAATCGACGAGTGCAAGAAGAAGATTCAGACCATCAAGGGTGTAAGTGTTTGCCCTAACTGTGGTGCTGAGGTTGCTGCCGGTGCAGCTTTCTGTCCCGGATGCGGCAACAAGATTGAAATCCCCGTTGTTGAAGAAGCAGCTCCTGCAGGTGTTACCTGTTCAGAGTGCGGCGCTGTTGTTCCCGAAGGAACCAAGTTCTGTACTTCCTGCGGCAAGCCTATCGTAGCTCCTGTTGTTGAGGAAGCTGTAGCAGAGGTTGTTGAAGCAGTAGAAGAGGCAACTCAGGAATAATTAGCCGGAGGACAATAGAAAATGGAAAAGACAAAGTTAGGCGTTTCCGTTAACCTTTTGGGCGCAATGCTGGTAGTAGGCGTATATTTCGGCGGACTTCAGCTTGCAGTTCTGATGGCAGCTTATGTGCTTCTCTTTGAGAGCAATGAGTGGCTGAAGAAGACTATCGTAAAGGCTATCGCATTTTCATTGATGATTACTGTAACATGTGCTGTAATCAACCTGATTCCCGATATCATTAACTGGGCACTGGGAATTATCAATTACTTTGTAAATATCATCTTCAAGAGTTTCAACCTCAATGTAAACTGGCTTGCAAGATTGCTTGGATTTATTACCTCAGCTTTGAATTATATCAAGACTATGGTATTTCTGGTATGGACTTTCAAGGCACTGAACCTTGGCACTGTTTCCATTCCTGTGGTTGATAAGTTTGTAGAAAAGTACATGTAATTTATTTGATGAGCTAAGAGAACCTCTCTGTGCTGTGAGCGCAGAGAGGTTTTTAAGGTTATGGAGAAAGGAGAAGAGCAGTGGGAAAGAAAATGAATGGCAAAATCGTGAGATTTTCCATACGAGATAAGATAACAGCGCTGGCTTTGGCTGTGGCAACCCCTCTGTTATGTATGATTGTCTATTTGCTCGTATCCATGGCAAACTACAGTGCTAATTACGATAAAATCGTAAGTTCCATGACCATCGCAAACAATTACAATCTGAACTTTAAGGATGAAATGGACGAGAGCCTTTACAAGTTGGTTGTAGGTTATGTTGACTTTGAACACATTGCTGAGGACGACACATTAAAGGATCCGTATCAATTGATTGGGCAGCTTCGCAGTGAATTTACGAATTTGATGAACCTGACTACAGATGCGGAGAGCAAATTGTGGTTGAAGAGTCTGCTGCGCAATATTGATACCTTGGAAAAGCGTGTAAACGATATCCGGGAAAGCTTAATAGCAGGCGGTCGATACAATGAAAATATCGAGATGCTGGACAATAATATATATATTCTGACGGAATTAATTCAGGATGATATTCAGTATTACATTTACTATCAGACCAAGAGTATGGAAATGGTAACAAATACTCTTCACAAACAAATTAATGAGTTTATTGTGCTGTGTGCGCTGGTCAGTGTTGCCTTACTTGTGCTGGTGGCTGTCATAGCTACGCTCATTGCGAAGGGTATTCTTAAGCCGATTAACAGACTATATCATGCGACAATGAAGGTTGCGGAGGGAGATTTTTCCGCAAGAGCAAATGTAGAAACACAGGATGAAATCAGAGTGCTGGCAAACAGCTTTAACAATATGACAGAGAATATGCAAACCCTGATTGATAAGATTAAAGAGGATGAGGGGAAAATGCGCCGCGCAGATCTGCGTTTGCTGCAGGAGCAGATTAATCCGCATTTTCTCTATAATACGCTGGATACCATTGTATGGCTGATTGAAGGCAATGATCCGGACCGCGCGGTAGAGATGCTGGTTACTTTGTCAGCTTTTTTTCGATTGGTGCTCAGCAAAGGTAAAGAATTTATCTCCATTCGGGATGAGGAGCAGCACATTAAAAGTTATCTGGAAATTCAAGCCATGCGTTATCATGATATTATGGAATATGATATTCAGATTGATAAAGTCCTGTATGATTATCAGATATTGAAACTTACTTTACAGCCGTTGGTGGAGAATGCACTGTATCATGGACTGAAGTATAAGAGAGCCAAAGGCTATATTCATGTTACAGGCGAAAAGGATGGCGAAAAAATCAGACTTGTGGTTCGTGACAGCGGCGTGGGAATGGAACAGGAAGAACTTGAGGAACTGCGCAGAGAAATTGAGCGCCCGTGTCAGGAGACAGAGAAGGGGTTTGGATTGGCCAATGTAAATGAGCGTATTCATATGTACTTCGGGCAGGAATATGGAATCCAAGTTCAGTCTGAAAAGGGAAAGGGTACCATTGTTGAAGTAGTTATTCCCGCAATTTTGGTAGATGAGGAATAGTATGATGAGAAAGAAAAGATTGTGGTTGGGAGTGACTGCACTGATTGGAATTCTTGCTCTTACCGGCTGTGGAAAGCAATTTGACGTAGGCGCGAGCGACAGTGCTGCACTTGCAGAGGACAACAGAATTGTGGTAGGAGTTTCTCAGATTGGCAGTGAATCGGTGTGGCGTACAGCCAATACGAACTCTATTCAGCGTGCCTTCACGCAGGAAAACGGATACCTGATGATTTTTAACAATGCCAGACAGAAGCAGGAAAACCAGATTAAAGCCATACGAAGCTTCATTTCCCAACAGGTAGACTACATTGTCTTTTCACCCATTACAGAGAACGGATGGGATACGGTGCTTCAGGAGGCACAGGATTCCGGAATTCCGGTTATTCTGATGGACAGACAGTTGAAAACAGGTGATGAAAGTCTGTATACTGCATGGGTAGGCTCCAATTTTGAACAGGAAGGAGTGCTGGCCGGTAATTGGTTGGACGGATATCTGACGGAAAAGGGCCGAGAGGAAGAACCTGTGCGAATTGTTGTGCTTCAGGGAACGGCAGGGGCAACCTCGGTAATCGGACGCACGGAAGGCTTCCATTCTGTGGCGCGAGAACATGCCAATTGGGAAATTCTTGAGGAGACCGATGCGGAATATACTACTGCCAAAGGTCGTGAAGTCATGGAGAAAATGCTGTCTTCCTATGATGCGATAGATGTGGTAGTATCACAGAATGATGATATGACCTTCGGCGCGGTTGAGGCAATCAAAAATGCCGGCAAGACCACAGGTACAGACGGGGATATCATTATCATCTCCTTTGATGCCTGCAGAGCTGCGTTGGAGATGGTACAAAACGGTGTTATCAATGTGGATATTGAATGCAACCCCGAGCAGGGAGAAGCCATCGCAAAGGTCATTGAAGCGTTGGAACGGGGTGAAGCCGTAGATAAGAAATGCTATATTGAAGAAAAGGTTTTTACTCCCGATAATGTAGGAGAGTATTTAGAAAGCAGAAGCTATTAGTTTGAGAGAGGATAACGAATGCTGAAGGTATTTTTGGTAGAGGACGAAAGTTTAATCAGAGAGGGACTGCGAGATAATATTCCCTGGGAACAGTACGGCTTTCAGCTGGTAGGAGAGGCTTCGGACGGCGAGATGGCTCTGCCCTTAATCCGAAAGACAAAACCGGATGTGATGATTACGGATATTAAGATGCCATTTATGGATGGTCTCTCTTTAAGCAAAATCGTCAGCACGGAGATGCCTAAAATAAAAATCATTATTATCAGTGGGTACGATGATTTTGAATATGCCAGACAGGCTATCGAGGTTGGTGTGGAGCAATATTTGCTGAAGCCCATTACCAAAAGCACTTTGAAAAAAGTACTGACTGAGGTAAAAGAGAAGATTGAACAGGACATGGAGCTTGAAGACTATCAGGCGAAATTCCGTGATGAAATGCATGAGTACGAACAGTTTTCCCGCCGACTTTTCTTTGAAAAAATGCTGGAAGGTGAATTGACTGTAAAGGATATTTATGATGAGGCTGCAAAACTAAATATCGAAATCGCTGCTCCCTGCTATAATTTAATGTTTTTTGGATTGCAGCAGAAAAAGTCGGCCAGATTTTCAAACGGGGCAGAAGAGTTTCAGCAGCTGCAGGATACAGTGCTTCATTATTTCCTGAGACACCCGCAATACATTCTTTTTTCATGGAATGCGGGAACCTATGGAGTGCTTGTTAAATCGGAACAGGTACATATGCAGGAGTTGACGGAGAAAGCGATTGAAATGATTTCGAGCAGCTGCCATGGGGCAGAGGCCGATATTGAGTGGAATCTTGCGGTCGGCAATCCGGTAGAGCGCCTGAGTATGCTGCACGAGTGCTATGCCAAGGTTGCAAGATGTTTTGCCTATCGATTCATTTTGCCCGGAATTCACATTTTGAAAGAAGATACTGTAGCGGTCAACGACGGAGGCAATATTCAGGATACAAAAACTCTGTTGGCAATGGATCCTTCGAAAATGGACCCTGAAATTGTCAAGGATTTCCTGATTGGCGGCAGTGCGGCAGAATTGACGGATTTCACCGAATTTTATCTTACCAGCCTTGGAGAAGCAATTCAGTCAAAGGTATTTCGAGATTACATCATTCTGAATGTGTGTTTTGCAACCTACGCTTTTCTGGATTCCATCGGGGCCAGCAGAGAGGAACATACGAAAAAACTCCGCAACCCGAGGCAGGATATGAACCTGAAGGCGGAGGAAGTATCGGTTTTCCTGGAAGATATGCTGGGGGCGGCACTGGAACTGCGCTCAGAGAAAAGCGACAGTCAGAGCAGAAGTATTTTGCGCCGCGCACAGGATTATATTGAAGAGAATTATACCCGAGAGAGTCTTTCGTTGAATGATGTGGCAGAGGCGGTGAATATGAGCCCGAATTATTTCAGCGCCATCTTCAGCCAGAATATGCAGAAGACCTTTGTGGAATATGTGACCGCAAAGAGAATGGAGAAAGCAAAAAAACTACTGAAGGGAAGCGACAAGGCTTTTGGCGAGATTGCTCTGGAAGTCGGATATAAGGACTCCCATTATTTCAGCTTTGTTTTCAAAAAAACGGTTGGATGCAGTCCAAGAGAGTATAGGTCCGGTAAAAAATAAGCAAACAATACAATCAAGTACTTCTGCGTGTCAGAAGAGTCCAAGGGACTGTCTGTGATTCAACAGGCAGTCCTTTGCATTTGGAAAGAATTGCCTGTGCGGTCAGGTGTGCCATCTGGTGGGGCTCATGGGCCAGAGTAGTTAGGGGAATGGCACCGGAATTGCTCAGATAAGTGTTGTCAAAAGATGCAATAGCCATGTCCTCGGGCAGATGCAGTCCCAAGTGCTTACATTCAACGGCCAGGCGATGAGCAATTTCGTCGTTATGACAGATGACAGCAGTACAGGAGCTGGCAATCTCCTTGGCTATTTTGCGCAGGAAGAGGATATCATCTCGCTGTTCCAAGCCTATCAGATCGAACGCGTCGAACCAGTAAATGAAGGAATCGTCGATGGGGCAGGATTGTTCCCTGAGTGTTTCCAGATAACCGCGAAAGCGTTCCTTGCCTTGGAATTCGTCGACCTGGAAAATACAGGCGATTGCTCGGTGGCCCTGAGCGACCAGATGGCGAACCAACATAGCGGATCCATCATAATTGGCGTCAACGATGGCGGGAATACCGGACAATTCTTCATAGTGATTATGGAGGAATACAATGGGAACACCGGCTGCAGTTATTTTTCGAAATAAATCCAGATTGGGATTGGGGAGTGCACTCTTGCTTCCTTCCGCAATGATACCCCGAAAATGTCCCTTGCTGATTTTTTCAAGCTGGAGACGCTCTGTTGCGATAGAGTTGTCGGTAACAAAAATTTCCGTGAGGAAATGGTGTTCTGACAACTCCTTTTTGATGTCGAAGAGCAGGGCGGGATAGAGGTAATCTTCTGCGTTGGTAATCAGGATGGCAATACGGTTTCCGTCATCGGCCGGAAGGTAACCGGTAATGTAGGAACCGCTTCCGTGTCTTTTTTCGATGAGTCCGTCGGAAGACAGGATGGAGAGTGCCTGCCGCACGGTTTGCCGGCTGACATGATATTCCAAAGCCAGTTGCTCTTCACCGGGCAGTTTGTTGATTCCTTTTTTGATACTGCTGCGGATGCGTTTGGTTAACTGTTCAACAAGCCACTTGTATTTAATCGCCATGAAAAGCCTCCTGTGTAAAGAAATACAAAGAAATGTAGATTTTTCACGGACAGGCTGCAACTCAATCAGAAAAAAATGAACATCTCTCGTATATTTTTTGCAAAACTCAGTTTTGGGGAAATATGTCACAAAAGAAGAATAATGAAAAAATGAGTAAATATGGGGGCGAAACAGTATGTTTTACAACATATAAAAACAATTTCGTAAGAAAACAAACCGGAAAAGAAAAAAATCTGCGCTTTCCTAAAAGTTGTATTGAAAATTATTATATCATCAGAAAGTTGTATTGTAAACAACTGATAAACCTTGAAAACAAAAGGGTTTTTGAGTTGAAGAGAGAGACGGCGAATGGTAAGGTTTAGTCACAGGGCAGGACAGGGGTCCTGCGAATAAACAAACTTTATCTATTGGGAGGATGAAAATGAAAAGAAAAGTTTTAGCATTAGTGTTGGCAGCATTGATGGTTGTTGGTCTGGTAGGCTGTGGCTCAGCTCCTGCAAACAACTCATCAAACGGAAAGATTAAGGTTGGTATCATCAACAATGACCCCAACGAGTCCGGTTATCGTACCGCAAACGACAAGTCCATGAAGGACACCTTCACAGAAGCAAACGGTTACGAGGCTTCCTTCGCTTACAGCCTGAAGAACGACGAGCAGATCAATGCAGCTCAGAAGTTCATCACTGACGGTGTTGACTACCTGCTTCTTTCAGCAGCAGATACTGCAGGTTGGGACAGCGTACTGAAGGATGCGCAGAAGGAAGGCGTAAAGGTTATTCTGTTTGACCGTACCATCGATGCAGATCCCAGTCTTTACGAGGCATCAATCGTTTCCGATATGGCTAAGGAAGGTGAGACCGCAGTTAACTGGCTGAAGAGTCAGAACCTTGCAGAAGTTAATATCATCCATATTCAGGGTGCTATGGGTTCTGCAGCTCAGAAGGGTCGTTCCGCAGCAGTTGATACTGAGGTTGCAGCTAATGCAAACTGGAACATCGTAACCCAGCAGACCGCAGAGTGGTCAGCAGAGAAGGCTCAGCAGATTGTACAGGCTGTTATCGATGCAGGTACTTCTTTCAATGTAATTTACGCTGAGAATGATGATATGGCTAAGGGTGCAGTAGCAGCTCTTGACAAGGCAAACATTTCTCACGGTGTTGGCAAGGATGTAATCGTTATGGGTTATGACTGCAACAAGTGGGCACTGGAAGAACTTCTGAACCAGAACTGGAACTACGATGGTCAGTGTAATCCTTTCCAGGCTTCTTACATCGATGACATCATCAAGAAGCTTGAGGCAGGCCAGAAGCTTTCCGAGAAGGTTATCATCATGGATGAGAAGGGCTTCGATGCTACTACCATTACTCAGGAAGATGTAAATACTTACGGTATCTAATCCGAAGTTAACAGGAAAATGAAATGGGGGCGCGGCACAGCGTAGCGACTAGACATGCGCTGTCCGCGCTTTTATGTGAGTATCAGGAATAACGAAAAGGAGTGAATACACGGTGAAAGAAAAAGCGATTCTTGAAATGAAAAATATTCATAAGAGCTTTCCCGGAGTACGAGCTTTGCAGGGAGTGGATTTCACTCTGTGTGAAGGTGAAGTTCATGCACTGATGGGGGAAAACGGTGCAGGCAAATCCACCTTAATCAAGGTTTTGACCGGTGTGTATGAGAAGGACGAGGGGCAGATTTATATAAAAGGAATGGATAAGGCAGCGGTAATTCATTCTCCTCAAGATGCACAGAAACTCGGAATCAGTACTGTTTATCAGGAGATTACCCTCTGCCCGAACCTTTCGGTGGCAGAGAATATGTTTATTGGTCGTACCGCAGGCTTCGGACAAAACTGGAAGAAGATGAACGCGGCGGCGGACGCTATTTTGCAATCGTTGGATATTCCGGCGAAGGCATCCCAGCAGCTTGCCAGCTGTTCCATTGCAATTCAGCAGATGGTAGCGATTGCCCGTGCGGTCGATATGGACTGCAAGGTTCTTATCCTGGATGAGCCAACTTCCTCATTGGATGAGCAGGAGGTTGCAAAGCTTTTTGTTCTGATGAGAGATTTGAAAGCTAAGGGCGTAGGTATTATTTTTGTAACTCATTTCCTGGACCAGGTATATGAGATTTGTGACAAGATTACGGTTCTTCGTGACGGTAAGCTTGTAGGTGAGTACGAAATCAAGGATTTGCCCAGACTGCAGCTGGTATCTAAGATGCTGGGTAAGGAACTGGACGATCTTTCCGATATTAAAGAAAACCAGGCAGTATATGAGGCTAAAGAGGGAGAAGTTCCTGTCTTTGAGGCCGAGGGACTGCAGAGTAATGCAGGAATCAAGCCTTTTGATTTTTACATTCGCAAGGGTGAAGTTAATGGGTTCACAGGCCTTCTGGGTTCCGGTCGAAGTGAGTGTGTGCGTGCTATCTTCGGTGCGGATAAGGTAATTGGCGGATCGGTTAGGAAGAATGGTGAAACGATAAAGATTACAAAACCCATTGATGCGATGAAAAAGGGAATCGCCTATTTGCCGGAGGACCGTAAGGTGGATGGCATTGTCGGAGATTTGTCGGTACGAGAGAATATCATTCTTGCAACGCAGGTGTTAAAGGGCTTCTTTGCACCGTTCTCAAAAGCGGAGCAGTATAAGTTTGCAGATGAGTATATTAAATTGCTGGATATTAAGACCGCTTCCGCAGATACTCCCATCAAGTCTCTTTCCGGTGGTAACCAGCAGAAGGTTATTCTGGCAAGATGGCTGCTGACCCATCCGGAGTATCTGATTCTGGATGAGCCTACTCGAGGAATTGATGTAGGTACGAAGATTGAGATCCAGAAGCTGGTGCTGAAACTGGCAGCTGAGGGCATGAGTGTAACCTTTATTTCGTCCGAGACTGATGAGATGCTCAGAACCTGCTCCAGATTGATTGTTATGAGAGACCGTCAGGTGGTTGGTGAACTGACCGGTGAGGAACTGACACAGAACCATATTATGAGTACAATTGCCGGAGGTGACAAGTAATGGGACAGAAAGCAGGTAAATCGGCAAGCCTTACCGATATTTTCGGCAAGATTTTCAGACGTCAGATTTTCATTCCCATCGCAGCATTGTTGCTGTTGGCTGTGTTTAATCTGATTATTGACCCTTCTTTTTTTGAAATTCAGTATGGCTATGACAATATGAATAATCCGGTATTGACCGGATCTTTGATTACGATTCTGGATTATGGCTCAGAGCTGGCAATCCTGGCAATCGGCATGACTCTGGTAACATCAGCCAGCGGTGGACAGGATATCTCCGTCGGTGCGAATATTGCGATTGCGGGCAGCGTTATTTTACGCCTGCTTTGTGGAACCGACAGAACCGGTGAGCTGCACACAAGCGTATTGCTGGCATTTTTGGTAGCTGTGATTGCTTCCATGTTATGCGGTGCCTTTAACGGTATTCTGGTGGCTTATTTTAAGATTCAGCCTATGGTAGCTACATTGATTCTGTTCACGGCAGGTCGTTCCATCGCAGCGTGGATTAACAACAATGAACTTCCTGTTGTAAAGGATCCTTCTTTTAAGGTTTACGGTGGATTTATTCCGGGAATTCCGATTCCCACACCGTTCTTTCTGGCTGTAATCTGCATGATTGTGACAGCCCTGGTGCTTCGTTTCACCACACTTGGTCTGTATACGCAGGCAGTTGGTATCAATGAAAAATCTGCAAAACTGAATGGTCTGAACCCTAACTTTGTCAAGTTCCTGACCTTTGTCATTCTCGGTATCTTTGTTGCAGTGGCAGGATTGATTAAGGTTAGCCGTATTTCATCCATTAACTATTCCGTTATCGCAAAAGACATTGAGATGGATGCCATTCTTGCGGTAGCGTTGGGCGGTAATGCTCTGAACGGCGGTAAGTTCAATATGACAGCGTCTATTTTGGGCGCTTATGTAATTCAGGCACTGACCACAACTCTTTATACATGTCAGGTAAGCGCTGCGGCACTTTCCGCTTATAAGGCAGTAGTTGTTATTCTTCTGGTTGTATTCAGTGCACCGGTTGTAAGAGAAAAACTGACCATGGTAAGCAAAAAACTGATGGTTCGGAAAGGAGAGAAGTAAGATGAGAAAAACAAATCAGATGACTTTCTCCAATAAAATGAGGAATATGACAGATACGAATCTGTTGTTGACCATTACCATCGTAGTATTCTTCCTGATGTATCTCGGCGCGATTGTGTTTATGGGAAAAGGATTCCTTCGCCCTCAGACATTGCTTAATATTTTAAATGCTAACGCAGCGCTGATCATTACTTCCTGCGGCATGAGCCTTGTTATGATCAGTGGTGGTATTGATATTTCCGTAGGTGCCGTGGTGGCTTTGGCCAGCATGTGCTGTGCAGTATATCTGGATTATCATAACGGTAATATTTTCGTGGCAATCCTGATTTCACTTGGCATTGGTCTTGCGTTCGGTATCATTCAGGGTTGGCTGGTAGCTTATCTGGATATTCAGCCCTTTATCGTTACCCTGGCAGGTATGTTCTTCGCAAGAGGACTTACCACGATTGTACATACGAATCCCTTCAATGTAGAGAATGAGGCATTTGTCAGGCTGAAGGATACGAGAGTGATAGTGCCCGGTCTCGGAAGCTACAACAAGAAGGGTATCTATGTAGATGCTTATGTGGAAATAGGTGTTGTTGTTGCCTTGCTGGTTGTAATCGTGTTGTTCTGTTTCCTGCGCTGGGTAAAGATTGGTCGTCATTTCTATGCAGTGGGCGGCAACAAGCAGAGTGCATTGATGCTTGGTATCAATGTAAAGAAAACAAAGTTCCTTTCACATGTGATTTGCGGATTGCTGGCAGGTATTGCAGGCTTTGTGTATTTCCTGCATGTCGGCTCCGGTTCGCCTTCACACGCAAGCGGTATGGAAATGAACGCGATTGCTTCCTCCATTATCGGTGGAACGATGCTGACCGGTGGTGTAGGCAATATTATAGGAACCTTCTTTGGCGCCCTGTCACTGAGCACCATTCAAAATATCGTTTCTTCCGCCGGTTTGGATCAGGCGTGGTGGACCGGTATTACCATTGCGGCAATGCTTTGTCTGTTCCTGGTAGTGCAGAGTATTGTTATGGCGCGTAAGAAAAAATAACTTTACCAATAACAAATCCCTTATATATCCAAAAAAGATTTCCCAAGCTATTGACTCGGGAAATCTTTTTTGTTTGTTGGGGAAGGCGGTTCCTTTGAACCGGCAATCAGACAGCAATAGTCAAGGACTATCAGTAAAACGGCACATGCAATATACGGCATCGGCGATTACCTCCTCACGAATGTAAGAGTAGGATTTGGCGAAATGTCCGTTTCTATGCGAAATTCTTAAATAAATTTAATCATTTCTTGTCTTGTATCTTCGAGGTATCTTTCGTATAATACAAATCGTCCATATTGTTGAGTGCGGACAAAATAATGCGGAGAGTATTTATGCATAATAAGAAGATAATAGTGCCCGCACTTGCGGTGCTTATTTTATTGTTTATAGGCGGCGGTGTCTGGCTGGCTTCGCGAAGCGGTGATGCATCCACGGAAGTGGAACGCGTTATGGAAGAGGCAGCCCTTGGAACCCCGGTTCCCATTCAGATGGCGACGCCGACACCGGAACCGACTCAGGAACCTTCGGAGGAAACGGTTCCTGAAAGCGAGGAAGAGATCATTCAGCTTACCGGTGCGGAAGAACTGGATGAAGGTTATGAGGTTGGCGCTCCCAGAGAGATGACCTACAATGAAATTCTGGAAATATACAAAGAACGCGCAAAGGAAGATTCTCGTTACGAGACAGTCCTTGAAAATCGAAAGAATATTCCGGAGTCCTTGCTCAAGCATCTGGCGAACAACCCGGAGATGATTTCTTTCCTGGAGACTTATCCTGACGGAAAAAGTGAAAACTGTGAAGTGAGAGATGTGGAAGTGGCACAGGATTGCCCGCTGTTCCTGCAGTGGGACAAGCGTTGGGGCTATGATTCCTACGGAAACGGGAGCAATATTGCCATCAGCGGCTGTGGCCCGACTTCGTTGGCTATGGTTGTAGTGGCTTTGACAAAGGAGAAAGTTTCTCCTGCAGATGTTGCAGATTATTCTATGGAGAATCACTTTTACCAGAAGGGATTTGGCACCTTGTGGTCTCTGATGTCAAAAGGGGCAGAACACTACGGACTGACATCCAAGACAATTAACTGGCGCGAGGATATTCTTAAGGCTTACCTGGATGCAGGAAAGATGATTATCATCTCTGTGCGCCCCGGCGATTTTACTCTTTTCGGTCACTTTATGGTAATTCACGGGTATGACGAAGAAGGCTTCTTCATCAATGACCCAATGTGTATTTATAAGAGCAAACAAAAATGGCCTTATGATCAGATTAAGAAGCAAATCAAAGGTGCCTGGGGCATTGGCTTGCCCGGTCAAAAAGCGCCTGATATAGACGAGCCGGAAGAAACACCTGTACCGGATGATACTTATGAGGAGCAGGATCCCGAGGGAATGGAAACTTACCCTGAGGAGCAGACTTATGTGCCCACTCCTGCACCGGTGGCAACACCGGTACCTACGCCGACACCACAACCTGAAGCGACACCTGTACCGACTCCAGTGCCGGAACCCACAGAAGCACCTGCAGAGTCCCCGAGCGGAGAGCCTGAGACGCCTGAGCAGACCCCTGCCCCTACAGAGAATCCGACAGAACCGCCTGCAACACCTTCTGCACCGGCGGAGAGTGAACCTGCGGAGTAACAGAAAGAGGATTTGATTATGAGAAAAATTAGAAAATGTTTCATATGTGTTTTGGGAATGATTTTAGTCGCAAGTCTGTTGGCGGGTTGCGGAAAGGCAGAGACTTCCAATCGTGATGCTGCACAGGTGAGAGTTGGTTCCATGAAGGGAGCGACTACACTGGGTATTTTGAATCTGATGGAAAAAGCAGAGGCCGGTAACACCTTTGACACCTATAGCTTCACTATGGCAAACGGTGCAGATGAAATTTTGCCCTTGATGATCAAGGGACAATTGGATATTGCGCTGGTCCCCGCAAATGTGGCTGCAATTCTTTATGCAAAGACCGAGGGTCAGGTAGAGGTTATTGATATCAATACGGCAGGCGTGTTAGTAATGCTGACCGGTACCGCACAGGTAGAGAGCGCAGCAGATCTGAAGGGCAAGACAATCGTACTTACCGGTAAAGGAACCACTCCGGAAGCTTCCCTGCGTTATTTGCTTTCACAGAGCGGATTGGGAGAGGATGACTACACTTTGGAGTTCAAATCTGAGGCGACAGAGGTAGCAGCAGTGCTTGCAGCCGATTCTTCTGCAATCGGATTTTTGCCTCACCCTTTTGCAACAGCGGCGATGATTCAGAATGAATCTCTGCATGTAGTGCTGGATATGAATGAAGAATGGAAGAAATTGACCGGACGAGACATGGTAACCGGTGTGACTGTAGTTCGGAAGGAATTTCTGGAAAGCAACGGAGATGCAGTAGAAGCATTCATGGCAGAGCATCGCGAGAGCGTAAAAGCAATTAATGAAGATCCGGCAGCAGGCGCTGAACTTGCTGTGAATGCCGGTATTATTGCAAAGGTTCCAATCGCTCAAAAAGCCATTCCAAACTGTAATCTGGTTTGCGTAACCGGAGCAGAGATGAAGGAAGCGGTACAGGCCTATCTGGAGGCATTGGAAGCATTCTCTCCTGAACTGGTAGGCGGCAGCGTGCCGAATGAGGACTTTTACTACTTATCCAAGTAGCCAGAAATTAATAGTAATGCAAAGAGCACTTTCATTTTGATATGTGCTCTTTTTTTATGTTATAATTCTTTTGTTGATACTGAAATATAGGGAGAGCGGATATGAAACTACAGCTCAAGGGAAAACTGAAAAAAGTCGGCATTATCCTGTTTTGGATTATCCTATGGGGCATACTGACTGCAATAGTCAATAACAAATTTTTGATGGTTTCGCCTGCGGTGACAGTAAAACGGCTGTTGGAGTTGTGCGGAAGCAGCAGTTTCTATCAGGCTATCTTAGGATCATTTTCCAGAATTGCGGGCGGTTTCTTTATGGGGGCTGCTGTGGCTTTTTTGCTGGCGTATTGCAGTGCAAAACTGAGAATTGTGGAAGAGGTGCTGGACCCGTTTGTGAGATTTCTTACCGCAGTGCCTGTGGCATCCTTTGCGGTTCTTTTGTTAATCTGGTGGGGCTCTAAGTGGTTGGCAGTAGGAATATGCTTCCTGGTAGTATTCCCGAATTTGTATTTGAGTACATTGGAGGGTATCCGCAGCGCGGATAAGCAATTGCTGGAGATGGCGCAGGTGTTTAATCTGACAGCAGGCAGCAAGTTCTTTTACATTTACAGAACGGCCCTTCGCCCTTTCTTAAACAGCAGCTTGAAGGTGTCCCTTGGCATGTGTTGGAAGTCCGGTGTGGCTGCGGAGGTAATCGGCGTGCCGCTTCACTCGATTGGAGAAGGTTTATATCTGTCAAAAGTCTGGCTGGATACAGCGGGTGTTTTTGCCTGGACGGCAGTGGTGATTCTGTTGAGCTTTTTCTTTGAGAAACTTGTGCTGTGGCTTGCTGAACTCTTTTTCAAAGCAGAGCCTTTGTGCACAGTGAAAAATATTGCCGGCAGCAGTGTACGGGAATTTGCCCTGGTGCAGGCGGATAAGTCCTTTGGAGAGCAGCAGGTGCTTTCCCAAATTGATTTTGAATGTCTGCCCGGAGAAGTGAAATATTTAAGAGAACCTTCCGGCAGCGGAAAGACGACGATGCTCCGCATGCTGGCTGGATTGGAGCAGGCAGATGCCGGAAAGATATTGAGACCTGCACGGGTAAGCTTTTTGTTTCAGGAAGACCGACTGTGTGATGCCTATAGTGCGGTCCGCAATGTGGAACTGGTAACGGGAGACAGGCGGTGTGCCAGAGAGGCATTGGAACTGCTGCTGCCTGCGGAGGAACTGGATAAACCCTGCTCACAGCTTTCAGGTGGAATGCGCCGTCGTGTGGCGATAGTCAGGGCTATGGAGGCAGAGTCGGAAGGCGTTCTTCTGGATGAACCGTTCAATGGCTTGGATGCGGAAAACAGAGAGAAGGTAGAAAATTACCTGCAAGAGAAGCAACAGGGCCGCTCGATAGTCATTGCGTCCCATATTTAGCATGAATTTTAGTAAAATGTATCAAGAAAATCGGTCACGAGAGCGATTCAGTATGCAATAATAGATAAATTCTACACTTTACATGGTTAAATTATTAAAGTATAATAATTAACAGATTTTACGTAAGAGGGTAGGTCTGTGCTTTTTTAGAAGCAGACACCCGACAGAAAGGATTTTGTACGATGAAACAGTTAATGCTTGGCAACCAGGCTTTTGCCAGAGGTTTGTATGAAGCCGGATGCTGCGTGGTATCCAGCTATCCCGGTACTCCCAGTACTGAGGTAACGGAAGAGGCAGCAAAGTTTGAAGAGATTTATTGTGAGTGGGCGCCCAACGAGAAGGTGGCAATGGAAGTTGCTTTCGGTGCCTGCCTTGCAGGAAAGAGAAGCTTCTGCGGTATGAAGCACGTTGGACTGAATGTGGCAGCAGATCCTCTTTATACCTGTTCCTACACTGGAGTAAATGCCGGAATGGTTATTTGCGTTGCTGATGATGCGGGAATGCATTCTTCTCAGAATGAGCAGGATTCCAGACATCACGCAATCGCGTCTAAGGTTCCCATGCTGGAGCCCTCCGATTCTCAGGAAGCTTATGATTTCGCTAAACTGGCATATGAGATTTCAGAGACCTTTGATACTCCCGTTATTATCAAGATGTGTACCCGTGTAGCACATTCTCAGAGTATCGTTGATACCCATGAAAGAGTTGTTCCTCCCATGAAGGACTATGAAAAGAACATTGCAAAATATGTTATGATGCCCGGCAATGCCATCAAGCGTCATCCCTTCGTAGAAGAGAGAATGCGCAAGCTGGCTGAGTGGTCAGAGACCAGTGGAGTCAATCGCGTGGAAATGGGCGATACATCCCTTGGTATTATCACTTCTTCCACAAGCTATCAGTATGTGAAGGAAGTATTCGGCGAAAAGGCTTCCGTACTGAAGATTGGTATGGTAAATCCTCTTCCCGAGAAGATTATTCTTGATTTCGCTTCTAAGGTTTCCAAGCTCGCTATCGTGGAAGAACTGGATCCCATTATCGAGAATCATTGCAAGACGCTCGGACTTGAAGTGGTAGGTAAGGATGTATTCCCCATTGAGGGTGAGTACTCTCAGAATATGGTTGCAGGTAAGCTTGGTGCAGAGGTTCCCGCAGGCAGAAAGCTGGAGGAGAATCTTCCCGTAAGACCTCCCGTTATGTGTGCAGGCTGCCCTCACAGAGGTTTGTTCTACACCTTGAAGCAGAATAAGGTAACCGTTCTGGGCGATATCGGATGTTACACCCTGGGTGCAGTTGCACCTCTTGCTGCTATGGATGTTACTCTCTGTATGGGTGCTTCCATCAGCTCTGTTCACGGTTTTAACAAGGCGCGCGGTGCCGAGAGCGAGAATAAGACAGTTGCCGTTATCGGTGACTCTACCTTCATGCACTCCGGCATGACCGGTCTCGCCAATATTGCATATAACCAGAGTAATTCTACCGTAATCATTCTGGATAACTCTATCACCGGTATGACCGGTCACCAGCAGAACCCTACTACCGGTTACAACATCAAGGGCGACCCTGCGGGCAAGATTGATCTGGAAGCACTTTGCAAGGCAATGGGCTTCAACCGTGTGAGAGTGGTAGATCCTTATGATCTGGCACAGTGCGATGCAGTTCTGAAGGAAGAGCTGGCAGCAGACGAGGCTTCCGTTATCATCAGCAGAAGACCTTGTGCATTGCTCAAGTATGTAAAGCCTAAGAAGCCTTTGAAGGTTCTTTGCGATAAGTGTGTAGGATGTAAGTCCTGCATGAAACTGGGATGTCCCGCAATCAGCATGAAAGACGGCAAGGCAGCAATTGACACTACCTTGTGCGTAGGCTGCGGCGTATGTAAGCAGCTGTGCAGACTGGGTGCACTGGAATCTCAGGAATAAGCGTAACGAATGGAGGACTTAGGTACAATGAGTACAAAGAATATTATGATTGTTGGTGTGGGCGGCCAGGGTTCCCTGCTTGCAAGTAAGCTTTTGGGACATCTGCTTCTCACAGAAGGCTATGATGTAAAGGTTTCCGAGGTTCATGGTATGAGCCAGAGAGGCGGTAGTGTTGTAACATATGTACGCTTCGGCGAGAAGGTATATTCCCCTATCATTGATAAGGGAGAGGCTGACTTTATTGTCTCCTTCGAACAGCTGGAAGCAGCAAGATATGTAGAATATCTGAAGGCTGACGGCCGTATCGTTACCAACACCCAGCAGATTGATCCTATGCCTGTTATCACCGGCGCAGCAGAGTATCCTGTTAACCTGGTTGAGAAGATGCAGGAACTCGGCATCGCTGTAGATGCGATGGATTGTCTGTCACTTGCTGAGGAGGCCGGTTCCTCCAAGGCAGTTAACATTGTTCTCATGGGAAGACTTTCCAAGTACTTTGATATTCCCGTGGAGAAGTGGGATGCAGCCATTGAGGCTTGCGTACCTGCGAAATTCCTGGAGCTGAACCGCAAGGCATTTGCTCTCGGAAGAAACTTCTAGTTCGATGAGTGCCGGCCCGGATTGGGGAGGTCGGTTTTCATAAAAATATTTCAAATGAGGTAAAAATGATGAAAAACTATTTCCAGCCCGAAATCGAAACAATGCCTCTTGAGCAGCTGCAGGCATTACAGAGCGAGCGCCTTGTTGCACAGGTTAAGCACGTTTATGAGAATGTAGCTTTCTACCGCGGCAAGATGGACGCAGCAGGTGTTAAGCCCGAGGATATCAAGGGTATCGAAGACCTGCACAAGCTTCCTTTCATCGAGAAGGATGATTTGAGAGACCAGTATCCTTACGGACTGCTTGGTGTGCCTCTTTCAGAGTGCGTACGTATTCAGTCCACTTCCGGTACCACCGGCAGACGTGTTGTTGCTTTCTATACTCAGGCAGACGTTGACCTTTGGGATGAGTGCTGTGCACGTGCTATCGTAGCTGCAGGCGGAACCAAGGAAGATGTTGTTCATGTATGTTACGGTTACGGTCTGTTCACAGGCGGCCCCGGCTTAAACGGTGGTTCCCATAAGGTTGGTTCCCTGACACTTCCCATGTCTTCCGGTAATACCGACAGACAGCTGCAGTTCATGGAAGACCTTGGTTCAACCATTCTTTGCTGTACTCCTTCTTACGCTGCTAACCTTGGTGAGACCATCACTAAGAGAGGCCTGAAGGACAAGATTAAGCTGAAGGCAGGTATCTTCGGCGCAGAGCCTTGGACTGAGGAGATGAGACATGACATCGAGAAGACTCTCGGTATCAAAGCTTACGATATTTACGGACTGACTGAGATTTCCGGCCCCGGCGTATCCTTCGAGTGTGAAGAGCAGGCCGGCATGCATATTCAGGAGGACCACTTTATTCCTGAAATCATCAACCCTAAGACCGGTGAGGTTCTTCCTGAGGGAGAGGTTGGTGAGCTTGTATTTACATGTATCACAAAGAAGGCATTCCCTCTGCTTCGTTACAGAACCAGAGACCTTTGCCGTCTGACCAGAAAGCCTTGCTCTTGCGGACGTACTCACATTCGTATGGAGAAGCCTAAGGGCAGAAGCGATGATATGATGGTTGTTAAGGGCGTTAACGTATGGCCTTCACAGATTGAGGCAGTTCTGTTGAATCAGGGCTTCCAGGCTAACTACCAGATTGTAGTTGACCGTCTTGGAAACAACGATACCATCGAGGTACAGGTTGAGCTGACTCCTGACATGGTTGAAGCTAACGCTGACAAGGAGAAACTCGCTGCAGGTGTAGTAGCAGGACTGAAGTCAATGCTTGGTATCAAGGTTGATGTTAAGGTTGTTGATCCCATGACTATCGTCAGAAGTGAAGGTAAGGCAGTCAGAGTCGTAGATAAGAGAAATCTTTACAGATAAGGCTGATTGACCGATTCGGATAATGAACAAAATGAGAGTCCCCGAGGGAAAATTCCCCCGGGGATTTTTTATGCTGTTTTTTGAGTAAGAACTCAACAATATAAACAAAAAAATAGTGACATTTCTGTGAAAAAGTGATAGAATATGATTAATATACCATTATTATGCCCTTTTTGTGCCCGCTGTGAGATAACAGTGGCTAACAAAAGACTAAAAAAGGCGGTTTTAGGGTAAAAAATACTTTAAATCGAGGACCGGGGAGAAAATCCGGGACAGGAGGAAAAGGATATGTATACATCACTGAAGAAAAGAATTTTAGCATTTACCATGGCGGTGTTGATGGCGTTTACCATGATACCTGAAGTGGCGAAGGCGGAAGGGGAAGACACAAAGCCTTTGGCGGATGCTGCAAGCATTACAATGACATTGGAAAGTGCAGTAACACCGTTAGACAGAACAGAAGCCGACTTGACGCTTACATTTAACTACTCATTTAACGGTAGCGTAAGCGAAGCAGATCAGAATAAAACTTGGGTATTTGATTTGTCAGAATATGTTGGTGACGATAAGATTCTGAAGATGAAGGAAAATCCTATTGAAGGCAGCCTGACAAATGTCTTGGATTATTGGATTAAGGATAATGTCATTTACATTACATTTGTAGATGGATATTGGTCACAGAGCGGTAACCAAAACGGTAAAGGCGGTATTTCATTTGATTTAAAATTGAATCCGGACAAATTGGGTGAGGGGAATGAAATTAGTTTCGATTTTCCCGGTTCCAGTGTCACTCTTCCGGTTAGAAATACAAATGTAACTGCCAACAAGGCAGCTAATTCGCATGGAGTTGATACTAATTCAGGCAGAATTGAACCCGGAGAAACTCCGTATGTTGATTATTTCATTACTGTTACACCCGATACAAATAACCTTTCAACATTGAAAGTTCAGGATAAGATGGGTGCAGGGCAGACCATTCAGAATAATAAAATCATAATACAGAGATCTGATAATTCAGAAATGCGTGAGATTACAGTAAATCCTGTAAATGGAGAGTTTGAAGTCGACCTTGTTCAGATATATGGAAGCTCTGATATTAATCGTAATGTAACTTATACTTTAAGCTACAAGACAGATGCTTTACAGGTAGGGGCTGTGCCTAAGAATGATGCAAAGGTTATCTGGACGGGTGGAGAATATAATATTTCAGCCGGCAGCGAAAAGTCTTTATGGCAAGGTGTACTTGGTGGAAAACAACGAGGAGAAACCAAAACAGAAGCAGTACAGGATGGAGATTCCACACGAAATGAATACACTGTTGATTTCACAATCACAGTGGGAGATGGGAATACGGATCTTGGCGGTTTCGTTTTGAAGGATGCTCTGGAGAACTTCAGTACTTATTCCCAGGTTGGCGGATTGGTTGGAAATCCTATTATTAATCAAAATGGAAGTAAGATTGGAGAGATTAGTGTAACTCCCGGACAGGCGGGCTTTGAATACGAATTCCCTGCAGGCGCTAAGGGACCTTACACTATTACATATCAGGTATCAACTGAGTATGCCAAAAATGCGGATGGTACTCCCGCGACCGGTACACTTATTGCAATTAATAAGGCTTCTGTTGAAAGACCTGACGAACCTGAACACACTGAAACAGTGTATGCTTCTTCTGATTGGCTTCAGATTACAGAGGGCAATAATAATCCCGGTGATGATCCAAATCAGGGGGATGGTAGTAAGGTTGATAAGCAATTTGTATCCTTCGATACTGAGAACAGTAGAATCAATTGGTCAATTGAAGTGACAGTTCCTGAAGATACGACATATGAAAATGCAGTAGTACGAGATTACAATGCTACATACGGCGCTAGCGAGTTTGACTTGAATTACGGCACCTGGTACAACGGCAACAGACTTCAATTTGATACAACAAATGTTTCAGTCACAAATAAAGAGGGAGGGGAATACAGCGGAACATACGAGGCTTCCTTAACCGACGGCGGAATGCAGGTGAAGTTTCCGTTGCTTAGTGAGAGTGTGGTGATTCGGTTTTCAACTGCTTATAACGGAATCGGTGGATTCGATGCGATTGATTCAGGTTTGTGGTTTGGAAATGAAGCACAGCTGGTTACACAGGAAAATCCCAGTTATCAGCCTACTTCAACAGCGAAGAAGAAGTACAGTAAAGATTATATGGTCAGCAAAGCTCCTGTGCCCGGTGCTGACGGAAGCTACTATGATGCTTCAGATGAAACAGTAACTTGGGAAATCATGGCTATCACCAAGGAGAACGAAACAGATTACATTGTCGATTATCTTCCGGAGGGGATGGAACTTGTTCCCGGCAGTGTGACCTACAAGTACTATGAAAATGATAACTACGCTCCTGTAAATCCTTTGCCGGATGACAAAATGACATACGGATTGGTGAAAGAGCTTGAATCAGAGTACTATGGAAGATATCAGATTGTCTTTACTTCCTTTAAACCTGAAAAGGCTAATTCCATGAAATTATTCTTTTCTTACAAGACCAAGCTTACGGATAGAGGCGCATGGGTAGAAAAGATATTTACCAATGAGGTAGAATTACAGGATTCAAATCATGTTAAGCAGGATGATGCTTCTGCTGATGTGACTGTTAAGAGATCTGCCTTGAGCAAATCAGGCAGTGATCTGAAAGATTTGGATAATATTGAATATACAATTGAGGTAAACAAAGAGAAAATTGCATATAACAATTATGGATCACTTGTGCTTGTTGATAGCTTGCCTGCGGGTGTTACATTGCAGCAAGCATATACAATCAATGGCAAGAAGTCAGTGATTAAAGTTGTTGATGAAAAGAATAATATCGTGACAGATGGAGTCAACTGCCGTGTGGCAACTGATTCCATGGAAATCACAGTGCCCGATGGAGAGCATCTGTTTATTTACTATACGGTCAGAGTCAGCAACCTTGGAACACAGACTATCAGCAATACCGTTAATTTTAAGGGAGCAATTAGCTCTGAGGCAGGCACATCGAGGGAATATACAGTAGTTGGTCATAAGGTTTGGTTCACATCTGATGCAGGTACGATTTCTTTCAGTAAACGTGATTTGTCAGATACTTCTGAAGGATTGGATGGCGCGATATTTAAAATATATCGTGTGCATTATGATAGCAACTATGTTGTAACGAGCGAGGAAGAAAAGCATACTGTTGAGACGAAAAACGGTGGTAAAGCAATCGTTAAGGATATTGATGTTAACGCGATTGGTGAAGATCCGGCCCTGTACTATTGGAAAGAGGTCCAGGCGCCCGGTGGTTATGTGTTAGAGGGAGAGCCTCATTACTTTTTCCTGTATCCTGCAGATAGTAAGGATACAAATGCTTCGATTCCACTCGAACTTGCTGACAAGTTAATCGCTAATAATGACAGTATTAAGTCGATTGAAGTGGCACCGAATGGAATTTCGGACAAGACGGTAACAAATAAGAAGATTGTTGCTAAAGTTGCTCTTACTGCGACTAAGAAGGTAGCGAATTACGGTAAGCCTTTAAATGATGGCGATTACGAGTTCCAGATTGTCCAGGCTGCATCAGATACAAAGAAAGTTACCCTTCCTGCAACGAACGCGATTAACCGTGGTGAGAAGATTGTATTTGAAGATATGATTTTCCCAGCAACAGGTGTATATCATTTTACGGTTTCTGAAGTTGAAAAGAATAATGTTGATATTGAGTACAGTGTAAAGTCTTACAATTTAACTGTCACAGTAGGCAGAAATGCGGAAAATACTGCATGCGTCATTGATAGTGTAACATGGGAACATGACGGGCAGGAGGAAGAACTGGTCAAAACAGATGATACCTATGCGATTCCTGCAAACGATAGTAAGAACGATAATGATAATAATGCTGTAAATGCTACTTTTGTAAATGTTTATAATCCTGTGGAGAAGACTTCCTTTACGGCAACCAAAGTTTGGGATGACAATGATAATTCGGCAGAAAAGAGAGCCTCTTACGGTATCATGCTGCTTGCAAACGGTGTCCCGGCTTCTGAGGAAGTGATGCTGGATGCAAACACAACTTCATATACATGGGATCAGCTTAGAAAGAATGATAAGAATGGTGAACCCATCATATATAGTGTCGTCGAAACATCTGTTCCTTCTGAATATGCAAGTACTGTCAGTGCGGATGGAACTACCATTACGAATACTTTTGTTCCCGACAGTATTACTGTTGAGAAGAAGTGGCAGGATGAGCAAGGTAAGAATATAGAGCCTGCAGGCAACATATCTCTGCAGGTAAAACAGGTAAAAACAGAAGTACTTCCTATTAAAATTGCAGACGGAAAATATCTGACTTCTGCAGATACTATTGTGGAGGGAGAGAAATACCTTTTTGCTGCTCTTACTTACGACAATTCAAAAGAAGTATTTTTAGGAATCAGAGATGAAGCTTTAAAGTGCTTTGATCTTGCTGAGGATGTTTTGGACAGTATCAGTTGGAACCTGTCAAACGGACAGCTGGTGACTGCAAATGGTAAGCCCGGATATGTTGAGCATGTTGTAAATGAGTACTATTCAGAGTTCCTGCTGGGCTACAATACAGTTGATGGAGATACGCAGACAGAATATGTAGGCGGTAAGCTGCATTTAACAAATGGAGATAAGTCTATCTATATTTCCGGTGGTGGTTCAAATGCAAGCGAATGGAATTTCCAGATTGCAAATGAACAGGCAAATGGAACAACATTCAAATTATATAGACTTCTCGAGAGAGAACCGAAAGTTATTGTCAGCAATTATGGATCAACGATTACTTTGAACGCTCCTTCAAAATCGGTGAATATTGGTGCATTGCCTTTAAGGATTACAGAAGTAGATGGCACAACATATGATTGTTCCTATTTTGTAGAAGAGGCAGCGGTAGGCGGATTTGCAACTTCTTATAGTGCAGATAAAGAACATTCTGTTAAGAGTGGTGTGATTATCATTACTAATAAGAAGGAATCAAAGACGACAACAGTTAAACTGAGTAAAAAGGAAGTAAACGGTACCGAAGAACTGCCCAACGCACATCTTGCAGTATACAAGGCAAGCGATGTAAGGGATGACGGTAAGGTAAAGACCGGCGCAACTGCAATCGAAGCATGGACTTCCGGAAAAGAAGTGCATGAGATTGAACTTGATGCAGGCGATTATGTCATGATTGAGACAACTGCTCCCGATGGTTACGATGTGGCTGAAAATATTAGTTTCAGTGTGACTGAGGACGGTAAAGTAGTAGTTGGCGGAAAGGATGCAGATGGTGGCGTAGTCACCATGGAAGATGCACCTACAAAGATTAACATAACTGTTACCAAGAAGTGGGATGATAAAAATAATCAGGACGGTGTAAGACCTGAGAGTATTACCGTAAATCTGCTTGCAGATGGCGAGAAGATAGACAGTGTAGAAGTAACTGCGGCTGATGATTGGAAGTATGAATTCAAGAACCTTGATCAGTTTAAGGCAGGTGCGAAGATTGTTTATACCATCACCGAGGATAAGGTAGAAGGTTATACAACCGAAGTAAGTGGTTACAACATCACCAATACTCATGAAATCAGTAAGGTAGAGGTAAAGGGAACCAAGACCTGGGTTGATAACAATAACCAGGATGGAAAGAGACCCGAAAAGATTACCGTAAATCTTCTTGCAGATGGTGAGAAGGTAGACAGTGTAACTGTAACTGCAGCTGACAATTGGAAATATGAGTTCAAGAACCTTGACGAGTTCAAGGCAGGTGCGAAGATTGAATATACCATCACCGAGGATAAGGTAGAAGGCTATGACGCAACCGTAATCGGATACAACATCGAGAATAATCACAAGCCTGAAACTGTAACCATTTCCGGAACCAAGACCTGGTCTGATGGCAATAACCAGGACGGCAAGAGACCTGAGAGCATTACAGTAAACTTGCTTGCAGATGGCACTGCAGTAAAGAGTGTAATCGTAACAGTAGCAGATGACTGGAAGTACGAGTTCAAGGATCTGCCTAAGTACGCGGATGGTAAGGAAATTGTTTACACTATCGCAGAGGATGAGGTAGAAGGCTACGAAGCAACTGTAAGCGGATACAGCATCGAGAACAAGCACACTCCTGAAACCGTAACCATCTCCGGTGCAAAGACCTGGACTGATAATGATGATCAGGACGGCGTAAGACCTGAGAACATTACCGTAAAGGTAATGAACGGAGACACTGTAGTTAAGAGCGCTACCGTAACCGCAGCCGATGATTGGAAGTACGAGTTCAAGGATCTGCCTAAGTATGCAGATGGAAAAGAGATTAAGTACACCATCGCAGAGGATGAGGTAGCAGGCTACGAAGCAACTGTTAGCGGATACAACATCGAGAATAAGCACACTCCTGAAACTGTAACCATCTCCGGTGTGAAGACCTGGACTGATAATGATGATCAGGACGGAGTAAGACCTGAGAGCATTACGGTAAAGGTAATGAACGGTACCACTGTAGTAAAGAGTGCAACTGTAACCGCAGCCGATGACTGGAAGTACGAGTTCAAGGATCTGCCTAAGTATGCAGAGGGTAAGGAAATTGTTTATACCATCACCGAGGATAAGGTAGAAGGTTACACAACCAAAGTAAATGGTTACAACATCACCAATACTCATGAAATCAGCAAGGTAGAGGTAAAGGGAACCAAGACCTGGGTTGATAATGACAATCAGGACGGTGTAAGACCTGAAAGCATTACTGTAAACCTGCTTGCAGATGGTGAGAAGGTAGACAGTGTAAGCGTAACTGCAGCTGACGACTGGAAGTATGAATTCAAGAACCTTGATGAGTTCAAGGCAGGTGCGAAGATTGAATATACCATCACCGAGGATGAGGTAGAAGGTTACTCAACTGAAGTTAATGGCTATAACATCACCAATACTCATGAAATCAGTAAGGTAGAGGTAAAGGGAACCAAGACCTGGACTGATAATGATGACCAGGACGGCGTAAGACCTGAGAGTATTACCGTAAAGGTAATGAACGGTGAAACTGTAGTAAAGAGCGCAATCGTAACTGCAGCCGATGATTGGAAGTACGAGTTCAAGGATCTGCCTAAGTACGCGGATGGTAAGGAAATTGTTTACACCATCGCAGAGGATGAGGTAGAAGGCTACGAAGCAACTGTAACCGGATACAACATCGAGAATAAGCACAATCCTGAGATCACCGAAGTAAAAGTAACCAAGATATGGGATGACAACAGCAACCAGGATGGTCTGAGACCCTCTGAGATTACCATCAAACTGTTGGCAGACGGCAAGGTAGTTGATCAAAAGAAGCTTAGTGGAACAGGAAATACCTGGAGTTACACATTCACAGGCCTCGACATGTATGCGGCAGGTAAGAAGATCATTTACACTGTAGAGGAAGTGAAAGTAGATAACTACACTACTAGTGCAAGTGAAGATACACTTACCATTACCAATATCCACATTCCTGAGATTACTTACTTGGAAGTAACTAAGGCATGGGCAGACAATGGCAATCAGTACAACAAACGTCCCGAAAGCATTCTCGTAACTTTGTATGCAGATGGCGTTTCTACCGGTAAGACCGTATCTCTGACTTACTCAGACGGATGGGCAGCAAAGAAGTTCACCGATCTTGACAAGTACAAAGATGGTAAAGAAATTGTTTATACTGTAGTAGAAAATGCAGTGAATTTCTATGAGGCCGGCTATGTTGGCGGAGAGATCACCAATACCTGCACTTACATACCTGATCTTACAAATATTTCTGTAACCAAGGTATGGGCAGACAGCAACGATGCAGATGGCATCAGACCTATTTCAGTCACTGCAAACCTGCTTGCAGATGGTACTGTAGTTGACAGCGCTACACTGAATGAGAGCAACAACTGGACCTGGACATTTAAGGACCTTCCCGTAGACGCAGGTGGAGCACCTTTCGTTTACACAATTGAGGAAGCATATGTTCCTGTCGGCTACGAAGTAGATTACTCTCACAACGGTAACAACTGGACAATTCTGAACAGCCATACTTCTGAAACCACAAAAATCTCTATTGCTAAGGTTTGGGATGATGACAACAACCGTGACGGCATCAGAGCGAATGAGATTACCGTACAGCTGCTTGCAAACGGAGCAAAGGTTCGTGAGGAAAAACTGAATGTAACCAATAACTGGCAGATTACCTTTACTGATCTTCCTAAGAATGTAAATGGTAAAGAAATCCTCTATACAGTAGATGAAATCGAAGTGCCCGGTTATACCACATCAATCGTACCTGATGGAGAAAATCATTTTGAAATCACCAATATGCATGCACCTGAGTTGACATCTGTTACTGTTACAAAACAGTGGAATGATGGAAGCAATATTGATGGCATCCGTGGAGATTACGGTGTGACTCTGTATGCAAACGGTATTGCGGTTGGCGAAGAAGTAATTCTGAACCAGACCCAGACTGAGTACACATGGAGCAATCTTGTTAAGTACGAGAAGGGAGAACTGATTGATTATACTGTTGATGAGACAACTGTTCCTGCCGGCTACACCAAGAGCATTGACGGAACTGTTATCACTAATACTCATAAGCCTGCAGTAACACAGGTAAGTGTCACCAAGGTTTGGGAGGATGAGAACAACAGTGCTAACATCAGACCTGCTCAGATTACCGTAAGATTGTACGCAAACGGTACTCAGGTAAGAACTGCAAATCTGGATGCTTCCAATAACTGGAGCTTCACATTTACAGAACTGGCAGTGAAGAATCATGAGACATGGATTAACTACACCATCACCGAGGATCCTGTTGAAGGATATCAGACAGTTATCAGCGGTTCTGCAACAGCAGGATACACTGTTACCAACTACATGCCTAAGAAGGGACCTGAAAAGCATTCACCTAAGACAAACGATCCTTTCGGACTTTGGTCAGTAGTAGCAACTGCATCCGCTTCACTTTCTGCAATGACTTATCTGTTTGGTCGTCGCAAGAAGGAAGAGGAAGAGTAAAAAAGATTAAAAAACAGTTAAAAAACGCGCAGTCAGATATTGATTGCGCGTTTTTAAAGTTTTCGGCGAATTGTCAGACAAAATTATTTGAGCCATCGCTTAAAAATAGGTTGAAAAAAATATATTATAAGTTGTATAATAAATTTGTATAATTAGAATTATTCTAGGAATTCCCTTCCCAAAAGAATGTAAAAGGATGCGTAGGGAGTGTGTAGAGGCAGATATGGCAGATAAAGAACTGCGCAAAATGTCGCGCATTGAGTTAATCGAAATTATATATTCCTTCCTGCAAAAAGAGGAGGAATTGAAACAGGAAATTGAACGGTTACAGACCGAACTGAACGAACGAAATATTCAAATGGAAAAAGCAGGGTCCATAGCGGAAGCTTCCCTGCAGTTGAATCACATTTTTGAAGCAGCACAGCAGGCAGCGGATCAGTATTTGTTGTCTGTTATGAATATGAACGATGAGCAGAAGGCGGATACATTGCTGGAACTGACAAAGAAGCAGTGCAGGGAGATGCAGCGTGAGGCGATGCAGAAATGTGAAACACTGGTGGAAAAGACCTTGGAGGATTGTGAACGCCTTCGAAATAATGCAACCATATATCCTGAGGAAAGATGGCAAAATCGTAAGCAACGCCTGATTCAGATGGTGGAGGATTCCAAGAAGGTGACCGAACAGGAACAGAATTCGGCGGAGGAATCAGATGGCAAAGCATAATGAAGTAAAGAGAGCAGCCGTTCCTACCAAGCAAGAAGTGGAAAAGGAACGAAAGCGATTAACTTACAGAAAAGAATACAATAAAGCACTCCGCAGCACGGTCAATATTCTGATTGTAGTTGCGGCGTTGGCAGCATTACTGGCAACCTTGCTCTTACCGGTATTGCAGGTTTCCGGAACCAGTATGGAACCTACACTGGTGGATGGAGATATTTTGGTCCTGATGAAATCCAGCAAACTGAAAACAGGTGATTTGTGTGGATTTTATTGGCAGAACAAACTGCTGTTAAAGAGAATCATCGGAGGTCCCGGTGACATTATTGATATAGACGAAAATGGTACTGTTTCCGTAAACGGCAACAAGTTGGATGAACCATATGTTTCGGAGCTGGCGTTAGGAATCTGTGATCAGGAGTTCCCTTATCAGGTCCCTGAAAATCGATTTTTCGTTATGGGAGACCATCGAGCAACCTCCGTGGATAGCCGAAGTTCCATAGTAGGCTGTATCGAAACAGAGCAGATGGTAGGAAAAGTGGCATTAAGAGTCTGGCCCTTCGAAAGAATCAGCATGGTAAAATAAGCGAAACTGTAAATCTAAAATAAGAAACTGTTAACTGAGGTATATTAATGAGACGAATTTTAGACAATTTCATTAATAATTTCATAGTCAAGAGAAGTAGACAGCACAGGGTGTTGTCTGCCCTTTTTGTGCTGGCATGTGTTGTCACACTGGGTGTATTCCTGCGCCTGAAGTTAATTGGTATCTCCATGACCTATGAACCGAAGCCGGACGCCTCAAATGGCGGTATCACCAGTGAACATGCGATTGATACGATCGATAACAGTATAGGTCAATATTACGGTGAGGGCAGAGGATTTACTGTTAATCTCTATAACTATGAGGCTTCAGATACATTGGCGACACCTCCTCGGTCAAACTGGAACGATACAACGAAAAGAGAAGCGTTTGATGAAAATAAAAAGCTGGAGAATATCGGTATCAACATAAATCATAAACTGCTGTTCCTGCCGAATGGTGCGAATTTTGATACCAACAATCATCCTGATTACACTACCGACATCATGACCGCGTCTCATTATACAGGTGGGCCGACAGCACTGCAGGGAATTGTTGATAAGCAATTGTACAATGAGTATCCGAGATTAAGCAGTAAGGTTGATCCGGAGAATCAGCAATCTTTGGAGTATTTGTTCACACCGGGACAATATGTCAAGGAATATAAAGATGTTACCGGTCTGTTCAAACAGCAGCAGAACTGGATTGAGTTTGATAGTTCAACGAACTATGCTTATTTCCTCCCTGCCGGTGATAATGTCAAAGAACGAAACCAGTTTGGTGTGCATGAGAGTACCTTTGTTCAGGAAGACGGAGAAAGCCCGGTTGGTTTCTTCCCCTTTGATAAGATGGATACTTCCAAACAGGATGTAAATGCAAATCTGCCGGAAAATGTAAAATATGATCACCACTTCGGATTGACTATGACAGCTGATTTTACCATTTATGAAGGAAGACAGATAAATGGTCAGGCTATGGAATTTAGATTTGAAGGTGACGATGATCTTTGGGTATTTATTGATGGCGTTCTGGTATTGGATATCGGTGGCGTTCATAGTCCCTTGGGCGGAAGCATCAATTTCCTTGGGGATAACGGAAAGGGAGCCGTTAGTGTGGATGCGTATGCACCTGTAAATTGTCCTCGTGAAGCGGATAAGGGACAGAAAGACTCTTATGAGCCCGAGGCATCTTATATCAGTAGCGCTGTAATTACGCTTGAAGAGATTTTTGGTGCCGAGAGATACGCGAAAGAGTTCTACGAAGGTTCCAGCCATGTCATGAAGATATTTTACCTGGAGCGAGGCGGCGTTAACTCCAACCTCCGCATCATGACCAATATTTTTGAACAGCAGCAGCTGACGGTTGTGAAGGATTGGGCAGACGGTAATGAAAAGCATGCTGGTCAGGAAGTGGAGTACGAGGTATATCAGGTAGAAAACGGAACCGGAAAAAGAACCAAGATTAATGTAAAAGATTACATTTTTGACAAGAATGATGAGAGACCCGGATTTCTGAATGCAGATGATGGTTGGCAGGAGACACTGGTGAAATTGCCTGTTTCCGGTGAGGACAACAGATTCTTCAAATATGAGGTTGTCGAGAAGTCACCATTCCTTGGTTATACAACGGAAGTGGTTACCACGGAAGATACCATGGGTTCTATGCCGACTGACAGCAACCAGGTAGAATTGATTGATCCTCCCAGTGTAGCGAATTATTCGGATACTGTTTCCGCCTATGCAATGGAGTATGAGTTGAACGAACTGACGGTGGCTAATCAGATGTCAGGAGCAGCTTATGATAGTTCTAAGGGAATCATCACCTATGCGAATACTTCTACGAATTACAGTGGACAAATCTATTTCAATATTCCAAGTGAAGTGGTAGCTGCAGGAGTATTGGGAGTAGAAGTTATTCTTAATGAAGAAGCAAGTTCTTCGCGGAATTCGTTAGGAGTCAAGCTGTCCGCAGGAACAAATGGAAACAATGATATTAATGCGGCTTATGGCAATACTGCTGTTACGCTGTTTGGAAACAATACGCTTCAGTTGACAGAGGGAGACTCATATACTGAAGCAAAAGCGGCAACCCAACAAAGAGCTCAGTTTTTGGGTTTGATGTCTACAAACAACAGCGGTGATGAAAATGCAACGAAATATCAGATTACTTCCGTTCGATTCCTGACAGAGCGACCTGTGACGAGAACTTTTAGTTACACCGGACAAGAATTAAGCGGAAATATGACAGCCAGATGGGGCTCGACAAATGTTACACACGACGGTTCTTATATTACATACGGAAAAAATCAGGCGGAAATGTTAGTGCCCTTACCGAAGGATTTTCCCTTTGAATATGTAGAATCCGTCACTGTGACAGAGCAATATATGAGTTTTGATCTTGCAATCAAAGCTGTTGACACAATAGTGGATAGCCAGGGACGTGATATAGGAGCATTCTACAGTAGCACTAGGCGTACACATATAGCAAATGCCTGGCAAGACGGAACCGGAAGTGGAATCATGTCGGCTATCGGTCTGATGGCAAACCAGGATGGTTTCTCGTTTGACCGGCGTAATGAGGATGGTACATTTTATCACGGATTTGTTTTGGGTGAAATTACAGTTCAATTAGCCAGTGCCGCTGTTGAACCGGTAACAATTAATTACCAGGTACGACATCCCGGTTCACCTATGACAAAACCGGCGCCCGGTGTAGGATTTAATGTACAAAAGTATGGTCAGACGACCACCATTAAAAATACGAAAACCGATACAACTTCTATTCATGTGGAAAAGAAGTGGCAGGACTATGTTGGTAATGAATTTGTTCCTGACGAAAAACCTGCAGTTACCGTACAGCTGTTAAGATATAAAATCCCTATAGAGGACGGCAAGGTGAAGGATGTAGCTCCTGAACCTGATGATTCGGATCCTGATTTCTGGCATACAGTCGTTTTGAATGCAGAAAATGATTATTCGGGCGATTTCAAAGGCGAATACATGCAAATGTACTCTGCAGACAATAAGTATGCATACCGATACAGTGTTGGTGAGTTTTCTTTCACTGAAGGGAAAACCGTTTCAGAGATAACCATTGACGGTAAGCAATATGTAGTATCGCTTGATGAAAACAAACCGCTTGAGATTGGATCCATTGTATTGACTAACACCTGGCAAGGTTTGCTGCAGGACACTACACAACTTAAGATTCAGAAGAACTGGCTGGCCAGCAATGGTACTGTTGTGGAATCGAAAGGTCTTGTAGATGTTGCCGTAACTCGACAGGAGAGAATTTACAAGGCAGGAGATGTGCCGCAGGATCCTTTCGGCGATGCTGTCATTGTAGATACGATTCAGGTAGGCGCAGAACCTTGGGTGAAGCCATACCCCAAGTATGAAATAGGCGCAGACGGTAAGGTTCGCGAATATCTTTACTCCGCGTACGAAAAGGATGCCATCGAGGATAAGATTACATATCAGGGAACAGAGTATCTGGTATCTTACCAATATGACTCCTCCGACCCTGAGATGACGGTTATCACGATTAACAACAAGAATAATGCACAGTACAAAAAACCTGCCGAAAATGTAGTGGTGAATGTACATAAAACAATTGACTCTTTGGCAATTGATAACCAGAAGACGGTAGATTCCGTAACTACAACGGAAGCAAATCCTGATATGAAGCTTGGTGATCTGTCCCGTGATGATTTATACAGATTGTACCTGGATATCGAGAATTCACAACAGGAGACACCGATTGACTTGCTCATTGTAGTTGACCAGTCCTTCAGTATGTACCAGAACAAGGATATTGATTTTAACATTAACAATCAGAAGAAGCAGTATCGAGATGTTGTTTTGAGTACGATTCTGAATGGCGGAGCGGCAACTGTGAAGGATAACACACGTTCAAGTTGGCTTACAGGCAATGATAATGATATGCCGTCGATGGCTGATGTAAGAGATCATCCGGAGAATTATCAGACGATAGAAGTAAAGCAGGATTATGATTATGGCCTGATTAATCTGTTCCTGAGTCTGAACGATAAGAACAGAGTAGCGGTTGTCGGATTTGACGCGAACAGAACCGATATGATGAGCGTTCTTGGAAACAATAGTGGTTACTATCAGACATATCCTTATCCGGCAGAGCAGGGATACAATTACACGAAGGATACAAGAACGATACTTGATTGGACGGAACCGGGCCAAAAAGTGACGAAGGCTTTGGATGTCGAAGGTGAATTCTATACCGGAACAAATTATGAAGCAGGACTTTTCAAGGCCGATGAAATGCTGAACAACCTTGCGAATAAGCAGAAGGATTGGGAAAGCCGACAGGTTATGATTTTCTTCAGTGACGGTGTGCCGACTTGTTCCATTGAGGGCAGTACAGGAACCGGTAACCGATTGGGAACAACAATGTCGGGAACAACCGGAGATTATTTGAAGAATGTTCAGGATAATGTTCAGCCCAGCATAGATGCCTTTGGAGACTTCATTGCGAAGCATGAAGATTTAACTGTATTCTCCGTTGGTTTCTCACATGAACTGGACAATAACAGTGAAGTTCTTTCAACCTACGTCAACAATGGCGGTGAATATATCTACGTTGGTGACGACGGTGATGAATTGAAGAGAAAACTGTTATCGGTATTGCTTCCTGCCAGACCTTTGAAGGCAACCATTACTGATGAGTTAAGTCCTTATGTGGAACTGTATAGCGATAAGCCTGTTGTGACAGTCAGTATGAGAGACAGGGATTCTTCAGAAGAAACGATTATTTATGAGGGAATTACCGGAAAAGGTGGTGCACCTACCTCAAAAGGTAAGTTCACTCCTTTTGGTACGACGACTGAAACCGGAATTGTTGAGTCAGTAACATATCAGCCGGGAACAGATCCAAATGCTTCAACCGGAAGTATTTCCGTTACATTCCATCCTGATTACATCATGACATATGATAAGGTGTATACATTGTCATATAATGTGAAGGTTACGGAAAAGGCTTATACAGAGTTTGAGAGCACGAAAAAGTATCCGGCAGAGGGTGATGAGGAAACCGATTACAGACACAATGGATACTGGAATGATACCAGTTCGTATCATGAAGGCTTCTATTCGAATAACAAGGCCACAGCAACATACTACTTCGAGAACAAGACAGATCCAGATGATAAAAAGACGCTGGATTATAAACATCCTGTTGTACAGATTGCAACGACGGATCTGACAGTAACCAAGAAGTGGTTAGATGCAGATGGCGTGGAAACCAATCCTCTGGTAAGTATTCAAGTGCAGTTGTACCGTACCAGAACGGAACATGTAATGCCTACGATACAGACCGGCAGCGGACAGACAGGACCGTCATTTACAGGCGAGGGATTTGCGGATGCGGATGGCGTCGGTGTATGGCGTCCTGTGACACAACTGACACCTGGTGAAAGATATGTGATTGCACATCCGACACAGCAGAACAGTGCATTAGGTAAGGCTCAGTACAACAATGTAATAGCTTACGTAACATACGATCAGGCGGCATTGAGTGATAATGTAATCTGGGAATATGGTGCAGATTATAGTTTGAAGAATATCGGTACTCAGATGTACATTGATGCGCTTGTAGAACAATATAATGGCTGCTGGAACATGAGTGCAAACGGTAGTTCTCCGATAAAACTCGAGGATGGTAAAATCAGCACATCTAGGAATGGATATACAATATATCCTGCTATGACAGGAGATGGTTATCAGTATGTTCGCTCAGCCGATGCTTCTCCCAGCTTTATCGTATACCAGTACACTATTCCGGAATCGGAAGTACCCGAAGAACCGGAGGAGCCCGGAGATTTAGCAACCCTACCGGATGTCCCTATGGATTTGATTAAATTGGAGTTCGGAAGCCTGTCTACGACGATACGGAATTTGCCGGTAAGAGGTTTCGAAGACGGAGTACTTTATGATTACAGTTATTATATCGTAGAGGTTGATACCGAAAATAAACCATACATACCGACATATTCGACAATCGGAGATGTACGGGAAAACGGTGAATTGGTAGTTACAAATACTATTTCAGACATGTTTGGTTATGCATTGCCGAACACCGGTGGTATCGGTACCACAATCTACTACATGTCGGGAGCAATGCTTCTGGCGTTAGGCTATCTTTTCAGATATATTTGCAAGCGCAAACGAGAAAGGAGGTCTGACGCCTAAGGGCTTCCGAATTGCGTGAGCTGTATATATAAGTACAAAAAAGAGAAAACGAGAAAGGAAAGAAAAATTATGAGAAAGAACATTAAAATGAGATGGCTTTCCAGAATGCTTGCATTGGCTTTGGCACTTGTAATCACAGCAATGCCTGTTAATGCAAAAGCAGCAGGAGATACCTACAATGTAACTGTTGAAAACGCTGTAAGCGGAAAAACCTATAATATCTATAAACTTTTCGATGCAACCAGCGATGGCAACGACGCTGTGGCATATACCATTACAGAGACAGCGGCAAATGCAGATTGGATTGGTGCACTTCAGTCTGATGATTCACCTTTTACTTTGATCAGCGCTGCTGGCGAAACTACTCACAATGTCGTTAGAAAGGTAACAGATGCAGAGACTGGTGCAACTGTTACAGATGATGCAATTATCGAGTGGCTGAAATCAGCTGAGATCAGAGCAATTATCGAGGCTGCTACTACCAGCTATGATCCTCAGCCTGAGGAATCTAATCCCACTGTAGTAAAGTGGACCGGTGTAGCAGAGGGATATTATTACATCTCTACCGGTATTGATGCATTGGCAACTATCGATAGCGTAACCGGAGATCTTACAATTGTGGATAAGAACCAGAAGCCTTCATGGGACCCTGAAGACCCTGAGAACCCCAGCAAGGGCAACGGTAAGTTTGTTCTTGAAGACGGCTCATACGAGAAGAGCAGTTACGCAGGCATTGGTGACGAGATTGACTACAAGGTAAATGTTTACGCACCTAAGTATGATGGTACTGACGAAATCGTAAAGTATGTTTTTGTTGATACACTTCCTGAAAATGGAATTGATTATGTTGGAAACTTTGAGATGTATATTGATGGTGTCAAAGTTACAGATACAAGTCTGTACACTGCATTTTACAAAGAGTCAACTAAGCAGCTCATTATCGAGTATAATATTGATGCCATTGAAGAAGCAGGTGTAACATATTCTGCAGATGCACATGTAAAATTCTTTTACAAAGCAAAACTGACAGACACTGCAGTAGCTGTTAATACCAATGTAATCACCATGCAGTGGTATACTGATGCCGATCCTGATGACCCTGAAAATCCTTTAACACCCGGAAATCCCAACACACCCGGAAATCCCGGAAATCCCGGAAATCCCGACGATCCTGATGATCCTTATATCCCTGAGGATCCCGAGACCCCTGAGACTCCTGATAAGCCCGTAGTAGTAAAAGAAAGTAAGACCGATACTTATACTTTCGGTGTAAATGTACTGAAGAAAGATGGCGCGACTCTTGAGAGCCTGACCGGTGCTCAGTTTACCCTCGCAAAAGAGAGTGCAGCTGATTTGATTAAGTTCTTAGTAGTAGATAATGTTTACAGAGTGTCTGCAGATCAGAATGCTGACGGTACAGTTACCATACTTGATACTGATGCAGACGGAAAGATTGCAATCTTTGGTTTGGATCTTGGAAAATATGATTTGACCGAGACCAAGGCACCCGACGGATATAATAAGCTGACTGAGGCTAAAGTGGTTACAATCGCCAGCAGTGGTGCAGATGATGAATACTATTTTGAGGTAGAGGTATTAAATAATGCAGGTACCCTCCTTCCTTCTACCGGTGGTATCGGTACTACCATCTTCTATGTAGTGGGTGGACTTCTTGTAGTAGTCGCAGGCGTTCTGCTTGTTACCAAGAAGCGCATGAAGGACGCTGAATAATCGTTCTGAAAATTTATAACCCAGGCAGTTATAAATATTTAAAATCGTTTTCTTTTAACTTTTAGGGGCGCTGCCCGGCAGTGCCCCTAGATTAAAAGAGTTCGATGAGGAGTTTTTGGTGAAAAAGCATTTTTCTACGATCCTTTTGGTCGTAATTTTTATTCTTGGATTAGGCATTATGCTTTATCCGGCAATCAGCAATTACATTAATGAAAAGAACCAAAGTTATGCGATAGTTAACTATGAAAACGCACTGCAGGATATGAAGGAAGAGGATTTTGAGGCTTATTTCCTACAGGCAGAAGCGTATAATATTGCTTTAAATGCGGAAAAAATGGCTTTTTATAATCCCAAGCTTGTAGAGGGTTATAATGAAGCCTTAAATATAGATGGAACAGGGACTATGGGATATATAAACATCCCTGCAATCAATGTAATGCTTCCGATATATCACGGAACGGATGAGAGAACGCTGCAGAATGCAGCAGGACATCTGGAGGGAAGTTCCCTTCCGACAGGCGGAGCGAGCAGACATGCTGTTATCTCCGCACACAGAGGCTTGCCCAGCGCAAAGCTTTTTACGAATTTGGATAAACTGGTTGTCGGTGACAGATTTACACTGACAATTTTAAATAAAGTATTGACCTATGAGGTGGATCAGATTGCAATTGTGCTTCCGTCTGAAACCGGTGGATTACAGGTGCAGGAAGGAAAAGATTTGTGTACGCTGATTACCTGTACTCCCTACGGTATCAACACTCATCGTTTGTTGGTACGCGGTAAGAGAGTAGAAAACGAAGTGGAGAAGAAAGCGGTTTATGTACCTGCGGATGCGATTAAAATCGATCCTGTGATTGTAACGCCGATTATGGCAATACCTTTTCTGCTGATTTTATTAGTTATTTTGTTGGTTCGTTATCGAAAGAAGGGTAATGAGAAAAAGAATGAGTAAGCGCATTTTTCGAAAAATTGCATATGGATTCTCATTTGTTCTGGCAGCAGTTATGCTTTTTTCGGCAGTTGTACTTGCGGAGGAATTACCGGACAGAAACAAGCTCGGCTCCGTAAATGTCACCTTAAGGGACAGCGCAACGCAGGCAATTTTGACAGACGGTGAAATTTCCTTGTATAAGGTTGCAGATACAAATCCCCAGAGTACAGAGTTACTTTATGTATTTACACGGGAGTTTGGTCAGAGCGGAGAGGTACTGGTAGATATGCCGGATGCTGCCCTTGCGGCAACACTTTCGGCTTATGCAGAGGAAGAGAAACTTATCGGACTTGTGGAAGCAGTGGATGAAAACGGCAGGGTTGCCTTTGATGATTTAACGCTCGGTTTGTATCTTATGGTGCAGAGTGTGCCTTCCACAGGCTATGCCGCATTCTCACCGTTTTTTGTAACGGTTCCCCTTTTGCAGGACGGTATGTATGTGTACGAGGTGGATGCTTCGCCGAAGATGGAATTGATGGTTCCTTTGAATCCTGAACCTTCGCCTACGCCCACTCCGACACCGACGCCCGGGCCTACTTCTACGCCGGGGCCTACAGTAACGCCTACACCTACACCGGTGCCCACAATGACACCGCCTCCTGTCATTCCACAGACAGGACAGTTAAATTGGCCTATTCCGGTCATGATTATTTGCGGACTGTTATTCTTCTCCCTTGGCTGGTACTTACTGAGAACAGAAGAAGGCACAAAACATGAATAAGCGTCGTAAATGCGGATATATTTGCGTTGCGGTGGGAATTCTGTTCCTGCTTGGCGCAATGTCTCTGGTGGCTTATAACGAGTGGAAAAACCGTGCGGCAGAGGAACGCGTACTGACGGAGCTTCCCATTGTGAAGGAGCGAATCGAAGAGGTGATTGCGCAGAACGCGCAGGAAAGTACCTTTTCTTATGATTTGGAAGGTATGCTTTCGGAAGCGCAGGAAACGGAACCGGATACCACAATGAAAGCGGTGGAGATAGAAGGACACAGTTATATTGGCTATCTGAAGATACCGGATTTGAATCTGGAGCTGCCGATTCAGGAATCCTGGGACTATGAAAAACTGGATGTGTCACCCTGCCGTTTTACAGGCTCAACAAAGAGTGATGATCTGGTAATCGCGGGACATAATTATCGCAGTCATTTCAGACCCTTGCAGAACAGCAAAACAGATACCATTGTCACCTTCACTGACATGGATGGAGTTGTCAGATTCTATAAGGTGGTGGAACGACAGGTGGTAGAGCCTTCCAAACTGGAAGATATGATTTACGGAGACTGGGACATGACCCTGTTTACCTGTACCTATGGTGGAAGAACCAGATTGGCAATCAGATGCCTGGAGATAGAAGAATAGAAATGCAAAAGGACCGGTGCAATGACCGGTCCTTGCTTATTTTTCAGGGAATAGTCCGTGAATGCCGCCAACCATTAATTCAAAGTAGCGCTTGGCATTTTCGGGAGTGTCTTCGATAATTCCTTCCGTGACGCGAAGGACATAATTCAAAATGTTGTCGATGACGAAGGTCCAGAAGAGTTCGGGGGCTATCTTTTCTTCCAGGTGAAACTGTTCAATCTGCTCATTTAAATAGGGGAAGCAACCCAGCAAATCCGCTTTTTTATTGACCTGGAACATGGAAGAATTTCGATAAATCTGGTGGAAATAAGCCTGCTCTTTATGGGTGAAGTAGTAGCGGAAATATTCATTCCAGATTGTGAAAAAATTAGAGCGCCTGTCCTGTGTGCCCAGAGGAACTTCGCGCAGTGCTTTGTCAGTTTCGGTTAAAATATAAAGCATGCATTCCTGCAGCAGCTCCTGCTTATTGGAGAAATAGTGGTAAACACTGCCTTCACTGATGTCACAGGCGATAGCGGCTTTCTTGGGAGTGAAATTCTCCAAGCCGTTCAGATAAATCTGGTGGATAGACTCTAAAATAATATCTTCTTTTTTGATGACTGCTTTTCTCATTTGAACATGTCCTTTTATCTGATAATCAAAAAATGATTCACAACTCATTTTTTGCGCTTAACAGAATTGTACAACAAATATGTCAAAATAATCAACCATTTTGTGCGATTCATTGACATTTTTACTGAATTATGGTACTTTTAATGTAGCGTGCTTTAGCAGTTAAAAGCGTTAAACCATTAAAATATTGAAAAGTATTGGAGAGAAAAACATGCCTGTTACAGATTTGCTTGAGAGAAATCACAAGCTGTACGGTGATGAGGTTGCACTGATTGAGTTGAACCCCACAGTACAGGACACAAAGAAAAAGACCTGGAAGGAATATGATCTGGTTCAGCAGACTTCCAACGAGCCTTACAGACGAGAGATTACATGGAGCATCTTCGATGAGAAGGCAAACCGTGTTGCCAACATGCTTTTGGACCGCGGTATTCAGAAGGGCGACAGAGTAGCGATTCTGATGTTTAACTGTCTGGAGTGGCTTCCTATTTACTTCGGTATTCTGAAGACCGGTGCAATCGCTGTTCCTTTCAATTTCCGTTTTGATGCAAAGGAAATTAAGTATTGTGCAGACCTTGCAGAAGTTCATGTCCTGTTCTTCGGACCCGAGTTTATCGGCCGTATCGAGACAATCGAAGAGGATCTCAGCAAGGGCCGTCTCCTTATTTATGTTGGCGACGGATGTCCTACCTTTGCAGAGAGCTACAGAGAGTTAGTTGCAGACTGCTCCAGCCAGCCTCCTTTGATTCGTCTGGAGGAAGAGGACGATGCAGCAATCTACTTCTCCTCAGGTACCACAGGTTTCCCTAAGGCAATCCTTCACAATCATGAGAGCTTAACGCAGGCAGCACAGATGGAGCAGAGACATCATCTGACCGACAGAAATGATACTTTCCTCTGTATTCCTCCTCTGTATCATACCGGTGCTAAATTCCACTGGATGGGCAGCCTTTGCGCAGGAAGTAAGGCAGTTCTTTTGAAGGGTACTTCTCCTGAAACTATTTTGGATGCAATTTCTAAGGAGCATTGTACTCTGGTATGGCTCCTGGTACCCTGGGCACAGGATATTCTGGCAAGCCTTGACAGAGGTGATTTGAAGCTGGAGGATTATAATCTGGATCAGTGGAGACTGATGCATATCGGCGCACAGCCCGTTCCTCCTTCATTGATTAAGCGTTGGAAGGAATACTTCCCTCATCACTTATATGATACCAACTACGGACTTTCAGAGTCTACCGGCCCCGGCTGCGTACACCTTGGTGTTGAAAATATTCACAAGGTAGGTGCCATCGGTGTTCCCGGTTATCGTTGGAAGGCTAAGATTGTGGATGAGAATGGTGTAGAAGTAAAGCAGGGCGATGTTGGTGAGCTTCTTGTTAAGGGACCCGGCGTTATGACTTGTTACTATAATGATCCGGTTGCAACAGCAGCAACCCTGAAGGATGGCTGGCTCTGCACGGGTGATATGGCAATGCTGGATGAGGATGGTTTCATCTTCCTGGTAGACCGTAAGAAGGATGTTATCGTATCCGGCGGTGAGAATATTTACCCCGTACAGATTGAAAACTTCTTAAATGCACATCCCAAGATTATGGATGTA
>JAZLKR010000027.1:0-33181 GCA_045597705.1 Acetatifactor sp.
AACTACAAGAAATAATAATATTTGGAGTAAAGACAATGATTTATAACAATGTTTTGGAGGCAGTGGGCAATACTCCCATGATTCGCCTGAATCACATGGTAAAGGAAGGCAGCGCAGAAGTGCTGGTTAAATTTGAGGGAGTCAACATCGGCGGCTCCATCAAGACCAGAACCGCGCTGAACATGATTGAGCAGGCGGAGAAAAAGGGCCTGATCAACAAGGACACCATTATTGTAGAGCCCACCAGCGGCAACCAGGGTATCGGACTCGCACTGGTCGGTGCGGTAAAGGGTTACAGAACCATCATTATCATGCCTGATTCCGTCAGCGAAGAGAGAAGAAAGCTGGTTCGCCACTACGGCGCGGAGGTAAAGCTGATTCATGATGCCGGCGATATCGGTGCATGTATTGATGAATGTCTGCAGACCGCACTCCGTATGCAGGAGAAGGATTCCAGAGTGTTTGTTCCTCAGCAGTTCGCAAACACAGACAATACCATGGCTCACAAGAATCATACCGGTCTGGAAATTCTTGCGCAGGTAGCAGGACCGATCCACGGCTTCTGTTCCGGTATCGGTACCGGTGGAACCATCACAGGTATCGGTGAAGTACTGAAGGCACAGAATCCTGACATTGAGATATGGGCGGTTGAGCCTGAGAACGCTGCAATTCTTGCGGGCGGAACCATCGGCACACATTTGCAGATGGGTATCGGTGACGGTATCATTCCCGATATTTTGAACCAGAACATTTACGATGAAGTTTATATTATTTCAGATGAAGAGGCACTGGACACCTCCAAGCGTCTGGCTAAGGAAGAAGGCCTGATGTGCGGTATCTCCAGCGGCACCAATGTGGCAGCGGCGCTGAAGCTGGCTGCAAAGCTTGGCCCCGGAAAGACAGTTGTCACTGTTCTTCCCGACACTGCGGAGAGATATTTCTCCACACCTCTTTTCTCTGAATAGTGAGAGCGGGTCGGTTGACCCAAGGGGATTTGATTTATGAGTTATCAGGATATAAATGCCGCAACCATTGATCGTTGGGTGCAGGAAGGCTGGGAATGGGGAAAATCCATTTCCCACGAGGTGTACGCAGAGGCACTGAAGGGAAACTGGGATGTGCTGCTGACACCGACAAAGCCTGTGCCGCACGAATGGTTTGGCGATATGAAGGGCAAGAGAGTGCTTGGACTTGCCAGCGGAGGCGGACAGCAGATGCCTGTCTTCGCAGCGCTGGGTGCGGATTGCACCGTATTTGATTATTCACCTGTGCAATTGGAAAGTGAGCGAATGGTGGCAGAACGCGAAGGCTACTCCATCAAAATCATTCGCGGAGATATGACAAAGCCCCTGCCATTTGAGGACGGCGCTTTTGATCTGATTTTTCATCCTGTTTCCAATGTGTATGTGGAGGAGGTTCTTCCCATCTGGAAGGAATGCTACAGAGTGCTTGCCAAAGGCGGAGTGCTGTTGGCGGGACTGGACAACGGTATCAACTTTATGTTTGACGAGGATGAGACTACTGTGACCCAGCATTTTCCCTTCAATCCACTGAAGGATGAGGAGCAGATGAAGCTTTCCTTGGAAGCTGACATCGGCGTGCAGTTTTCTCATACGCTGGAGGAGCAGATTGGCGGTCAGCTGAAGGCAGGCTTTCGACTGGCAGAACTGTACGAGGACACTAATGGGGAAGGAAATCTTCACGAGAGAAATATTCCCACCTTCCTTGCAACCAAAGCGGTGAAAGAGTAATTTAGAACCCTTGCATGTTTATCATGCAGGGGTTTTGTTTTGCCTTTTTGTCATGTGCAGGGCTTGCTTGTGATGGGAAATTGGCTGCGGCAAGGATAAATTGCGTTTTGGGATTGGTTGAGGAGAGAATTATTGTGATTTTACGGAGCTTTTTTGCAAGAAGGGTATTTGTTCCGTAGGAATTTGTCGGCGGCTACGGAGCATATGAGAAAAAAAGTGATTTTCACCGTAGGAATTTGATGGTGCGTACGGAGATTTGAAACAGAATGATAATAGCTCCGTAGGAAGAGCCAAAAACCTACGGTGCCGATAGAAGAAGGTACGATTTTCACCGTAATTGATGGAAAAACACTACGGAGAAAAAAGAGAAAATCAAAAATTGAGCCGTAAAGGCATAAAAAATGCAGCCCGAGGTGGACTGCATTTTCGTATTTGGCTTTACTGTGTTGATTTGATGGTGATTATTCTTCGTCCAGGAAGATTTCATTCAGAGAGTCGCCGTCGGTGGCAACTTCGGTGAGGGCGTTTGCCTTCTTCAAATCTTCCGTGTAGGTTGAGTCACCATCCTCATCATCAAAGAAGGATTCCACTTCCATGGGAAGTTCCTCCACCGGCTCTTCCTGAGGGACTTCCTCTACGGGGATTTCTTCCTCGGGGGGAGTTTCTTCAATCACTTCTTCGACTGTTTCTGAGACTTCTTCGATGGGAGCTTCTTCGATGACTTCTTCGACAGCCTCAGCAACTTCTTCGACGGGAGCCTCTTCGACCACTTCAACAACCTCTTCAGCAGGAGCCTCCTCGATAACTTCCTCAGCTGCTTCAACGACTTCTTCGATGGGAGCTTCTTCGATGACTTCCTCGACAGATTCAGTAACTTCTTCAGCAACCTCTTCAGGGATTTCTTCAGCGGGAGCTTCTTCAATCACTTCTTCAACAGCCTCAGCAACTTCTTCAGCGGGAGCTTCTTCAATTAATTCTTCAACAACCTCTTCAGCAACTTCTTCGACGGGAGCTTCTTCGACTACTTCAACAACCTCTTCAGAAACTTCTTCAGCGGGAGCCTCAGCGATTTCTTCCTCGGCAGGTGTCTCCTCCACAATTTCAGGAGTACCTTCCTTGGCGAAGTCTATTTCCACGGGATCGACGGTAGGCTCTTCTTCAGCAGCGGGCTCTTCGGCAGGGGCCTCTTCAATTGGTTCTTCAGATTCCTCCTCGGCATCATCTTCTGCGGGGAAGAGGGTTACATAGCGGTCATCGGAATCCAGGTCGACATCAAATTCTTCATCTTCATCCAGGAAGTAGTCCTCATCGATGGACTCGTCGCGGAGTTTTTTCTTTTTGTTTTTATGGCAAAGAGTGGCAGCTGTGGCAGCGGCAGCGGCGGCAGTAACTGCTGCAACGGCGGGGGAAAGCAAAAGTTTATTGTTTTTCTTGGTCATGAAGTACTCCTTTCATAATCAATGGTATAGTTCAATTTTAATCTACTTTGCAGGGGAAGAAAAGGGGGAGAAGAGATTATTTTATGAAATATTTAGGAATGGTCTTTTCTTGTGCGGGATAAGTATGTTACAATAGTCAGCACACGAGTTGTCTTGTGAGAGGGGTATACAAATGAACGGCAAATTCTTTGACTTGAAAAAAGAAAAACAGGATAGAATGATCAATGCAGCGCTGCAGTGCTTTGCACAGGAAGGCTACAAGCACGCCAGCACCGATGACATTGTAAAGATAGCGTCCATCAGTAAGGGACTGTTGTTCCATTACTTCCAGAGTAAACTGGGAACCTTTCGATTTGTGTTTGACTACAGCGTCAGATTCATGAATCTGGAACTGAGAACCTATGTGGATTCCAAGGAGACAGACCTTTTCGAAGTTTTGAAGCAGGTTGAATTTGCAAGAATGCATGTACTGAAGGGGTATCCCAGAATGCAGCAGTTCCTGAGCAGAGCTTCCAAAGAAACGGATGAAGAAGCCTTCGCCGTAATTGAGGACAAAAAAATAGCCCTGGAGGAAACCTACAGGACTATTTACAGCCGGATTGATTACAGCACACTTCCCGCCGGCGTCGACGGAGAGAAGCTGCGCAAGATGATGGAGTTCACCATCAAGGGATTGATGGAAGAGGAGTTCTTAAAAGAGGAATTCCAGCCTGAAGAACTCTATCAGGAAATTTGTGCTTATCTCGATATGGAGAAGCAGTTACTTGCTTGATTTGTAGGGGGCATCCGCAGGATAGCCTCCTTTTAATTTCTGCATACCGCGCTCGATGGCGTCTCTCGAGTTCTTCCAGTCTGCGTCCTTGTAGCGGTAGTCGAATTTTTCTACCATCCAGGATACATCCTCTAAGAGACGATCCATGTTGCTCTCCATCAGAGGAAGGAGAGAATTGTAGAATTCTTCCTTTTCACGATCGCTTAATCTGGTATCGGAAGCCTCGCAGAGGTCGCCGAAGTGAGACAGGCAGAAGCCCTTGCCCTTTTTCACCTTCTCCTTGAAGTCGGGATCCTGCTTCCAAAGGTAGAAGAAGGTGTCCATGTAACGCTCGTACATTTCCTTGAAATGGTTGCACACATAGCAGGACTGTTCCTTTTCGCGAACCCACATGCTGATGGCATTGCCGGATTCCTTCTTGGAAAACAGACCCTTTGAGGCAACCTTGCCGGGCTTGAAGTTCTTGAACTCCTTCTTCATTTCGCCAATCATTTTGCGATAGTGAGTTTTCAAAATCCAGGCGCTGCCGAGGGTGTTGCCGTAGTCGTACATCATTTTGAAATGGGTTCTGCAGAAGCCGGCCTTGTCGGTCATCTCACGGACATCTGCTTCCATATAGGAAGCGGCGCTTCCCAGAACAAAATCCAGGAGGTCCTGATCGATGCTGCGCTCTATAAAGCAGAAAGGACATTCGTCATTTGCATTGATTGCGTCATTTAAAGGGATGGTATATAACTGTTCTTTCATTGGTACCTCCGTTGTGAAAAATCTTTCTTTTATTTTACATGAAACGCGGCGGAATTACCACCGCAACCTTAAGAAAAATTAACTTGTTTATTTACAGGTTTGATAATATGATATGGAAGAAAGAAGAGAAAGTTGGAGATAAAATATGCTCTTTAACAGTACCGGTTTTTTGCTTTCTTTTCTCCCGATTTTTCTGCTGGTCTATAAGCTGACACCCAACCGATTCAAAAACATTCCGCTGCTGGTCGGCAGTATTGTTTTCTATTCGGTAGGTGAGCCGAAATATCTGATTGTTTTCGGTATTTCCCTGGTGCTCAATTACCTGGTGGGGCTGCGGTTGGACCCAATTGCACAAGAGAAAAGAATTAAAAATAAAAAGAATCCCGTCGGTTATGAAATCAGGCGTAAACTGCTTCTGCTCCTTGCAGTGACAGCAGATACGGCTGTTCTTTTGCTGTACAAAATTTTCGCAGGCGACGAAGGAGTTCCTCTGGGACTGAGCTTCTACACCTTCCAGATGATTGGCTATCTGTTTGATGTGTACAGGGGACAGGAGGCAAGGGAAACCTCCCTGCTTTGCTTCTCCACCTATGCGATGATGTTCCCGAAATTAAGCTCCGGCCCCATTACCGAGTATGGTCAGCTGCGTGATAAACTCCACAAGCGCAAGGCCACTCTGGAATCCATCAAAGCCGGGCTGCAGCTGTTCACGGTTGGTCTGGCACTGAAGGTTCTGATTGCGGACAAGCTGGGAATTCTCTGGCATGATGTGGAGGTAATCGGTTACGAGAGCCTTTCCACACCCTTGGCATGGATGGCAGCAGTTGCCTTCTCCTGCAAGCTCTATTTTGATTTCTACGGATATTCGCTGATGGCCATCGGTGTAGGCAGAATGCTGGGATTTTCCCTTCCCCCGAACTTCCACAGCCCTTATATGGCTACCTCCGTCCGTGATTTCTACAGAAAGTGGCACATTACTCTTGGAAAATGGTTCACCAAATATGTGTACATTCCGTTGGGCGGCAGCCGCTGCAGTGAAATCCAGACAGTACGAAACCTGATTATTGTCTGGTGTCTGACCAGCATCTGGCACGGCTTCGGATTGAATTTCCTGATCTGGGGTATGCTGTTATGCGCGCTGATTATCATCGAGCGTTACTGGTGCAAGCTGGGACTGAACAGACCCTTCCAGAAGGGTATCGGAAAGATTGTTCCCCATCTCTATATCTGGGCAGTGATTCCGGTGACCTGGATGTGTTTTGCAATTTCGGATATGCAGGCGCTGCAGATTTATCTGGGAAGAATGTTCGGACTGGTTCCGGGTGTGCAGGTCAGTGCGGGAGACTGGTTCCGCAAGCTGCAGGATTACTGGTACTTATTCCTGGCGGCCTTCATTTTCTGTACCCCTATTTTGCAGAAGACCTTCCGCAAACTGAGAGAATCCATTGTGGGTTCGGTAGTTCTCGCAATTTTGTTCTGGATTTGTGTCTGGAAGATTCAGACAGACGGACAGAATCCATTCCTGTACTTTAAATTCTAAGGCCTGAGGTGAAACGGTGAAACTGATTAAGAAGTGGCTCTATTTTGCAGTCTTTCTTCTGGCCGGGCTATATTATCTGAACTTTGTGGATCATTGGAAGGTGTACGAAACACTTTACAAGAATGCCGAGCAGTATTTCCAGGAGCTTCCTGAGGAGATTATTGCGCCGGAACTTCCACAGAACTTTGTAAGCTTTTGGGATAGCCTGCCGGAAATTCCAAAACTGAATATTGAGAACAAGAACAACACGGTTTCCGGAAACAGCGTTTCAGGCAACAAGGTGGTCGTCACCACAACAACCGTATCGGGCAACGAGGTGATTGTGACTGAGACAATTGTGGAGAGCAGTGAACCTGAGGAGACGAAACCGGAGGAGAGCAGTGAACCCGAGGAGTCCTCAGAAGTCTTCGAGGAAGTTCCGGAGCTTACCTCCGTGGATGAAAGTTACTTTGCAGATGCCGTCTTTATCGGCGATTCCAGAACCGTCGGTCTGGCGGAATACAGCGGCATGAAGGAATATACCACCTTCTATGCGTCGACAGGACTTTCCGTGTACAGTGTTTTCTCCTCCAAGTGTATTGAGGTTCCGGGAGAGAAGAACAAGATTACCATCGAGGATGCATTGTCCAGAAACAGCTTTAAGAAGGTTTACATTATGCTTGGTATCAACGAGCTTGGCACCGGTACGGCGAAAACCTTTGCGGCGAAGTACAAAACCGTGCTGGAGCGAATTCAGGAGCTGCAGCCGGATGCCATTATTTATCTTCAGGGCATTCTGCATGTATCCGAGAAAAAAGCAAAGCAGGGAGATGTTTTCAATAATGTAAACATTGAGGAGCGCAATGCGGCTCTGCAGGAGCTGGCGCAGGAAATGGGCATTTATTATCTGGATGTGAACCCTGCGGTCTGCGATGAAAACGGTTTCCTGAACAGTGATTATACCAATGACGGAATCCATTTGAAGGCCCGCAGTGTAGGCTACTGGAAGGAGTTTTTGATGAACAATGCAATGGTGAAATAGACAGCTGAAAATTATGAAATTTTTCTAAAAAAAGGGGCGAGAAATCGTCCCTTTTTTCTTGACGCAAGGCAGGAAAAAGCCTTAAAATGATAAGCGGAGTGTGTCGAAAAAAACACCAAAAACTTACAGTTAAACATCTACAGGAGGATGAGTTCATGAGCGAAAAGAAAAAAGCAGCTCTTGGCGAGAGCGGCATCTATGATGCGAAGAGCCTTGGTGCTCCCAAGGTAGCCATTCTTGGTCTGCAGCACATGTTTGCAATGTTTGGTTCCACTATTCTGGTTCCCATGCTGACAGGTCTGGATGTTTCCACAACACTGCTGTTCGCAGGTTTGGGAACCTTACTGTTCCACTTAGTTACAAAGGGAAAAGTTCCCGCATTCCTGGGTTCTTCCTTTGCATTCCTCGGCGGTTACTTCGCTCTGGCACCCAACGGTGAGAAAGAACTTTTGCCTTATGCCTGCTTCGGTGTGGCTTGTGCAGGTCTCTTATACCTGATTCTGGCAGCACTCATTAAGCTGTTCGGAACCAACAAGGTAATGAAATTCTTCCCTCCTGTTGTTACCGGTCCCATTATCATTGCAATCGGACTTACCCTTTCACCTTCCGCAATCAACAGCTGTTCTTCCGACTGGCTGATTGCACTTATTGCAATTGCCCTGATTGTTATCTGCAATATCTGGGGTAAGGGCATGATTAAGATTGTTCCCATCATCATCGGTGTTATCGGTTCCTATATCGTTGCAGCAATCATGGGCAGAGTTGATTTCAGCTCCGTTGCAGACGCTGCATGGATTGGACTTCCCATCCAGGCTGACAGAACTGTTTTCTGGGCATTCAAGGATGGCAACTCAGCACTGCTGATTACCGCAGCAATCACCATTATTCCTATCGCTCTGGCAACCATGGTTGAGCATATCGGTGATATCTCAGCTATTTCTTCAACTGTTGGCAAGAACTTCATCAAGGAGCCCGGCCTTCACAGAACTCTGATCGGTGACGGTCTTGCAACCGTTCTGGCATCTCTGTTCGGCGCACCTGCAAACACTACCTACGGTGAGAATACCGGTGTTCTTTCCCTGACCAAGGTTTACGATCCTATGGTAATCAGACTTGCAGCTTGCTTCGCAGTTGTATTCTCCTTCTGCCCTAAGTTTGCAGCAATCATCGGCTGCATGCCTACCGCAACCGTAGGTGGTGTATCACTGGTTCTTTACGGTATGATTTCTGCAGTTGGTGTTCGTAATGTTGTAGAATCAAATTGCGACTTCTCCAAGAGCCGTAATGTTATCGTAGCTGCTCTGATTCTGGTACTGTCCATCGGTATCGCATACAGCAACGCAGGTTCCATCAGCTTCCCTGTTGGCTCTCTGACCATCAGCCTTTCCGGTCTTGCAGTTGGTGCATTGGTTGGTATCATCCTGAATGCAGTACTTCCCGGCAAGGACTACAAGTTTGAAGAGTAATTTTACTGAATAATAACGGCGGCAGGCTTCTTCGGAAGACCTGCCGTTTTTCTTTTTTACAGCAATGTAGTATTAAAAACTACTTAAAAGGGATAAAATAACTATAAAATCTGTTTTTTAGAATAAAATAGTATTGCGCTATTTTCCGATACATGTTATTCTGTCAATGGTTAATTCGTTTGATGAAAGGAAGAGACACATGAGCGAACTGTTTCACATTGTAAGTGATGGATCCTGCGATTTGCCCGTATCCATGACAGAAGAAAAGAATTTAACAATCGTCCCTTTTTATGTATCTTTTGACGATGAGCATTATTATAGAGAGAATGTAGAGATTGGAATCAGAGACTTTTACCAGCAGATGGTGGACAAGAAGGGGGTTTACCCTAAGTCCTCCATGCCGGCAACTCCCGATTTTGTGGACGCCTTCATGCCCTATGTAGAGAAGAAGATTCCGGTTATCTGCATCTGCATTACCACAAAGTTCAGTGGTTCCCTGCAGTCAGCGATGAATGCGAAGAACATGATTCTGGAGGACTATCCCGATGCGCAGATTGCGGTTATCGATTCCACAATCAACACGGTTCTGCAGGGCCTGTTCGTTTTGGAGGCAGTTTCCTTAAGAGACGCGCAGTACACCTTTGAGGATGCGGTAAAGCGTCTGGAAGAGATTAAGAGCACCGGAAGAATTTTCTTCACGGTTGGAGATATGGAATATCTGCAGCACGGCGGCAGAATCGGAAAGGTTGCGGCACTTGCGGGCAGCGTGCTGGGTATTCGCCCCATCATTACTCTGCAGAGCGGCGAAATCTTCCCCTCCGGACTTGCAAGAGGCAGAAAGAAGAGCTTCGAGAAGTCAACAGAGCTGCTGATTAACTACCTGAAGGAGAACAACATGTCCGCTGCCAACACCAGTATTTGTGTCGGCTACGGCTATGATATCGAGGAAGGCAACCAGAGCGCGGCAGGTGCCCTGGAGACACTCAAGAAGAACGGCTTCGACTTCACCGAAATTCCCACCTACCAGATCGGCGCCACCATCGGCGTCCACACCGGTCCCTATCCTCTGGGCTTCGGCGTAATCGAAAAAGCAATCCACTAAAATAAGAAAGACTCCCGATTCTCGGGAGCCTTTTATTTTGTCATTTTATGCCAGAATTGCGTCCAGGAATGTGCGGACGGTGTCGAATTCGTAGTCAGCGGGGAATTCGGTGGTCTTCATGTCCGCGGGCTGTGCCTCACCGGTGAAGAGAACGCAGGTGTCAACCTCGCCGTTGATACCGCAGGCAATGTCGGTGTAGAGGCGGTCGCCCACAACGATGGTCTCCTCGCGGGAGAAGCCGGAGAGCTCCAGACAGTGGTCAACCACATCGCGGCTGGGCTTGCCCAGGTAAATGGGAGCCTTGTCGGTGGTCTCGGTAATCATGTTGCAGATAGCACCACAGTCGGGAATGAAACCGAAATCGATAGGGCAGCGCAGGTCGGGATTGGTTCCGTAGAAGGGAACATCCATGGTCAGCAGCACCTTGGAAACCTGGATGAGCTTCTCGTAGTTCAGCTCGCTGTCATAGGCAACCACAACACAGTCGATGCCGTCCTCGCAGACCTCGGTAATCTGCAGATTATTCTTGCGAAGCTCCTTCACAAAGGACTCCGTACCCAGAACGAAAATTTTCCTGTCAGCATAGTTTGCCTTCAGAAAACGAATGGTCATATAACCGGAGGTGATGAACTGATCCTCCGTGGTCTCCAGACCGAAGGCCTTGCGGAACTTCTCTACATAGTCGCGGCCGCTCTTGGTAGAGTTGTTCGTGATAAAGTAGGACCTGCCGCCGATGCTGTCAATATAATCAAGCAGAGCCGCACTTCCCTCATACAAAGTATCCCCTACCGCCAAAGTACCGTCGATATCAAAAAGGAATAATTTCTTATTTTTCAATGCATCTAAAGATTTCATAGATATACCTCTCTTTTCGCCCACAAGTATATCATTGATATTTCCGCAGGGCAAGGAAAACAACTCGTATTTGAATGTTCATTTTCTCCCAATTGTGTTAGAATATTCGTAATGCATATGCAGCTTTCCTGTTGAGGGCTTGCGAGTGTGTCGGTGTTCCTTATCCGGACCCTACCCGCGGTCGGCACTTAGCGAGGTCCTGTCGAGCTTAGTGTCCGTTACCAGCGGGTTCGGAGCGAAAGCGAGTCCGGAAAGGAATACCGCATACGAAGCAAAAGGCACTCGGCAGGAAAGCTGTCAGAGAACAATCAAAGGAATATAACACAATGGAGAAATGGCTGGTAGCTGCAAAGAAGGCAGATTTTCAGAAGTGGGCACAGGAATTCGGAATCAGTCCGGTACTGGCCAGAATATTGAGAAACCGTGATCTGACGGAGGAGAGCCAGGTGAGGGCGTTCCTGTACGGTAAATTGGAGGACTGCCACTCGCCCTTTTTGCTGAAGGACATGGACAAGGCAGTACAGGTGGTTTTGGACGCAATTAAGAGCGGCACAAAAATGCGCGTGATTGGAGACTATGACGTGGACGGTATCTGCTCGTCCTTCATACTGACCAAGGGCTTCCAGATTCTGGGAGCAGATGTGGACACTGCCATTCCGCACAGAATCCATGATGGATACGGCCTGAACGAAAACCTCATCGAGGAGGCGAGAAGAGACGGCGTAAGACTGATTGTAACCTGCGATAACGGCATCAGTGCGGCGAGCCAGATTGAACTGGCGAATTCCTACGGCATCGGTGTTGTAGTGACGGACCACCATGAAGTGCCGTATCGAACCGTGACGGATGCGGACGGCACAGAGCACAGGGAGGAAATTGTCCCTAAGGCACTGGCAGTGGTGGATCCCAAGCAGGCAGACTGTACCTACCCCTTCCCCGGTATCTGCGGCGGCGTGGTGGCATATAAACTGATACAGGCGCTGGCAGAGAAAACAGGCAACAAGGGCCTGCAGAAGGGCCTGGAGGAATTCCTGGAATTTGCAGCGCTTTCTACCGTCTGTGATGTCATGGAGCTGAAGGATGAGAATCGTATTCTGGTGAAGACGGGACTTTCCCGTATGCGAAATACCCGAAATGAGGGCCTGCGTGCACTGATGGAGGTCAACAAAATTGAGCCGGAGAAGCTGAATGCCTACCATCTGGGCTTTGTCATCGGACCCTGCCTGAATGCGACAGGCAGACTGGACACCGCGAAGCGGGCGCTGGAGCTGCTGCAGAGTCTGACAAGAACTGACGCCATGAGTGCTGCCAGGGAACTGAAGGATTTGAATGACAGCCGCAAGGACCTGACCCTGCAGGGTGTGGACCAGGCGAATCATTATATAGAGGAACATCATCTGGAACAGGACAAGGTCATGCTGGTCTATCTGCCGGAGGTACACGAAAGTCTGGCGGGTATTATTGCGGGCCGCGTGCGGGAGCGCTATAATCATCCTGTGTTCGTTCTGACAAGAGGTGAGGAGGGGCTGAAGGGCTCCGGACGCTCCATTGAGGGCTATCACATGTATGAGGCCATGACGGAGGTAAAGGAGTACTTTACCAAATTCGGCGGTCACGCCATGGCAGCAGGTCTGTCCATGGAAGAAGATAAGCTGGAGGACTTAAGAAGAGTCATGAACGAAAAGTGTACCTTGACGGAAGATGATTTCATTCCCCGAGTACATATTGATGTGCCCATGCCCATGGATTACGCAAACTTAAATCTGGCGGAGGAGCTGGAACTGCTGGAGCCCTTTGGTGTGGCAAATTCCAAACCGCTGTTTGCGCAGAAGGACCTGACCTTTACGGCGGGACGCAAAATCGGAGCCAATCAGAATTTTGCCAGATTTACCGTGGCAACTCCCGAGGGCCGCAGAAGCACGCTGATGTACTTCGGAGATCTGGAGAAATTCCATCGGTTTCTCACTGAAAAATACGGACCCGAAGCGGTAGAGGACTTGTATGCCGGCAGAGGGCAGGCAAAGGTGTCGGTGACCTATCAGGTGGGCAAGAACACCTTTAACGGCCGCACGGAAGTGCAGTTTGTAATGCAAAATTATTGTTAAATACAATTGAAACGATAAAGAAGGCGAGGAGAATTGACATGCCCGGATATTTGATTAAGGATACCACAAGAGAAGAGAGAGAGCAGATTGTTGCGGAGTCTCTGGGAAATATTGATGCCAGCTGTGACGGCTGCGCGGCAGGTGTACTGGAGATGTACCAGGACTATATCGACGGCAAAATGGAGCTGAAGGATATCAACATGGCCTACAGGGCACGCTATGTTTCGGGCAAGGATCAGCCCGATGCCGCAGACTGCGGATACCGCAGTTTTTAGCCCGAAAAATTTCATAAAAAAGTACTTGCAAACAGACAGACAGGGTGGTATTCTATACTCCCAATGATGAATAGAGCCTGGTGTTCTTCTGACGACAGAGGTGTCGAAAGGGTTATCCCGAGAGCATTGTATTTGTACCCTTGAAACCGACTGCGCTGCAGTCTACGACTCGATAGGAGGCAATTATGAATCAGTTTGTTTACAGACCCATTGACATGCAGGCCACAGGCCGCAAGATCAAGGACCTGCGCCTTGCGAAAAACATCACTGTTGAGCAACTCAGCACATGGTTTTCCATCAGCCCGCAGGCCATCTGCAAATGGCAAAGAGGCGACGCACTCCCTACCATCGACAATCTGATGGTACTGTGTGACATACTGGAAGTGAGAGTAGAAGACCTGATCGTCAGAGACGACAGGTCTTTTGTCGTGTATACCGAGGCTATTCCTGCCTAGCCGAAAAAATGGACATAATGCCGAAAAAACATCGAAAAATGTGTGAATTATAGATGGATATACTTGAATAAATACTCAATATTTGGTAGAATTTTGTAAGATGTATTTAATGAATGGGGTGTTATTTATGTCTGAAAGCAGAAAATGGTATTCATTGCTCTATGTTGGGCTATCGATTATACATGCGATTATGTTTGCAGTGTTCTGGATTGAGCACTGTAAGATTTTGTATTGCATTCATGCCATCAGTATTATCATCTATCTGATTCTTTCGTTCACCAATACAAAGATCCGGAATAATGAGCGATTGTTGTATTTCAGTATGCTGGAAATCTGCACGGTGGCGTCCCTGTCGGATATCATGGCAGGATGGAACTGTGGATTTATGACATATGTTCTTGGTATGATTCCAATCGCCTTTTACACGGTATATCAGTACCACCGGAAGAACATTAAGCTGTCTCTGATCTGGTGTGCAATCTTTGTTGTGTTTATTTATACGACGCTGCTCATGAACTATAACAGCATCGGACGAATCTATATTTTGAAATACGGTCATCAGAGATTCCTGTTTGTTATGAACATGACTCTGGCGGTTATCACGCTGATGGGCTTCTCCTTCCTTACCATTGTAAGGGTAGATCAGGAGCGCAAAAAACTGCAGCAGGAATACGCAGTGCTGGAGGACAGCGCGAACTGTGATAACCTGACAAAGCTTCTGAACAGAAGAACGCTGGATACTTATTTTGATATGTACCTTAAGAGAGCAAAGGCAGAGCGTTTGGACTTCAGCGTTCTGATGTGCGATCTGGACAATTTCAAACATATCAATGATACCTATGGCCATGAGTTCGGCGACGAAATCCTGAAGATGGTGGCCAACACCATCAAGGCAAATACCCGAGCTGAGGACTGTGTCTTCCGTTGGGGCGGCGAGGAAATCCTGCTGTTAATCGACGGTAAGCGTGCGGTGGGTAAAAAGATCGCAGAGCGATGCCGTGAGGCAATTGAGAAAGAATATATCATGCATGAAGGTGCAAAGATCAGCGTGACCATCACCATCGGAGGTTGTTCTTATTATCAGGGAGTCACCAAGGACATTATGTTGGCCAAGGCTGATGAACATCTCTACGAAGGTAAGCAGACGGGCAAGAACCGCGTTATTATGTAAGAATCAAAGAAACCGCGATGGAACCAGCGGTTTCTTTTCTTTTGCAAAAAAGAGTGCTATTCTTGTTTCAGACAAGAGATGAAACACAAAACTGTTTTAGGAAAGGACAGGTATCGGATATGAAAATGACAAGTGCAATTGCGAATAAGATGTTAAAGAAGCTGGAAAATGACAAGAGCTTCTGGAACAGAAAGGAAGCGGAAGGTGCATTCTATGTGGCTGCACTGGATGAGGAGCCCGTCATCCCCGATTACGATTACGCAAAGGTTGCGGAGACCATTGCGGAAATTGATGAGAAGGTGCTGAAAATCAAGCACGCCATCAATCTCTCCAATGTCCAGAATACCATCGAGGCAGACGGAGAAATCCTGACCATCGATATGGTGCTGGTAAAGCTTGCTCAGCTGAACAAGAGAGTGTACTTCCTTGACAGACTGAGAAAGGAAGACCGGAAAACCCGTGTGGGCGTCAGCTCCTACAGCCTGAAGAAAACCAATCCCGAATATCAGTATGCGAACTATGATATCGAGATGATTAAGGCTGAGTACGAAAAGTTCAGCAACAAGATAACTGCACTGCAGATTGCGCTGGACAAGTACAACCAGACGGTAGAGTTCGAAGTAGAGCTCTAAGATAGAAGCGGTGCGGGAAACTGCACCGCCCATTTTTCCGGACAGACCATTTTTCCTATTATTGGCGAATGATTCGTTCAGAGTTAAGGTTTATGGTGAACGGTTCTCGGTTGTTTCGTTATTGCGTTATCAGTTATGGTTCAATGTAAGAAAATAGGTGAGATCAAATTTTATATGGTTCCTCGGAACCAATTCGGTCTGTCAAAAACTAGGCCTTCGTTGAAGACCAGGTCTTCAACGAAGACTTTGGGCATGGGAGTAATGGTTACCCATGCCTTTTCTTTTTGCCCAAAATATGTTATACTCAATCGAATTCTTGAGACACAAAAGAAAGGCGTAACAGTTATGGCAAGAAAGACAAGTATGGACAGAGCAATGGAAAAGGTTGGCGGATTTGCGACCGCAAAGAAGCGCGTTGCAATTCAGTTTCAGGGCAGAGAGCGAAGCGAGGAGCACATTTTGCAGCAGGTTCGCACCGATGCACTGGAGAAGGGCATGAAGGATGAGGAAATCTCTACCGTAGATATTTACATCAAGCCCGAAGAAGGCAAGGTTTTCTATGTTATCAATAAAGAAGTAAACGGCAGCATTGCATTTTAGGAGGGACATATGATCGTTTTTGTAGTAGCAAATCAGAAGGGCGGCATCGGAAAAACAACCACCGCAACCAATCTGGCAGGCATTTTAAATAAGAAGGGCAAGACACTTTTGATTGATGCGGACCCTCAGGGCAACAGCACCAGCACCTATGAGGCGCAGGTGGAAAATGTGGCAACCCTTTACGATGTTATTATTGACGAGGAGAAGCTTCCTCTGGACGAGGCAATTCAGCACACCGCAAACGGTGATATCGTGGCCAGCGATCCTTTGCTTTCCAAGGCTGAGAAGCTGCTGGACGGAGACGTGGAGGGCTTCTATCGCCTGAAGGATGCAGTGGATATGCTGGACGGCTACGAGTATATTGTAATCGACACGGCACCTTCCCTGAATGTGATTCTTTACAACTGCCTGATTGCGGCGGACAAGGTCATCATTCCCGTTACTGCTGATTCCTACGCGATGCAGGGTATCAATCAGCTGAACGATACCATCAAGGCAGTAAAACGCAGACAGAACCGTAACCTGGAAACAGCAGGCCTGCTGCTGGTAAAGTACTCCGGACGTTCCAATCTGGAGCGCAATACCCGTGAGGAAATAGCTTCCTGCGCAGAACAGATGGGCACAAAGCTGTTCAATACTGCAATCCGCGAGTGTGTGAAGACAAAGGAAGCGCAGGAGAAGAAAAAACTGCTCATTGATTACGCGCCAAACTGCAATACTTGCGTGGATTATGTGGCATTTGCTGAGGAATTATTATATAATTAATGTAATGGATTCCGAAGGCGGAAACTGATTGAACAATAAAGGAGAACTGCTGATGAGCGGAGAACTTTTACAGGACACAGCGGTACTGCAGAATGATGCAGAGCGCTCCGCTGTGATAGATATGGAGTGTGTGACGGAGACCATCTGTCCCACGAAGCTTGCTGCCATGCAGGATGGTGTGGCTTACGGTGAGGTGATACACATTACCTACCACTCTACTGCCTGCGGCTGTGAGAGAGGAGCCAACATTCTGCTCCCTCCCAATTACGATAAGAATAAAAAGTACCCTGTACTGTATTTCCTCCACGGTATCTTCGGAGACGAAAACAGTATGCTGGGCGATGAGAATAATCATATCAAAGAAATCGTGGGTAACCTGGCTGCAGAGGGAACCATCGGGGAAGTGCTGTTGGTATTCCCCAATATGTATGCCACCGGCAATCCCGACCTGAAGCCCGGCTTTACCTTGGAGCAGACTGCTCCCTATGACTACTTCGTCAATGATCTGGCAGCAGATCTGATTCCCTATGTGGAAGCAAACTTTTCCGTGCTGACAGACAGAAAAAACAGAGGCCTGATTGGCTTCTCCATGGGAGGAAGAGAGACCTTATTTATCGGAACCACCAGAAGCGATCTGTTCGACTGCTTCTGCGCGGTTGCACCTGCACCCGGCGTAACTCCCGGCAAGGATTGGGCAATGGAACATCCCGGTCAGATGCAGGAAAAGGAATTTGTCATCAGACAAAAGGATTACATGCCGAAATTCGTGATGGTATGCGCCGGTACAAAGGACAGCGTGGTGGGTAAGTTCCCCGAATCCTATCACAGGATTCTGACGGCAAACGGCGTAAAGCACATCTGGTTTGAGGTGCCGGAAGCAGATCATGATTCCAATGCCATCAGAAGCGGCCTTTACAATTATCTGATCAGATGGTTTGCGTAAGTCTGATTTAGTTGTTCCCAGTTGTTTGACTCAATGATATCGGGTGACTGTATGAAGAAAAAGATTGCAATTTATGCCAACGGATTCAGCCATGACAGCGTGACAAGCCTGCTGCAGGGAATCAATAACCGCATTCAGAATGTGGAAGCTGATTTGTTTGTATTTTTAAGCTTTGCTGCCTACAGTAATTATGAAGAGATAAACCGCGGCGAACTGAATATTTACCGCCTGGCGGATATCGGTGACTTCGACGGGGCAATCGTGCTCTCCAACATGCTGAATGATGTCAATTCTGCCAAAGAAATCTGTGAGATGGCAAATGAAAAGCATGTGCCGATTGTCAGCATTGGTATGGAGATTGACGGCGCTTCCTACGCGGAAATTGACAATAAGAGCGGCATGTATGAGCTGGTGGAGCATCTGGTAGAGAAGCATGGCGTAAAGAGGGTTGCTTATATCGGCGGCACTGTGGATCATCCGGACTCCGTGGACAGACTGCGCATCAGCAGAGAAGTGCTTGGCAGATACGGATATACTATTGCGGATGATGATATCTACTACGCAGACTGGGGCTATCAGAAGGTTATTACTTCGGTAATCGAAATGATGAGCAGGCAAAACGGCATGCCGGATGCAGTCATCTGTGCCAACGATTACACTGCGCTGGCCTGCACAACGGAATTGTCAGTCCGTGGCTTTAAGGTGCCTGAGGATATCATTGTCACCGGTTTTGACTACATAGAGCGCGGAAAGATTTTCTATCCTGCCATCACCTCGGTGAAACAGGATTACTCTCAGATAGGCGAAAAGGCAACAGGTTTGCTGCTGGAGCAGATGGGCGTGACAAACGAACCCCGAAAAATAATGATTCCTTCCAGACTGGCTGTCTGTGAGAGCTGCGGCTGCGAAGGTGAGGAAGACCATAAGAAGCTGCGAAATGATTTCTGTCAGTTAGCCTATGCGGATTCCCTCAGAGGCGGACTGCTGAATATGATGGAGCAGGAGATTGAAAACAATATTGACAAGTCTACCGATTATGAGGCACTTGTAAAGAATCTGAGCCGCCACTATCTGAACAACCATCTGTTTGAGGGCGAGAACTTTTATCTGATGGTGGAGCGTTCCTATTTTACCGATCTGCTGAAGGATGAGACAGGCCTGCATCATGTGGGCTATGGCGAGACATCGGATGTTCTGGTTGCCATGACAGGCGGAAAAATCCTGGAACAGGCCAAGGTAGATAAGCATCAGCTGATCCCCGGCTATGACGGAGCGGGAGCAAACCATGTTTTCATTTTCAAACCGCTGCATGTGAATCAGTACAATATCGGTTATCTGGTACTTGCAGACCGCCCGCTGCTGATTCAGAACGATATGGTTGCCGGTTATGCAGACCGCATCCAGCAGGCGTTACGGGACCTTCGCGTCAACATGCGTCTGGACACCCTGAACAAGAACCTGACCGCTCTCTATAATAAGGATGCCATGACTGGACTCTACAACCGCTTCGGCTACGAAAATCTTGCGGTTCCCATGTTCTTGAAGAGCCGCTCCATGAAGCAGAATATGATGCTGTTCTTTGTGGACATTAATTATATGAAGAAAATCAATGACAGGCACGGTCATCTCCACGGCGATCTGGCTATTCAGATTACGGCGAACGCCATTAAGAACAGCCTGATGAATGACTGGATCGGAATTCGCTACGGCGGAGATGAATTCCTGATGATTACATCCTCCGGAAGTGTGGAAGAGGCGGAGCAGATAAAGAAGAATCTGCAAAACCATGTGGCAGAGGAAGTGATTCACAGAGGTCTGCCCTATACACTGAGCCTCAGTGTCGGATATGTGATTACAGATTACACCTCCAACAGAAATCTGCAGGACTACATCAAGCAGGCGGATGACGAGATGTACGAGATCAAAAGAAAGCTGCACGCGCAGGACTAATTGAAAAATAAAAGCCCTCGGGGAATTCTCCGGGGGCATTTGTGAACAATAGAAAGGAACGGTGACGGTATGGGTTGGTTTAAATCTGCAGGAGAAAGAGAACTGGACATTATCATGGCGAGAATCAATATGAATATGTCCAATAATTATAAGGATGCTGCCCAGGAGAATCTGAAGGAACTGGAGAAGAAGTTCGAGGAACTTTGCAGCGAGGGAAAATTAAAGGAGAAGGCAAAGGAACAGTACGGCAGTCTGCTGCAGAGCTATCAGATTAAGCTGCGCGGCTATACCCACAAGGACCAGAAGCCTTATTGGACCTAAGACAGATATGATGAAACAGACAAGGAACCATTATAATAGAAGAAAGACATTTCCCGTGCTGCTTACGGCAATGCTTGCGGCTGCGATGCTGGCCGGCTGCGGCGCGGAGGAAACAGCGCCTTCCGTGGGCTATTTGGAGGCGATTCCCATGGAACAGATGAGCGAGGAGACTGAGGAAAGCAGCGCGGAAGCAACACCGGAACCCACCCCGGAAGCAACGCCGGAGGCGACACCTGAACCTACGCCCACTCCCACACCTGAACCTACGCCCACACTCACACCCGAACCTACGCCCACACTCACACCTGAACCTACACCCGCATCCACTCCTGAGCCTACGCCTGCACCCACACCCGTGGCAATCCAGACACCGGCAGCTCCCAATGGATATGTCATTGCCATCGATGCCGGACATCAGGCTAAGGGCAACAATGAGAAGGAACCGGTAGGACCGGGAGCAACCGAGACGAAGGCAAAGGTAACTTCGGGAACCCGTGGCGCAGCCAGCGGTCTGGCGGAGTACCAGCTCACCCTTGCCGTGGCGGAGAAGCTGCAGACGGAGCTGATCAACAGAGGCTACAGCGTGGTGATGACCAGAACCAGCCACGATGTCAATATCAGCAACAGTGAGAGAGCGGCAGTGGCCAACGATGCCCATGCCAATGCATTTATCCGAATTCACGCGGACGGTGCGGAGGATACCTCGGTGCATGGAGCAACCACGATTTGCCAGACGGCGTCCAATCCCTATAATGCCTCCCTGGCAGCAGACAGCAAATCACTTTCCCAGAAGGTGCTGGATGCACTGGGAGATGCCACCGGCTGCAAGAAGCGAAAGGTCTGGGAGACGGACACCATGAGCGGCATTAACTGGTGTCAGGTACCGGTCACCATTGTGGAGATGGGCTACATGACAAACAGGGAAGAGGATCTGCTGATGGCCAGCGATGATTATCAGAACAAAATTGCCATGGGAATTGCCAACGGAATCGATGCGTTTCTCGGTCGATAAAGGGTTTGGCTATTAACGGTTAGCCAAATTATGATAAACGATTAATCATAGATAGACTCAAATTGGTCAATATTTTCGCAACTTATTAAACATTTATAAACTTTTGATTTTCCCTATTGAAAAATATAAAAAGATGTAATAGGTTGATTTTATGAGTGATTACTACATAATTGTGGAGGGTACGGAGTATGACGAAGGCAGAAATTCTGAAAAAGGAAATTCTCAGACAGAATCGCAGCGTAAGACAGTTCGCGATTGAGATGAACATCCCTTACAGCACACTTGTTACCGCACTGGAAAGAGGTATTGACGGCATGGCTTACGGCACAGTCATCAGAATTTGTGACAAGCTTAATTTGAACCCCGTTGATTTCTCTCCCCTGGACAAGGATGCTTCTCTCGGCGCACAGCTTCTTGAGAATCGTGTGATGCAGTATTATCTGAAGCTGAACCAGCCCGGCCGTGACAAGGTGGAAGAACTGATGGATGACCTGGCACAGCTTGATAAGTACAAGGCAAAGAAGAAGAAATAATTCTTCCGGCAGATGAATAACAACTAAATAAAAAACAGACCTGAAAGCATTGGAAGGCCTATCGGACAATTCTTATTTTTTCAAGAAATAATTGTTGACGATTAGGAATCGCTATGATATAGTATTCAAGCGAGATAAGATTTTAGGTCTTTTTTTTATGCTTAAAAAACGAGTGGAGGTAGCGATATGCGTACAAAAATTACATTAGCTTGCACCGAGTGCAAACAGCGTAACTACAATACTACCAAGGATAAGAAGACTCATCCTGATAGAATGGAAACCAAGAAGTATTGTAGATTCTGCAAGACACATACAACGCACAAGGAAACCAAGTAATCATCCGCTCCTTATGATATAAGGACACATTTTTTGGAGGAAAAAAATGGGAGATTCCGCAGAAAAGCAGAAGGGCCCCGGTTTTTTCAGTGGGGTTAAGGCTGAGTTCAAAAAGGTAATCTGGCCTGACCGTGACAAGACCCTGAGACAGTCCGTTGCTGTAGTTGCAGTATCCATCGTTGTAGGTATTATCATTGCAATTTTGGATTTCGCAGCAAAGAACGCTGTTAACTTCTTAACATCAATTTAAGCGAGGGTGATTGTATATGGCAGAGGCAAAATGGTATGTAGTTCATACCTATTCCGGATATGAAAACAAAGTCAAAGCCAATATTGAGAAGACAATCGAGAACAACAAGAATCTTGCTGAGCAGATTCTTGAAGTAAGAGTTCCACTTGAGGATGTTGTGGAGATCAAGAACGGTGTGAAGAAAACCGTTCAGAGAAAGATGTTCCCCGGATATGTTCTTCTTAATATGGAGATGAATGATGATACCTGGTATGTTGTTCGTAACACCCGTGGTGTTACAGGCTTCGTAGGACCGGGAAGTAAGCCCGTTCCCCTGACAGAAGCTGAGATGAAGCCCCTGGGTATCAAGTCAGACAATGTCTCTATCGACTTCGTTGAGGGAGACAGCATCACTGTTGTGGCAGGCGTTTGGAAGGACACTGTTGGTGTTGTTCAGAAGCTTGACTACGGCAAGCAGACAGCTACTATTAATGTAGAACTGTTTGGCAGAGAGACTCCTGTAGAGATCAGCTTTGCAGAAGTAAGAAAGCTCTAATTCAAAATGATATTTCCCGGTTCGCCGGTAAATATATTGGGGCATTCCGCCCCGGCAACAAAGTGGGAGCAGGAAGATGCATCGCATCCAGATCCTGCGCCGAATAGCCGTTAGATGGAAGCGCGCAAGCGCGGTAACGGTATACCACATTATAGGAGGTGCCAAAATGGCAAAAAAAGTAACTGGTTAGACCAAATTGCAGATCCCTGCCGGCAAAGCAACACCGGCTCCCCCTGTTGGTCCTGCACTGGGTCAGCATGGCGTAAACATCGTTGAATTCACAAAGCAGTTCAACGCCAGAACAGCAGATAAGGGTGATGTTATCATCCCTGTTGTTATTACTGTATATGCAGACAGATCTTTTAGCTTCATCACAAAGACTCCCCCTGCAGCAGTTCTCCTTAAGAAGGCTTGCAACATCAAGTCCGGTTCAGGTGTTCCTAACAAGACTAAGGTTGCTACCATTTCTAAGGATAAGCTTCGCGAGATCGCTGAGCTTAAGATGCCCGACCTGAATGCGGCAAGCGTAGAAGCTGCTATGAGCATGATGGCAGGTACCGCACGCAGTATGGGAATTACTGTAGTAGAGTAACTTATAATAAGAAGAGAGGCCGCCGGTGTTTGAGAAACCAGATCATTCATCGGGTAGAAAGCCAATCTGAATACTACACAAATTGGGAGACAACTAAATAAGTTGTCGTTGGAACCTAGGAGGTAAAAGAATGAAACATGGTAAGAAATATGCCGAGGTTGCTAAGCTTGTAGATCGCGCAACTTTCTATGAGCCCGCAGAGGCAATCGCTCTGGCTAAGAAGACAGCATCAGCAAAGTTCGATGAGACCATCGAAGTACACACCAGAACCGGTTGTGACGGACGTCACGCAGAGCAGCAGATCCGTGGTGCAGTTGTACTGCCTAACGGAACCGGTAAGACTGTTAAGGTTCTCGTATTCGCAAAGGGTGACAAGGTTAAGGAAGCAGAGGCAGCTGGCGCAGATTACGTTGGCGGCGACGAGCTGATCCCTAAGATCCAGAATGATGGATGGCTTGACTTCGACGTTGTAGTAGCAACTCCTGATATGATGGGTGTTGTAGGACGTCTCGGTAAGGTTCTCGGACCTAAGGGTCTGATGCCCAACCCTAAGGCTGGTACCGTTACTATGGACGTTACCAAGGCAGTTAACGATATCAAGGCTGGTAAGATTGAGTACAGACTTGACAAGACCAACATCGTACATGTTCCCGTTGGTAAGGCATCCTTCACCGAGGAAGCTCTTCAGGAGAACTTCGATGCACTTATGGCAGCTATCGTTAAGGCTAAGCCCAGCGCACTGAAGGGTCAGTACCTCAGAAGCATCACTCTGAGCAGCACCATGGGACCTGGCGTAAAGGTATCTGTCGCTAAGTTCTAAGTTTTGCAAAGAGCGAAATAATCAGTAAGATAACGGCCGGCAGTTTTGCCGGCCGATTTTCTTTTCTGAAAAATTTTGCAAAAAACAGGTTGACACACACGGAAGCGTGTGTTATTCTATTCGAGGTTTATAAGAACCAAGCCGAAGACAGCAGGTCCTAAAGCCTTGCGAGCAAGGCTTGCAAATATGCAAGCATATTTGCGGGTTATCGTAAGGGTACGGGGTAAGCAAGAAAACGCCTGCCGAGGAAAGAGTTTTAGCATAGACTAATAACCTTCCTGGCTTCAGGGAGGCTTTTCTTTTATAAAGCTCCTTTCGGCTGGGGTAATCCCCAACACAATTCTATAAGGAGGTAAAGAAATGGCAAAGGTTGAATTAAAACAGCCCATCGTAGAAGAGATTTCTGCTAAGATCGTTGGCGCTCAGTCAGTTGTTCTGGTTGATTACCGTGGACTTTCTGTTGAGCAGGACACAGAGCTTCGTAAGCAGCTTCGTGAAGCAGGCGTTACCTACAAGGTTTACAAGAACACCTTCATGACTCGTGCATTCAAGGGCACAGAGTTCGAGGCACTTGCACCTTACCTTGAGGGACCCAGTGCAGTAGCTATCTCTACAACTGATGCAACTGCTCCTGCAAGAGTTCTTGCTGAGTTCGCTAAGAAGGCAAAGGAACTTGAGATTAAGGGTGGCGTTGTAGAAGGAACTGTTTACGACGCTAAGGGAATGGAAGCAATCGCAAGCATCCCTTCAAGAGAAGTACTCATTTCCAAGTTGCTCGGCAGCATGCAGAGCCCTATCGCGAACTTCGCTCGCGTTATTAATCAGATCGCTGAGAAGCAGGCTTAATTGTCCGCTCACGATTTCGATTGCAAACTATTGAACCGCCGAAATTGTTCGGCAACACTATTAACAAATTATCAGATTAAAATGGAGGAAAATTAAAATGACAGCTCAGGAAATTATCGAAGCTATTAAAGGTATGACCGTTCTCGAGTTAAATGATCTCGTAAAGGCATGTGAAGAGGAGTTTGGCGTATCTGCAGCAGCAGGCGTTGTTGTAGCAGCAGCTGGCCCCGCAGCAGAAGTTGAGGAGAAGACCGAGTTCGACGTTGAGTTGACCGAGGTTGGTGCAGAAAAGGTTAAGGTTATCAAGGTTGTTCGTGAAGTAACCGGTCTTGGCCTGAAGGAAGCTAAGGACGTTGTTGACGGCGCTCCTAAGGTTGTTAAGGAAGGCGCTTCTAAGGAAGAGGCTGAGGACATCAAGAAGAAGCTCGAAGAGGTTGGCGCAAAGGTTACTCTTAAGTAATTTTTCCAATCAGCTTGATTTACCAAAGATAAAAGCGGTTCCCTGTTTTAACAGGGAGCCGTTCTTTTGCTTGTATCATTCTATTTATCATCTTTTATCATTTATCTGACTTTTCTATTTCAAAAATCTTTTTCCAAAATCGGGAAAATACTGCTTGACCACTTGAAATTACTGTGATATTATATACGATGCACTATTGTGTTGAATCATGCCTTTTTATGCCTGCGAGAATGTGATTTTCGTATGTTTATTTGGTATGTATCAAATCTAGAAGAACGGGGTGAAATGTCGATGGAAAAAAACAGAATACGTCCGGTAGCCGGTTCTAGGGTTATGCGTATGAGTTATGCAAGACAGAAAGAGGTCCTGGAAATGCCCAACCTGATTGAAGTTCAGAAGGACTCCTATCAGTGGTTCCTTGACGAGGGATTGAAAGAGGTTTTTGATGATATCTCTCCGATTGCTGATTACAGCGGATCTTTAAGTCTGGAATTTGTAGACTTTGAGTTGTGCAGGGACGATGTGAAATATTCTATTGAAGAATGCAAGGAAAGAGATGCAACCTATGCTGCTCCTTTAACTGTTACAGTTCGTCTGTACAATAAGGAGAAGGAAGAGATCAGCGAACATAAGATTTTTATGGGCGACCTTCCTCTGATGACCGCAACCGGTACCTTTGTAATTAACGGTGCTGAGCGTGTAATCGTAAGCCAGCTGGTTCGTTCTCCCGGCATCTATTATGCAATTGATCATGACAGAATTGGTAAGAGATTGTTCTCTTGTACCGTAATACCCAACCGTGGTGCATGGTTGGAGTACGAGACTGATTCCAATGATGTATTTTATGTACGTGTCGACAGAACCCGTAAAGTTCCTGTTACTGTACTGATTCGTGCACTTGGTATCGGCACCAACGATGAGATTCGTGAGGTGTTCGGTGATGAGCCTAAGATTGAGGCTTCCTTTACCAAGGATACTTCCGAGAACTACCAGGAAGGTCTGCTCGAGCTCTACAAGAAGATTCGTCCCGGCGAGCCTCTCAGCGTAGAAAGTGCAGAAAGCTTGATCAACGCTATGTTCTTCGATCCCAGAAGATATGATCTTGCGAAGGTAGGACGTTATAAATTTAATAAGAAGCTTGCTCTGAAGAACAGAATCAAGAATCAGATTCTGGCTGCTGACGTTGTAAGCCCTCTGACCGGTGAAGTAATCGCAAGCGCAGGTGAGAAGGTTAGCCGTGAACTGGCTGATGTTATCCAGAATGCTGCTGTTCCTTTCGTTTACATTCAGACTGAGGAGAGAAATGTTAAGGTTCTTTCCAACATGATGGTTGACCTGACCAACTATGTTGATTGCGATCCTAAGGATTTCGGTATCCGTGAGCTGGTTTACTATCCTGTACTTGCACAGATTCTCGAGGAGTTCGGTGAGGATCCCGAGGCTCTTGCAGACGCTCTGAAGAAGAACGCGCATGAGCTTGTTCCCAAGCACATTACCAAGGAAGACATCATTGCTTCCATTAACTATAACATGCATCTTGAGTATGGCATCGGCAACGACGACGATATCGACCATCTGGGCAACAGACGTATCCGTGCCGTTGGTGAGCTGCTTCAGAACCAGTACCGTATCGGTCTTTCCAGAATGGAGAGAGTGGTTCGTGAGCGTATGACTACTCATGACACAGACGATGTATCACCTCAGTCTCTGATCAACATCAAGCCTGTAACCGCTGCAGTTAAGGAGTTCTTCGGATCTTCACAGCTGTCACAGTTCATGGATCAGAACAACCCTCTTGGTGAGCTGACTCATAAGAGACGTCTGTCTGCATTGGGACCCGGTGGTCTGTCAAGAGACCGTGCCGGATTCGAGGTTCGAGATGTACACTATTCTCACTACGGCAGAATGTGTCCTATTGAGACTCCCGAAGGTCCTAACATCGGTCTGATCAACTCACTGGCAAGCTTTGCTCGTATCAACGAGTATGGTTTCGTTGAGGCTCCTTACAGAAAGATCGACAAGACTGATAAGATGAACCCTGTCGTAACCGACGAGGTTGTATATATGACCGCTGACGAGGAAGACAATTACCATGTAGCGCAGGCGAGTGAAGCTCTGGATGCAGAGGGTCACTTCGTTCGTAATGTGGTATCCGGTCGTTATCGTGAAGAGACTTCCGAGTATCCTCGTACCATGTTTGACTACATGGATGTATCCCCCAGAATGGTATTCTCCGTTGCGACTGCACTGATTCCTTTCCTGCAGAACGACGATGCGAACCGTGCGCTGATGGGATCAAACATGCAGCGTCAGGCAGTTCCCCTTCTTACTACCGAAGCACCTGTTGTAGGTACCGGTATGGAGCCTAAGGCAGCTGTTGACTCAGGTGTCTGCGTAGTTGCCAAGAAGGCAGGTACAATTGATTATGTTTCTTCTAATTTGATTAGAATGACTTATGATGACGGAGAGCATGAGGAGTATCGTCTCACCAAGTTCTCTCGAAGCAACCAGTCAAACTGCTATAACCAGAAGCCTATCGTATTCAAGGGCAACCATGTTGCTGCAGGCCAGGTTATCGCAGACGGTCCTTCCACTGCTATGGGTGAGCTTGGTCTTGGTAAGAATCCTCTGATCGGCTTCATGACATGGGAAGGTTACAACTACGAGGATGCGGTTCTCCTTTCCGAGAGACTTGTTCAGGAGGATGTATATACTTCTGTTCATATCGAGGAATATGAGGCAGAGGCTCGTGACACCAAACTCGGACCCGAAGAAATCACCCGTGATGTTCCCGGTGTCGGCGACGACGCTCTGAAGGATCTGGATGACAGAGGTATTATCCGTATCGGTGCTGAGGTTCGTGCCGGTGATATCCTTGTTGGTAAGGTTACTCCTAAGGGAGAGACCGAGCTTACCGCTGAAGAGAGACTGCTTCGTGCAATCTTCGGTGAGAAGGCACGTGAAGTACGTGATACTTCCCTGAAGGTTCCTCACGGTGAGTATGGTATTGTTGTAGATGCCAAGGTATTTACAAGAGAGAACAGCGACGAGCTGTCTCCCGGCGTAAACATGGCTGTTCGTATTTATATTGCACAGAAGAGAAAGATTTCAGTCGGCGATAAGATGGCTGGTCGTCACGGTAACAAGGGTGTCGTTTCCCGCGTACTTCCCGTTGAGGATATGCCTTACCTGCCTAACGGCCGTCCTCTGGACATCGTTCTGAATCCTCTGGGCGTACCTTCCCGTATGAATATCGGTCAGGTCCTTGAGATTCACCTTTCTCTTGCTGCTAAGGCACTTGGCTTTAATGTAGCTACTCCCGTATTCGACGGCGCAAACGAGAACGACATCATGGACACTCTCGACCTGGCTAACGATTATGTAAACATGGAGTGGGACGAGTTCGAAAGCAAGTACAAGGAGGAACTGCTTCCTGAGGTTATGCAGTACCTTTCCGATAACAGAGACCACAGAAAGCTGTGGAAGGGCGTTCCCATCTCAAGAGATGGTAAGGTTCGCCTGCGTGATGGTAGAACAGGTGAGTACTTCGACAGCCCTGTAACCATCGGCCACATGCATTACCTGAAACTGCACCACCTGGTAGACGATAAGATCCATGCTCGTTCTACCGGCCCTTACTCACTGGTTACCCAGCAGCCTCTCGGCGGTAAGGCACAGTTCGGTGGACAGCGTTTCGGTGAGATGGAGGTTTGGGCTCTCGAGGCTTACGGCGCATCTTACACACTGCAGGAAATCCTGACTGTGAAGTCCGATGATGTTGTAGGACGTGTAAAGACCTACGAGGCAATTATCAAGGGAGACAACATCCCTGAACCCGGCATTCCTGAATCCTTCAAGGTTCTTTTGAAAGAGCTGCAGGCACTTGGCCTGGATGTTAGAGTTCTTCGTGAGGATCAGTCCGAAGTTGAAATCATGGAGACCATTGATTACGGCGATACCGATTACCGTTATGAGATGGAAGGGGACCGTAAGTACGGTGAAGAATATGACAACGGCGCGCTTGGACAGATGGGCTATCAGGCTCAGGAGTTCGATGAGACCAGCGGTGAGTTGGTAGATGCCGATGTCGACTTTGAAGAAGATTTTGACGAGGAAGCCGATGATTTCGGTGGAGACGAGGAGTTCTAAGAAAAAGTTCCTAGAATAGTGGAAGGGAGTATCATTCATGTCAGAAGTAAAAAATGAAACAACCTATCAACCTATGACATTTGAAGCCATCAAAATTGGTCTGGCTTCACCCGAAAAGATTCGTACATGGTCTCACGGCGAGGTTTTAAAGCCCGAGACCATCAACTACAGAACCTTAAAGCCCGAGAGAGACGGTCTGTTCTGTGAGAAGATTTTCGGACCCAGCAAAGACTGGGAATGTCATTGTGGTAAATATAAGAAGATCAGATATAAGGGTGTTGTCTGTGACAGATGTGGCGTTGAGGTTACCAAGGCCAGCGTTCGTAGAGAGCGTATGGGTCACATCGAGCTCGCAGCTCCCGTATCTCATATCTGGTACTTCAAGGGTATCCCCAGCCGTATGGGTCTGATTCTGGATTTATCCCCCAGAGTACTTGAGAAGGTTCTCTACTTCGCATCTTACATTGTACTGGATGCAGGCGAGACCAACCTCGATTACAAGCAGATCCTTTCCGAGAAGGAATACCAGGATGCAAGAGAAACCTACGGCAACAAGTTCCGTGTAGGAATGGGTGCTGAGGCAATCAAAGAGCTGCTCGCAGCAATCGATCTTGAGACCGAGGCAGTTGAGCTGAAGACCGGCCTGAAAGAGGCTTCTGGTCAGAAGCGTGCTCGTATCATCAAGAGACTGGAAGTAGTAGAAGCTTTCCGTGAGTCAGGCAACAAGCCTGAGTGGATGGTAATGGATGTCATTCCCGTTATTCCTCCCGATATTCGTCCTATGGTACAGCTGGACGGCGGACGTTTCGCAACCTCCGACTTAAATGACCTTTACAGAAGAATCATCAACAGAAACAACCGTCTGAAGAGACTGCTTGAGCTGGGCGCTCCCGACATCATCGTTCGCAACGAGAAGAGAATGCTCCAGGAAGCTGTTGATGCTCTGATTGATAATGGCAGAAGAGGACGTCCTGTTACCGGCCCCGGCAACAGAGCACTGAAGTCTCTGTCAGACATGCTGAAAGGTAAGGGCGGTCGTTTCCGTCAGAACCTGTTGGGTAAGCGTGTAGACTATTCCGGACGTTCCGTTATCGTAGTAGGACCCGAACTAAAGATTTATCAGTGTGGTCTTCCTAAGGAAATGGCAATCGAGCTGTTCAAGCCCTTCGTTATGAAGGAGCTGGTAGCTAAGCAGATCTGCCAGAACATCAAGGCTGCCAAGAAGATGGTAGACAAGATGGACACTCAGGTTTGGGATGTATTGGAAGATGTTATCAAAGAACATCCCGTAATGCTGAACCGTGCACCGACACTGCACAGACTTGGTATTCAGGCATTCGAGCCTATCCTTGTAGAAGGTAAGGCTATTAAGCTTCATCCCCTTGTATGTACCGCGTTCAACGCAGACTTCGATGGAGACCAGATGGCAGTACATCTTCCTCTTTCTGTGGAAGCACAGTCAGAGTGCAGATTCCTCCTTCTTTCTCCCAACAACCTTCTGAAGCCTTCAGACGGTGGCCCCGTAGCTGTTCCTTCACAGGATATGGTACTCGGTATCTACTATCTGACTCAGGAGAGACCCGGAGCAGTTGGCGAAGGCAAGTTCTTCAAGAGCGTAAACGAAGCAATCCTTGCTTATGAGAATAAGGCTTGTACCCTTCATTCCAGAATTAAGGTTCGTGTTTCCAAGACAGATGAGAACGGTGAGGTTGTAACCGGTACCGTTGAGTCTACACTGGGACGTTTCATCTTCAATGAGATTCTTCCTCAGGACCTTGGATTTGTAGACAGAACCAACCCCGAGAATTACCTGAAGCTGGAAGTTGACTTCCATGTAGGTAAGAAGGGACTGAAGCAGATTCTTGAGAAGGTAATCAATACCCACGGCGCATCTAAGACCGCTGAGGTTCTGGATGATGTTAAGGCTATCGGTTACAAGTACTCTACAAGAGCTGCTATGACCGTATCAATTTCCGATATGACCGTGCCTGCTAAGAAGCCCGAAATGCTGGCTGCAGCACAGGCAACCGTTGATAAGATTTCCGCAAACTTCCGTCGTGGTCTGATCACCGAGGAAGAGCGTTATCGTGCAGTAGTTGAAACCTGGAACGAAACCGATAAGGAGCTGACAGAGGTTCTGCTTTCCGGTCTCGATAAGTACAACAACATCTACATGATGGCTGACTCCGGTGCTCGAGGATCTAACCAGCAGATTAAGCAGCTGGCCGGCATGCGTGGTTTGATGGCAGATACAACCGGTAAGACAATCGAATTGCCCATTAAGTCAAACTTCCGTGAAGGTCTTGACGTTCTGGAGTACTTCATGTCTGCACACGGTGCTCGTAAGGGTCTGTCAGATACCGCTCTTCGTACCGCTGACTCAGGTTACCTGACCAGACGAATGGTTGATGTTTCACAGGAGCTTTCCATCCGTGAGACAGACTGTGCAATCGGCAGAGCAGAGATTCCCGGTATGGTTGTTAAGGCATTCGTAGATGGTAAGGAAACCATCGAGAGCCTGAAGGACAGAATTACCGGAAGATACTCTTGCAATGATATTTTTGATAAAGACGGCAACATGATTGTTAAGCACAATCATATGATTACTCCCAGCCGTGCAGCTAAGATTCTCAGCATCGGCGTAAATGAAAAGGGAGAGCCTATCGAAGAGGTTAAGATTCGTACCATCCTGACATGTCGTTCACATGTTGGTATCTGTGCTAAGTGCTACGGCGCTAACATGGCAACCGGTGAAGCTGTTCAGGTAGGTGAAGCAGTTGGTATTATCGCAGCTCAGTCAATCGGTGAGCCCGGTACACAGCTGACAATGAGAACCTTCCATACCGGTGGTGTAGCGGGTGATGATATTACCCAGGGTCTTCCCCGTGTAGAGGAACTTTTCGAGGCTAGAAAGCCTAAGGGACTTGCAATCATCGCTGAGTTCGGCGGAAGAGCTGAAATCAGAGATACAAAGAAGAAGCGTGAAGTTGTTATCACCAACCCTGAGACCGGCGACACCAAGGCTTACCTGATTCCTTACGGATCACGTATCAAGGTTATTGACGGTCAGATGCTTGAGGCAGGTGACGAACTGACTGAAGGTAGCATCAATCCTCACGATCTGTTGAAGATCAAGGGCATCCGTGCCGTACAGGATTACATGCTCCGTGAGGTTCAGAGAGTTTACCGTCTCCAGGGTGTAGATATCGCTGATAAGCACATCGAAGTTATCGTTCGTCAGATGCTGAAGAAGATTCGCATCGAGAACAACGGAGATACAGAGTTCCTTCCCGGTACTCTCGTAGATATCCTTGATTTCGAGGATATGAACGAAGAACTGGTAGCTGAGGGCAAGCAGCCCGCAGACGGCAAGCAGGTACTTCTTGGTATTACCAAGGCTGCACTTGCTACCAACTCCTTCCTGTCAGCAGCATCCTTCCAGGAGACCACAAAGGTTCTTACCGAGGCTGCTATCAAGGGTAAGGTTGATAACCTGATCGGTCTGAAGGAGAATGTAATCATCGGTAAGCTCATCCCTGTTGGTACAGGTATGAAGAGATACCGCAACACAAAGCTCAACACCGACAAGGAAGAGGAAGTAATTGAGGAAATCGCTGAGGATGAAACCTTCGAGGCAATCGAGGAAACAGCAGAAGCTTCCGAGGAAGAAATCACAATTACTGAGTAAAATTTTATAAAAAATATTTGACAATGCATCCGACTGCGCTTATACTAATA
>JAZLKR010000028.1:0-39836 GCA_045597705.1 Acetatifactor sp.
TTGATTGCGGTAGCCATGTAACCGCCGAAGATTACATACATACCGGTGAGCACTGCCATTACAGCGATTACAACCCAGTAAGGAATGTTAAATACAAGACCGAACAGGGAAGAAAGTCCGTTGTAAAGGGAAGCGGTGTAAGGAATCAGGAAGATGAATACGATGATGGAAGCTGCAACCTTGAGAGGAGTTGAGTTAAATCTCTTGCCGAAGAAATCAGGCATTGTCTTTGCATCAAGGTGCTGGGTCATGATACGAGTTCTTCTACCTAAAATGTTCCATGCAAGCAGGGAACCGATGAAGGCGTTTCCGAGACCTGCCCAGGTAGCGGCAAGACCGAAGAGCCATCCAAACTGTCCGGCATAACCAACAAAGATTACAGCGGAGAAGTAAGAGGTACCGAAGGCGAAGGCGGTAAGCCAGGGACCTACGGAACGACCACCGAGAACGAAACCGTTAACATCGGTAGCATGTCTTCTTGTGTAAAATCCTACGTAGATCATTACTGCGAAGAAAATCACAAGAAGGATGGAACTGAGTACTACTGTGGTTGACATATAGTTTTCCCTCCATATGAATATGAAATTGTGTCGCTTTACGCACTTGCACGCTGAAACGCGCAGACGCGTAAACGCTTTAAAGTGATAAAGTAAATGTACCATATTGACGAAATACTGTCAAGTTTATAGTAATAGGAAAACACGCGTATTTCTTGGAAAAATCCGCGAAAAAACATTGTCAAAGGCTTCCGCTTATGATATAATTCCAAAATGACTGTGACTGTGTCCAAAGATGGAACAGATCAGATAAATGCGACACAGCTATTTAAGGAGGAAAATGTAACATGAGTTTACAGGTTGAAAAATTGGACAATAATATGGCTAAGCTGACCATTGAAGTTCCTGCAGAAGAGCTTGAGAAGGCAATCCAGGCTGCTTACAACAAGCAGAAGGGCAGCATCTCTCTTCCCGGCTTCCGTAAGGGTAAGGCTCCTCGTAATGTAATCGAGAAGATGTACGGCAAGGAAGTATTCTACGAAGAGGCAGCTAACGCTCTGATTTCTTCAAGCTATGAGAAGGCATATGATGAGTGTGAGGAGGAAATCGTTTCCAGCCCCAGCATCAATGTTGTTCAGCTTGAGGCAGGCAAGCCTTTCATCTATACCGCAGAGGTTGCTCTGAAGCCCGGCGTAACTCTTGGCCAGTACAAGGGCGTTGAGGTAGCAAAGGTAGAAGTTGAGGTTACCGATGAAGAAGTTGCAGCTGCACTTGAGGCAGAGCAGAAGAAGAACGCAAGAACCATCGATGTTACCGACAGAGCTGTAGCTAACGGCGATATCGCTACCATCGATTTCGAAGGATTTGTTGACGGCGTTGCATTTGCAGGCGGCAAGGGCGAGGATTATCCTCTGACCATCGGCTCCGGCGCATTCATTCCCGGATTCGAAGAGGCACTGATCGGTGCTGAAATCGGCAAGGAAATCGATGTTAACGTTACTTTCCCTGAAGAGTACCAGGCAGCTGAGCTTGCAGGCAAGCCCGCAGTATTTAAGTGCACCGTTAAGAAGCTTCAGGTAAATGAGCTTCCCGCACTTGATGACGACTTCGCAAGCGAGGTTTCTGACACCGCAGATACTCTTGAGGATTACAAGGCTGAGATCAAGGCAAAGCTTGCTGAGAACAAGACCGCTCAGGCTAAGAACCAGAAGGAAGATGCAGTAGTTGATGCTGTTATCGCTAACGCTGAGATGAACATTCCCGATGCTATGGTTGAGACCCAGCAGAGACAGATTGTTCAGGATTACGCTCAGAGACTTCAGTCTCAGGGACTTTCCATGGAGCAGTACATGCAGTTCACCGGTATGACCGTTGAATCTCTTATGGAGGATGTTAAGCCTCAGGCTATGAAGAGAATCCAGTCCAGACTTGTTCTTGAAGCTATCGTAGCTGCTGAGAACATCGTTGCTTCTGAGGAAGACTTCGATGCAGAAGTTCAGGATATGGCTGCTCAGTACCAGATGGAAGTTGAGAAGGCTAAGGAGCTCCTTGGCGAAGGCGGCAAGAAGCAGGTTATGGAAGATATCTGCATCAAGAAGGCTGTTGAGCTTATCGTTTCCGCTGCAGTTGAGAAGTAAGATTTCTTACCTGAATTGTTGTAAACCATAAGAAAAGCAAAAGAAAAGGTTGTATCCCGACAAATTCGGGGTACAACCTTAAATTTTTTCTTAAATCCGCGCAAATTCGTTGAAAAAGGTGCGCGAGTAGGATAAGATAATGTAAGTGTTTGAAAAGAAAGCACAAGGAGGTTTTTAATATGAGTTTAGTACCTTATGTCATTGAGCAGACCAGCAAGGGTGAAAGATCCTATGATATTTATTCAAGACTGTTGAAGGATAGAATTATTTTCCTGGGAGAGGAAGTAAATGATGTTTCTGCAAGCATTGTTGTAGCACAGCTTCTGTTCCTGGAGGCTGAGGATCCTGAAAAGGATATCCACCTCTACATCAACAGCCCCGGCGGTGCAATTACCGCAGGTATGGCAATCTACGATACCATGCAGTACATCAAGTGTGATGTTTCTACCGTATGTATCGGTATGGCAGCCAGCATGGGCGCATTCCTTTTGAGCGGCGGTGCTAAGGGCAAGAGATTTGCTCTTCCCAACGCAGAGATTATGATTCACCAGCCTCTTGGCGGTACTCAGGGTCAGGCAACCGAGATTGAAATCGCTGCAAGACATATCCTGAAGACCAAGGAGAAGTTAAACAAGATGCTTGCTGAGAATACAGGCAAGGATTACGAGACTATCTGCAGAGATACTGAGCGCGACAACTGGATGAGCGCTGAGGAAGCGAAGGAATACGGTCTGATTGATATGGTAATCGCTTCACACGATAACAAGTAGTAATTAGGAGATTTATAATGGCACCGAAAATGAACGGCAGCGATGTTAGATGTTCTTTCTGCAACAAGACCCAGAGTCAGGTTCGCAAACTGATTGCAGGACCTGCGGGTGTGTATATCTGTGACGAGTGTATTGACATTTGTTCCGATATTCTGGAGGAGGAACTGGAGGATGACGAGGCAGAAGAGACCGCGTATCCCGAGATTAATTTATTAAAGCCCATCCAGATTAAGAAGTTCCTGGATGAGTATGTTGTCGGCCAGGAGGAAGCAAAGAAGGTACTTTCCGTAGCAGTGTACAATCACTACAAGCGCGTGACAGCACCTAAGGATCTGGACGATGTTGAACTTCAGAAGAGTAATATCATCATGGTAGGCCCTACCGGTTCCGGTAAGACTTATCTGGCGCAGACGCTGGCAAAGATTATCAATGTTCCCTTCGCAATTGCGGATGCAACCACCTTGACCGAGGCCGGTTATGTAGGTGAGGATGTTGAGAATATTTTGCTGAAACTGATTCAGGCGGCAGACTATGATGTAGAGCGTGCACAGTATGGTATTGTCTATATCGATGAGATCGATAAGATTACCAAGAAGGGCGAGAATGTTTCCATCACCAGAGATGTATCCGGTGAGGGCGTTCAGCAGGCACTTCTGAAAATTGTAGAGGGTACAGTTGCAAGTGTTCCCCCTCAGGGCGGAAGAAAGCATCCTCATCAGGAACTGATTCAGATTGACACCACCAATATTCTGTTTATCTGCGGCGGTGCATTTGACGGCCTGGAGAAGATTGTTGAGGCGAGACTTGATCGCAAGGCAATCGGTTTCAACACCGAGGTATCTCAGAAGACTACCCGCGAGCTCAGCGATCTGCTGCAGGAGGTAACTCCTCAGGATCTGGTGAAGTTCGGTTTGATTCCCGAATTTGTAGGACGAGTTCCCATCAATGTTTCCCTCAGAGGACTGGACAAGGAAGCGTTGGTTCGTATTCTTACCGAGCCCAAGAATGCTTTGATTAAGCAGTACAAGAAGCTGTTCGGTATGGATGATGTTGAGCTTACCTTCGAACAGGCAGCAGTAGATGCGGTTGCTGAGAAGGCATTTGAGCGAAAGACCGGTGCAAGAGGACTTCGTTCCATTATGGAAGGTGTCCTGATGGATACCATGTACACCATTCCTTCCGATGAGGACATCGAAGAGTGTATTATTACCAAGGCTGTTGTTGATGGCGAGAGTGAGCCCACACTGGTTCACAAGGGTGAGAAAAAGTAAGCTTGTTTTTTGCAAAGTGTGGTCATTCGGCCACACTTTGTTGGTATAAAAGAAAGGTAAGCGATATGATTATCAAAAAAGTAGGTCTGGAAACCGTATGCGGCATCACCAGCAAGCTCCCTGACAATGCACATCCTGAGGTGGCATTTGCCGGTAAGAGTAATGTCGGAAAGTCTTCCCTGATTAATGCACTGATGAACCGCAAGTCGCTGGCAAGAACTTCCGCACAGCCCGGCAAGACCCAGACAATCAACTATTACAATATCAATGATGCCATCTACTTCGTGGACCTGCCCGGCTACGGCTATGCCAATGCAAACGAGCATGTCAAGGCACAGTGGGGCAAGATGATCGAGGACTATCTGCATAAGTCAAAGCAGCTGAAGATTGTGTTCCTTCTGATTGACATCAGACACAAGCCTTCCGAGAATGACTGTATTATGTATGACTGGGTATGCAGAAACGGGTATCATCCCATTATCATTGCAACCAAGCTGGATAAGATTAACAGAAGCCAGATTCAGAAGCAGGTGAAGTTAATCAAGACCACTTTGAATGTGGAACCGGATACGATAGTAGTTCCCTTCTCAGCGGAAACCAAGCAGGGAAGAGAAGAAATCTACGAGATCCTGGATGGGCTGCTCGAACAGGAGGAAACTTCAGAGGCAGAATAGATGGGGATTAATATGAAAAGATATGGGAAATCAATGGTAAACCTGCTGTTGGCAATTTTGGGGGTGCTGGCACTGGTTCTTGTGGTCCCTAAGGTGCTGGTGTTCTTCGCACCCTTTGTGGTGGGATGGATTATTGCAGCCATCGCAGGACCACCTGTGAGATTTTTTGAAGAAAAACTGAAACTGAAGCGCAAGATCGGCAGTGCTTTTGTCATTGTTCTGGTTATCGGACTGGTGGTATTACTGCTGTACTTTGCGGGATATCTGCTGGTAACTCAGGCAATCGGCTGGATTGGAAGCTGGCCTGAGTTGTGGAAGAACCTGGAGCAGGACATTGCAGGAATCGGACGAACCCTGGAGCGGTATCTGTCAAAGCTTCCCTTTGGAATTCGTTTTAATCTGAACGCAGAAGCACAGCAGATTGGTACTTATCTGACTGACTTCTTCGGAAAAATCGGTACACCGACTATTGAGGCGGCAGGAAACATTGCAAAATCCATTCCCAACATTTTCCTTGGGGTGGTTATGGCACTGCTTTCTTCTTATTTCTTTGTTGCTGACAGGAAAGAGATTAACGCCTGGTGTGCAAAGAATATGCCGAAGGGCCTTCAGGAACAGTATTTTAAAATTCGAAACATTCTGCTGCATTCTGTGGGCGGCTATTTCAAAGCACAGTTCAAAATTGAAATCTGGATATATGTGCTGATTGCACTTGGACTTGGAATTCTCGGCGTCGATTACTTCCTGCTGATTGCGCTTGGCATCGCGGTGCTGGATTTCCTTCCGGTATTCGGAAGCGGGGCAGTGCTGCTCCCCTGGGCAGTCATTCGCTTCTTTACTGCGGATTATAAGATGGCAATCGGCCTGCTAATCACCTGGGGTGTCGGACAGCTGGTAAGACAGCTGATTCAGCCGAAGATTGTGGGAGACAGCGTGGGAATTGCACCGCTGCCGACGCTTGTTTTACTGTTCGCGGGATACAAGGTTTCAGGTGTAATTGGTATGATTATCGCTGTCCCCGTCGGAATTGTGTTGGATACCATGTACAAGGAAGGTGCTTTTGATACGATTAAAGACAGTATCAGAATTTTGCTGAAGGGCCTGAATGATTATCGGAGAATTACGCCGGAAGACAAGGCAGACCTGGAAGAAAAGCAGGAAGAGTCTTCTGCGAAAGAAAATACAGAGCAATAAACAGAAATGTCGTTCCAAAGGGACGGCATTTTTTGCTGTCTAATGTGCAGTTTTCGTCATTGACAAATAACCCAAAGTGCATTATTGTATTAGAAGAACAATACAGTTCGAAAGGACAAGTGATATGGAAAACGAAATGTTGCGACAAAATACAGCTGCTGTCAGAAAAGGAATTCCCGGCAGCACGATTAAGATTATTGCGGTAATCACCATGTTGATTGATCACATCGGTGCGGTAATCCTGGAACGATTTATGGTATTGCAGGCACAGGGGGGTATGATCAATGAGACGCTCGAGCTGGTAGATACGGTGCTTAGAATGATTGGGCGTCTGGGATTCCCGATTTTCTGTTTTCTCCTGGTAGAGGGCTTTGAGAAAACCAAAAATCTGAAAAAGTATCTGACGAGACTGATACTGTTTGCATTGTTGTCGGAGATACCCTTTAATTTGTCCATCAGCGGAACGATTCTTTCCAAGAATTATCAGAATGTGTACTTTACCTTATTAATCGGTATCCTGGCGCTGTGCGGTATGAGAGCGATTTCCAAACGGCCTGACGAGACAAAGAGTTCTGTGAAAGGTGCTTTGATGGCAGGAGGAGCGGTGCTTGCAGGTCTGTACGGCTGGATTGTAATCAACAATATTATGATGCTTTCCTTCCGAGGAATTGGCGGTGGTCAGCTGATTAAGTTCGCAGTTCAGAGCTTTGCACCCATTGCTTTTGTAATAGTTGCACTTGTGTGGACGGAAAAAGGATTTTGGAGAATCCTGGGGCAGCTCGGCCTTGTCTGCCTGATGATGTTTCTGGCAGATAACCTGAGAACCGATTACGGCGGGATGGGCGTGGCAGCGATTGTTGTTATGTACCTGCTGCGTGAGAAGAAGCTGAACGCATTCTTCTTCGGTACATTGGCACTCAGTATTGCAAACTTTGTTGAGTTCGCAGCGCTGTTTGCAATGATTCCGATTTCAAAATACAACGGAGAGCGTGGTTTGAAGCTGAAGTATTTCTTCTATGCGTTCTATCCGGTACATTTGTTTATTCTTTGGCTCATAGCATTGATTCTTGGCGTAGGCTTCGTATCAGTGGGTTAATCAAAATAGATGGGGGAAATTAGAAATGTTAGAAGTAATTGAAGTATCAAAGAAATATGGAAAGATGCTGGCAGCAGACAATGTCAGCTTTGCGGTTCCCGACGGACGCATCGGTATTCTGCTGGGACCTAACGGTGCCGGTAAATCTACCATTATTAAGAGTATTTCCGGACTGTTAAAATATAAGGGGGCGGTTCGCATCAACGGAGAGGATGCCAGAAGCGTAGCTGCGAAGAAGTGCTTTGCGTATGTTCCCGAGCTTCCTTTCATGTACGATTCACTGACAGTGAGAGAGCATATCGAATTCATCACCAGAGCTTATGATGTGCAGGTGACGGAAGAGGAAGTACAGGCACTGTTTAAGCGCTTTGAACTGGATGACAAGCAGAACAAGCTTGGCAATGAACTTTCCAAAGGTATGATGCAGAAGGTCAGCATCTGCTGCGCTTTGATTGTTAAGCCTAAGGTAATTCTTTTAGACGAGCCTATGGTAGGTCTGGATCCCGCGGCAATTAAGGAATTAAAGAATGTAATCCGGGAACTGAAGGAGCAGGGTTGCACTGTGCTGATCAGTACGCACATGCTGGATATGGTAAAGGAACTCTGGGATGTTACCTTCGTAATGGACCACGGCAAGGTGCTTGGTACTTATGTGAAGGAAAATCTGCAGGAGAAGGATCTGGAAGAGCTGTTCTTCAAGGTAACCGGTAAGGCTGGAGCAGAAGAGCCCGCCGCAAGTGAGGAGGGTTAACGATGAAAGCATTATGGTACCTCTGGCGACGGACAAAGATTAATCGATTTAAGAGGGCATTGAAAAAAGTTTCTACCTATGTATTCCTGGCAATCATTGTTTTTTACATTTTCTTTGTTGTTTCAGCATTGCAGGATATGTTTGTGGAGCCTACCCCGGCAATTATCGCGGCAACCTTGACAGGAATGTCCTTTATGATGATTCCCGGCAGTTTCTGTACTTATGCGAAGCGTAAGGGATTACTGTTTCGAAACTGTGATGTGCACTTCATGCTGCCGTCACCCCTGACACCGAAGTTGATTCTGAACTATGCATATTTCCAGACCATCTTGACAAAGATCATTTTCTGCGTGATTTTTGCAGTGGTCGGCGTGGCAATGTTTCATGTGGCCGTGTGGCGTATGTTGATTTACATGCTGTTCTCTCTGGTTTTGCAGAATGCGTATGAGGGCAGCTTTGCGATGCTGATGTACGGTTCAGAGAAAATGACTGAGAAGAGCAGATGGATTTGCAGAATCTGTGCTTATGGTTTGGGTGTATTACTGCTTGTGGCAGCCTTCTTTACTTATTTGAAGACCGGCTGGAATATTTCCTTTGTGGCAGAATATCTGAACGGAGATTATGTACAGTTCGTACCTGTAATCGGTTGGTACACCGCAGTGATTCACTTGATTTTCTTAGGACCTACAACCGTGAATCTGATTGGTCTGGTATTCTACCTGATTTCCTTTGCAATCCTGCTGTATCTGGCAGTTCGCATGGAATGTAAGGGCGAGTACTATGAGGATGTTCTCAAGTTTGCTGACGACTACGAAGAAGCAGTTGCGAAGCAGAAGAGCGGTAACCAGTTCGCTGCAATAGGCAAGAAGGAAAAGTTCAAGGAGGCATCCGTTGTCTGGAAGGGCACCGGTGCAAAGGCTATTTTCTACAGAGAACTGCTGGAGTACAAGAAGACTCGCTTCGGTATTTTCAACCTGTTTATGGCGGTTAATCTGATTGCAAGTATCGCAATTGCAGTGCTTTACCTGATGAATCCTGAAGATATTGTCAAGGCGAGAGATATTATTGCACTGGGTGTCGGTGTTTATATTCACTTCCTTTTCTGCAGTATCAACGGTAAGTGGGCGAAGGAATTGTCTTCTCCTTTTACCTACCTGCTTCCCGACAATACCTTCCGCAAGCTTTGGTATGTTACCCTGATTCCCAATATTCAGAATCTGATTGCAGCGTTGCTTTTGATTGTTCCCAGTGGAATTGTTATGGGCGTTCCCATTTTGGAAATGGTATTGATGGTAATCGGTTATACCGTATATGCGGCTTCCAAGCTTTACGGTCATGCAGTAGCGGAAGCACTGTTCGGCGATGGCGGTATTCCGGTATTTAAGCAGTGGTTTGAAATGCTGGTAGTTGGCTTCGCTATCGGTTTTGCAGCTCTCGGCGCTGTGTTGGGCTTCCTGACAGGCAGTGTGATGGTTGCCTACATCCTGGGAGTGACCTTTGTAACACTCTATGTAGTTATCCTGATTGTAATATCAACACTGAACTTTTATCATATGGAGAAGTCATAAAGAGAAAAAGAGAAGGCTCTGTGCTTGAATGCACAGAGCCTTTATGCTTGTCGTACTTGATGATTACAGAACTCCTAAGTGTTCCAATAAAATTTTGGTGCCCATAAGAATCAGAATAACACCGCCGGCAATTTCAGCCTTGGACTTATAGCGGAGACCGAATACATTACCGATTTTCACGCCGAGAGCGGAGAGGGTGAAGGTAATGATACCGATGAAGGAAACAGCGGGGACAATCTGTACCTGCAGGAATGCGTAGGTAACACCGACTGCCAGGGCATCGATGCTGGTAGCAACGGCCAGCAGGAACATGGTCCTCACATCGGTGGAATCGTCAGCTTCTTCCTCATCCTTGGAGAGTGCTTCCTTAATCATATTGAAACCGATAATGGCCAGCAGAACAAAGGCAATCCAATGGTCGATACTGGTTACATATTTCTCGAAACTGGTTCCCAGAAGATAACCGATTGCAGGCATCCCTGCCTGAAAACCGCCGAACCACAGGCCGATAATCAGTGCTTTTTTGACGGAAAGCTTTTTCATGGCCAGACCCTTGCAGATGGAGACTGCAAAAGCGTCCATAGAAAGACCCACGGCGGTGAGGAAAAGAGTCAGTAAGCTCATTTTCTTTTCTCCTTTGTAATGTAACTAATGTGACAAAAAGAGCACCGGCATTGCCGATGCTCTTATTTTGCGTATTCGTCAGAAGCAATTAAGCTACTACAGTAACGTTGGTAGCACGGATCTTGCTGCTGTTCTGAGGATCGCACTCTGTATCGAAAGTAACCTTCTGGCCTTCCTCAAGAGACTTGAAACCTTCAGCGTTGATAGCAGAGAAGTGTACGAAAACTTCCTCATTGGTTGCATCATTGGTGATGAAACCGTAACCCTTCTGTGCGTTGAACCATTTAACTGTACCGTTGTTCATTGTGGTACCTCCTTAAAAAAATAAAAATGAAATTGTAGTGATTCTAAAACTTAGGACAAAAAAATCACATATTTTTGTAAACCATCCGTGAATTACCAATGACTTACAAAAATATGTGAGTTCAATGACGTTCATTCAGAATACGCTTGTAGTATAGCATTCATTTTGGATGAATGTCAACAATTTTTTGGTGTATAAACCCATTATTTGTGGAAAAACTACACAAAAAAGGAGAATTGCATAGACAATGAGAAAAGAAATCATATGGATTTTAATCGGTCTGATCGGGGCTGTAATTTTGGGAATTCAATGGGGAATGTTTCTGCGAAGGAAGGGAGTCGTAAAGGAAGCGGCGCAGGAGAAGGAACCTAAGGAAGAAGCAGTCGAAACAAAGAAACATAGGGAAAAAGTCAGGAGAGAAGTAATGGAACAAACAGGGCCGGTGAGGAGACTTTGCAGTCCTGTCATGGGCGAAGTGAAGGAGGTCGGGAGCGCAGAGAATCGAAAACTCGTAATCAGGCCGGTGGAGGATAAACTGGCTGCGCCGCTGGAAGGAAAAGTTGTGCGAATCGGACCGGTGGGAAACGAGTTAGTACTTAGAAGCAAAGCAGGATTTGAGGTGCGTCTCTGGGTGGCGGAATGTGCGGATGAACTGTGCGGCGACTGCTTCAGACCCAAGGTGATTCTCAATGAGATTGTAAGGCAGGGCCAGCTGCTGATGGAATTTGACAGGGCCGGATTAACGGCACGGGAGATTAGCCCCATGGTGACCGTAAGTGTTTCTTCAGAGGAAGATCTGGAGACGGAATGTTTTGTACAGGCGGGCAAGCGCGTACAGGCAGGAACGGAAATTCTGAAGGTTCAGGTGCTTGCTGCCGATCTTTGGAACTGCTCTTGACAGATACCCCGTGGGGGTATATTATAAAGGAAGTAAAATACCCCATGGGGGTATATAGCAAAAGAAAGGCTTGGTAGTACTTATGAGTAAGGATTGCTGTTGTCATCAGAAAGCAACACCCAGAGGGGAAGAGGAACTGAAGCAGTTAAAGAATCGATTGAACCGCATTACAGGTCAGCTGAACGGCATCAGTAAGATGTTGGACGAAAACCGCTATTGCGGTGATATTCTGACGCAGGTGGCGGCGGTGGAGAGTGCGCTGCAGGCTTTTGGTTATTTGATTCTGCAGGATCATCTGGAGACTTGCGTTGCGGAAGAACTGCAGCAGGGAAATAAAGAGATTCTCACAGAGGCTGTTGATCTGATTAAGAAACTAAAATAATTGGGGAGTGTTTATGAAGGAACGTTATCATATTACGGGAATGACCTGTTCCGCATGTTCCTCCCATGTGGAAAAGGCAGCAAATAAGCTGGAGGGCGTGGAGAAGGCCAGCGTTAATCTTCTGACGGAAACTATGGAGATTTCCTATGATGAGGCGAAACTTTCCCCGCAGCAGATTATAGAAGCAGTAGTCGCGGCAGGATACGGCGCGAGTCCGCTGCAGCAGGAGAAAAAAGGCACCGCATCAGACAAAAAGGATGCGAGAGAAACCATTAAACAGGAGAGTCAGGCCAGAGATAAGGCCATGAAGCAAAGACTTTTCCTATCGCTGTTATTTCTGATTCCGTTAATGTATGTGTCCATGTATCATATGTATCATGAGTGGTTCGGCTTGCCGATTCCAAGGTTCATGCATCTGTATTTCCATGGACCTGAGAATGGAATGACTTATGCGATGACACAGTTTTTGCTGCTGTTGCCGATTTTGTATTTGAATCGTAAGTTCTTTCAGGTGGGATTTAAGACACTGTTTCATCGGGCTCCCAATATGGACAGTCTGGTTGCCATCGGTGCCGGAGCAGCCGTAGGATACGGTCTCTTTGCCATGTATCGAATCTCTTATGCCTTGGGGCACGGTAATCCGGAGATGGCAGGGCAGTATGCCGGCGATTTGTACTTTGAGTCTGCGGGAACGATTCTGACCCTGATTACCATTGGTAAATATCTGGAGGGACGTTCCAAAGGCAAGACCGGAGAGGCAATCGCCAAGCTGATGAAGCTGGCTCCTAAGACCGCTATTCTGGTGGATGCGGAAGGCAAGGAGCGTGAGGTGCCCACGGAAGATTTGCAGGTGGGAGATATTTACCTGCTGAAGCCCGGCAGTCAGGTGCCTGTGGACGGTGTTGTAGTGGACGGCAATTCCAGTGTGGATGAGTCGGCCATTACCGGTGAGAGTGTGCCGGTGGAGAAGCATACCGGAGATAAAGTGATTTCGGCATCCGTAAACAAGGCGGGATTTTTGAAATGTCGTGCCACAGCGGTTGGTGATGATACCACCCTGGCGCAGATTATCAAACTGGTGGAGGATGCCAGTGCCACCAAGGCACCTATTGCGAAGCTGGCTGACAAGGTGGCAGGTGTGTTTGTGCCTGTGGTTATTGCGATTGCGCTGATAACGCTGGCTGTCTGGCTGGTAGCCGGAGCCGGCGCAGAGTTTGCGATTTCTTCCGCCATTGCGGTTCTTGTTATTTCCTGCCCCTGTGCATTGGGGCTGGCGACCCCGGTTGCAATTATGGTAGGTACCGGCGTGGGGGCAAACCACGGTGTTCTGATTAAATCAGGTGAAGCATTGCAGAGAGCGCGAGAGGTGGATACGGTTGTGTTGGATAAGACAGGTACCATCACCTCCGGCAAGCTGCGCGTGGATGGTGTGTTCTGTTACGGAGAATATTCTCCAGACTGTGTTCTGGCGTTGTCAGCCGCGTTGGAGAAAAAGAGTGAGCATCCTCTGGCAGAGGCCATTGTGACTGCCGGTATTGAAAAAGGATTGAACTTGCCGAACATAGAAGCATTTCATGCGGTCTTCGGTCGAGGGGTGGAAGGCAATCTGGCTGCGGACTTTGCAGATAGGAGTTCGATAGAAACAGACGGACCCACCGCAGTGTTTGGTGCCGGTACGGCTTCGAAGAAAGCAGCATTGAAGAAGGGAACAAAGATACTGATTGGAAATCAGGCATATCTGGAAGAAAACGGAATTGTACTGCAGGAGATAGCGGTGCAGGCTATTACAGGTATCGGAGATGAGGGCATGACGGCATTGCTGGTAGCCTTTGATGGCAGACTGCAGGGTATCATTTCCGTGGTGGATGAAGTTAAGGTGGGGTCCCGCGAAGCAATCAAGCGTCTGCACGAGATGAAGATTCAGGTGGTTATGCTTACCGGAGACAACAGAAGAACAGCGGAAGCGGTTCGAAGCAGTCTGAACATTGAAAAGGTAATCGCGGAGGTTCTGCCCCAGGATAAGGAAGCAGAGATTCGTAAGCTGCAGGCGGAAGGGCGGAAGGTTGCCATGGTTGGTGACGGCATCAACGATGCACCTGCGCTGACAGCTGCTGATGTAGGAATGGCCATCGGAGCAGGAACGGATGTGGCGATGGACAGTGCGGATATCGTGCTGATGAAGAGCGACCTGCGTGATGCGGTGACGGCCATTCGCTTAAGCCGTGCGGTCATTCGAAATATCAAGCAGAATCTGTTCTGGGCCTTCTTCTACAATGCCATCGGGATTCCCCTGGCAGCAGGTCTGTGGTATCCGATGTTTGGCCTGCGGTTGTCGCCCATGTTTGGTGCGGCTGCCATGAGCATGAGCAGTATTTTCGTGGTGGGCAATGCCTTGCGACTGAAAGGCTTTAAGGATGATTTTGTCAGAGAGGTGCCTGCGGCAAAGCAGGAGGGCCCTTCTGATCAAATAGAGGAAACACAAACGGAAGAAATATCCGAAGAAAAGGAGAATAGTTTTATGATGAAGACAATGACAATCGAAGGTATGATGTGTGCACACTGCACCGGCAGAGTGCAGAAGGCGCTGGAGGCAATCGAGGGCGTGGCAAGCGTAGAGATGAGCCTGGAGAACAAGACAGCAACCGTTCAGCTTTCATCTGATGTAGCTGACGAGGTACTGACTAAGGCTGTGGCAGATGCCGGCTATGATGTAGTTGGTATCGCATAGTAACGCGATGGAAAAGTAAGCTTCTTGGCTGTTGCCGAAGACTGCGAGCAGGGATGGTGTGGCGTCATACCGAAAAGACGCGGCCCATCCCTGTTTTTATGTTACTATTTAGTAATAATCAAAAAATATTCATCGGTAAAATGATAAACATAAAGTTTCGATGAACAAAAATGACATAGTAGAGTGATAGTTCATCGGAAATATGCTTTTGCTAAGTATCGATGATAAAAAACGAGATTTCACAGTAGTAATGTCATCGAAAATTGTGATATCATGATTTCGATGAAATGATGGTCATTTACTGGCGGATTTTTGCATCGATTTTGGGTAAAAATAATAATTCGATGAGTTGTAGCGCTAGGTGCTAAAAATAAGGCATCGGAACATCTGGTTTCTCGGATTTCGATGCATTTCTTGGCACAAGACCGGCGTTAAAGAGCTGCAAAGGGTAGAGATAAGGGTATAGATAAAGAAGAACCATAAAAAACATATTCTGAATTTTATTTTTTGAAATATTTTATATTTTGTTTATTGATTTACGAAAGCATAGTGTTATATTGGTTATAGAACAAACAGACACAGAAGGAGGTATTGCTTTATGAATATCAATAAGTTTACACAGAAGTCCATGCAGGCAGTGCAGGACTGTGAAAAGCTGGCATATCAGTATGGCAATCAGGAGCTTGTTCAGGAACATCTGCTTTACAGTCTGTTGACACTGGACGACAGTTTGATTCTGAAATTGATTGAGAAGATGGCGATTCAGAAGGAGCACTTTATGAATCGCGTAGAAAACGCGCTGGCGAAGAGACCCAAGGTTCAGGGCGGCAATATATATGTAGGTGCTGATCTGAACAAGGTGCTGATTACCGCTGAGGATGAGGCCAAGCGTTTGGGAGACGAGTACGTTTCCGTAGAGCATCTGTTCTTAGCCATGTTAAAAAATCCCAGTCGTGAGATGGCGGAGATTTTTAAGGAATATGGCATCACCACGGAGCGTTTCCTGCAGGCGTTGTCAACAGTCCGCGGCAATCAGCGTGTGACAAGCGATAACCCGGAGGCTACCTACGATACCCTTGCTAAATACGGCCAGGAGCTCGTCGAGCGTGCAAGAAACCAGAAACTGGACCCAGTCATCGGTCGTGATGCGGAAATCAGAAATGTGATCAGAATTCTCTCCAGAAAGACCAAGAACAATCCGGTCCTCATCGGTGAGCCCGGTGTCGGAAAGACGGCAGTCGTAGAGGGACTGGCGCAGAGAATTGTACGCGGTGATGTACCCCTGGGACTGAAGGATAAGAAGATTTTTGCTCTGGATATGGGTGCTTTGCTGGCAGGTGCAAAGTATCGTGGTGAATTCGAGGAACGTCTGAAGGCAGTGCTGGATGATGTGAAGAACAGTGACGGACAGGTGATTCTGTTCATCGATGAGCTGCATACCATCGTCGGAGCCGGCAAGACAGACGGCGCCATGGATGCGGGCAACATGTTAAAGCCCATGCTGGCAAGAGGCGAGCTGCATTGTATTGGTGCTACCACGCTGGATGAGTACCGCAAATATATTGAGAAGGACCCCGCACTGGCGCGTCGTTTCCAGCCTGTTATGGTAGACGAGCCTACAGTAGAGGATACGATTTCCATCCTGAGAGGACTGAAGGAGCGTTTCGAGGTTTACCACGGCGTTAAGATTATGGACAACGCTCTGGTCAGCGCAGCAGTGCTTTCCAACCGTTATATTTCTGACCGCTTCCTGCCGGACAAAGCCATTGACCTGATTGATGAGGCCTGTGCGCTGATTAAAACCGAACTGGATTCCATGCCTACCGAGCTGGATGAGCAGCAGCGTAAGATTATGCAGATGGAGATTGAGGAAACTGCCCTGAAGAAGGAAGACGACCACATGAGCAAGGAGCGTCTGGAAAACCTTCAGAAGGAACTGGCAGAGTTGAAGGAGGATTTCTCCGCCCGTAAGGCCCAGTGGGACAACGAAAAGGCTTCCGTTGGCAAGCTGTCCAAGCTGCGTGAGGAAATCGACGCCATCAACAATGAAATTCAGATTGCCCAGAGAGAGGGCAACTATGAAAAGGCAGCTGAACTCAGCTACGGCAAGAAGCCTCAGTTGCAGAAGGAACTGGAAGCGTTGGAGACGCAGGGCAATGAGTCCCTGTCTCTGGTTCACGAGAAGGTTTCCGAGGAGGAAATCTGTAAGATTGTTTCCAGATGGACCGGTATTCCTGTGGCCAAGCTGACAGAGAGCGAGAGAAACAAGACTTTGCATCTGGATGACCTGCTGCATCAGAGAGTCATCGGACAGGACGAGGGCGTTACCAAGGTTGCAGAGGCAATTATTCGTTCCAAGGCCGGTATCAAGGACCCCAACAAGCCCATCGGATCCTTCCTGTTCCTGGGACCTACCGGTGTTGGTAAGACAGAGCTGGCAAAGACGCTGGCAGCAGCTTTGTTCGATGACGAAGCCAATATGGTTCGTATCGACATGAGCGAATATATGGAGAAGTTTGCGGTATCCAGACTGATTGGAGCGCCTCCCGGATATGTCGGATATGAGGAGGGCGGTCAGCTGACAGAGGCGGTGAGAAGAAAGCCTTACAGCGTCGTGCTGTTCGATGAGATTGAGAAGGCACATCCCGATGTGTTCAATGTACTGCTCCAGATTCTGGATGACGGCCGTGTGACCGATTCCCAGGGCAGAACCGTTGATTTCAAGAATACTATTTTAATCATGACCTCCAATATCGGAGCACAGTTCCTGCTGGATGGCATTTTGCCAAATGGCGAGATCAGCGATGAGGCACAGTCTCAGGTTATGAATATGCTCCGCGGAAGCTTCCGCCCCGAGTTCCTGAACAGACTGGACGAAACCATTATGTTCAAGCCTCTGACCAAGGAGAATATCAGCGGTATCGTAAATCTGACCATCAAGAGTCTGAACGACAGACTGGCTGACAGAGATATCCATTTGGAGTTGACGGATGCGGCTATGGACTATATCATTGAAAATGCATATGATCCTGTTTACGGCGCTCGCCCCATCAAGAGATTTATTCAGAAGCATGTGGAAACCCTGACTGCAAAGATGATTCTGGAGGACAAGGTTCACATGAATGATGTGGTTCTCATTGATGCGGTAGACGATGAGTTAACAGGTAGAATCAAAGCATAAATCCTGGTGGAGGACTTATATTATGATACCCAACGATCCCGTGATGCTGTTATCCTTTGTAAACTTAAAACTGAGAGATTTCTACGGAAGTCTGGATGCGTTGTGCGATGATCTGGATGTAAGCCAGTCGGAGATTACCGAGAAGCTTGCAACCATCGATTACCATTATGATGCGGAGCAGAATAAATTTGTATAGGCAGCCGAAGAGGAAGACGATTTATGGCCAATGAGAAAAAAGGATTGCGCTGTCAGGTCTGTACCGGCTGCGGACTTTGTCCCGGCGTGGTGCGAAATGCAGACACTGTGAAGAAACTGTCGGTGATTACGGACTTTCAATTGCCCACAGGGAAGCAGAGCGACGAGAAGAGCAAACCGAACGCGTATCCCGTGGCAATCGATATTGGAACCACAACCATAGCAATGCTGCTATACAGTCCGGAGGGGCAGGTACTGGACCGTTATGTGACGGTCAATCCCCAGACGGAGTTCGGCGCGGATGTAATATCACGCATTCAGGCAGCGGAGCAGAAAACGAATCGAGAAAAATTGCAGGCCCTGGCAGAGGAAGAAATCTGCAAGGGCTTTGCCCGTTTTCGGAAAAAACTGCCTGCAGAGGGGAAACTGCTTCCTGTGATGGCGGCTAATACCACGGAAACCTATCTGACCTTTGGCTGGAATCCCGAGGAACTGGGCAGGGCACCTTTTACGGTATCTCAGAAATACGGCGGCGTGCGGGAACTTGCGGGAGAGCAGGTATTTGTATTTCCCGGTATGTCAGCCTTTGTCGGCGGAGATATTGCGGCAGGCGTATATGCTTTGGACATTGTGAATTGCAAGGAATTGACTCTTCTGGTCGATTTGGGAACTAACGGTGAAATTGTGCTGGGAAATGCAGACAGGTGTATTGCCTGTGCCACGGCAGCAGGACCGGCCTTCGAAGGCGGTGCGAACAAGGGCATCTGGGGAGCGGATATGGTTTCCCTCTTGGCAACCCTGCGAAGAGAAGGCATTCTGGATGAGACAGGACTGCTGTGTGAACCCTATTTTGCAACCGGAGTTACCGTCGGAAATGTGAAGGTGACCAAGGAAGCAGTGCGAAGCGTGCAGGTGGCAAAGGGTGCCATTGCTGCAGGCATAGAAATCCTGATGGCTCATATGGGCGTCACAGCCGGGGATATCGACAGAGTGGTGCTTGCGGGAGGTTTTGGCTATTACCTGAATCCGGAAGATGCGGCTCTGATTGGCCTGATTCCTTCCAAACTGAAAGGAAAATCTGTTGCCGGCGGAAATACCAGTCTGGCAGGCTGCACATTGCTCGGAAGACAGCGGGGGATCTGCAGGGACGCAGAGCTGGAAGAAAAACTGCAGGAGATGACGGAAACGATAGAATGTATCAATCTGGCGGCGGAAGAAGCTTTTCATGAAATCTTCATGGATTGTCTGGCCCTCAAAGAAAGAGCATAAGAGAATACAAGGGAAAGGCGAGGCTTCGCCTTTCTTTTTTTGCTTATTTATAGTATAATCAAAGATAACGGTCCGAGGTTGAAACGAACCGTAAGGAAGAGAGAAAAACATGGATTTATTCGAATACATGCGCACCAGCAATATGGAAAAGGAGTCACCCCTGGCAGCCAGAATGCGTCCCCGTAAACTGGATGAAGTGGTAGGTCAGAAGCATATTCTTGCTAAGGATAAGCTGTTATATCGTGCCATTCAGGCGGACAAAATCAGTTCCATTATTTTCTATGGACCGCCCGGAACAGGTAAAACCACTCTGGCGAAGGTAATTGCCAATACCACCAGTGCGGAATTTACTCAGATCAACGCTACGGTTGCCGGTAAGAAGGACATGGAAGAAGTGATTGCCAAGGCGAAGGATGTGCAGGGCATGTTCGGCAAACGAACCATTCTTTTCATCGATGAGATTCATCGCTTCAACAAGGGTCAGCAGGACTATCTGCTTCCTTTTGTAGAGGATGGTACCATCATACTGATTGGCGCGACCACGGAGAATCCTTACTTTGAGGTAAACGGAGCTTTGATTTCCCGTTCCATTATTTTCGAACTGAAGCCCATTCCCATGGAGGATATCAGGGAACTGATCAAGAAGGCAGTTTATGATACCGAGCGCGGCATGGGATCCTATAATGCAGTCATCGACGACGATGCGGTTGATTTCCTGGCTGATCTGTCCGGCGGTGATGCAAGACATGCGCTGAATGCGGTTGAGCTTGGCGTTATGACCACCAACCGCAGTGAGGACGGCAAGATTCATATCACGGTGGAAGTGGCGCAGGAATGTATTCAGAAGAGAGTCATGCGCTATGACAAGACCGGTGACAATCATTATGATACCATTTCGGCCTTTATCAAGAGTATGAGAGGATCAGACCCCGATGCCGCTGTGTATTACCTGGCGAGAATGCTGTACGCAGGAGAGCAGGTAGCGTTCATTGCCAGAAGAATTATGATTTGTGCTGCGGAGGATGTGGGCAATGCAGATCCTCAGGCACTGGTGGTAGCGACCAATGCATCTCTTGCGGTGGAGAGAATCGGTATGCCGGAGGCGCAGATTATTCTTTCTCAGGCAGCAGCCTATGTGGCAAGCGCACCGAAGAGCAACGCCTCCTGTGTCGCCATTGAACGGGCGATGCAGGTAGTGGAACGGACAGGTAACCTGCCTATTCCCACCCATTTGCAGGATGCACATTACAAAGGAGCAGCGAAGTTGGGACACGGAACCGGATATAAATATGCACATTCCTATAAGAACCATTATGTGGAACAGCAGTATCTCCCTTATGAACTGAACGGGGAAGAGTTCTACAAGCCGTCAGGCAACGGTTATGAAGTAAAAATCAGGGAGCATATGAAGCGTATTAAGGAAGAGGCCAAGGGCGGCGATAAGCCCGCTGAGGATTAGTCTATGAAAATCAGTGTATTTTTCCATCATCTGGAAATGGCAGCCAAGGAAAAGAAGTGCAGCATTCCGGAGGTGTTTGCCTGGGCAAAGGCTCTGGGAATCGATTATGTAGAGTTTGACAGAGACGGCATCGGCAACGCAAAGAAAATGAAAAAAATGCTGGACAAGGCAGGGCTTATGGCCTCCAGCGTTTATGGCTTTTTCGACTGGGACAAGGGAGCGGATAAGGACAAGGTTGAGCGTCTTTTTGAAGCGGCAAAGATTCTGGAATCGAAACGAATGATGGTTATTCCGGGATTTTATCACGGGGCAGATCGTGAGAAAGAACAGGCAGGATTTCTGCGTGAGATGACTGCGTTCTGCGAGAGAGCGGACCGGGAAGGCTATACAGTTACCATTGAGGATTTTGACAGTGAAACCAGTCCAATCGCAACCATTGCCGGACAGAAATATTTTGCAGACAGAATCCCTACACTTGGAATAACTCTGGATACGGGTAATTATATCTACAGCTGCGATGATGTGCTGGAAGCGACGAAGGTGTTTGCGGGAAAGATTGCCCATGTGCATTGTAAGGACAGAAGGCTGGAGCCCGGAACCGGAGAAGTGCTGAAGGCTTTGGATGGCACGGATTTGTATCCTTCTGCGGTAGGCAGCGGCTGCATTCCGATGGAGACAGTTGTGGAAACGATGAAGGCAGCAGGCTTTGACGGATGTTTTGTAATGGAGTTTTTCGGTTCTGACAATTATGCGGGTATGATTGAGGCATCCGCCGAATGGATGAAGGAAAAACTTGGTTAGAGAGGCGTTTATTTATGATTCGCGTGACAGTATGGAATGAATTTTTGCATGAGCAGACAATTCCTGAGATTCAAAAAGTATATCCGGAGGGCATCCACGGCTGCACTTTTGCGAGAAACGGATGTGCTGATCTGGTGGAGCCATGCGAGACAGGAAGAGTTGAACGAGGAAGCGGCAGCTTATGAAATCCCGGAGATTCAGCAGATTATCAAAAATGCGGTAAGATGGGCAAATCCCACTGTAAGACTGGAAAACCCGCCGGACAATATTCACAGCGCAAAATAAGAAAAACCCCCAAAAGAACGGATTCTTTGGGGGTTCGTTTTTTAGAAAAGTTCCGAAATCAGGTATTGATAGATTTGCTGATTTTTCTTTTGCCAGTTCTCACAGATGGCAGCAGCGGTTTCTTCCACGGGGACGGAGAGGGTGATGTCCACCAGATTGATGCCTCTGTCCTTGGCCACCAGATGCGCCTCGTACTCACCGGAGGTGGACTTGTAGTAATCGGCAAGCACGGATACCTCGTTCCGCAGCTTGAACTCATTCTCGCGGAAGTAGGTGTTGATTTCCTGCTTGATGGTGTCGCTGATGCGATTCTCGAAGAAATTCAGTGTTTCACGGCCTTCGGCGGTAATGGAGAGATGAGTGCGGTTCAAAATGGTTTCCGAAGAAATCAGTGCGGCATCTGTCAGCTCGTTAATAACCTGCTGCAGGGTGAGGAAACCGGTGTAGTCCTTTTCCAGAATGAAATCGCTGACCTGAGCGGTTGTCATGGGGAAGGTGACGCGATTCAGCATATATAAGACAATCAGTTTATACAGGGTAAGGGGATCTTGCAGCATATTGTCTCCTTTACTAATTACATAAAATGTGATCCTTGGAGGAGGTGTTGTTCGCGCATCTGCTGATGCAGAGAGTTCAGCACTCCTCTTTTATTTTTGCTCCAGTTTGGGGCAATCAGTAGCTCTTTGGGACCGTCTCCCGTGACGCGATGAACACAAATATCAGGGGAGAGGGCGGCCAGACAACCAATCAGGGTGTCCAGATAGGTTTCCTTGGAAAGAGTTTCAAAACCATCGGCCAGATAGTAGTCAGCCAGGTCAGTATCCTTGAGCACATGAAGCAGCTGGAACTTTACGCCGAAGGGTTTGAAGCGGTTCAGATATCTGACTGCAGCGATTGCGTCTTCCGCAGTTTCACCGGGGAGCCCTAAAATTGTATGGACAATTACGGGAATGTCAATGGCGAGGAGCCTTTCGAACGCCTCCTCGAAGCAGGAGAGCGGGTAGCCGCGGCGAATGAACTGAGCGGTGTTTTCGTTGATGGTCTGCAGGCCTAATTCTACCCAGATGAATTTACCGGAGAATTGTTCCTTTAATTCGGCAAGCAGTGTACAGACATCCTCACCCAGACAATCCGGTCTGGTGGCTATGGAAATGCCGCAGACTTTCGGAGAAGCCAGAGCACTTGTAAAGACACTGCGCAGGTAGGGCAGAGGAGCATAGGTATTGGTATAGGCCTGAAAGTAAGCGATGATACAGGGCTTGTCGGCTGCATCCGGGGGAAGCTTGTCTGCAATCAGGGCAAAGCCTTCGGCTAACTGTTCTTCAATATCAAGACCGTCGGTGGAAACGGCAAAATCACCGCTGCCTCCTTTGCTGCAGAAGATACAGCCCCGAGTGTCAAGCGACCCGTCCCGGTTGGGACAGGTCATATGAGCATTCAGGGCTACTTTAAAACATTTGTAATTATAAGTATTCTTGCACCAGGCATCCAAAGAGTAATATGACTTGCCGTGCCAGTTTTCGGGAAGTGTCATATTAGCGAATGTGAGACTTAACAGCGTTTGCAACCAGGTCTGCAACAGCGGGGTTGAATGCTTCGGGCATAATGTTGTCATCAGAGAGCTGATCCTCGGGAACAAGGCTTGCAATTGCCTCGGCAGCTGCCAGCTTCATTTCCTCGGTAATCTGGGTTGCGCGTCCTTCCAGAGCACCCTTGAAGATGCCGGGGAATGCTACAACATTGTTTACCTGGTTAGGGAAGTCACTGCGGCCGGTACCAACCACGCGAGCGCCTGCTGCCTTTGCAACATCGGGCATGATTTCGGGTACGGGGTTTGCCATAGCGAAGAGGATGGAGTCATGATTCATGGAAGCTACCATCTCGGGAGTTACAATATTGGGAGCGGATACACCTACGAAAATGTCGGAACCCTTCAGTGCGTCTGCCAGAGTTCCGGTTGCGCCGGAGAGGTTGGTAACCTCAGCCATTTTCTGCTGCATCCAGTTGAGACCTTCGGTATTCTTGGAAACGATACCTACCTTATCACACATGGTGATGTTGGGGAAACCGTAGGTGAGCAGAAGCTTGGTAATTGCAACGCCTGCAGAACCTGCGCCGTTAACAACAACCTTACAGTCTTCCTTCTTCTTGCCAACGACCTTCAGTGCATTGATGATACCTGCCAATACAACGATAGCGGTACCGTGCTGGTCGTCGTGGAATACGGGGATATCCAGAGTAGCCTTCAGACGCTCTTCAATTTCGAAACATCTGGGAGCGCTGATGTCCTCTAAGTTGATGCCGCCGAAACCGGGAGCAAGCCAGGTAACTGCCTTGATGATTTCCTCGGTATCCTGTGTATCCAGACAAATGGGAACTGCATTTACGCCGCCGAACTCCTTGAACAGTACAGCCTTACCTTCCATAACGGGCATTGCTGCGTGAGGTCCGATATTACCTAAGCCCAGAACGGCACTTCCGTCGGATACAACAGCAACGGTGTTGGCCTTCATGGTATACTTGTAAGCTGCCTCTTTGTCCTCTGCGATTACCTTACAGGGTTCTGCAACACCGGGAGTGTAAGCGATAGCCAGATCCTCACGGCTCTTAACGGGAGTCTTGGAAACGGTTTCCAGTTTGCCGTTCCATTTTTCATGCATCATAAGTGCTTTTTCGTTGGTTGTCATGACAGTTCCTCTTTTCTAAAAATCTATTTTGCTTCTTATATTTATGTAATACTGAAAACGTAATTATCATATAATAATTTAGGAAGCATATCAAGAGCAAGATTTGTACATAATGTCGCGTTTTTTGAAAAAGGATTCGTCCAATTCTATCAAAAAGAAACTCTTTTCATTTTTGATGGAATATAGTATAATGAAGAACGAAAAAAGGCGGTCTTGCCTTGTTGTATTAAAAACATTTCTGCAGTATCTGCAAAAAATCCCAGGTTAACAATTTCAAGTCAGGAAAAGCGGCAGGCGTATTTGTGCGTGCCAACAGGAAAGGAAACGGTATTTTATATGAGAGAAAAGTATGAATCATTAGCATTAGTTCAGCTTCGTGAGCTGGCAAAAATCCGTGGAATCAAAGGAACATCCACGATGAAGAAAGGAGACCTGGTAGAGGCAATGCTGGCAGAAGATGAGCGTCAGAAGGCACTGCAGGTGGAAGTGAAAGCAGAGCAACCTGCCGTAAAAGCAGAGCCTGATGCTGGACAGGCTGTACGCCAGGAGGAAGAGAAGGCTTATCCCAAGGAGCTGGACAGCGGTGAGGAGGCTTTCGGTATTCTGGAAGTAACGGATAACGGCTACGGTTTCATTCGCTGTGATAATTTCCTGCCCGGCGAGGAGGATGTCTATGTGGCTCCCAGCCAGATTCGCAGATTCGGTCTGAAGACCGGCGATATTCTCCGCGGCAGCAAGAGAGTAAAGACGCAGGCGGAAAAGTTCCAGGCGCTCCTGTTCATTTCATCCGTAAACGGATATCATCCGGAGGAGGCGGCAAAGAGACCTTCCTTTGAAGATATGACTCCGATTTTCCCGGACAAGAGAATTCGTTTGGAGACTCCCGGCTGCAGCATCGCCATGCGCGTAACTGATCTGGTGAGCCCAATCGGTAAGGGACAGAGAGGTATGATTGTATCCCCACCCAAAGCCGGTAAGACAACCCTGTTAAAGGAAACCGCAAAGTCCATTCTGAAATCCAATCCCGAGATTCATATGATTATTCTTCTGATTGATGAGAGACCCGAGGAGGTTACCGATATCAAGGAAGCAATCATGGGAGATAATGTGGAAGTCATTCATTCCACCTTTGATGAGACACCGGAGCATCACAGACGCGTTTCCGAGATGACCATCGAGCGTGCGAAGCGTCTGGTGGAGCATAAGAGAGATGTGGTAATCCTCTTAGATAGCATTACTCGTCTGACCCGTGCCTATAATATGGTAGTGACACCCAGCGGAAGAACTCTTTCCGGTGGTCTTGACCCTGCGGCACTCTACAGTCCCAAGAAGTTCTTCGGTGCAGCCCGCAACATGAGAGAGGGCGGCAGTCTTACCATTCTGGCAACTGCGCTGGTAGACACCGGCAGCAAGATGGACGATGTCGTTTACGAGGAATTTAAGGGAACCGGCAACATGGAAATGGTTCTGGACAGAAAACTGTCAGAGAAGCGTATTTTTCCTGCCATTGATCTGGCGAAGTCGGGCACCAGAAGAGAGGACCTGCTTCTGAACGAAGAGGAGCGCGAGGCCATCAATATTATGAGAAAGGCCCTGAACGGCTTAAAGCCCGATGAGGCCACCGACCGTATCTTAGATATGTTTGCAAAAACAAAGAATAATCACGAATTCGTCGAAATGGTAAAAAAGAACAAATTTATCTAGAAAAACTTCCTTTTTTTCATAAAATGGGTCTTGCAAGCCGCAAAACCTTATGTTACAATAATCACGCTGTTTGTGGTTCCATAAACAGTGCGGATGAGAACAAAAAATTACAAACTAACTTTTTATAGAGAGGTGAAAGCAATGAGAGAAGGAATCCATCCTAAGTACTATCAGGCAACTGTAACCTGTAACTGTGGAAACACTTTCGTAACCGGTTCTACCAAGCCTGAAATCCACGTAGAAGTTTGTTCTAAGTGCCATTCATTCTACACCGGCCAGCAGAAGACAGCAAGAGCCGATGGACGTATTGAGAAGTTCAACAGAAAATACGGCGTTAAATAAGAGTTGTAAAACAAAGGTTGAGGTGCTTGTATCTCAACCTTTTCTGTTAGTGTAGGAATGTTGGAGAAGATAGATATGGCAGAGAAGAAAGCAAAATGCTATTCCGGAATCGGCGGACAGGCTGTTCTGGAAGGCGTTATGATGAAGAATAGAGAAAAATATGCCGTAGCAGTTCGCAAGCCGGACGGTACAATTGCCATTGATGTGGAGGAGTACAGAGGTCAGGCTCGTTACGATAAAATTAAGAAGATTCCCTTTGTACGCGGCGTTTTCAATTTCATAGATTCTCTTGTGCTGGGTATGAAGTGCCTGAATTATTCCGCCTCCTTCTATGAGGAAGAGGATGATAAGCCTGCAAGTCCCCAGTCAGAGAAATTTTTTAACGGTCTGGTTACCTTGATTTCCATTGTGCTTGCGGTAGGCCTTTTCATTGTGCTGCCTTATTTCCTTTCCGGCCTTTGCAAGGCATATGTGAGAAATGCTTCTCTGTTGGCGATTATCGAGGGTGTGATTCGAATTGCCATTTTCCTGCTCTATGTGGGAGGCATCAGCCTGATGAAGGACATTCGCAGACTGTATAGCTATCACGGAGCAGAACACAAGTGCATTAACTGCATTGAGCGCGGCAGACCTCTTACCGTAGACAATGTAGTGAGAAGCTCCAGACTGCATAAGAGATGCGGTACCAGCTTTATTTTCTTTGTTATGATTGTCAGTATTGTTCTGTTTTTCTTTATCAGAGTGGACAATCAGCTGCAGAGAGTCTTTTTCAGAATTTTACTGATGCCTGTGGTTGCAGGTATTTCCTATGAACTGATTCGTTTTGCCGGACAGAGCGATAACATTCTCGTGAAGATTCTTTCCGCTCCCGGTATGCTGATTCAGTGTATTACCACCAGAGAACCCGACCGTGACATGATTGAGGTGGCCATCGCATCCGTGGAAGCGGTGTATGACTGGAAACAGTTCCTGCGCGAGAATTATGATTACACGGAAGGCATGGAAGAGGCAGAGACAGCTGCCGAAGAAGTGACGGAGACTGCAGAACCTGAGCAGACAGGTGAGGAAGCATGAACTACAGAGCAATCTATGATACGGGAAAAGGAACCTTAGCGGAAGCGGGAGTTCCCGAGGCAGACTTGGATGCCAGACTGCTTTTGGAATATGTGTGCGGCACGGACAGGAATACCCTGCTGGTGCATGGGGACAGAGAAGTGAGTCCCGAGGAGGAAGCGAAGTATCTGGAGCTTCTTCAGAAGAGAGCACAGAGAATTCCGCTGCAGCATCTCACCGGAGTGCAGAATTTTATGGGCCTTGACTTCAAGGTAAATGAACATGTGCTGATTCCCAGACAGGATACGGAAATTCTTGTGGAGGAAGCGCTGAACCAGCTTCATGACGGCATGCGCGTGCTGGATATGTGCACCGGCTCCGGCTGTATTCTGATTAGCTTACTTCAGTATTCCAATGACTGTGAGGGTGTGGGCGTTGACCTTTCGGAGGAGGCGCTTGCGGTAGCAAAGCAGAATGCGGCAGATTTGCTTCGTGATAAAACAATTTCGTTTGTACAGAGTGACCTGTTCGAAAATGTGGACGGAAAGTTTGATGTGGTGGTTTCCAATCCACCTTACATTGCCAGCAAGGTAATTGAGGGACTGATGCCCGAGGTAAGAGATCATGAGCCCATGATGGCGTTGGATGGTTTTGAGGATGGATTGTACTTTTACCGGAGGATTGTAACCGACTGCAAGAAAAACCTGATGAAGGGCGGACAGCTCATTCTTGAAATAGGATATGACCAGGGGGAAGCCGTGAAGAGCCTGATGGAGGAAGCAGGTTTCCTGGAGGTTGAGATAATAAAGGATTACGCGGGCCTGGACAGAGTGGTCAGCGGAACCCTGGGTTTTATGTTGGCTTAAGTTTTGGTTTAAGACCAACAGAAAGGATAGGATAAAATGTTTGATAAATTAGAGGATCTTCTGATCCGTTTTGAAGAGATTATGGGTGAGCTGCATGAGCCCACCGTAACCAATAATCAGGAACGATTCCGTAAGCTGATGAAGGAGCAGAGCGATCTGACTCCCATCGTAGATGCTTACACAGAGTATAAGAAGTGCAAGCAGGACATCGAAGATTCCCTCATGATGTTGGATGAGGAAAGCGATCCTGAGATGCGCGAAATGATTAAAGAGACCCTGAACGAGAGCAAGGACCGCGTGGAGGAATTAGAGCAGGAACTGAAGATTCTGCTGCTTCCCAAGGACCCTAATGATGAGAAGAATGTTATCGTGGAAATTCGTGCAGGTGCCGGCGGAGATGAGGCTGCACTGTTTGCTGCCGAAATCTATCGTATGTATGTACATTATGCTGAGGGCCGCCGTTGGAAGGTTGAGACCATGAATGCGGATGAAATCGGCATCGGTGGTATGAAGGAAGTACAGTTCATGATCAGCGGTCAGGGTGCGTATTCCGTAATGAAGTACGAGAGCGGTGTACACCGTGTACAGCGTGTTCCCGAGACAGAGAGCGGCGGACGTATTCATACCTCCACCATTTCCGTAGCAGTTATGCCTGAGGTAGACGAAGATATCGATATCGTCATCGAGGAAAAGGATATTCGTATCGATGTAATGAGAGCTTCCGGTAACGGTGGACAGTGTGTCAACACCACCGACTCCGCAGTTCGTCTGACCCATTACCCCACAGGTATTGTGGTTTACTCCCAGACAGAGAAATCTCAGCTGCAGAACAAGGCAAAGGCTTTTGCACTGTTGAAGGCAAAGCTGTATGATATCGAGCAGCAGCAGAGACATGATGCAGAGGCAGAACTTCGTAAGAGCCAGATTGGTACCGGTGACCGTTCCGAGAAGATCAGAACCTACAACTTCCCTCAGGGACGTGTAACTGACCATCGTATCGGGTTGACCCTTTACAAGCTGGACAAGATCATGAACGGTGACATTCAGGAAATCATGGATGCATGTATCGCAGCAGACCAGGCAGCGAAGCTGACCAAGATGAACGAAAACTAATTTGAAACCTGCAAAAGAGAGTGCTAATTGCACTCTCTTTTTTGATTTTTAAGCTGAAAAATACTGACTTTTCAGGATGATTATGGTAAAATGTTAGTATATTTTTTTGTCAATTGTGTTTAGTTTATAGGTAAGGAGGTTTGTTGTGTTTTCAGTCGGTGAGTATGTAGCATGTGGCAGTAAAGGCGTTTGTGTGGTACAGGATGTTACCACCTTAAAATTGCCGGGAATTGATCAGAATCGGAAGTATTATATTTTGAAGCCAATTTATAATGCGGGAACGACGGTGTATGTTCCTTTGGATTCCGGTGCGGATACCATACGGGCAGTTTTGGGAGCCGAAGAGGCAAAGCGTCTGGTGGAGGCATATCCTTCTATCCCTGTGCTTTCTATTCCCAATGAGAAATTGTTTGAACAGACCTACAAGGAGTGCATGAAGACAGGCAGCTGTGAGGAGTGGGCCAAGGTTTTAAAGACTATCAATGACCGAAAGGAAAAGCGTCTTTCCTCAGGCCGAAAGATGACGGCGGTGGATGCCAAGTACATTCATATCGTAGAGGACAGCCTCTACGGCGAGCTGGCTTTTGCACTGAAGATTCCCAGAGAGAAAATGGCAGATTATCTTGCAAAAAGTGCTTGCCTTTCTTAGGGAAAAGAAGTATGATAGGGAATCATAAGTTCCTTGGAATATAGTAAAGCGTTGAAGAGAACAGTAAGATTTGTTTCAGGTCCCAGAGAGAACCGCCCGTTACGGTGCTGAAAGCGGTTTGTCCGGATGAATCCGAAGACCATCTCGGAGTGGCCCCAATAAGGCACGTGTGGCTTACGTTACAAGCAAATTAAGTGGCAGAACAGATTGTTTTGCAACAAGGGTGGAACCGCGTAATATACGTCCCTTGCAATAGAGATATTGCAAGGGGCTTTCTTTATGTATAGGAGGTAAAAGATATGAAGATTACTTTGAAAGACGGCTCTGTAAAAGAGTACGCAGAGAGCAGAAGCATTTATGATATCGCATTCGATATCAGCGAAGGTCTTGCACGTGCAGCTTGCTGTGCAAAGGTAAACGGAGAGGTTGTTGACCTGAGAACCGTAGTCAGTGAGGATTGCGAGCTCGCAATCTGCACCGCAAACGATCCCGAAGGTCTGGCTACCATTCGTCACACCACATCCCATGTACTTGCTGAGGCAGTGAAGAATCTCTTCCCTGATGCTAAACTTACCATCGGACCCAGCATTGATACCGGATTCTATTATGACTTTGATCATGCTCCTTTCTCCAGAGATGATCTGGATGCTTTGGAAGCAGAGATGAAGAAGATTATCAAGAAGGGCGCTAAGCTGGAGAAGTTCACACTTTCCAGAGATGAGGCTGTGAAGTTCATGGCAGAAAAAGGCGAGCCTTACAAGGTAGAGCTGATTGAGGCACTTCCCGCTGATGCAGAGATTTCCTTCTACAGCCAGGGCGAATTTGTTGACCTGTGTGCAGGCCCTCACCTGATGAGCACCAAGGGAATCAAGGCATTTAAGCTGACTTCTTCTTCCATGGCTTACTGGCATGGTGATTCCTCCAAGGCACAGCTGCAGAGAATCTACGGTACCGCTTTCAACAAGAAAGAGGAGCTGGAAGAGTATCTTGCTTACTGGGAGAATGTTAAGAACCGTGACCACAACAAGCTCGGCCGTGAGATGGAGCTCTTCACTACTGTTGATGTAATCGGACAGGGACTTCCCCTTCTGATGCCTAAGGGTGCTAAGATTATCCAGACCATGCAGAGATGGATTGAGGATCTGGAGGATAACGAGTGGGGCTATATGAGAACCAAGACTCCTCTGATGGCTAAGAGCGATCTGTACAAGATTTCCGGCCACTGGGATCACTATAAGGATGGCATGTTCGTATTCGGTGATGAGGAGAAGGATAAGGAAGTATTCGCACTTCGTCCCATGACCTGTCCTTTCCAGTACTATGTATATAAGGCAAGCCAGAAGTCATACCGTGACCTGCCTTGCAGATATTCCGAGACTTCTACCTTGTTCAGAGCAGAGGATTCCGGTGAGATGCACGGACTTACCAGAGTTCGTCAGTTCACCATTTCAGAAGGTCACCTGATTGTAAGACCCGACCAGATGGTAGAGGAGTTCAAGGGCTGTCTTGCACTTGCTAAGCACTGCCTGCAGACTCTCGGCGTTTACGAGGATGTAACCTTCAGACTTTCCAAGTGGGATCCCAACAACAGAGATAAGTACGAGGGAGACGCAGAGGTTTGGGAAGAGACCCAGGGTCACATCAGAGACATCCTTACCGAGCTGGAGATTCCTTTCTACGAGGCTGAGGGAGAGGCTGCTTTCTACGGACCTAAGGTTGATATCAACGCAAAGAATGTTTACGGCAAGGAAGATACCATGATTACTGTTCAGTGGGATGCATTGCTTGCTGCAAGATTTGATATGTACTATGTAGACCAGAACGGTGATAAGGTTCGTCCTTACATCATTCACAGAACCTCAATGGGATGCTATGAAAGAACTCTTGCATGGCTGACCGAGAAGTATGAAGGTAAGTTCCCTACATGGCTTTGCCCTGAGCAGGTTCGTATCCTTCCTATTTCAGAGAAGTTCGCTGACTACGCAGAGGAAGTGAGAAAGGAACTGAAGAAGAACGGCATCCTTGTAACAGTTGACTCTCGTTCCGAGAAGATCGGTTACAAGATTCGTGAGGCAAGACTCGACAAGATTCCTTACATGCTGGTTGTAGGCCAGAAGGAAGCAGAAGAGGGCGTTGTTTCCGTAAGAAGCCGTTTCCTCGGCGACGAAGGCCAGAAACCTCTGAAGGACTTCATTGCTGCTATCTGTGAGGAAATCCGTACCAAGGAGATCCGCAAGGAGCAGGTTGTTGAAGAAGCAAAATAATTGATTGTAAATGAATATTTTTCATTCTGCCGCCACAGACTACTATTAGCCTGTGGCGGCCGTCTGTTACGGGCTATGCAAAAGTTTGAAAGACGGCAGAATGGAGAAGAGTATGGCTGATTTAAAATGTACTGTGCAGAGCTGTGTTCACAACAACGGTCTTTTGTGCTGTAAGGGAGACATTTGTGTGGGCGGCCGGAATGCCGGCGAATGCAGTGAAACCTGCTGTGAGAGCTTTTCATTGAAGAGAGAAGACAGAGACAGAACCAGCAGTTCCCTGGAACATGCGAGCAACACAATCCTGATTGACTGTGAGGCTTCCGGCTGCGTACACAATTCTAACTTGCATTGTATGGCGGACCGTGTTACCATCGAAGGGAACGGTGCGAACAGCTGTGGACAGACAGAATGTGCCACATTTTGCTGCCGTTAGCGGCCGCAGGCGGGATGAAAATTCCCGCAAACATATTTTGAAATAGGTGTTGACATGCATGGAAAGGTATGGTATCATATCCGAGTGTGTGAAGAACACTAGTAGCAAGCAGAGTATCCACTCTCACCTTACGGCAATCGGGCTGGTAAGCGTTCAAATCTTTTTCTTAAAGCAACCGGAAGATCGGGAACTGATAAGAGTGATTAGGTGGATAGTTATGCTATCCACTTTTTTTATTTTTGGAGGGTACAACCATTAGCGACTTAATGATTAACGAACAGATCAGAGACAAGGAAGTACGTTTGATCGGTGAAGATGGCGAGCAGCTTGGAATTATGTCTGCCAAGGAAGCTATGAAGCTGGCAGAGGATGCAGGACTTGATCTTGTAAAGATTGCTCCTACAGCAAAGCCTCCCGTTTGTAAGATTGTTGATTACGGCAAGTACAAGTACGAACAGCTCAGAAAAGAGAAGGAAGCAAAGAAGAAACAGAAGGTTGTAGAGATTAAGGAGATTCGTCTGACTCCCAACATCGATACCAACGACTTGAACACAAAGGTAAATGCTGCTAAGAAGTTCATCACTCACGGCGACAGAGTAAAAGTTACACTTCGTTTCCGTGGACGTGAGATGGCTCACATGCAGGCAAGCAAGCACATCCTGGATGAGTTTGCTGAGGCTGTTGCTGATATCGCAGTTGTCGAGAAGGCACCTAAGGTAGAAGGCAGAAGCATGACAATGTTTTTAACTGTAAAGCGTTAGTGCTTTGGTTAAAATAGATTAATTAATGTTTAGGAGGATAGAGTTATGCCCAAGATGAAGACAAGCAGAGCTGCTGCAAAGCGTTTTAAACTGACAGGAACCGGAAAGCTTAAGAGAAATAAGGCTTACAAGCGCCATATCTTAACCAAGAAGACTACCAAGAATAAGCGTAATCTTAGAAAGCCTGCTATGACCGATGCAACAAATGTAAAGAATATGAAGAAGATTTTACCCTATTTATAAGTCTGGTAAGGAGGAAGAAGAGACATGGCAAGAATTAAAGGCGGCATGAATGCCAAGAAGAAACATAATAGAGTACTGAAGCTTGCAAAGGGCTACAGAGGCGCTAGAAGCAATCAGTATAGAGTAGCTAAGCAGTCTGTAATGAGAGCTCTTACCAGCGCTTACGCAGGCAGAAAAGAGAGAAAGCGTCAGTTCAGACAGCTCTGGATTGCTCGTATTAACGCAGCAGCTAGACTTAACGGCCTTTCTTACAGCAAGTTTATGTATGGTCTTAAGCTCGCTGGCGTAGATATGAACAGAAAGATGCTTGCAGAGATGGCAGTTAACGATGCAGAAGGTTTCAAGACCCTTGCAGAGATCGCTAAGAGCAAGCTCGCTTAATTAATCTGTGAAATGAGAACATAACGCAGCGTGACATCTGTCACTGCTGCGTTTTCTTTTTAGAAAGTTAAGGAAAACGGAGAACAAAAATGCTGATTTTTTTCGATATCGACGGAACCCTGATTGATGAGGAGACGCATGAACTGCCTGAGAGCGCTGCACAAGCCATTCTGCAGGCGAGACAGGCAGGCCATATCTGTATCATCAATACCGGAAGAAGTAAGAAACTGGTGGATATTGAGGGTGACAGGCTGAATGGCTTTGATGGAATGCTGATGGGATGCGGTACCCAGATTATCTACCGCGGCCGAGAATTGCTTCATAAGACATTCACGGTGGAAGAGGCAAATGACATCATCGCGGGACTGAAAAAATATCATATCGATGCTGTGCTGGAGGGCGCAATAGATAACTTCTGTCAGCATGATGAGGATTTTTTCACCGAGAAATTCAAAAACTTTATTCATGAGTTTGACCGTTTTCATTATAAATTCTATGAATTTGCACCCGGAAATTTCGATAAGTTTTACTGCTATACTCCGAATAAGGAAGCGATTACCGGATTTATGGAAGAGTTTGCTGACCGACTGGAGATGGTAGACCGCACCAAGGGCTTTTATGAGATTATGCCTAAGGGCTTTTCCAAGGCCAGTGCCATTGTTATGATGGCTCAGAGACTGGCAATTTCCATGGATGAAACCGTTGCCATCGGAGACAGTAATAATGATATTCCCATGATTGAATGTGCGCATATCGGCATTGCCATGGGCAACGCCGGAGACGATGTAAAAAGCATTGCTGATTATGTGACCAGCGATATCCGGGAGGACGGAATTGCCAACGCTCTCAGGTGGCTGGGAGCCATAAAATAAAGGGTGGAAGTATTGATTTTTACCATATATCTGCATATAATAAATAGTGTGTCGTGCAGATATAGTTCATCGGTAGAACATCAGCTTCCCAAGCTGAGGAGGCGGGTTCGATTCCCGTTATCTGCTTGCTTTGAAAGGAACAGAGAGTCATTTGCGGCTCTCTTTTTTACTATATTTTTTGCTAAATGGAGGTGCCTATGGGCGTTTTATCCGGCTTAGAACCGAACAGTGTATTTACCTATTTTGAGAAGATTTGTTCTATCCCTCATGGATCCGGAAATGTGGAACAGATCAGTGATTATCTGGTGTCATTTGCCAAGGAACATGGCTTGTTCTGTATTCAGGACGAACTGAAAAATGTGATTATTGTGAAGGAGGCTACTCCCGGTTATGAAAATGAGCCCGCAGTGATTTTGCAGGGACATATGGATATGGTTGCGGTGAAGAAACCAAACTGCGACATTGATATGAAGACAGAGGGTCTTCGTTTGGCAGTGGATGGGGACAAGATTTATGCGAAGGAGACCAGCCTTGGCGGCGATGACGGCATTGCTGTGGCATATTCGCTGGCTTTGTTGGATTCCGATACCGTGAAGCATCCTAAGCTTGAGGTTATCATCACTGTGGATGAGGAGGTCGGAATGGATGGTGCAACCGGCATTGACCTTTCCTGCATTACCGGCAACCGTATGATCAATCTGGATTCTGAGGATGAGGGTATCTTCCTGACAAGCTGTGCGGGCGGTGCAAGAGTAAAGTGCCATGTGCCTGTGCTGTTTGAGGAGAAGGAAGGAATCGCTTACGAGCTGCGTATCGCAGGTTTGCTGGGCGGTCATTCCGGATGTGAGATTCAGAAGGAAAGAGGCAATTCCAATTGCCTGTTCGGAAGAGCGTTGAATGTTTTGTGTGAAGAGGTGGGTACCTCTCTGGTTTCCGTGCAGGGTGGACTTGCAGACAACGCAATCCCCAGAGAAACCATTGGTACCGTGTTGATTGCTGAGGCAGATGCCTGCAAGGCGGAAGAGCTGATGAAGGAGCTTGGTGAAGAAATCGCAAGGGAACTGGGAACCAAGGACCCTGATGCAGAATTACTTTTTACCGCTTGCGGAGCAAAGAAAGTAACTGCCGTAACAACAGAAGCAACCCGTCGTCTGGCACAGTTCATCTGTGCGTTGCCTGCTGGTATTCAGGCCATGAGCGCAGATATGCCAGGCCTGGTAGAAACTTCCTTAAATCTGGGCATCATGATTTTGGATGAGAAGGAACTGATGGCTGAGTTTTCCGTTCGAAGCAGCGTAGAGAGTGCAAAGAAGGCATTGATTCAGCGTGTCAATGCAGTGACCGAACTGGCAAAAGGGTACATCAGTGTCAGCGGAGACTATCCCGGTTGGAAGTATCGCAAGGATTCCCCTCTGCGAGAGAAGATGCTTCGCATTTATCGTGAAATGTATAAAGCAGAGCCCAAAGTGGAGGCAATTCATGCCGGTCTGGAATGCGGTATTCTCGGAAGCAAGATTGCCGACCTTGACTGTGTGTCCATGGGACCTGATATGAGAGACATTCATACCACAGAGGAAACCTTGAGTATTTCTTCCACAGCGAGAGTCTGGGAGTATCTGGTAAGGGTTCTGGAAGAGAAAGAGAACGCGTAAGAAAGGAAGCAGATTAGCTATGTCACAGAAGATTTTATTCCAGTGTGATTATAATGAAGGAGCACATCCTTCTATCTTAGAGAAGATGATTGCCACAAATATGGAACAGACCCCCGGTTACGGCGAGGATGAATACTGCCGGGCTGCAGCAGCGAAGATTAAAGCCGCTTGTGAGGATGACAGTCTTGCAGTGCATTTCCTGGTAGGCGGCACACAGACGAACATGACAGTAATTGATGCAGCACTTCGCAGTCATCAGGGTGTACTTTGTGCAGATACCGGGCATATTAATGTGCATGAAACAGGTGCGGTGGAAGCCTGCGGTCACAAGGTGCTGGGGCTTCCTTCCAAGGATGGTAAAATCAATGCAGAGCAGGTGAGAAAGTACTGTGAGGTTCACTTCGTAAACGGCGGAAATGAGCACATGGTACAGCCCGGCATGGTATACATTTCCAATCCCACCGAGTTTGGTACCCTTTATAGCCTGCAGGAGTTAAAGGACCTTCATGTCATCTGCAGAGAGTATGATTTGTATCTGTTTCTGGACGGTGCACGCTTAGGCTACGGTCTGGCTGCTCCCGATAATGATCTGACCTATGCAGATCTGGCAAAATATACCGATGTGTTCTATATCGGCGGCACCAAGATGGGTGCGCTGTTTGGAGAGGCTGTGGTAATCTCAAACGATGATCTGAAGCGTGATTTCAGATATTTCATCAAGCAGCGCGGCGGTATGCTGGCAAAGGGCAGACTGCTTGGCATTCAGTTTGATGTGCTGTTTACGGACAATCTGTATCTGAAGATTGCACAGAGCGCCATCAGACAGGCGGAAGAGATTCGCGCAGCAATGACTGAAAAAGGATATACCTTCGTTGCTCCCAATCATACAAACCAGATTTTTGTGGTTATGCCGGATAAGGATTTGCAGGTATTGGGAGAACAGTTTGAGTATGCCTATGATTCGCAGGTAGCAGAGGACACAAGCCTCGTTCGCTTCTGCACCAGCTGGGCAACCAAGGATGAGAATGTAGAGAAATTAGTAAATGCCATTCGAGCATTGTAGGAGGTAACTAATGGGTCAGTTTGTATATGAGAAGGTAAAGGATCCTTTGTTTTTCAAGGAAAACAGATTAGAGGCTCACTCCGATCATGTGGCCTATGCTAATGAAAAAGAACTGCGTGCAGAGGAGACAAGCTTCCGTATGAGTCTGAATGGACTGTGGAAGTTCCAATATGCGAGAAATTATGCGCAGGCTCCCAAGAATTTCTATGAGAGCGATATTGACTGCAAGGCCTGGGCGGACATCAGAGTCCCCGCACATCTGCAGATGGAGGGTTATGATGGACCTCAATACTCCAATGTGGCTTACCCCTGGGACGGCAGAGACCAGGTACAGCCCGGCGAGATTCCGGAGCATTTTAATCCGGTAGCCTGCTATGTGAAGTATTTTGAAGTGCCTGCAGAATGGAAGGACATGCCTGTATGTATTTCTTTCCAGGGCGTGGAGAGTGCCATCGCATTGTGGTGTAACGGTGAGTATGTAGGCTACAGCGAGGACAGCTTTACGCCATCCGAGTTTGAACTGACTTCCTTCTTAAAGGACGGCGAGAACAAACTGGCGGCTTATGTCTTCAAATGGAGCTCAGGAAGCTGGATTGAGGACCAGGATTTCTTCCGTTTTTCCGGCATTTTCAGAGATGTTTATCTGTTTGCAATGCCTAAGGTGCATCTCTTGGATGTAAAAGTGCAGACTAAGCTGAATGACCGATTTGACAAGGCAGACCTGGTATTGGATTTCAAGGCAAATGCCACCGGTAAGGTAGCGGTTTCCTTGATTCGTGAAACCAGAACCTATCGTTTCAGAGAGGATTATCAGAAGAACTATGGACAGGTGAAGAGCAGCAAGGTAGTTGCTGATTTGACCGCTTCTCTGAAGACAGAGAGCAGCTTCACGATTCCCGTGGAGAAGCCTATGCTCTGGAGTGCGGAGCTGCCTAACCTTTATCTGTTAAAGATAGAAGTGTTTGATGAAGGTGGTAAGCTGCAGGAAATCGTGCCCATTCAGGTTGGTTTCCGCAAATTTGAAATTGCAGACGGACTGATGAAGCTGAACGGCAAGAGAATTGTGTTCAAGGGAACCAATCGTCATGAGTTCGGTGCGAGAGCGGGACGTGTGGTATCGGAAGAGGAACTGTGGCAGGATCTTGTGACCATGAAGCAGCACAATATCAATGCCATCCGTACCAGCCATTATCCCAATGATTCCAAGATTTTCAATTTCTGTGACAGACTGGGTCTGTATATGATTGACGAGTGTAATCTGGAGACCCACGGTTCCTGGGAGCCTGCAGCCAGAGGTGCGGTGCCTAAGGAAACCGTTGTTCCCGGTAATCGCCCTGAGTGGGGACCTGTTCTGATTGACAGAGCAAACTCCATGCTGCAGAGGGACAAGAACCACGCATCCATTCTGATCTGGTCCTGCGGTAATGAGTCCTTCGGCGGCAAGAATATTTACGAGATGACCCAGTTCTTCCATCGCATGGACGACTCCAGAATTGTACAGTATGAGGGAATCATGCATGACAGAAGCTATCCTGATACCAGCGATGTGGAAAGTCAGATGTACAGCAAGGTTCGCGATATCGAGAACTGGCTGAAGGACCATCCCGAGAAGCCCTTCATCTGCTGCGAGTATATGCATGCCATGGGCAATTCCTTAGGAGGAATGAAGCTTTATACAGACCTTGAGGATGAATTTACGATGTATCAGGGCGGCTTTATCTGGGATTACCTTGATCAGGCCTTATGGCAGGAGCATAACGGAACGATGAGGCTTGCTTACGGCGGTGACTTTGGAGACAGACCTACAGAATACATTTTTAGCACTGACGGAATCGTATTTGCCGACAGAACAGAATCGCCTAAGTGCAATGAAGCTAAAAATTTGTATGCTAATGTTCATTTAAGCGTTGATGAAAAGAGCTTTAGCGTTCAAAACCGTAACCTCTTTATAAGCTTATCAAGATATTACTTTGAATATATTATTACCAGCTCTGAGATGGAGGCTCTCGTATTAGAGAGTAATTTTATAAAGGAATATCGTCCTAAGTACAATACACTTATGACAGATGATAAGGGGTATCCGTATATAAGGGTCACTGTTGATGAGGAGTTTCCTCGAGTGCTTTATAGCCATAATATGAAAAGAGATAAGTCGAAATATTTCGGGCC
>JAZLKR010000029.1:0-20252 GCA_045597705.1 Acetatifactor sp.
AACGAAGAGACCTGCGAAAGGAGTCTCAGCGGTCAGCTCACCCTTTCCGTTTACGAACTGTACGAAAGGAAGGTCATAGTTACGGCCAACATTTGCGTCGTCCTCACCGAAAGCGGGAGCAATATGAACGATACCGGTACCGTCTGACATGGTAACATAAGAATCACAGGTAACGAAGAAGCCCTTCTTATTCTGCTTGTCGGCAACTGCCTTTGCACATGCGAAGAGAGGCTCATACTCCTTGTACTCCAGATCCTTACCGGTGTAAGTCTCAAGTACCTCATAAGCCTTAACGCCTTCCTCTGCGTTGCCAAGCTTGCCGAGCACGGAATTAAGCAGTGCCTGCGCCATATAATAGGTATAACCGTCTGCAGCCTTAACCTTTACATAGGTATCTGCGGGGTTTACGCAGAGTGCTACGTTGGAAGGAAGAGTCCAGGGGGTTGTGGTCCATGCCAGGAAGTAAGCATCCTCGCCTGCTACCTTAAAGCGAACGATTGCAGAACGCTCCTTAACGGTCTTATATCCCTGAGATACCTCAGCGGTAGAAAGAGGGGTTCCGCAGCGAGGACAATAAGGAACAATCTTGAAGCCCTTGTAGAGCAGGCCCTTGTTCCAGATTTCCTTCAGAGCCCACCACTCGGACTCGATGAAATTATTATCATAGGTTACATAAGGATCATCCATATCAGCCCAGAAACCAACGGTGCCGGAGAAATCCTCCCACATTCCCTTGTATTTCCAAACGGATTCCTTACACTTCTCGATGAAGGGCTCCATGCCGTATTCTTCGATCTGCTCCTTACCGTTTAAGCCGAGAAGTTTCTCAACCTCAAGCTCTACGGGAAGACCATGGGTATCCCAACCTGCTTTTCTGGGAACCATATAGCCCTTCATGGTACGGTATCTGGGAATCATATCCTTGATGGTACGGGTCTCTACATGACCGATATGAGGCTTACCGTTTGCGGTAGGCGGTCCGTCATAGAAGGTATATACGGGGCCTTCCTTACGGGAATCGATACTCTTCTGGAAGATGTCGTTCTCTTTCCAGAACTTTTCTACTTCCTTTTCACGTTCTACGAAGTTCAGATTAGTGTTAACTGCGTTGTACATGTTCGTTCGTCCTTTCTTTTTTCTCATATAAACTCAGAAAGACCCCGTCCTGTAAAAGGACGAGGTCAAAAAATGCTCGTGATACCACCTGTTACAATCATACGTCTCGCACCGCGAGGTTATATGCCGTTCCGTAACGGGGAACTGCCGTTCAGGGCTACACGTACTGAATTTCCTTTTGTCCTGACTGCTCAGAAGTGATTTTCGCTGACTTCCTACTCGCATCGGCCTCGCACCATCGCCGACTCGCTGAACCTTTCTTAAGACAGTTACTCTCTTCGTCACTGCATTTCGTGATTTATGTTTGAGATATTATAGCGCCATGATTTTTCGATTGTCAAGGGCTTTTTACCATTCTTTCGGGGATTTTCCCACGGTTTATCCTACTTAATTAAAGAGTCCACAACGAAGGCTGCTTCCTCGGAATGATGCACCGCACCCTCCTGAGGGAAATAGAGATACAGCAGGCAGGTAGTGCCCTTGTCGTTTCCGTCGGGCACGAAGACAAACTCCAGACGATAGTCCTTATTGCCCTCTCCCTTTGCGGAAACGGTATAATAATGAAATTCCTTGCCGCCTACCGTTTTCGCACCGTTAACCTTCACCGAGCTGTCTGCACCGGTGTCCTGAAGAATGTTTTTCACAATCTCCTTCTCAATGGTTTTCTTGTCACTGTCGGAAGGGTTTTTAGGCTCACCCTCCAGGTAGGTTTCATAGGTGAAATAGAATGCATAAAATGCTTCCGCGAATTCCGTGTTCAAGGGTTCCAGTGCATTCAGGGAGAACTGATATACATTGGTACCGTTTCGCTTCTCCACAGATTTCACATAGGTGCTGTTCCAGCTGTCAGGCACCATAAACTGCAGCTTGTCATCCGAAATGAGCACACCGTGATACGCAGTCCCCCGGCCCGCCAGACTCAATGCCGTGGCTGTCAGGTCCGTGTTGCTCGGATTGCGAACCAGCATATCCGCTTTCAGGGTGTATCCGCTGCCCCAGTTATCAACAACTTTACCGTATACCATAATCGTATCGTCGGTCTGCAGAGCGGGAACCACCGCATCGGAGGTATCCACCTCCACCTTGTTGGAATCGCTGCCGTAAAGCGTCAGCTTCTTGCGGTCCGCAGACAGTGCACCTGCCTTCACCGTACCGGTGAGCACAACAAACTGATTCTTGTAATCCCGCTCATATTTGTCATGATTCAGATTGATATCGATATTAATGCCCTCGATTGTGGCAGGCTTGTAAAACTTGTCCTGCTCCAGCGCCGTGCGGAGTCTTCCCGTAAGGCTTGCCGCCATGGCAATCATTCCCACGGAGAGAACTGCCAGGGAAAGGAGCAGTCCGAGTGTTTTTCTTCTACTCTTCATATGCTACTTTTCCTCCCGCTTCACATAGCTTACACCGGCTGCTTCGATTCGTTTCTCCACATTTCGGTACATCAGATAATTGGCATAATCGTCAATCAGCACCACGCTCTTGTTCTTCGCACTGTCATCCTTCAGGATGGCAGACAGATCGCTCAGGCGCTTAATCACCTTACCGTCTACGAAAAAGTCACTGCCGGTAACCCGAACTTCAATCTGAGAAGTCGGCAATGTTTCCGGCTTCGGTGTCTGCGTGGGTTCCGACTCAGCCTTTACCTTCTCGGCATTGCTCACAGCCATCTTTGTTCCGGCGCGCAGATCAATAAAAGGATCCGGCGCATTTTTCAGGATCGCCTTGTAACCGAATCCGGCAAGCAGCAGAACCGAAATCAGGCCAAACAGACATATATTCAGTTTTCCTTTACTTCGTTTCCAAAAAGCTTTCATTTTCAATCTCGTATTTTGCCCCTTTTTGTCTGCACAAATCCACAATACCTTCAAAATAGTCCGCAGAAGAATAATCATCTACGATGCGTATTGTTATATTATTCTCCACACGCTGATTGATATAATGTTCCAGATCTTCCTGTTTCGCCTGCTTCCCTTCAATCCAGACCTTGTCCTCTCTGATGATGATGCAGTCTGCAGGCAGCTTGTCCTTGGCCTCGCCTTCCGTCTGCAGCAGGCCCGAATCGGCATTGCCCAGACCGATGATGGGTGTCTTCGCAGCAAGGTATCCCAAAAGAACAAATACCACTACCGCTGCCGCCAGGAACACCACCCGCATTACCCGGGCCGATTTCTTCCACCACAGCTCCACGCGGGGCTTGAAGGTACGAAACAACAGGAAGATTACGATTACGAGGATTACTCGTAAAATAATCACATCCGTTTTACTCATTTTCGCTCTCCAGATAATTCTTCAGAAATACATTCTTGTCCTTGCCGATTTCTCTGCAGATATCACTGATTGCAACCACATCACGGTAAAGCATTCCCTGGTCCTTGATGGAAATCAGGGTCGGGATGTCCGGGTCGCGGTCTGCGATTTCCGCAATTTTCGTTCTGCAGACATTCCAGATGGTATCTGCGTTGCTGGGATTTAAATCATACTTCAGTTCCTCGCCGTTTATTACCAGGAAAATGGTACGATATTTACGGTTGCTCTCATTAAAGGAAGCGGTCACCGTAATCAGATTGATATAATCACTTACATTTTCATACTCGCTGATCTGCTCTTTCATGACCATATTCTCAGCGACCAATTCCGCATTTGTATCCTGCAGCTCCACCATCGTCTGGCCTGCTGCCGCCTCTGCATTTGCCTGATTGCTCTGCGAACACAAAACCACAATCAGGAAAATAAACACGACATCGAGAAGCGGTGTCAGATCAATGATGGACTGTCCAAAAGTTCTTGACCTTCTGTTTTTCATTTTTCGACTCCCGAATTACTTACTCGTTTTCCTGATTCTTGTTGTCCAGTGCAATCTGATAATTCATTTCAAAATGCTCGAAATCCATTCTTGTCTGATTCAGCTTCTTGCTGACCCAGATGGCATCAAAGGCTCTTAAAATAATTGCTGCCAGCAGTCCAAGGAAGGTTGTGCCCATGGAAACCGCCAGAGCCTCTCTCATCATATCCACATTGTCAATCTGCATAATCAGACCTGCCACCGTTCCGAGAATACCGAGCAGAGGGAAGATGGGAACGAACTGCGCGTAAACGGAATAGTTCAGTTCAATCTCGTCAAAGCGGTGAATATAATCCATGGTCTCGCCCCAGTTCTCCGTGTCGGGATTCCACTGGAAGCCGTTCTTTACATGGCGGGGATTACCGCGCTTCTTTCTGTTGGCCTCCTGCATGTCGGTATGCAGTGCCGTGTTCTTCTTCAGTGTCTGCCAGAAGCCCCAGATTGTCACCAGAGCCAGCAGGATAATAATCCAGTTGATGCAGTTACCAATTACAATTGCAAATCCTTTTAACAAGTCACCCATTGTCGTACCCCCAATTAATTCTTATCGTTCGGAGCCTTCAGCCCTTTGTTCTTGCGAACGGGAGCCAGCAGGACACGCCCCGTACCCCTGTAAACATTTACAAAACCTTCACCGGATGCAAATGATCCAACCAGTGTTCCTGTTGTTTTCTCCACTGTAAAATCCAGAGAAGGCGACCAGGCAATCGCCATATTGCCGTCAATCTTCAGAGTGTCCTCCACCAGATCTATGGCTATGATTTCATCGGAGGGCACCGGGCTTTCCAAAGCCACAATACCGGTTCCGAAAAATTCCGTATTAAAGATACCCTCGCCGCCGAGAATCAGAGAGGAAATGGTCTTCCGCGAGGAGACATACATCTCAACCGTCTCGTCGCAGGCCAGGAACATGCCGTCCTCGATCAGCAGTCCGTCCTCCCAGTCTGCCATATCCATCAGCAGAATATGTTTGAAGGTCGGCTCCAATACCAGCTGTCCTTCTCCCACATAAAAAGGCTTGATGACCGTTTCATCCGTCACGATGCTGCCTGCCACCTTTCGGAAGAAATCGCCAACGCTCTTCACTCCCGTAGCGGCCTCCAGGTCACCCATCATCATTTGCATGGAACCTGCCTGAGCATACACGCCCTTCTTGCCGTCCATATCAATAATCAGCTGCCTTTTTCTCACATTCATCAGGGACGCAAAATATGCTGTCTGCGCACGCTCCGTTGAGATTGAGAGATCCTTTTCATATTCCACAACACAGTAGGGACCTTTTCTCAGAATCACATGTCGTGCTTCCCCGTTATCGTACAGATTCGATGTAATCATATTTCGCCTCCCCTCTGTCAGCAAACCGCCCTGCGGTAATTCTCGTTATGAGGTAAGAATCGTATCCCAGGTATTCTTGCTCTGGTAACGCAATACCTCTTCCACAATTTCTTCTTCTATTTCCTTCTGGGGATCCTTACGGGGCTTCGCCACATAATATCCCTGAATCAGATCCACATTCAGTCGAATGGATTCCTTTAATTCTTCCGCATTCTCTACGCCCTCCGCCAGAGCCATGATATTGTTCTGGTGAGAGAACTCCACAATGCTGCGAACGAAATGCTGCTTCTGGGGACTCTTCTGGATATCCTTGATCAGCATGCGGTCAATCTTCACATAGCGTGGCATATAGCGAAGCAGGTTGTTAACATTGGAGTAGCCTGCGCCGTAATCGTCCAATGCGATTTCCACACCGCCGTTTGCGCTGTTCTCGTGAATCTTATCCAGCGTTTCGTCATCCAGCTCCGATTCTTCGGTAATCTCGATAACCATTCTCTGATTGTATTTATTCAGCTTCTCAGCCATCCACAGAGCGTCCTCACCCTTCAGCTGATGAGCGGGAAGGCTGTTCACGAATACCTTGGCTTCCGCGAACTTACCGATGTTGGCTTCGTAGTAGTTCATGACATTGAACATGGTAGCCCTCTCAATGTCATACAGACGATTGAGGTAGGCAGCGGACTGCATGATTTCCGCAGGTCCGATGTTGTCATATTCATCACAGCGCATCAGTGCTTCGTAAGCGAAAATGGAACCGTCATGCGCATTGATAATCGGCTGGAAGCGGTAGCTTAACAGATTCTTATTCAGTACCTGCTCCACAATCTGGTTGCGCTGAATATCATCCAGTGTCAGTTCTGCTTCTTCGCGAACCTTTGCGCGCAGCATTGCCTTGTTATGGTTCTTTAATCCCACAGTGTGATTGATTAATGACTCCAATGCCGCGGCATCGGTGGGCTGACCGCTGAGGCAGCCGTAGTTAAAGTCAATCACAAAGTTCAGGTCTTCCTCCAGGCGATAGGTTGCCAGCTGCTCATGCAATTGTGCCAGGAGAACATTCTGTCGCTCACTGTTCTCTTCGCCGGGCAGGGCAATCAGGAACTCGTCATTGCTCAGTCGGCTGCAGATTTCCTCTTCCTTCAGAATACTCTGCAGGAATCTTGCCACAACACGCAGCACTCTGTTGCCGGCCTCTCGCCCCAGCTCTTCATTAATAACCTTGATACCCTTTACATCCAGGGCAAGAATGCAGATGGGCTGATTGCTCATCTCACAATCAACGGAAAGAATGGTGGCCAGATTCAGGAAGCCTCTGTAATTGTACAGACCGGTCAGACTGTCTCGGGTCTGAGAGGACTGAATCTGCTCAATCATCTTCTGCAGTGTCTGCTGTCTGTAGAAGGCCTCGAGACCCTGCATGACATGACGCATCCAGACTCTGTAGGTCTCATCGTAAACCTTCAGCTCCCTGCCGTAGCTGATTGCAGAATAGCCGAAGCATCTGTCATCAAAGTACAGCGGATTGAAGATAAAGGTGGTAGGATAATCTCTTTCCTCGTAGAGTGCCGGCAAAAGGGTCTCCGTAGGGAAGAAATCCATAAAGTCCATCTTGTTGCCCGTTTCCTCGTCCGGTCCGCAGGAAATAATCTGGTGCATTCTCATGGAAAAGCCGCTCTTGATGGCACGATTGCCGATGTTCTGCTCCGGATACATGAAGTTGTCATTCACACACAGATAGAACGAATGGAAGGGTCTGATCTGATAAATATATTCAAATACTGTCTTGTAAAAGTTCTTGTAATCCATCTGGGACAGCAGGTCTTCCAGCAGATGGTTGAAATCCGAATAGAAGCTGTTGGAGGACTGGGCGGTTCTCCATTGATGGCGAAGCTTCTTGGGAACCATCTCAATCTTATAATCACAGCCGCAGCTTCCGCCGATGTACAGAGGTGCCTTGGTTTCAAAGACAGGCTCCTCCAGACCGTTGATGGAAGCATAAAGCTTCTTAAAGCAATACTCACCGCACTCACCGGCGGGAATTTCCGCAGAGGTCAGGGGAACAGGGCTGTTGCGGCCGTCCTCCATGGAGTCATAACCGATAACGGCTACTTCTTCCGGAACCCTGACGCCCTTTTCCACCAGTCTGGTAGCGGCGCCGATTGCCATAATATCGTTGGCGCAGGCAATGGCACGGGGCAGCTTGTCCCGCTCCTGCAGCAAAATGTCCACATATTTCTTTGCACTGTCGTACCAGTAATTGCCGTGGTAGATACGATTTCCGTTGACCGGCAGATTATGGGCCTGCATACAGTCGGTGAAAGCCTTCAGTCTGGCAACGGAATGGGGATGCCCCTCCTTACCGCCGAGGAATGCAATGTCCTCATAGCCGTGCCCGACAATCAGATGATCAATCAGCTTGTACATAGGTGTATAGTGGTCAATCATAACGCTGGGGAAGAACGCACTCTCCTGGTCCACAACCAGAACGGGACCCTGGAAATGCTCCTTCACTCTCCGCTGGAGAGGGTCCGCCAAGCCCGGCGTCAGAATGGTATCCAGCATAATCAGAATGGCGTCAAACATCTCGTAGGGAACCAATCTGTAAATATTGGAATCTCCGATGTCACGCAGCTCGGTTTCCTGATATTTCTGATACATGGAAAACACGCAGATGTCGTAATCATGCGCATATGCTTCCTTCATAAAGCCCTGCATAAAGTGGGCCTGGGTATTTTCTTCAACTTGTGCCAGCAGTACTCCGATTCTCTTTCTCAATAGAGTAAACCTTCTTCCTGAGTGATTGAAAAACAGTACGCATCAGGGCGCAGTATCCCCAATGATAAATAATAAGCACAGTATAGCACAAAACATGTATTTTGTCACGAAAAAAGCCCTGCCGACATACGAATCGACAGGGCCGAAAAACCTTTATTTTTATAACATTTCCATCACATGAATCAACAGTCCCAAAGAACCCATAAATACAACCAGCATCACAATGGAAACCGCCTTGTTTGCCGTCAGGTTTCGAAGCATCTCTCCCACGGCGGAAGGCATAAATCCGGGATCGTACGGGCTGTTGGTATACTTCACCAGAAGCACTCCGTAAAGTACCGTAAGTGCAAGAAGCGCACAGCCGAGCAATGTCAGTCCCGCATATCTGGTGCCAAGCAGATCGATATAAATACCGGTGTCAATATTGAAGCCCTCGGCTCTGAAATCGGCAAGCGTCGACTGAACCTTATAATCGGTGCGTCTCACATAGCCGCTGATGAACTGGCCTGCGGGATCGATTGCCTCATTCGCAGAGAAATTGCTGACCCATTTTTCACTGGCTCTGACTGCGATACAGGTTTCAAAATCATCATCCACAATCACGAAGTAATGCTCCGTTCCTGCGGGAATAAAATTGATGGAATGCTTCAGTGTGAAGACTTCCTTGCTTGCCAGATTAATGCGTCCCTCTACATAATCTCCTCTGGAAAGAATGGGAAACGCCTCGCCGGAAATTGCAACAGGCTTTGCCTTTTGAATAAAGACATTGATGCTGCCGAAAATTCCTGCCAAAAATGCCACCGCAACAAATGCCAGTGCGATGTATACTCCTATTCCGTTCTTTTTGCCTTCTTCTCCGTTATTGCCGAAAGCCATTTTTGAATCCCCCGTACTCTTTTCTGTATGTGATCCGGACGGTAGCAGATTACGCTTCCTTCCGCATCAAAGGGATGCTTTTTGTCTGTCCCCCCGAACCACTCGTAGTCCGGATCCGCCTTTGTGACTTCTCCGTTCTTCTGGTCCAGCAGCTCCTGCACGCCCTTCCGCAGATTACCATACAACGAAATGTCATCGAAGTCAACCGCATGTCCGTGGGCGATTTTGTCCGCTCTCTCAGTCAGAAAAGCAACTCTGTCCATACTCACTGCCAGCTCCTCCAGAGAGAGGCTGTGATCCAGCTGCATCCAGAGCCAGTGATTAATGCCATCGCCGGTAAAGAGAATTCTGTCCTCCACCAGAAGCAGCAAGATGCCTCCGGGCGTATGTCCGGGCAAATCATAAACCTCCACATGCAGACCGCCCAGGTCAAATACATCGCCCTCCTTTACAGGTTTGAAGGGCGGTATTTTCTCAGCCGCTTCCGGAGTAATAAAGGTCTTCACCAGATTCATATCCGCAGGATGCAGATAAGCTTCCTCAAAGTACTGATTACCGCCGACATGGTCCGGATGACCATGGGTATTCACCACAAATACCGGCAGGTCCGTGATGCCGCGCACGATAGCCAGCTCGTCCTCGCTGCCGTTCATGGTATCGATGACCATACACTTCTCCTGTCCTACCACAATATATCCTGTGGCCTCGCGGTTATCATCCATCAGCCACACATGTTCATTCAATTGCTTAACACTGATTTTGCCCATATTCTGTACCTCCCTGGTTATTACATAGTAAGAATACCATTTTATCTCTCCTATTTCTACAGCAATATCAATTGACTCTTTCCAATTGCTGCAGGATAGGCTATAATGAGCGAAAACATAATAATCAAGGAGATTAATCTATGAAAAAGAATATAGTAAAAGGATTACTTGCAGCTTCTCTGATGGCTATGCTTCTTTGCGGCTGCGGCAAAGAGACCGTCGCAACAGAATCACAGACCGTTGCTGCGGCAGGCACTTCCGAGGCAGAAAAACCGACAGAGAGTGCTGAAGAAACCTCCGAAGAGGAAACCAAAGAAGAGGAAACCAAAGAGGAAGAGACCGAGGAAGCCGAAAGCTCGGAAGCCTCTGAAGAGAGTCAGCCGGAATCTTCTGAGCCCGCTGCAACCGAAGAGCCCGCCGCAACTGCGACTCCCCAGGTAGAGTCCACAGAATCTGCTGCTCCGGAAGAAACTCCGGAACCCACACCTGAACCTACACCCGAGCCTACCCCTGAACCTACGCCAGCACCTACCCCCACCCCTACACCCAAGCCTGCCGACTGCAGCAACGGTCATGCAGACCCCGGCATGTGCGTAGAGAGCGGCTTCGTTGACGATACCCATATGCGTATGGTCACCCATGAATTCTGCAGAGCCTGCGGTTGGGAGTCTTACACCGTCGACTCCTCCAGAATGGATCCCGATACCTTTGTTCTCTACAGCGAAGGCATCACCCACGATCCCGTCCCTCATAACTGCAGCAGATAACGCTGAAACATCTGACAAAAAAGCCCGTGCAGGTTTTTTGACCTGCGGGGCTTTTTCTTCGTTTAAAATGATATCTACAGTGTGCTTTCCAGTTCTGCGATACTCTTGTAACCGTAAAGGTTCACCGTGTTCTGTATGGTTTCCCGTGCGATATTTCTGCCGGCAGCTGCAAAGCCTGCCACATATCGGCCGTAAAGCTGAAGCATCTTGTCGGAGTAGGTACTGATCTCACCGCGCAGATAAGTCTCATAGGAAGTATTTACGATATTGTCCTCGTAAGTATGCAGGCTTCTGGCGTTGCCGGCTGCCTTGGGATACTCCCTTGCAAACTCCTCCACCATAGCCATCTGAATGCCAACAATCTGCTCGATGACAGCCTTCTTCTGCTCGGACAATTCCGGGAAGTAAGGTGCCAGCTCCGCATATCGTTCCGGCGCAGTGCTCTCCATCATGCGACCGTATTTTTCCGTAATCAGATTGTGGCCTATCTTATATTCTCTTCTGAAATCATAGAAATACTGCATCAGCATATCGCGGTCCCAGGTCAGGTACTGACTCTTTCGCATCACGGAAAAGGTAGGCCAGTCATTCTGGCAGTAGGCTCTGCCGCCTTCATTCTTCACCTTATCAAAAGCATCAAATTCCAGTTTTACAATTTCGTCCACCAGTTCCTCATGAGACAGGGATGCAAAGCCGGCCTTCTCCAGCAGTTCCTCCGTGTGCACATCCAGGTAGGACTCCACATCGCTGATAATATTCTTCGCGTACATTTCTCCCGCAAACAGCTCGCCCAGCTGCTCGCCGTAGCCCTTTAGCAGTGCCGGCTCATGGGCAGCGGAAAGGAATCTATCCAGCAGCTCCATCACTTCGTCACCGTAAGGGAGCTTTAAGGTGCTTGCCTTCAGCCACTTGTCGTGGGGCGGGAATACATTGTTCACATGATGCCACAGCTTCATGGCAGCCACGCAGGCCTGCGCCGTCATCAGGTAGGAGGTGAATTTGTCCTCTCGCTTGCTCATGCGCAGATTGTTGTACTGGCCATACTGACTGAAACGCGCTGCATCCTCGGCAATCTTTAAGAACTGTATCCGCTCCGGATAGCCGGTGAGGAGCTTCGCTCTCATCTCGCTGAAGGTTTCTTCCGGATCCGCGAACACTTCTCCGTTGCAGACAACCGCCAGGGCATAGTCCTCAATCAGGTTCCAGTTGATTTCCTCGTAAACAGCAGTGCCAAGGGTTCTTCTGTAGAAGTCATTGATTACCATCACGCCGCGTCTTCCGCCGCCGCGCTCTGACTCGTTACGACCAAAGCCATGGAAGGTATCCGGCAGTGCTTCATATGCCTTCTGCAGATCTGCCCCAATCGCCTCATAGGTTTCCTCGCTGACCCACATGCAGAAGCCGGGACCCCAGTCATGATCCCTGGAAATCTCATCATCAAAGCCGTAGCAGTCAGAGCCTTCACCCACAAGTCCCACGGCAATTCTGTCGATATAATCGGGGAAATCCTTTTCCAGCATGGGCTTGCCGCACTCCTCATAGAAGGCACGGCAGATATCCAGTCCCCTGACCTTTTTCACTTGCTTTTCCGCTGCGGGCTTTCTGTGGAAGCCGCGGCACATGTCTCTGTTGGCCTGCAGCTTGCGATACTGGGCGTTCTGACCCAGAGTACCCTCGATGATTCTCATGCCCTCCTCGAAGAGTGCCTCCGCCTCAGTGTAATCGCCCTCATGATACTTGCACATGCCCAGAGCGGAAAGTGCCGCACAGTAATGCGCATCAAAATAGTTTCTCTCCCGGAAGGCCTGAATTGCCTGCTCGCCGTACTGAACCGCCTTGTCATACTGTTCCAGCTGTACATAGGTGTTGGCAATGTTGGAAAGGCTCACAGCAATCTCAAAACCCGCATCATTTTTCTGTGCAATTTCCAGCGCACGCATCTGATAGTCCATTGCCTGCTCGGGCTTATTCAGCTCCTGATACAGCAGACTCATATTGTTTAAGAAACCGGCGAAAAGCATATCGTCCGGCGCCAGCTGCGCCTTATATACTCTCTCAGTCATTCGGTAATATTTCAGGGATTCCTCGTTGTGTCCGATGGAACGATAGGAATTCGCAATATTCAACATGGTGGTGGCATAAGGAATGGTTCCCTCCAGTCCCATGCGGATTACCAGGTCCTCGCTCTTGGCCGCGATCTTTAATATATTGTTCTCATCGGAAATCTGACGATAGTAGCCAATCAGTTCATTCAACAGCTGCAGCTGGGTATCCTGATCGTTGCAATTCTCCGCACACTCCAGTTCGGTGAGCATGTAGCTCTCCGCCTTCTTGGCGCGATTCTCCTCAAACAGTCTGTCAATCTCCGCAAACAGGTTTGCGCTGTAATCCTGACAGTATCTGCGATAGGTTTCCCGCAGACCTTCCGTCAGGGAAGTATAGTGCACACCAAGCTCAATGATTCTGCTGCCGTCATACATAAAGGACTCTTCTTCGCGCATGGGGAAGGGCAGGGGAATGGCACGCTTCACAATCTCCGCCACTGACAGGGAGGCGCGTTCGAACTTCGCACCCGTTGCCTTCTCCAGGCAATCGGCAAAATTCCCGTAGTTAGTGGTCGTTCCCGTGACATTAAAGGCCTTGTTGTAGGCTCTGAAATTACCGCAGGCAGCCGCAATCACAGCGGCCACATCCTTTACATAAACCATCTGGAAATGTCCGTTGGAATCGGCGGGCATCAGAATCTGGTTGCTCTTCTTAATCCAGTTAAAGAACATATCCTCTCTGGGTGCATAATTATCGGGGCCGTAAATAAAGGAGGGACGAATGGAGGTATAGGAGATGCCAAGCGCACCGCAAAGGGAGCGCAGTTCTCTCTCCAGAGCAACCTTACCGGTAATGTAATCGCCCGCCTCGCCGCCGAATTCCATGGTTTCAAAATCAGACTCCTCGTCGTATACTCTGCCCGAAACATGCGGGTACACATCGCAGGTGCTGACGAAAATATACTGTTTGATTCTGCTTCCCAGAATCTTCAGGATATCAGAAATGTCACCCTTCGTATAAGCGCAAAAATCCACCACGACATCAAACTCCGGCAGGTTCATTGCCTCTAGCTTCTTTCTGTCGTGGCGGTCCACATGATATTCCGTAACTTCAGTCCCCTCCGGCAAAGCAAGGAGACGGTTTCCTCTGTTCAAAACACTGACCTTGGCTTTTCCCGCAATCGCCTCCACAAAGGCCTTGCCCAGGAAATAAGTTCCGCCAATTACTAAAATGTTCATTCCAATTCTTACCTTTCTTCCAGGTACTCCTTGTAATCATCCTCGGAGGCAAATAAAATATAGCCACCCTCGACCAATCCCATGTACCCGTTTGCAGTAAAATATCCTTTCATGTTTCTCCTCCTATCAGCACAGCCAAACCGCCTGTGTTCGTTATTCTGATAAGAAGATATCACGAATCAAGTCCCATAAAAGCGACTCAATACCGGTCCATGCCCGGGCCGTCGCTCAGTTTCTTCACATATTTTTCAGGATCCTTCAGCATGCAGGCCATATCATGAAAAGCCCCCAGCACCAGAAATTCCTTGTTGCAGCTCTCGGTGTTTTTGCCGATGTCGCGAATCAGATTATAACGGCTCATCTGGAACACATACAGGTCCGTCATGCCGTAGCCTCTGCAGAGATTTTCATCGGAAAAGGTGTGATGGTCGGCATAGTACATAAACTCCTTCATCAGCCTGGGTTCCTCCAACAGCTCTGCCCAAAGCATGTCCAGCCAGTCCTTCTCCCTGCCGGAAAACTCTCCCAGCTTCCCGAAATATTCCCATGCCAGAACTTTTCTGGCATCCAGTACAATTCCTCCGCTCATAGCGTGCTCCTCTCACAGTAAAAAGAGAATCGGGACAATGCATCTGCACGCCCCGACTCTATTGTACCCTATTTTGTTCAAAAACTACAGCCCCATTGCATGGTTCTGCAGAAATACTTCAAATTCACCGAGAGGAACCGGACGCGAGAAGTGATAACCCTGAAGGCTGGAGAACTTGTACTTCTCCACATTCTTCCAAACCTTCTCGTTCTCAATGCCCTCTGCCACAGTGTAGCAGCCAATCAGTTTGCACATCAGTGCAACACTCTCTACGATGGCATAGTCAATCTTCTCATCCGATGTGTCCAGACCTCTTACAAAGCTCTGGTCCAGTTTGATGATATCTACGCTGATGTTATGCAGCGTCCAGAAGGAAGAGTTTCCGGTACCGAAATCATCCAGCGCGATTCGAATGCCGCCGTCACGGAGCATTTCGAAGGATTTCTTTACCATCACGGTATCTCTTGCAAGAACGCTCTCCGTGAGCTCCATTACAATGTTCTCAGGATTCACCTCAAATTCCCTGCAGGTCTTCAGAATGGAAGGAATAAAATCCGGGTCCTCCATCTGCAGGTAGGAAACATTAAAGCTGCTGTAGAACTTCTTGTAGCGCTTTGCCCATTCAGCCTGCTGGCGGATGGTCTCGCGCATTACAAATCTGCCTACCTCCTTGATGCCGCCGTTTTCCTCCAGAATCTCAATGAATTCTCCGGGATAGCAGGAGCCGATGGAAGCATCGCCGGGTTTCCAGCGAAGCAGTGCCTCACAACCGCTTACCGTACTGCCGTCGTTGGACATCAGCGGCTGATATACTAAATAGAAGCCGTCAAAATTATTCTGAATACTGCGAATCAGGTCCTCGGAAATGCGGCTTCTGCGAAGCTGCTGCTTTTCAATCTCCTCAGTATATACGCAAACATGGGAGGCGTTGTTTCGCTTGGCATAAGCCATAGCCATCTCCGCACGGCGCATCAGTGTGGACATGCTGTCATATTTTGAAAAGCCCACGATACCTGCGGAAATTACAAAATTAGCCAGGTCGCTGTCCTGTTCTACCTCATTGCAGGCTGCATATGCCTTCTTAAAGGCTGCAATCATCTCCTGCGTCTCCACATTCTTGCCGTAAACCACGAAGTCTCCGCCCCAGTAGCGATACAGTGTCATGTGACCTGCTGCCTTCTGCAGCACCTTTGCCAGATAAGCAATCACCCTGTTGCCATACAGATTGCCGTATCGGCTGTTAAATGCACGGAGCTTATCGATACCGATCAACATCAGGCTGCCGGACTCATGAATGTCATAGCGGAACAGCTCATAACCGGAAAGCTGATGGGTCAGTGCGTCATATTTGTTCTGATTATCCAGTCGGGTCATGATACCTGCAAATACGGAGGGATTACCATCGGAATCAAAAATAATGGAGCCTCTGCATTCTACCCAGACATACTCACCGTATCGGTTGCGCACGCGATACTGACAGTTGTGCTGAGTGGATGTACCGTTGAAGACCGCAGTGATATCCGCCACATAAATTGCCACATCATCGGGATGGATATACATGGGCCACATATCCTTCACACCGGTCAGGTACTCTCCGGACAGGTTGAAGAATTCGACAGCCTTCTTAGACCATCTGGTAACATCCGTCGCAATGTCTGTAACATAGACATAAATATTATCGGAGGCATTTGCAAACGCCTCAAACAGTTCATTGTCAAAAACCTGGTTCATGGGCAATCACTCCTGGCGATCCATCCGACAATTCATTGCCGGGCAAAACAATTACTTGTTACGATTCCTACATGGAACTATTCATTATGATAATTATACAGAAAACTCTTCGAAATTTCCATCTTTTTATTAAAATGCGACAACTTATTTTTAAAATTTAGGGAGACAACCAAAATTGTCTCCCTTTTTACATGGATTTTACAAAATGTCAATATATTCTCCCGCAAGAGCCTTGTTCATGCTTCTCACCGCGCAGAATTTACCGCACATACTGCAGGCCTCGCTGTGGTCATCCTCGGGAAGTCTGTCATCGCGAATTGCCTTTGCAGTCTCAGGGTCAAGCGCACAGGCGAACTGTGCATCCCAGTCCAGCACTCTTCTGGCGTCAGCCATCTTGTCATCGATATCTCTTGCACCGGGAATTCCCTTTGCGATATCGGCTGCATGGGCTGCAATCTTGGAAGCGATAATGCCCTGCTTTACATCGTCAACATTGGGCAGTGCCAGGTGCTCTGCAGGAGTCACATAGCAAAGGAAAGCTGCGCCGCTCATGGCTGCCACTGCGCCGCCGATGGCTGCGGTAATGTGATCGTAGCCGGGAGCAATGTCGGTAACCAGGGGGCCCAATACATAGAAGGGAGCGCCCATACAGATGGTGGACTGCACCTTCATGTTTGCAGCTACCTGGTCAAGAGGCACATGTCCGGGTCCCTCAACCATAACCTGTACATTGTGGTCCCAGGCGCGCTTGGTCAGCTCGCCAAGACGAACCAGCTCCTCAATCTGACACACATCGGTTGCATCTGCCAGACATCCGGGTCTGCAGGCATCACCAAGAGAAACGGTTACATCATGCTTCTCACAGATTTCCAGAATCTCATCATAATATTCGTAGAAGGGGTTTTCCTCTCCTGTCATGCACATCCATGCAAACACAAGGCTGCCGCCGCGGCTGACAATGTTCATCTTTCTCTTGTGCTTCTTAATCTGCTCGATGGTCTTGCGGGTAATGCCGCAGTGGAGGGTTACGAAGTCAACACCGTCCTCCGCATGCAGTCTGACAACATCAACGAAATCCTTCGCGGTCAGGGTAGCAAGATCTCTCTGGTAATGAATAACACTGTCATACACAGGCACGGTACCGATCATAACGGGGCACTCTCCGGTAAGCTTCTGACGGAAGGGCTGGGTATTTCCATGGCTGGAAAGGTCCATAATAGCCTCCGCGCCAAGATTTACGGCACTCATTACCTTCTGCATTTCGATGTCATAATCCTTACAGTCTCTGGATACGCCCAGGTTTACATTGATCTTGGTGCGCAGCATGCTGCCGATACCCTCGGGGTCCAGGCACTCATGATGCTTGTTTGCGGGGATGGCTACCTTGCCCTCTGCAACCAGCTTCATCAGCTTGTCCACGGGCATATTCTCCTTCTCTGCAACCTTGGCGATCTGAGGGGTTACGATACCCTTTCTTGCCGCGTCCATCTGTGTCGTGTAGTTTGTGTTTGACATGTAATATCTCCTTTTTATTTATACTTTGGAAAGTTTTTCTGCTGTATCAATCAGATTCACTGCGTAGCTTCCGATTCCCGGGGACGCATCTGCCTTGGCACCGCAATCCTTCCAGAAGGCTGCTGCTGCCACAGCTGCGCTATAGGCATCCTGTTCCACGGAAAGCATGCACCCGCAAAGTACGGAAAGCATGCAGCCGGTACCTGTCACCAGCTTCATCCTTGCGCTGCCGCCGGGAATCTGCTTAAGCGTTTTTCCGTCTGTCACCAGGTCGGTTTCTCCGGAGAGAAGCACGGTACAATGATACTTTTCTGCCAGAGCCTTCGCTGCGCTCTCACGGTTCGCTGTGCTTTCTCTGTTATCCTCCACGGAATCCACACCGGCAAACTCACGGCCGTCTCCCAGCAGAGCCAATGCTTCGCTGAAATTCACCCGGAGCAGAGAAGGTGTGACATACTCTAACAGCTTCGCGGTTTCCTCTCGGCGGAAACGGCTTGCGCCTGCTCCCACAGGGTCAATCACAACCGGAATTCTCTTAATGTTAGCCGCTCTGCCCGCTTCTCTGCAGGCCAGATATTTCTCTGCAGAAGGTGTTCCCAGATTCAGAACAACCGCTCTCGCACTGCCGGCGATTTCAGCCGTCTCCTCGGGAGCCTGGGCCATCATCGGTCTCGCGCCTACAGCCAATGCCAGGTTTGCGCAGGCATTTGCGGATACGATATTGGAAATACAGTGAACCAGCGGATTCTCCTGTCTGATTCTTTTGTACAGTTCTTGATAAGAAGACATTACGACTCCTTTCGGAATGTTAGTTCATTTTAGCCTGCATGCTCTTCAATACGCCTGCTTTCTGCAAAGAGAACAGAAGCACTGCAGCCAGAATGGAACCGCCCACGGTTGAAATCAGGAAGGGTACCACATAAGCGGTGAAAGCAATGCTTCCCGCAGCCTTACCCATAAACAGGATAGCCACAGGATATGCCAGCAAACCACCGATGATACCGGTGCCGAACACCTCGGCAATCAGGGTGGGAATCAGTTTTTTGGTAAACTTGTAAACCAGTCCGCAGAGCAGGGCGCCGCACATGCTGCCGGGAAATGCCAGCAGACTGCCGATGCCGAACAGATTGCGGAGCAGGCTTGCCAGGAAGGCACTTGCCACGCCGTAGCCGGGTCCCAGAAGCACTGCGCACAGCAGATTCACCATATGCTGCACGGGAGCACATTTACTTCCCAGCACAGGGAAGGAGAACAGGCTGCCTACCACAGCCACAGCGGTGAATACACCTGCCACTACCAGTTTCATTGTTGCGTTTCGTTTCATTTTTTCATCCTCCGAAGGTTATTTTCCCGGAGAGGCGCACAAATTCAGCCCTCTCCAAAAGGGTAGACTCTACCCTTTGTCGGTCGAAGCTTACTGGCTTCCTCTCACACCGGAACACGGTTTCCCATCGCTGAATCTGCAAGACTCCAAGGCGCTCCCCTTCGAATCCGTCCTGTCCGCCGGCAGGAAAAAAATAAAGGCGGATACCCAATCCGGATATCCGCCTAAAATACACAGCACTGAACGCGACTCTATACTTCCTACGGTGGCATTATCCACATCAGGTAAAGGGTCGGAATTCGCAATTCCCTCTCAGCCCATTTATGAGCTCCCCTGTTTTTCACACATTATGACTTAAAAGTACTGCCTTTGTCAACAACATTTTTCCCGCCTTGCCAAACCGCCGTCCCACATGCTACAATTACCCCAATTTCATGCAAGGAAAGGAAACTTCACAATGAAACTATCACCCGAAAACTTGCGTCTCTATGCGGTCACCGATCGATCCTGGCTGAACGGCCGCACCCTTGCGGAGCAGGTAAGCGAAGCCATCGACGGAGGCGCTACCATCATACAGCTGCGTGAGAAGACTCTGTCGGAGGCGGAATTCCTGCTTCAGGCCAAGGAGCTGGCACTTCTCTGCCACAGCAAAAATGTCCCTCTGATTATCAATGACAATGTGGAAATAGCACTGGCCAGCGGCGCTGACGGCGTCCATGTAGGTCAGGATGATCTGGCATGTGAGAAGGCCCGTGCGCTGCTTGGACCCGACAAGATTATCGGCGTCTCCGCACACAATCCCGAGGAAGCTCTTGCAGCCTACAAGCAGGGGGCAGACTACCTTGGCTGCGGTGCCGTGTTCGGTTCCGCCACCAAAACAGATGCCCACCCCATTACCGGGGAAACCCTGCAGGCGGTAACCGCTGCGGTTCCCATTCCCGTGGTTGCCATCGGCGGCATCACCAGAGAAAACCTAAATCAGCTGAACGGCTGCGGCCTTGCGGGAGCTGCGGTTATCAGCGCTATCTTCGCCCAGCCCGACATCAAGGCTGCGGCCGAAGAATTGTATCGAATGACAGGAGAATTATAACATGAAGACAGCATTAACTATCGCAGGCAGTGACTGCAGCGGCGGAGCCGGCATCCAGGCTGACCTGAAAACCATGACAACAAACGGCGTCTATGCCATGAGCGCCATTACCGCTCTCACCGCCCAGAATACTGTAGGCGTCCAGGGGATTTACGAAGTATCCTCGGAATTTCTTGCCAAGCAGCTGGACAGCATTTTCACAGACATTCGCCCCGATGCGGTAAAGATCGGCATGGTT
>JAZLKR010000030.1:0-20717 GCA_045597705.1 Acetatifactor sp.
TACGCGGCCGGCCGGAGAAGGCAGGCTGGTTTTTTGATTCAGGATTGTATTTGCAGCGCAGATGTAATATAATGAATACATCATGCAGCGTAAGGATGGTTTTGATGGGCGCATTTCATAAAAATCCGATTATTGATTATATGTACACAGCCGACCCGGCGCCGATGGTGGTGGGGGATACGCTGTATCTTTACACGACCCATGATGAGGATGTGCTGATTGACGACTTTTACACCATGTTCGACTGGCGGTGTTTTTCCACAAAGGACATGGTAAACTGGACGGATCACGGCAAAATCTTTTCACTTGATGATATCAGCTGGGCAGATGACAGAGCATGGGCACCCCAGTGCGTGGAGAGAAACGGCAAGTTCTATCTGTACTGTCCCGTACATAAGAAGGACGGCGGTATGGCAATCGCAGTGGGCATTTCAGACAAGCCCGAAGGCCCCTTCAAGGATTTGGGTTATCCTCTGGTAGATGAGGGCGACTGGAATGATATCGACCCTACCGTTTTCATCGATGATGACGGACAGGCTTATCTCTACTTCGGTAACCCCGAGCTTCGTTACGTGCTCCTGAATGAGGATATGATTTCCTACAATGAAGAGGTTGGCGTTGTGAAGATTCCCATGACAGTAGAGTCCTTTGCAAAGGGCAGCCACATGACCGGTACCACCTACGGTGAGGGCCCCTGGTTCTACAAGAGAAACGGTCTGTACTACATGGTATTCGCTGCATTCGCTGAGGGCGAGCACAGAAACGAGCATTTCGCTTATGCTACCGCACCTGCAGCAACCGGTCCCTGGACCTACGGCGGCGTGCTGATGGAGGAAGGTCCCTGCTTCACCAACCATCCCGGCATCTGTGATTTCAAGGGTCATTCTTACCTGTTCTATCACACCGATGAGCTTCCCGGAGGCAGCCTGTTCCACAGATCCGTCTGTGTGGCAGAGTTCACCTACAACGAGGACGGTTCCATTGATACCGTTGCAAAGTGCAGCAGCATTGAGGGCATCGAGGAATAAGAAAAGTCATATAAGGCATGCAGAATCGAAGGGTTTTGCATGCCTTTTCTTTTTTTGAAAAAAGATTTATAATTTTTTGTAACGATTTTGTTTTTCATGCGTCTACTGTTATGAAAGGGGGTGAACAGGAAGTGCAGAAGGACAGACTGGAAGAAATTTACAGTACTTATGCGGACGATGTATATCGTTTTCTCCTGCATCTGTGCAAGGACGAACATCTGGCAGAGGATCTGCTGCAGGACACTTTTCTAAGAGCCATAGAAAACATCGATTCCTTCGATGAGCGATGCAAGCTTTCCTCCTGGCTATGCCAGATTGCCAAGAATCTTTATTTTGACCATTGGCGAAAATCGAAGCAGTCTGTGAGTACGGAACTGACGGAAGAAATACCGGATGCTTCGGAAACCAGCTTGGAACAGCTGGTGCTGAAGGAAACAGGTTCCGAGCTTTTGCAGCTTGTTCATCAATTGAAGGACCCCTACAAGGAAGTATTCATGTTGAGGGTCTACGGGAAATGTCCCTGAAGGAAATTGCGGCACTGTTCGGCAAGAGTGAGGTCTGGGGAAGAGTAACCTTTCTGCGGGCCAAGGAAAGCGTAATTGAACTGTACCGAAAACAGTACGGATGATTTTGAAAAACAGGAGGAAATAATATGAAGTGTTCTATGACAGAGGATTTGCTGCCGTTATATGTGGATGATATGTGCAGCGAGGAGACGAAGAAGGAGATAGAGGCGCATCTAAAGACCTGCGAGAAGTGCGCTGAGAAACTGAAGAATTATAGGACGGAGATTCAGGTGGATGCCAAGGAGGCAACAGGGGCTGACAGCAAGGATAAGGCAGTCCGAGATTCCATGAAAAAGGTGAAGAAAAAGCTTTCTTTCCGAAAGGCGGTAGCGGTAATCAGCAGCCTGCTGCTGGTAGTGGTTGTGATTGGCATGGGTGTGCTTCTCTATGGAGAGCGAACCGGCAGTTCTATGAATTTCACTACGGTATTTAATGTCATGACATTGAACCGAGTGGCAAAGGCCGCCTGCGACAGGGATTTTGAACCATTGTTGGCAATCACCCACTATGATTTGAACAGCATGTATATCGGCAACAGGTTTATTAAGGAAAGTGGAACAACTATCCGCGATGTGCAGAGAGAAAAACTGGAAAAAGTTTTCCAACAGACATTTGGAGATGCCGCTGTAAAATATGAGATTGAAAATATAACATATGAATACGACAACGATTTCTTTAGCGGTATCAGCGATGACTATGAGGTTATGAATGATCTGAGAAATCCTGCGGGCTCCATCATGGTTCGTTTCTATAGCGACAATGCAGAAATAAGTGTTACTTTCTTTCAGCATGCAGATCGAAAGTTTTCCTATGAGGACGCGAGATTTGGTCAGGCTGCAGATAAAATGAATTTTGAGAGTATTACCTCCGATGAAGTAGTTCTAAAAATCCTTGCTTATTCCGTCAAGAAGGACAGCACAAACTTAAGGCTCTGGAATATGCTGATTTGGCAGAAGCCAAAGAATCACGGAGAACGAGAGAGAAGCGTGAAATTGGACGAACGTTTGCAACAGTTAACAGATGCCGGCTGGAATATCACTAACTTCTATTTTGAACCGGATAGTTTTGATTTTGAAGAATATTGCATGATTTACAAGGTACATTTTGTAATGGAGAACGGCAAAGGTGAGATGGCCATGATGGCGCAGCGATTTGACCAACAGGATTCACATTTCTATATTCGCGCGAATGATACAGCGGTAATGGAGCACACATCTGATGCCATGAGTGAAGATGTAAAGACGCTGGCACTGAATTTATTCACATTGGACTGATAGAAAAACACTATTGATTTGTAATTAAATTAGAAACCTAATAAGGAAACTAATCAATGAAGACAATTAATATCTATGGGGTGACAAGAATTTCCGAGGAACGATTGCTTGGGAGGTTCGAGCGACACCAGTCCGGAAGAAATTATCAATTGAAGATTAAGGAGTGGGAAGTGGCAGGGCTTCGGCAATTGGCCGAGGCTCTGTGCTGCAGTGCGGAGGATTACGACAAACTGTCTTTTTTCTACTCCTTTCAGATTCCAAAGCTGGGCAAGGAGTTTGACCTGCTGCAGGTGACTCCGGAGAGAATTGTGAATATTGAGTTAAAGAGTGAGCCTGTGCCGGACGAAAAGATCCGCAAGCAGCTGCTGTTGAACAAGCATTATCTCGCTGCACTGGAGAAGGACCTGTATCTTTTTACTTACATCAGTTCCGAGAACAGACTGGTGCGCCTGGCCGGCAGCGAGAGATTATGTGAGACTTCCTTCGAAGAGGTGAGGGAGGTATTAAGTCCACGAGCAGAGTGCATCACGGAGGATATTGAGGGGTTATTCCGTGAGGAACAGTACCTGATTTCTCCACTGGAGGAGCCGGACCGTTTCCTTCGTCGGGATTATTTTCTGACCTCCCAACAGAGAGATATCAAGGGAAAGCTGCTGGCAGGGCTGGAGCAGGGGCAGCTGGTTCAGGGATTCTGCGGTCTCCCCGGAACAGGCAAGAGCTTGCTGTTGTTTGATCTGGGACTGCAGCTGTCAGTGAAGCAGAGGGTTGCGGTACTGCATTTCGGCAGTTTTCCGGAGGAATGGAACAAGCTGCAGAGCTTGCTGAAAAGAATTGATTTTTTCCATTGCGGCACCATGGAACAGGAGGAGTCTCTGCCGGAGCATCTGGAGGACTACTCCTATTTGTGCGTTGATGAGGGGCATCGAATGCCGACCGCTTATCTGGACAAGCTGGTCGCTTTTGCAGCTGAGCGAAGGATTCCGTTGATTGTTTCTTATGATCTGGAGGAGGCGGTTGCTTCGGAAGAACGAGAGCATAAAACTGCAGAAACATTGGCTAAACTTGAGGGTTATGTGGGGTACCGATTGACGAATCGTATCCGCACCAATGCGCAGCTGTCCAACTTCATTCAGAATGTGGTAAATCCCGGTAAGGGTAATCGAAAGGGGCCTTTCCCGGATGTGGAGATTCTGTATGCCGGTTCCGGCGAGGAACGGGATTGGATGCTGGAGGGACTTGCAAAGCGCGGCTTCCGATACCTTGCACTTCAGAACGGCAGTGAGGAATGCGGCGAATGCGAGCGTGCAGTGATGGTTTTGGATGAGCGCTTTTTCTACGACGAAAAGGGCTATCTCCGGGAGAACTGCCGGGGCGAGAAGCAGTATCTTGTCAGCAGATTATTCCACGATCTGAACCGCGCCAAGAAGGCAATTGCATTGATTGTACTGCAAAATCAGGAAGTCTTCGAGGTGCTGCTGCAGAGCCTGCAGGGCCGCGATGACAAACCAAACAAATGATGAGGGCACCCTGCGGGGTGCCTTTTTTGCGCCGCGCTTCCGCGGCCACCGCAAGCAGCAGACACGCTGTGCTTGCGGCTCGGATGGCGAGCCATTGCCCCGGCCTGAGCCATGTGTTGCGAGATGGCCACCCGAGGGCAGCAGTACCCGCAGACACGCTGCGTTTGCTGCTCGGTTCGCACGCTTATTACCCTGCTTTCGCGCGGACTGTTGACTGCGTTTACAAAGGTATCCTCCCACTTCGTGGGCCCCTCCTTCCTGCGGTCGGGCGCTCAAGCAAGGTGCTGGCGCAAACCTCGCGACGCAAGCCTCGCTATCGTCTGCTTGGCACTGTCTGCCCTCTGGTGGCCGCCGGGAAGACTGAGACAGGCCGGGAATTACGGAGGAAAATGAACAAGGCTTTGAAAATACCGTAGGGTTTGCGGAGTCATTACGGAGCAAATCAGGAAAGTCTCGGAAACACCGTAGGATTTTTGAAGATGTTACGGAGAAAATCTAGAAAGAATATCAAAGCACCGTAGGTTTTTTGAAAAACTTACGGAGAGAAACGAGGAAACTATCTAAAGCACCGTAAGACTTGCGAAAAACTTACGGAGAGAAGCGAGGAAACTATCTAAAACACCGTAAGACTTGCGAAAAACTTACGGAGAGAAACGAGGAAACTATTCAAAACACCGTAAGTCTCGCGAAAAACCTACGGAGGAAAATAAGCTAATTAACCAAAGCACCGTAAATAGGAGAGAAGATACATATGAGGGGAAGTGCCGGTCTGCAATTCTTAGGATTTTAATAAGATGGAGGCGGGAATCTTGTGGATTGAGGGTGAAAGTGATACTATGAAAGATAGGGTTTTGGGTGAAATAATGGACGCAATATGGAAAAAAAGAAGAAGTAATCTCTGAATTTGAGGATTAGAAAAAATGAAGATTATTGAATATTTTGCAAGTGAGAATAAAGAACATTGGCTGGCGGAGATCAGTAAGAGCGATTGGGGCGCAGGACAGTTTCTGGCGCAGCTTTTGCGAGACAATCAGCTGAAGACTATGGTAGGCGAGACTGCCCAGGTGCTTCTGCTGACAGATGGAGAGAAGCTGGTAAGCTTCTGCAGTTTTGCTCCGTTAGACGATATTCAGCCTACGGAACTGACTCCTTGGATTGGGTTTGTGTACTCTTTCCCGGAATATCGCGGCCATCGTTATGTGGGACAGCTGTTAGAAAGAGCAGAGAGTCTTGCAAACGACATGGGGAAAGAGGCAGTGTATATTTCTACAGGAGAGACCGGACTGTACGAGAAGTATGGGTACGAATTTTTCCGTATGGAAAATGATATCAGTGGAGAACCCTCCAGAGTATATCGGAAGATCTTGAAAAAGAAGACAGAATAGTCTTCGATAGCGCTTTAGCAGCAGTAATGGGAAAATACAGGAAACCAATGAAAAGTACATTGAAATTGATTATAAATTAGCACGCGAATTAGAAGGCTAATCGAATAAACTGCATTTGCACCTAACATGCAATCAATGGAAGGAAACAGTATGAAAAAACAGTTAATCAAATACCTTATCGCAGGTATCACGGCAGCATGCCTTGTGACGGGATGCGGCAAAGCGACAGAGCAGCCTGCAGTATCACAGGCAGCAGAGCAGACAGAAAGCAGTGAGCAGGCGGAGATGAGCGGCAGTGAAGAAAGCACTGACGCGGAAGAAACCAAACAATCAGAAGCAGAAGCCTCCGAGGAAGTTCCTGCCACCAAACCCGGCAAGGATCTGACTTCCTTTAACCAGTACAATTACATGATTTCCAGTTCCACACTTTCCACCGGAAACAATTTAAGAATCAAAGCTTTTCTGGAGAAGTTGAGAAGTGGGGAGACAGTGAATGTGGCAACGCTGGGCGGTTCCATTACCGAGGGTGCCGGTCCCACTACCATGAAGGACGGCTATGCGTATCAGTTTGCCGCAAGACTGGCGGATGAATACGGCAACGGTTCCAATGTGAATCTGGTGAATGCAGGTCTGTCCGGAACGCCTTCCACATTGGGCGCGCTTCGTTATGAGAAGGATGTATTGGATCCTTTGGGAACAACACCTGACCTTTTGATTATTGAGTTCGCGGTAAATGATTACCAGGAGGTGACCAAAGGAAGAGCCCTGGAGAGTCTTGTGTACCAGGCGCTGACCGACAGTGAGGAGACGGCGGTCATTTTGCTGTTTTCCGTATCGGAGAGCAAGTTCTCCGAGCAGGACAGCATGTATCCCATCGGCGCGCACTACGGTATCCCCATGGTCAGCATGAAGAACGCACTGATTACCGGCGGCATGAAGGATGCGGAGTACTTCGCGGATGAGTATCATCCCAAGAAGGCCGGCCACGAGGCTATGTGCGACTGTCTGGTTAAGATGCTGATGGTAATTGACGAGGAAGAGCCCGATGAACCTTTGGAGATTCCCGAGGAACCCAAGAGAGGCAGAGAATTCACTCACATGAAGATGATTTATGAGGATACAGAGAATGTCACCGTGGAGCGAGGCTCCTTCTCCTCCAAGGACAATGCGGTGCAGAACTGCTTCTTTACCAACGGCAGTTCTTTCCCCAAAAACTATATGAACGACGGCAAGAGCGGAAACGACAGCCTGAAAATGACCTTGGAATGTACCACCCTGCTGTTAAATTACAAGACCTCCAATGCCAACACCTTTGGCGAGGCGGATGTCTATGTGGACGGCAAAAAGGTGACCACACTGAACGGTTATCTGGGCAGTGCCTGGAACAACTGCAATGTGATTGTGGCATTTGAGGATACCAAGCCCGGCAAGCACACCCTGGAGGTGAAGATGGCTCCCGGCAGCGAGGGCAAGAAGTTTACGGTTCTGGGTGTAGCCTATAACTAGGACGCGGGAAACCGCACAAGAGGAAACAAGAATGAATGTATGCTTATTAAACGACTCCTTCCCGCCGGTCATTGACGGTGTGGCAAATGTTGTTATGAATTATGCGAGAATCATGCAGGAAGAAGGGCTGGCAGAGGTTGCCGTGGCAACACCCAGATACCCTGACACTGACTACAGTGTGTATCCCTACCGCGTGATTCCTTACCAGAGTTTTGATACCACAAAAATCGTCAAGGGTTACCGTGCCGGCAATCCTTTGGATTTGCGTGAGTTAATAGACCTGACGGACTTCAAGCCCGATATCATTCACACACATTGTCCTGTGGCAAGTACTTATGTGGCAAGAATGCTGCATGCCACCACGGATGCTCCGCTGATTTTTACCTATCACACCAAGTTTGATGAGGATATTGCCAGAGCTGTGAAGGGAGAAATATTCCGGAAGGAAGCAATCAGAATTCTGGTGAACAACATTAAGAACTGCGACGAAATCTGGGTAGTCAGCAACGGCGCCGGCGAGAATCTGAAATCCCTGGGTTATGAGGGAGATTACCGCGTGGTCAGCAATGGTGTGGATTTTGCCAAGGGCCGTGTCAGCGCGGAAGAAGTCGCTGCAGCAACCGCCGGATATGATTTGCCTGAGGATGTGCCGGTCTTCTTATTTGTGGGCAGAATCATTTCCTACAAGGGCATTCCCATTATTCTGGATGCCTGTGCGAAACTGGCTCAGGCCGGCATGGACTTCCGCTGCGTTTTTGTGGGCAGCGGTCCCGATGCAGAGGAGATGAAAGAAAAGGCAGTCAGCTTAAATCTGAAGGACAAGGTGTTCTTCACCGGCCCCATTTATGACAGAAATATTTTGAGAGCCTGGAATACCAGAGCAGACCTGTTCCTGTTCCCCTCCACCTACGACACCAACGGTATTGTGGTTCGTGAGGCGGCAGCCTGCGGGCTGGCCAGCGTGCTGATAGAGGGCAGCTGCGCGGCTGAGGGCATCACCGATGATCGCAACGGTTTCCTGACACAGCAGAATGCGGAGGCCATGAGCGAACTGCTGCTGCGCATCTGCAAGGATATGGATCATGTGCGTCAGGTGGGACAGAATGCCATGGACGAAATTTACATTTCCTGGCAGGACAGTGTGCATGCGGCACACGAGCGCTACGGCGAAATTCTGGATTTGAAGCAGTCGGGCAAACTGATCAAGCGTCAGATTATGTCAGACTATCTGGAGCGCCTTGTGAATGTGCCTGAGGATATGGTGCGGGAGACCCAGGAAATCTGGAACAAGTCAGCCAGAAATTTTGACACTATGATGGGTAATGTGGAGCAGTTCTCCAACCAGGTGCAGAGTGATATGCAGCAGGTGTTTGCGGAGTTCTACACAAATCTCCACGAGATTAAAGAAGAGATCAAAGAAGAGATAAAGCGCGGCTTCCAATAAAGCCACGCGCAGGGGGAACTATGATCGAGCAGGATTGGTACAAGAGCAAAGCAATCTATCAGATTTGGATACGAAGCTTCTGCGACGGCAACGGCGATGGCATCGGCGATTTGTACGGCGTGTATGAGAAGCTTCCTTACATACAGTCGCTGGGCGTGGAAGGCATCTGGTTCAGTCCGTTATATCCTTCGCCAAACGCGGATTACGGTTATGATATTTCCGATTACAAGAGTATTCATCCGGACTACGGCGACCTGGAGCAGTTTAAAAAGGTGTTGAACAAGGCCCATGAACTGGGGCTGAAGGTCATTTTGGATCTGGTGGTAAATCACACCTCGGATGAACATCCCTGGTTTGTCGAGAGCCGCAAGAGCAAGGACAATCCCTACAGCGACTATTATATTTGGCGCGACGGCAAGAAGGATGCCCCGCCCAACAACTGGGACTCTCTGTTTGAGGGAAAAGCCTGGGAGTATTGTCCCGAGCGTGACCAGTATTATTTACATATTTTTGCAAAGAAGCAGCCGGATTTGAACATGGACAATCCCAAGGTGCGTGAGGAGGTCAAGAGCATCATGAGCTTTTGGCTGGAAATGGGCGTGGATGGCTTCCGCGAGGATGTTATCACCTTTCTTTCCAAGAAGGAAAATCTGCCCAATGGCATTCCTTTTCTGCCCATGGCAAACGGCATGCCTTATTATAAGAACGGTCCCCACATTTACGAATATCTGAAGGAGTTCCGCAAGGTGGGAGAGAAGTACAACTGCCTGCAGCTGGGTGAGGGCCCCATGTCCACGGTAAAGGACGTGCTTTCCTACACCACGGGCAAGAACAAATGCCTGGATATGATGTTCAACTTTGACCATATGATGGCGGACTGTTTCCTGACGGAATATGTCACCAGACCTTTCAGCCTGCGCAAATTGAAGAAGGCTTTCACTAAGTGGCAGGTGGGTGTGAACGGCAAGGGCTGGAATACGCTTTATCTTGAAAATCATGACCATCCCCGTGTCATCAGCCGTTACGGCAGCGAAAAGTTTCACAGAGAGAGCGGTACCATGCTGGCGGTCTGCTATTTGTTCCAGCAGGGAACGCCTTTCGTATATCAGGGACAGGAAATCGGCATGACCAACATCAGACTGGCTTCCATCGATGAGTACAAGGATGTATCAACGATTACCAATTACAACAAATTCCATCTCAAAGAGTCGGAAGAGAAACGCATGGAGTATATCTATGCCTCCAGCAGAGATTCCGCCAGAACGCCGGTGCAGTGGGATGCTTCGGAAAACGCCGGTTTTACCACGGGAACGCCCTGGTTTGCGTTAAATCCCAATTATAAGGATATTAATGTGGCGGCTCAGGAGGAAGACCCTTACAGCATTCTGAATTTTTACAGAAAATGTCTGCAGTACCGCAAGACCAGCATGGTGGTGCAGTTCGGAAATTACAAGGAATATTTCCAGGCCAGTAAGGACCTGTATGTCTACGACAGAACCTTCCGGGGAAAGCATCTGCTGGTATTCTGTTCCTTTGCGGACCACGAGATTGCAGTGCCTCGCCCCAGAGAGTATAAGGACAAGCACGGCAAGCTGGTGCTCTGCAATTATCCGGAGCATGACAAGCACTTTTTCAAGCCCTACGAGGCAAGAGTATATGAAGTAATCGACTAAAGAAGGACATAACAATGAACATAAACGGATTAAGTACGAAGAGAATTAACTGGAACTACGCTATTTTGCAGGGCGTGTTCTGGATGGCCAACGCCAGCATCGCAACCTTTGCGGCGGTGTACTTAAGCTACAGAGGCTTAAACGACCTGCAGATTGGTATCAGCACTGCGCTGGACTGCTTCCTGGCGATTGTGATGCAGATTTTCGTGGCAGATTATCTGGATCATCACATGGAAATTCCCATCAAGAATGTGCTGGCACTGTTGTTCCTGATCGGCGGCATTTTCGGTGCGCTGTTAATCTGGGCGCCTTTGCCTACGGTCGGCGTCATCATCTGCTTTGTGGGTGCAGTTTCCATTCTGCTGATGACCAACGGTCTGATTAATGCCCAGATGATGCAGTTTACCAATGTGGGTATCCCCGCGGAGTTCGGCTGGCCCAGAGGAATCGGTTCCCTGTGCTACGCCCTTTCTTCCGTTCTGTACGGCAACATGACCGCAAAGCACGGCGCCGGTGTCATCCCCATGTTTTTCCTGATCATGATTGCACTGTGTATTCTTTTTGTTCTGACAATGCCTAACCCTTACAAATATGTGGATCCCATGGAATTTGCCAAGGAGCATGCGGTGGAAGCGGAGCAGACCAGCTACAAGGAAATGTTGTTCACAAATCCCACATTGCTGATTGCACTGATCTGCGTGATCGTTTACTCCGTGGGACAGAGCGGTGCCCTGACCTTTATGATTCGCGTCATTGAGAGCGTCGGCTGTGGCGAGAGCGAGTACGGTATCACCGAGGCAGTACGTGCCGGCGTTGAGGTCCCCATGTTGTTTGCCTCCGTCTATGTCCTCAAGAAAATCTCCGTAAAGACAGCAGTAGTCATCAGTCTTCTTGCCAGTGCAGTCCGCATCTTCATGATTGCATTTGCAAGCTCCATGACTTTGCTGTACGCAGCCTCTGCCCTGAACATCCTATGTTCCGGCATCTATCTGTTCGCCAGTGTATTGTTCGTAGATGAGATTGTCCGCCCCACCGAAAAGGTGCGCGCCCAGTCCCTCCTGGCTCTGTTTTACAGCATCGGCTCTGTCCTTGGCAACTTCCTGTCAGGCGCAATGCTGGGTGCCCTCGGAACCCGCCCTTCCATGCTGGTCAACGGCGGCTTCTGCGTCCTCTCCGGCATCTGCTTCATGGCCTTTGTCAAGAACAAGAAACAATAAGGCCCCTTTTCGGGGGGGATATATGGCGACTGAGGGGGAGGGCAGCCCCACAGTTTGCTCTATTCAGGTGAACATTTTCTGGTGTTTTCGCAAAAGCTCTTCTGACATGTTTTATAAGCCCGCGGCCGTGAAGGAACTCGTGCGAGGCAAAATCATCCTCGCACTCAGACAACTCCCCGGACCGCGGGAATCATGTCATCAGAGCTTTTGAAACACAGACGAAAATGTCCACGATTCATATCGCAAATCTGTGGGGCTGCCCTCCCCCGTATTAACAAATATACCCCCCGAAAAGGGGAATAAAGGAGAGAAGTGTATGGCAAAGGCCATGAATTACTACTTTGAGCAATTGAATAAGGAGCAGCAGAAGGCCTACTTTGCCATGAAGGAAGGGCTGTTTAAGATGGCGGATTCCTTTGCGGTGCCGAAGCTGTCGGGAGAAGAGCTGTCCAATATATACTTCCTGGTGAGGCTGGATTGCCCGGAGATTTTCTGGTCGGTGAAGTTCTCCTACAGGTACTATGCGGACTCCTCCAGTGTGGAGATGATTCCGGAGTATTTGTTTACGAAGGATAAGATTAAGGAACACAGGCAGGCCATGGAAGCCAGAGTGAAGAAGTTGGCAAGGCAGGCGGCAGAGCTGGACGAAAAGGGCAAGGAACTGTTCGTGCATGACTTCATCGTGAACAATGTGCGGTACGATAAGCTGAAGAAGGAATATTCCCATGAGATAATTGGTTCCCTGGGCAACGGCGTGGCAGTCTGCGAGGGCATGGCCAAAGCGGTGAAGATTCTCTGCGACGAGCTTGGACTCTGGTGCATCGTGGCCATTTCCGAGAACAATCCGGAGAAGGGCATCAAGTACAGACATGCCTGGAACGTGGTGAAGATCGGCGGCAGTTACTATCATCTGGATGCTACCTTTGATAACACCTTGTCCAAGATTGGCGTGACCAGATATGACTATGTGAATCTGGCGGACAAGCAGATTTTCAGGGACCATGAACCGGTCATCTGGCGCATTCCCGCTTGTACCGATAACGATCATTTTTACTATAAAGAGAAGAAGATTTCCTGGACCACGTTGGATGAGGTGCGCAACCGTACCAAGCAGGCAGTGAAGAAGGGAAAGGATTTGCTGTTCCAGTGGCGCGGCGGTTACCTGACAAGAGAGATTCTGGGAGAGCTTCTGGAGGTCTTCAAGGAGGAAGCGGCTGCGAAGAATAAGCAGGCAGTGGTTTCCGTGAACTGGCCCCAGGCAGTACTCTTCGTACGCTTTGCGGAAGGCAGCGGCGAAGTGGAAGCGTCCATGGAAGAGGCAAACGAGGGAGAACAGGAGTAGTGAACTATTATCAAATTTATGAGTCTCCGGTGGGAGAATTGCTGTTGCAAAGTGACGGCGAGAGCCTGACGGGACTGGACTTTTCCGGAGGCAGATACGCTCCCGCAAAGGAACATCTGCAGGCAGTGGAGAAGGAGATTCCGGTGCTGAAGCAGACAAAACAGTGGCTGGATCTTTATTTTGCCGGTCGGAATCCGGATTTCTGCCCGCCTGTCAATCCCCGGGGAACCGAGTTTCGGAAGGAAGTCTGGAAGCTTTTACTGGAGATTCCTTACGGGGAGACGGTGACCTACGGCAGCCTGGCGAAGAAGATGGCAGAAAAGCTTGGCAAAGCGAAAATGTCCGCTCAGGCCATCGGCGGTGCGGTGGGCCATAACCCCATCGGCATTATCATTCCCTGCCACAGAGTAGTAGGTACCGACGGCAATCTGACAGGCTACGGCGGCGGAATGGACAGAAAGATTTTTCTGTTAAATTGTGAACATATGGATATGAATGCTTTCCGCATTCCCAAAGACTAGGAAACAGAGATGAGTAAGAAAACAAAGGTTATTATTTTCGGCATTTGCCTGGTGTCTGTGCTGGCAATCAGCGCACTGGCACTGTTCCTGATTCCGGGGTCCGGAACAATGGTAGTTATCACGATAAACGGCGAACAGTACGGAACTTATCCGCTGAGCGAAAATACAGTACTTGATATAAAGACAACTTTAGGTCATAATATAGTAGAGGTGAAGGATGGACAGGTCCGTGTGACGGAGGCTGACTGCCCCAATCAGATTTGTGTGAAGACCCATCCGATGTCAAAAGAATTGCCGTACCCAATCGTCTGTTTACCTCACAAACTGACAGTGGAAATCAGATAATGCCAATTCTTAAGAAATCGGGAAACACCTTGCGGGAAGATGAAGCCCATGATAGAATGTGCTTCATGTCTGCATAGATTTCCCCATTTTAGGGAATATTGCAAGAAAAGAAATTTGAAAGGATGGATGTATCAATGAAAAGATATCAGACATATTTAGTTGCAATGACACTTGCTGCAGCAATGCTTTCCGGCTGCGGCGCACAGGAGAATCAGGAGTCTTCGGCAGAGAATTCCGTGCAGAGCTCTGTAGAGAGCAGCGTGGAAAGCTCTTCCGCAGAGACTGTAGAATCTTCTGAAACTTCGAGCGAGGCAGAGTCCTCCGATTCAGAGACCGCTGTTTCCGAAAACGGTGCCGCAGAGGTGCTGAACAAGGTCTGGAACGGCTTCGCAGAGGAGAATCAGTTCCCCAGCTTCGGCGGAAGCATCAGCAATCCCGCTGACAATGCCGCAGGAGCAATCGATGCCGGTGATACCGATACCTTAAGCTATACACTGCTGCTTCCCGAGGAACTGCAGGGTCAGGTAACCGAGGCTGCATCACTGCTGCATATGATGAATGCCAATACCTTTACCGGTGCAGCCCTGAAGGTAGACGCTGCAAACCAGGATGCTTTCGTGGCAACCCTGAAGGATACCATCATGAACAATCAGTTTATGTGCGGTATGCCCGAAAAGCTTGTGATCGTAACTTCCGGTGACTATGTGGTATATGCTTTCGGTGTTTTGGATTTCATCGATGAGTTTGAGAAGAGCGCGACAGCAAATCTGGGAGGAGCAACAGTTCAGGTGAGTGAACTGTTCTAATAATTATGTTATTTTCAAGTATACCTTTTTTGTTTTACTTCTTACCGATTTTTTTAATTGTATACTTGCTTGCCCCTAGGGGTATGAAAAACGGGGCTCTCTTTTTAGGGAGCCTGTTTTTCTATGCATGGGGAGAGCCGAAATATGTACTGCTGATGATTGCAGAGATTGCGGTGATCTATTTGCTGGGTCTTGCTGTGGAGAAATACCGGGGCAAACCTTTGGCAAAGGCTGCTGCGGCGCTGGCGATTGTCGGCAGTTTGTGCGTCCTGGGCGTGTATAAGTACGCTGATTTCTTTATCGGCGGTGTGAATCATATCGTCGGTGTGGAGTGGAAGCCCCTGCAGCTGGCACTGCCCATCGGTATCAGCTTCTATACCTTCCAGATGATTTCCTATGTTGTGGATGTGTACCGCGGCACGGTGAAGGCACAGAAGAATCCCATTTCTTTGGGCGCTTATGTTGCCATGTTCCCGCAGCTGATTGCCGGCCCCATTGTGCGTTATCAGGACATAGAGATCGGTCTGCGGGAGAGAAAGCTTACCGTGGACAAGACGGCAAAGGGGATTACCCGATTTGCGGTAGGTCTTGGCAAGAAGGTGATTCTGGCAAACAGTCTGGGAGAAATTGTTGCCCTTTATGGCGCAGCAGAAGAGAAGACAGTTTTGCTGTCCTGGATCTACGCCTTTGCGGTCTCTCTGCAGCTGTACTTTGATTTTTCCGGCTACTCTGACATGGCGATCGGTCTTGGTCATATTTTGGGCTTTACCTTCCCTGAGAACTTCGATCATCCTTTTGAATCCAAGAGTGTTACCGAATTCTGGCGCCGATGGCATATGACGCTGGGCACCTGGTTCCGCGATTACCTGTACATCCCCCTGGGCGGCAACAGAGTGGGGGCGGCCCGCCACATCCTGAACATTCTTGTGGTCTGGATGGCTACCGGACTGTGGCATGGTGCGTCCATGAACTTTGTACTGTGGGGTCTGTATTTCGGTATTTTGCTGCTGGTGGAGAAATATTTCCTGGCAGGTCTCTTGAAAAAATCAAAGGTCATCAGCCACATTTACTTAAGCTTCCTGGTGCTGATCAGCTTTGTGCTGTTCAGTGACACCAGCCTTTCCAATGTGGGAACGACCATTGTCAATCTGTTCGGCATCGGCGTAAAGGGCGCAAACGCAGCCGGACTGTACTGCCTGCGCAATTACGGCGGTGTGTTGCTGGCAGCATTGTTGGGAGCAACTTCTCTGCCGAAGCTTGCTGTGACGAAATTCTTTGAAACAAATGTGGGGAAACGATTGTCCGGTGTATTGGAAATCCTTTTTGTGCTGGCAATTTTTGTTACCTGTACCGCATTTCTGGTGAACGGTTCCTACAACCCGTTCCTGTATTTCAGATTCTAGGGAGGGAGGCAGCGTATGAAAAACAAAAAGAACATCATCCTGATTTCCCTTGCGGGTCTCTATATTTTCGGCCTGTTTCTGTGGTGCATCTTAAAGCCGGCGGATGAGTTTTCACTTACCGAGCGAAGAAAGCTGGCGCAGAAGCCGGAGCTTACCATGGAAACTGTTTTGAACGGCAGCTTTACCTCAAAGTTTGATACTTACAGTGCGGATCAGTTTCCTCTGAGAGAAACCTTCCGTACCATCAATTCTTTCGTTTCTCTGTATGTACTGCAGAGAGGAGATGTGAACGATATTTATGTGGCAAAGGGCTACGCTTCCAAGCTGGAACCGGAGATTCATCAGGATTCCGTAGACTGGGGACTGAATCGTCTGCAGTTCATATTGGATAAGTATGTGACGGACAACAAAGTGGTCTTTGCCATGGTTCCCGACAAAAACTATTACCTGGCAAAGCAGAACGGCTATCCCTATCTGGATTACGCGAGCTTTGCACAAGCCTTTGAAAAGGGGCTTGCGGGCAGAACGCAGATTGTGGATCTGACGGATGCGGTTACCCTGAATGATTACTATCGCACAGATACCCACTGGAGTCAGGATAAGCTGGTTCCCGCTGTGGATAAACTGGGCGAGGCACTGGGTGTCTCTGTGGATAAATCCTACGAAACCAGGCAGGCAGAAGCGCCCTTCTACGGCGTGTACTACGGGCAGTCCGCACTGCCTCTTCCCGCAGATACCATCAAGTACCTGACCAATGACAAGGTGAACGGTTTCAAGGTGACCTGCTTCGACACCGGAAAGGGTGTGGAGATGCCGGTCTATGACCTGGAGAAAACCACGGACAAGGATCCTTATGAAATGTTCCTGGGAGGCCCCAAGGCCCTGATTACCATCGAGAATCCCGCTGCGGACAACGGCAGACATCTGATTCTGTTCCGTGACTCCTTCGGCTCCTCTCTGGCGCCGCTTCTGGCAACCGGTTATGCGAAGGTGACTTTGGTGGATATCCGATATCTTTCACCCGCGATGGTAGGAAGAATGGTGGATTTCGAGGGCGCAGATGTGCTGTTCCTCTACAGTGTATCCGTGCTGAATAACTGTACCGGTCAGTTTATTAAGTAGATTTACAGGCGAAAGATAGACAATTGAAGATTTCCAAAGATTGGAGTATAATTTTTAAAGATTTTGCGCACTGCGGGGGCAGATGTCGCGTATAACGGGGGACTAATAACAAAAGAGAGGTGTATTTATGCTGAAAATGGCAAAAATGAAATACCTGGCAGCAGGCATTCTGGGCGCTGCCGCAATCGGTCTTCTGACTGCGAGTGCATTCCCGATGAGCGCGAAGGCAGCCGGAGAGAAACTGACCGGCAAGACCGCATCAGAGATTACTGCGATGATGGGAAAAGGTTGGAACATGGGAAATACCTTTGATGCCACCGGCGGTAACAGAAGCGATGTTTACAGCCAGGAGCAGTCCTGGGGCAACCCCAAGGTTACCAAGGAACTGATTGACGGAGTAAAGGATGCAGGCTTTGATACCATCCGCATTCCCGTAACCTGGTTCCGACACATTACAAAAGCAGACAACTACAAAATTGACGATGACTTCATGGCAAGAGTGAAGGAAGTCGTTGATTACGCTTACGATAACGAGATGTATATCATTCTGAATGTACATCACGAAGCCTGGGTAAACGACAAGGACATCGATAAGAATTACAAGGAAATCGGACAGGAGCTCACCGCAGTCTGGCAGCAGATTGCAGACACCTTTGCCGATTATGACCAGCACCTGATTTTCGAGGGCATGAACGAGCCCAGAGCAGAGGGTAAGGCCTATGAGTGGACAGGAACCCAGTCCTGCTACGATGCGGTTAATTATTTAAATCAGTGCTTTGTTACCACAGTACGTGAGAACGGCAAGGGACAGAATGGCGAGCGTGCCCTGATGATTCCCGGCTACGCAGCAAGCAACAGCTCCACTGTTCTGAAATCCATCGTACTTCCTGAGGTTGGCGGCAAACAGGCGGAGAATCTGATTATCTCCGTACACTGCTATTCCCCCTATAACTTTTGCCTGAGTGATGCGCAGGAGACCTTCAATCCCACAAATCCTTCCGATACCGGAGATATCACCACTATGCTGGGCAATCTGAAGTCCCTGTTCCTGAGCAACGGTATTCCCGTAGTCATCGGCGAGTGCGGTGCAACCAACTCTCACGATAATGACGATGCAAGAAAAGCCTGGTTTACTTACATGGGTGAAGTTACCAAGGCGGCAGGTGTTCCTGCAGTGGTCTGGGACAACGGTGCGAGAGGAAAGAGCGGCGGTGAGTGCCACAACTACTTCAACAGAAAGACCGGCGAGCCCGCTTATCCCGAACTGATTACCGCTTTTATTTACGGTGATGTGGAAGCGAAGAAGCCCAAGAACATGGTGATTGATTTTGAGCCTTACAAGGACGGCGAGACAACCGTAATCGCTTCTCCCGAGCAGTACGGCTTCACTCCCAAGAACCTTGGCAAGATGGCAAAGATTAATCACACACCTGATGCAAAGGTAGGCTTCAGTGCGCAGATTACTTCTCATGAGGATTTCTACGCAACCATGGATCTTTCCAAGTTTGCAGGCTTGAGAATCAATGTGAAGTTCTATCTGCAGTCCAAGAGCAGTGACAAGGTAGCCATCGGCATGATTGACGGCAGCACAACAACCGACATCGTGACAGCAGACATCGACGGCGAGTGGACCGCAGTTACCTTCTCCTACAGATTCAATGAAGGCGAGGCAGAGAGAGCAATGACATTCAAGGGTTCGGATGATTTCTATCTGGATGATATGACCATTACCATGGTAACCGATGCAGATGCAGTTGAGACCTTTGCAGGCAAGGAGTCTGATGCTCCGGCAGTGGAAACACCTGCTGAAGAGAGCGTTGAGAGTTCTGCTCCCGCAGACACGGAAAGCGGAGACGGTGAGACCACCGCTAAGGCTTCTGTTTCCATGGCGGCAGTTACCATCCTGGTAGTCGTTGTTGTGATCCTGGCAGCAGTGGTAGGAATGCTTAGCAAGAAGAGTAAAGAAAAGAAATAAATGTAGATTGTAAAAAGCTTGCGTTGGGGACGATTCTTCTGTCACGCTGGGAGTCGCGTGACAGGAAGAACCGTCCCCATGCAAGCTTTATTTTTGTTCTGCTTATTTTGCTTCAATCATGAACGCGTGGTTCATGGGACCGCTTCCGGCACCTAAGTCAAGCATGGCAGCCAGGGCATTGGAAATATATTCCTTGGCAAGCCTGATGGATTCCGGCATGTCGTGTCCCAAAGCCAGGTTGGAGGCGATGGCACTGGAAAGAGTGCAGCCGGTACCGTGGGTGTTGGGGTTGTTGATGCGCTTGCCGGGGAACCAGAGAGCCTGTCCTTCAAAGTACAGCAGGTCATTGGCATCGTTGATGCTGTGGCCGCCCTTTAAGAGGACTGCGCAGCCGAAGGCTTCGCTGATGGCCTTGGCAGCAGCGGTCATTTCCTCTGCGGAGGTGATGGTCATACCGGAGATGACCTCGGCCTCCGGAATGTTGGGAGTGAGTACATCCGCAAGAGGGAAGAGCAGTTCCTTCAGGGTATCGATGGCTTCGTCACTGATGAGCTTGGCGCCGCTGGTGGCTACCATAACGGGATCCACCACAATTTTTTTGGCCTGATAGTGCCGTAATCTTTCGGCGATGACGGTAATCAGTTCTTTGGTGGCAACCATGCCAATCTTTACCGCATCGGGGCGGATGTCGGTGAAAATGCTGTCCAGCTGTTTGGCAAGAAATTCAGGGGATACCTCGAAAATACCCTGTACGCCCACGGTATTCTGGGCGGTGAGAGCGGTGATGGCGCTCATGGCGTAGACGCCGTTGGTGGTCATGGTTTTCAGGTCGGCCTGAATGCCGGCGCCGCCGCTGCAGTCGCCTCCTGCGATTGTTAATGCTGTTTTCATGTTATAATTCTCCTGTCATTCTATACAACTCTTCTGCGGCAGTCTTGATGTCGGGCTGGGCGAAGATAGCGCTGATGACGGCAGCTCCCGCAAGACCGCAGCCGTTCAGCTGATTTAAGTTTTCTCTTGTGATGCCGCCGATGGCAACCACGGGAATGGGAACTGCAGCCGTTACTGCCTGCAGAGTTTCCCTGGTAATGGGGTGAGCATCCGTTTTGGTGGCAGAACCGAACACGGCGCCGCAACCAAGGTAGTCAGCCCCCTGTCTGTAGGCAGCCAGAGCCTCTTCGGGATTATGCGCGGAGACACCGATAATCTTGTCGGGACCGAGCAGGGCACGGGCCTTTTCGCAAGCCAGGTCGTCCTGACCTACATGGACGCCGTCGGCACCGCTGGCCAACGCAATTTCTGCATTGTCATTGATAATCAAGGGTACATTTTTACTGTGGCAGAGAAGTGCGAGTTCTTTGGCTTGCGCCAGAAACGCCTCATCGGACAGTGTCTTCTCGCGCAGCTGTATGATGGTAGCGCCGCCGTCGATGGCGTCGCTTACCTGCTCCGCAAGAGTGCGGCCGTTCAGCCAGGAACGGTCGGTAACCGCGTAAAGGCGCAAGTTTTCAGGTGATAGTTTCATTGGTAAGTTCCTTTCCTTGCATGAAATTGGGGTAATTGTAGCATGTGGGACATTAGTTTGACAAGGCA
>JAZLKR010000031.1:0-35138 GCA_045597705.1 Acetatifactor sp.
GATTTAAAGTAATATTTAGTTGAGCCATTGTGTTATACCTCCAGTATTGTATTTGTTTGTGGTGAACTAATTATACTTGAAGGTGAGCACTGTGGCTCTTTTTATTTATTTGTAATTTACACCATTATACGGACGCTACCATTGCGTTTGCATATTTTGCCATCAAATGCCACATTTGCGGATAATGATAGTAATTATATATACAAGCTTTACCATTGAAAAATGAAAATAAGTATTTTGATAGCACAACCCCATTCTTCCCTTGCCATTCAATCCCATAAAATATTCTTTTTATGGCAAAAATGAGCAATTTTTACCCCAAATGCTCTTCGGGGCAGAAAAAAACTCCGCATTCTCTATGAATGCAGAGTTTTTTATCACAATTCACTATCGTCATATTCTTCATTTACTCTGGATTTCAATTCTTCCAGGGAATCCTGATACTCGATGGATGTCATATCATTGGACATAATCATATCACGCTGGAAAAAGTCTCTGATGGCGCCCAGCCTTCTGCGTAGCTCGGATACTACGGCGAATTTGGTTCTCAGTTCGCCGATTTCTTCCTTCACACCCTCGGCATATTCGCCGGTAACTGCGATCAGTACATCCAGACGCTTCTGAATTCTGGAAAGCTCTTCTCTCGCCTGCGTCATCTTTGCAAGAATGTCTCTCAGATCGATCGCCGCCTTGAAGGACAATGCAAAGTCCACAAAAAACAGGACTGTCACCGCAAATGTGATTCCAACCAGCGCCTTGTAGGGAATCAGCATTCCAAAGCGCTCAATGGGAACATGAATGACTTCTGTCATCAGAATGGTAAAGCCACCCCAGGTCAGGGTGGAACTTAAACAAATCTGACCTTTATAGTTAAATCGTTTTCGGGTGTAGTCCCAATATCTAACCTTAAACAAAGCCTCCATGGTCACTCCAACCACATATTCCAATACGGTCGCACCCACGCAGCCGGCCAGATAGGTCAGAAGTATATTGTCCTGAAAGGGACTGGATACCACCAGCATCATTGTGGCACCGCTTCCGTAAATCGGCAGAAACGGTCCTCGCAAAAAGCCTCTGTTCGTCAATCTTCGCTGGCAGATGGATACATAGGCCGATTCAAAGCACCATCCCAGGAAGCAATATAGATAAAAGAAGAACATCCATTGAATTATCGTGTAATGATACATCTCATTTCCTCTAAATCAATCGAGTTTTATCGGTACACACTGACCACCAGAGCCAGCTTTCCCTTTTTGGTCTCCCGTCCTTCATTCGTCAGCTTGAACTTGCCAAATCCTCTGGCATTCACTGCATCACCGGGCTTTAGGAGTTTTGAATTGTTCTCGCAAAGGCGGCCGTTCACATAGACCTTACCTGCGCGGAACAGGTCCAGACTTTTCTCTCTGGAAAGATTGTAAACCTTGGACAGCACACCGTCCACGCGCACCGACTGTACCTGAATGGTAACCATCTCCGGAATCTCCTCCGGGAACTCTTCCACCGTGTCTGTCACACTGCAGGACACATTGGTATGCTTCACCTGAATCAGATTCTGACAGATGAACTCTGCAATAGACTCCAGGCAGAAAAGATAGGCTTCCTTTTCCAGCACCTTGATATCACCGATGGTGCTGCGCTCAATCCCCAGATTCATCAATGCCCCAAGGAAATCTCTATGGGACAGATCATCTGCGAATTTCTTATTTAGCGGTGCGATTTTTACGCAGACAATAGGAAAAGGAACCTCATAACCAAGTTCCTCCGTATTTCCAAATCGCAGAACGACTCTGTCTGCATTTTCATGACCGCCGAACAGGTTCGGGCAGGCGTAATGAAGCTTTTGCTCCTCCTGCCAGAAGCTGTCCTGCTCTCCCAGCCCGAGAAAGCCGGTAAAGGAAAAGATTCCCTGAGAGTAGGATCGTTCTGCCAGATCATGAAATCTGTTCTTTAATTGTGCAATTTCTTTTTCGTTTTCCTGTGCCATAACTTATGAGAAGCTGATGACTTCGTCCTTAGGAGCCTTGGTTTTCTCAACGCTGATTGCATGAAGGACAGGTCCTTCTCCGTTGTAGTCTTCCCAATATTCCTTGGCAACCTTGGCGGTTACCTTAACCCATTCCTTCTGCTTCAGGTTCTTTGCGCCGTCATACTGGCAGGCAAAGCCCAGGAATGCCATATCATCGGCACAGCAGGTCATAGCCATTCTGCCGGGCACGAAATAGCCTTCGGGGAATTTCTCGGGCTTCAGCACCATGCCTACGAACTGCAGGGTCTTGCCCACATATCTCTCCAGATGATCGTTGGAGTCCAGATACCAGATACCATAGCCTTCGTTATCCAGAACGATGACATCCTGATTCAGATCGTAAGGAAGATCCTCCTCGAAAATCTCATCGATTTCGCCCTCGGAACCCTCAAATACCACATCTGCCTTGGGATTCACAGCCTTAATGTTTCTGCGGAACATAGGCAGCTGGTCTCTCACGGAGTCACAGCGGTTCATAATAATCATCTCAGAACCCTTTACCATCTCTGCAACCATGGAGCGCATGTTGGTGAAGTACATGGTGAAGGTGCTGGCATCGATAATGGTAATCTGCTGATCCAGTTTCCAGTACCAGGGCAGCTTCATATTCTTGTAATTCCACATGCCGTTATACTCGATTACAATTCGATCGGGCTTGTGCTTTTTCTCCAGTTCTACCAGATTGGCGGGAGTAAAATCAGCCTCGTCCTCAATGACCTCCATCACAATTCTGTGGTCCTTCAGAAGTTTCTCCTCATATTCCTGCTCGCCCTCCTCACAGACAATCAGCAGAGTGGTTCCCTTAATCTGAAAGTAATTCTGTGACAGAGTAAATCTGATAAAGTCTGTTTTTCCGGCCTCCAAAAAGCCGTTAATCATATATACGGATTTCATTCTCATACTACCTTTCGGGGTAAACATTTGCTTACTTGAACAGCTCTTCCAGCTTGTCTTCCTTCAGTTCCGCACCGATGACACAAATCTTACCGGTTACCATAGCCTTACCGGTTCTGATCTCATGCTCTTCAGGAACATAGTCATAGTAAATCCAGGTACCGTCCTCAGCGGGAACCATTCCCTTTGCACGAAGGATTGCGCCGTACTCACCGCTGTCGAGTGCGGTCAGGATGCTCTCAATCTTCTCAACGGTGAACTTGGTGGGAGTTTCCTTACCCCAGCTTGTGAATACCTCATCTGCATGATGGTGATGATGATGGTCATGGTCGTGATGGTCGTGACCGCAGCAGCACTCGCCGTCGTGATGATGGTGCTCATGCTCGTGGTCGTGATCATGGTCATGATGGTGATGATGCTCGTGCTCATCCTCATCGTCGTCATCATCGTCATCGTGGTGTTGATGATGCTCATGCTCGTCCTCGTCATCATCATCGTGATGGTGGTGACCGCAGCAGCACTCCTCCTCATCGTCGTCATCGTCATCATGATGGTGATGATGATGTCCGCCGCATACGGGGCACTCCTCATCGTCATCGTGGTGATGGTGATGATGGTGCTCATGCTCATCCTCCTCATGGAGATGCTCCATCATCTCGTGCATCATCTCATCCAGGGTATCTGCACCCTCGATGGTCTCAAGGATTGCGGTTCCTTCCAGCTCAGCCAGAGGTGTTGTGATGATGGTTGCCTTTGCATTGTGCTCACGAATCATGCTGACACACTCAGCCAGCTTCTCTGCGGAAACCTTGTCGGTTCTGCTTAAGATGATGGTTCCTGCGAACTCAATCTGATTTAAGAAGAACTCACCGAAGTTCTTGATATACATCTTTGCCTTGGAAGCATCTACAACTGCTACTGCACTGTTTACCTGCACATTCAGATCTGCAGCAACATTCTCAACTGCCTTCAGTACATCGGAAAGCTTGCCGACACCTGAGGGCTCAATCAGAATTCTCTCGGGAGCATAGGTCTCGATTACTTCCTTCAGGGAGGAGCCGAAATCACCTACCAGGGAACAGCAGATACATCCGGAATTCATCTCCTTGATTTCGATACCTGCCTCCTGGAGGAAGCCTCCGTCGATACCGATTTCACCGAACTCATTCTCAATCAAAACGGTCTTGCTGCCGTCCAGTGCTTCTTTCAAAAGCTTTTTAATCAGGGTTGTCTTACCCGCACCCAGGAAGCCTGAAAATACATCAATCTTGGTCATTGAAATGACCTCCTTTCTCTATCCTAAACAACAATTTATTGCCAAATTCGCAACACTGCGCTACCTTTTATTTTCTAACATTTAAGAAGCCTTGTCAACAATTCCTCCTTAAAAGTTTATGACACATTGTTTAAAAAACTATGAACTCTCTCCTGAATTACAGGCAACGGCACCACTGCAATTCTGTCCGCTTCATCAAACCCTGACAAAAGTCCCAACAAATATCCCCTGCTGTCAAACAATCCGCCTCCTGACATGCCCGGATTGCAGATGCCTTGCGCCAGTGTCATGTTCCTGCCATAGTCCTCCAGATAAGTCATCATGGCAAGAATTTTTCCTTCGAAGGCTTCCTCGCCGGGATGCTCACTTCCCCCCATGACAATACAGGTATTTCCTGCTACGGAGGTTTCAAATTTCGAATTGTCTGTCAGGACCGTTCTCACTGCGCTATTCGGAAGTTCTTCATATTTTACGGCTAAAACAGCAAGGTCATCCTCCTCGTACACCCGATACAGACGGCTGATCAGGCATGTTCCGTCTGCGAATTTCACAATCACGGCATCCGGCTCCTGTGCAAGGACATGCGCTGCCGTCAACACCACCATCGTGTCTTCATAGACATTGTAAATCATACCGCTGCCGCGTAAGTCTCCCGCCTCCAGCGATACCATAGCCTTCGTGCCCTGTTCCTGTAAAAGACCGGCCAGATTTGTGTCCTCCTCCGACTCCCAGACAAGAGGCTCCAGGCGCTCTATTGCAGCATTTTCCGTGGCCGGTTCCTCTGTTTCATTCCATTCCGGTTGTATCGAAGTAATCGGTTCCTCACTTATATGAATGACAGACTCATGTGACTGTTGTGCAGTTGCTTTTCCGCAGCCGCTCAAGGTACAGAGAACTGCCAGTAAGATGCACATATATTGAATTGTTCTTTTCATCACAGTTCTCCTCTTTTACAAAAAAGCGTGCCTTGGAGGCACGCTTCTTTATTGTAAGCAAAACGATAAGCCGGGTTATGTCGTTGAGCGATCATCTATCTACTACGGCTGTTGCCAGCCGTCTCTAGCGACCTACCTGAAAGCAGGCCGGGCAAGCCTATTGCTCTCGTTTTGGTCTTGCTTCGGATGGGGTTTACATGGCTCCGATTGTTACCAACCGGACGGTAGTCTCTTAAGCTGCCTTTCCACCCTTACCGTTTGCACGGCGGTATATTTCTGTTGCACTGGCCTTGGAGTCACCTCCACCGGACGTTATCCGGCATCCTGCCCTGTGAAGCCCGGACTTTCCTCACTCAGCTTACGCTGACCGCGATCGCCTGTTTTACTTACCGTTGCATTATACCTTCCCTGCCTCTCGAACGCAAGGAAAACTTATACATTGAAACAGCTTCCTCCCACAAATTCTCTTGCAATAGAGTTGTTAGGCAGGCTCTCACTGGGCATATTCAGGAAATAATCCAGGAATTTTAACAGCCTTCTGGCCTCATGATACTCGGGTGCATCCTTAGGAATCTGGTACAGCAAAGGAGCCGCATAGGTCTTCAGTACAGCGAGTTCATACAGCTGGGAAGAGTTGAACATAACATCTGCCTCTTCCTGGAAGGGGAAGATATTCTCCTCCTCACCCTTTCTGACGGAAGCCCACATCTGCAGTGTTCTCTGGGCGCTTGAGCCTCTGGTTCTGGCATCACGCACCATACGGCGCAGCAGTCTGCCGTCCGTGGTGGAAATTCTGTTGTGCATATCCAGATTCAGAGTCGCAAGGGCACTGATATATACCTTAAACTTGCTCTCCTCGGGAAGAGCGTAGGACATCTTCGCATTCAGTCCGTGAATACCCTCGATGACCAGAATATCATCCGGTCCCAGCTGCTTGAAATTGCCTCTGTACTCACGCTTACCGGTCTTGAAATTGAAGGTAGGCAATTCCACCTTCTCACCGTCCAGCAGCTTCACCATATCCTCATTGAAGCCATTAACATCCATGGCCTCCAGACATTCGAAGTTATAGTCACCGTTTTCATCTCTGGGTGTAAACTCGCGGTCTACAAAATAATCATCCAACGCAATGGGATGAGGAGTCTTGCCCAGGGTGCGAAGCTGAATGGAAAGTCTGTGGGAGAAGCTGGTCTTGCCGGAAGAAGAAGGGCCAGCAATCATAACAAACTTTACATTGCCGCGATTTACAATCTCCTTCGCAATTTCACCAATCTTTCTCTCCTGCTCGGCTTCCTGCACCAGTACCAGTTCACTGACGGAACCGTTGCAGATCTGGTCATTCAGGTGTCCCACTGTCTCCACATCTGCGCGATTGCTCCATTTCTGGTAGGAAGACATGGTTTCAAAGAGCTTTCTTCTCTCATCAAAAGGTGCCACCTCTGTAGGATTCTCCTTGGTAGGAAGCAGCAGCATGAAGCCTTCCTCATAGGGGATGACATCAAACCACTTTACAAACCCTGCATTTGGGAGCATATATCCGTAATAATAGTCATAATAACCGTCCATCTCATACAAATTCACGGAAGAACTCATACGATATTTGAACAGTCTTGCCTTATCCTCCATACCCTTCTCCTTGAAGAGTTCCATGGCATCTACCAGTGGATATGCCTGCTTCATGAAGGGTACCTCAGCTGCCTGCAGCTCCTGCATTCTCGTTTTGATTGCCGCTGCATTCGCCTCACTTGCCTCTACACTTCCTCTGGGATTTATGTAATAGCCGTGACCGATGCTGAATTCCACGCAGCTGTTCTGGGCAGCCTGATTGCCGAACAAATCTGCCATGCACTTCAGGAACAGCATGGTGGCACTTCGCACATAGGTCTTATGTCCCTGGATGCTCTTCAGAGTGTAAAACTCTACTTCACAGTCTCTTGTAATCTTCTTGAAAAGCTCTCTGAGTTTACCGTCAGCAGAAGCCAGCGCAATCATATTCTCATATTCACACTGATACTCTGCTGCCAGTTCTCCGAAGGTCATACCTTCCGCGATTTCTCGTGTCTTTCCGTTTACCTTTACAGTTATCATACCAATCCCCCACTCCTTTCAAAGAAGACCCGATTGCCTAAGCAAATCGGGCCTGTGCCTTGTGAATCAATTCCAGTTCCGCTCTCACTTCCAAAAGTCTCTCTTCCGACTTCTGTGAAGCTTCCTTCTCGATGTTCTTAACAATTCCCAGAAGAATTTCCTCCCGGAATGATAAAAATTGCTGCAATACGGGATGTTTCATGGTCAAAAGCCCGGGACCGAACTCATCCAGAAGCATCTGCTCCGCCGCATCGGAAACCATCTCCTTCCGGCCCGTGTAGGAAGCACGCATTACAAAGTAATACTTTCCGTCCTCAAATACCGCATCTTCCCTGTTGACCGTAAAGCCATTCTCTCGAAGGAATGCCCTGAACTCAGCAAGTTCCGACTGAGGCTGCAGAATCAGCTCCTTCAGTCCCTTTGCCTTATCCATGCTGTCCTCCAGGATTCTGGCCATCAGCTTGCCGCCCATGCCGGCACAGATACAGGTATCTGCCTCTCCCGGAAGAAATTCCCGCAAGCCGTCGGACAGTCTCGTTTCTATCACATTTTGAAGAGAACGCTCTGCAATATGCTCTGCCGCCGCTGCCAGAGGGCCGGTCCTGACATCCATGGCCAGTGCTCTCGGACTGATTCCCGATTCCACCAGATAGATGGACAGGAATCCATGATCACAACCCACATCCACAACACGATTTCCGGATGTCACCAGATCTGCCAGCATCTTAAGTCTCTTTGACAGAACAATTTCTTTTCCCTTTTTGATCATTAATCCAGATAATCCTTCAGCTTTCTGCTTCTGGAAGGATGACGAAGCTTACGAAGCGCTTTTGCTTCAATCTGTCTGATACGCTCACGGGTTACATTGAATTCCTTACCAACCTCTTCCAGAGTACGTGCACGTCCGTCGTCCAGACCGAATCTCAAGCGAAGAACCTTCTGCTCACGCTCTGTCAGAGTACCGAGAACCTCTACCAGCTGCTCCTTTAACAGAGTGAATGCTGCTGCCTCTGCAGGTGCGGGTACATTGTCGTCCTCGATGAAATCGCCAAGATGGCTGTCTTCCTCCTCACCGATGGGAGTCTCCATGGATACGGGCTCCTGGCTGATTTTCAGGATCTCGCGAACACGGTCAACGGGCATGTTCATCTCCTCTGCGATTTCCTCGGGAGAAGGCTCACGTCCCAGCTCCTGCAGCAGCTGTCTGCTGACACGAATCAGCTTGTTGATGGTTTCTACCATATGCACGGGAATACGAATGGTTCTTGCCTGATCTGCGATTGCTCTGGTGATTGCCTGTCTGATCCACCATGTTGCGTAGGTGGAGAACTTGTAGCCCTTGCGGTAATCAAACTTCTCAACTGCCTTGATCAGACCAAGGTTACCTTCCTGAATCAGATCCAGGAACAGCATACCACGTCCCACATATCTCTTTGCGATACTTACTACCAGACGAAGGTTTGCCTCAGCCAGACGCTTCTTTGCATCCTGATCGCCCAGTTCCATTCTCTTTGCCAGTTCGATTTCCTCTTCTGCGGAAAGAAGGGGTACCTTACCGATTTCCTTCAGGTACATACGAACAGGGTCCTCGATGCTGATACCGTCGGGAACGGTCAGGTCGATATTCTCTACATCTACATCATCATCGTCAGAGAGAATGATCTGCTCGTCATCATCATCGGTAATACGAAGAACATCCACATTGTTCTGTTCCAAAGTCTCCAGAATCTTCTCGAACTGTTCCTCTTCCAAAGGCATGTCCGTGAAGAAGTCACTGATTTCCTGATACTCCAGTACATTCTTCTTTTTCTTGGCGGAAGCTAATAACTCCTTAACCTTCTCGTCAAACTTTGCCTGCATGTTTTCATCCATTGTAGTAATTCCATCCTTCCTTGGGAGAATTTTCTCCCCTCATTCTGATTTGTCTCTCTACAGAGAAATATGTGTTTTTGCTAATTCCTCCAGGGTCTTCTTTCCCTGCACAACCAGTGTCAGTGCCTTTACGTCACTGCCCAATCTGGAAGAAAAATATTCATAACTGTCCTTTTTCACGGCCAGCAAAATATCGTGAAATGCTTTTTCCTTTTCCTGCTTGGTGTTCAGTTCGGGAAGCGTGGTGTGGAAAATCTCCGCAACTGCCCGCTGCTCTTCCTCCTCTTCGAAGGTGTTGATAATGGCGGCCGGGTTGAATGTACCGCCGTCCATATCAGCAAACAGTCTGGTTGCCACCGATTTATACAGCTCATCGGTGAAATCATCCGCGGTGATGTACTTTTTAATCTTGTTGTACACCTCGGGCTCGTCCGTAATCCAGGTCAGCAGCAGTCGCTGTGCTTTCTTGGCGGTCTCCTCCGCGGTGTTCTTCTGATGAATGCCCGACTTGGGTCTCTCCACAGGCTTCGCCAGACCGGTCTGCCCCGCATAGCTGTTCACCAGCTTTCGCAGGTTGTCCACGCCGATGAAATATTTCTCGGCTATGGCCTGAAGATAATTCTCGCGCTCCACCTCTTCCGAGAAGGAACATAACTTTCTGGCAATCTCCCGGTGGAACTTTGTCTTGTCCTCCGGATCATTCATATTGAACTGACTCTGCAGGATTCTCACCTCAAAGAAGAAGCTGTTCTCCGCCTGGTCGATTCTCTCCTGAAAGGCCTCTTTGCCCAAAGCCTTGATGAATTCATCAGGATCCTTGTAGGGCTTCATGTTAATGACCTTACCGGTCAATCCTACTTCTCTTAAGATGCCGATGCCTCGAATGGCTGCCTTTGTTCCCGCGCCGTCGCTGTCATACGCTAACAGCACATTGGGGGTCAGGCGCTTTAACAGTCCTGCCTGCTCCGTAGTGAACGCTGTTCCCAGAGAAGCAACCGCCTGGGTAAAGCCGGCCTGATGCATGGCGATAACATCCATGTAGCCCTCACATAATATAATATTGCCCGTTCTTGCCGTCTTAGCAAAATTCAGGCCGAACAAATTCCGTCGTTTATCGAATACAGGTGTTTCCGGGGAGTTTAAGTACTTCGGTTCCCCATCTCCCATGACTCGTCCGCCGAAGCCGATTACCTTACCGTTCATATCCTGAATGGGGAACATGACTCTGTTCCAGAACTGGCTGACCAGTCCGCTTCGCTCCGACATCACTGCCAGGCCCGCTTCCTTAATCAGGTCATCCTCAAAGCCCTGCTTTCTCAGATAGGCTACCAGCTCTGCTCCCGACTTGCCGGAATAACCCAGACCAAACCGTTTCATGGTCTCCTCGGACAATTCTCGCTTGGTCAGGTACTGTCTGCCGATTTCACCCTTCGGGGTACGCAGCTGGTAATAGAAAAACTTCGCCGCTTCTTTATTAACTTCCAAAAGACGCGCCTTACGGCTTGCCTTTTTCTTCTGTTCCTCTGTCAGCTCCACCTCCGGCAGCTTCACACCGGCTCTCTCGCCCAGATACTTGATTGCTTCCGGGAAGGAGTAATTCTCATATTTCATCAGGAAGGTGACCACATTACCGCTGGCATGGCAGCCGAAGCAGTAATACATCTGCTTACTTCCCGAAACAGAAAATGATGGCGTGTCTTCATTGTGGAACGGACAGCATGCCCAGTAATTGCCTCCCTTCTTCTGAAGTTTGACATAACCGGACACCACATCAACAATATCATTTCTGGATCTGACTTCTTCAATCAGTTCGTCAGGATAATACATGATTGTGCTCTCCTCTTATTTTATAAAATCCAGGATTTCGGTATGTAAATATCCTCGTACATGGAAATTGCGTAGCGGTCTGTCATGGCGCCCACATAGTCACAGATAACCTGCTCTCTGGGTTCGCCCTCTGACAAAAGGTTTAAGAACTCTTCCGGAAGGCTGTCCACGTTCTTCATAAAGTGTGTGTACAGCGTCTCAATCAGAGCCTCTGCCTTGCCCTCTTCGCCCTTTGCCACGGGATTCTGGTAAACATTCTCAAACATGAACTTTCTCATGTTCTTCATTGCGGTTTCAATCGGTTCAGACATGCAGATGTCATTCTTGCCCATGCTGTTGGTAACAATGTCGTGTACGAAATGATCCAGTCTCTCACTGGGCGTACAACCGATGACATCTCTGATTTCCTTGGGAACATCCGCCTCGGTCAGAATACCGGCGCGAACGGCATCATCCATATCATGATGGATATAGGAAATCTTATCGGAAAGGCGTACCACCTTACCCTCCAGTGTATGAGGTTTGCCGATGGTCTGGTGATTCAGGATACCGTCTCTGACCTCAAAGGTAAGATTCAGTCCCTGACCGCCTCTCTCCAGTCTGTCTACGGTACGAACGCTCTGCTGGCTGTGTTCAAAGCCCAGCGGACACACTCTGTTCAAAGCTCTCTCACCGGCATGGCCAAAGGGAGTATGTCCCAGGTCATGACCCAAAGCGATTGCCTCCACCAGGTCCTCGTTTAACATCAGTGCTTTCGCTATGGTTCTCGCATTCTGAGATACCTCAAGGGTATGAGTCAGACGGGTACGATAATGATCCCCCTCCGGAGAAAGAAAGACCTGCGTCTTATCCTTCAGACGACGAAACGCCTTGCAGTGCAATATTTTATCGCGATCACGCTGAAAAGCGGGTCTGATATCACACTCCTGCTCCTCATGCAGTCTTCCCTTGGAGTTCATATTCAGGGATGCATAGGGGCTCAAAAATTCCTTCTCTCGTAGCTCCAGACTTTCTCTTATTGTCATGCTTGCTCCTATTCCGACGCACACAGCGTCATTCGAAACCGTTCTCCAATAATAGTATTCTGTGTATTGGACATTTTTCCTTTATTTTCCCGTGAAAATTTCTGCAAAAATTACAAAAATTGCAAAAAGAAAAGAGCCCAGACAACTTCTGTGCTCTTTTCTGCGCCGTCAACGGCAAATGTCATAAATAAATTCTGCGTTTTTGTCCATGGCCTCTCTGGCCGCCTTCACAGGTGACATCTGGAAAACATGCCACATTCCCGGATAAACATCAATCTTCACGGATACATTGGCATCCACAAATGCCTGATGCAGGCGAACGGAATCACTTAAAAGAATCTCGTTCTCCCCCACCTGAATATAGGTGGGCGGGAATCCCGTGAAATCGCCGAACAAAGGTGAAATCAGAGGGTTCTTAAGATCCTGTTCCGGTGCGTACGCCTGAATCATTCTCTCAATGTATGTACTGTCCAGAACCGGATCCACTTCTGCTTTCGTGCGGAAGGAATCCCCGCTGCTGGTCAGATCCGTCCAGGGCGACAGTAAAATCAAACCTCTCGGCAGCAGTCTCTCCTGCTCCTTCAACTTTAATACCAGCGACAATGCCAGATTACCTCCCGCAGAATCGCCTGTAAGAATAATATCTCTTGCGCCGTATCCCATCAGCATCAGATAATCCCACACCTTCATGGCATCCTCTGCTGCCGCAGGATAAGGATGCTCCGGTGCCAGTCTGTAATCGAAGCTGATGACATCCATGGAAGTGGAATGAGCCAGCTTTGTCGTCAGGGTTCTGGCATAAAGCCTGCTGCCGGTAGAGTAGCCTCCTCCATGACAGTGCAAAATAATGTATTTTTTCATGTGGGCACGATTGACGCTGATCCACTCTGCCGCAACCCCGTTAATATTCAGTTCGCGATAGGTCAGGCCCTTGTTATTTCCCGCAATCACACCGATGTGATCCTGCGACTGTCTGTGTTTCTCCAAATCGGTATTTTCCACCAGACCGTGTGCTCTCTTGACGAGGTGCATCAGATTTTGATTTCGTTTCTCCCGCATCGCCATACTCTCTTACCTCACTTAAAAGTGCAGTCTCTTACGCACTTCCGCTCTTAGTCTGCTGTGGGACAGCATTGTAATCAGTGTGATATCCAAAATTGCACAGACCGTCAGAACCACTGCTGACCAGCTTAAGGAAATATGATGGTCCATAAAGATATCAATTATAATTTCCAGTCCGACGCAGACGGCCGCAATGAAGGTAAAAATTGCCAAAGCGTTGCCAAGGAAGGATTTTGTCAGCTTCCTGCAGACAAGCGTCAGCACTTCCACGCAGATTGTGCCGAAAATCACAATGGGACAGCCCAGTTCGTAAAACCACACATCCGACCTGGTCAGATAGGTCAACAGATATAAATACAAGCCCACCGCAATTCCGTCATACAGTATCGTCACATACACGGCCTGTTTCACATAAATTACCAGCGGAATCAGCAATACCCAAAGCACAACGCAGACGCCGATAACCGGAATGGACCATTTGAAGGTGGAAAACACCAAAAAATTCAACAGGCCGCAGGTAACGGAGGTTGCCAGCAATACCACTGACAGCAGAATACCGATATCCTTGCGTTTTACAGCCTCTACCTGACCCTTCTCCTGAGGGAACGGGGTTCGGTCCTTCATAATTCTTTCCAGCTCTCTGGGATTCAACACCGGTGTGTTGCACAGAGGGCATTCCTTGGCAGCGTGGTCAAGCTCCACACCGCAGTTTACACAATATGACATAAACTATCTCCAATATTTTCACAGCCTGCAGACATTTTCTGCGGCAGTTTACTTTTCACGGTTGCTTTCAATTTTCACATGGATGCCGTCCTTTACCAGCTTTTGGAAGAACAGTCGCTCTACATCCGCCTCCTTAATGCTGCTGGCAAAATTGATGGTCAGCACATCACCGAAGCTGATGATGGCACAGTTGGTTCTTCTGGAGAAAGGCTGTCCCATATAAATATCAAAGCGTTCGATATAGGGCTTCATTCCCTCCGGAACCTGCAGGGAACCCATGTTGGTCAGACCTGCGGAGGAATTGCGGTCCTGCACGCTGGCATAAAAGGAACGAACCACAAAGTCCTTAATAAACAGCGGTACCACACGAATGAACGGATTGCTCTGTGTTCTGGCGTTGGTTGTGATATCACCGCGCAGAAGTTTTTCATTCACATAATATCTCATATAATTGTGAACCTGCTCCACGATTTCCTCAAAGGTGTAATCGCCCAGTCTGGGATCTACGCCGGGATAAATCATGGTAATGAAATTGCGCAGGGTTTTGGAAGGGAAGAATCTTCGCAGGTTTACCGGCATGGCAATCTTCACCGGATGCAGTCGTCTGCGCTTCTCTCCCAGCTGCTTTTGCAGCAATGCATACAGAAGCACCGCATTCAGATACTCCGTCATGGTTGCCTTGTATCGTTTTGAAACCTCCAGCACCTGCTTTACGGACATGATACCGTCCACAATGTTCAATGTGTAGAAGGGTTCTGCCGTACCGCGGACGCGATACGCCTTCTCCTGCAGTCTCGGAGGACATACCTTGGCATTGGCGTATTTCATGTAAGCATCTTCCAGCTCGCCGGGATCGGGAGTCTCGTTGATATCCACAACAAAGCCGCCGTTTTCAATCTCTGTATGGCCCAGCAGACGCAGATAGGTAGCTGTCATGGTCTCCAATACACACATACCGCCGGTGCCGTCTCCCAGGCTGTGATGCGCCTCCAGGGAAATACGGTTGCGGTAATAATATACTCTCACAAGATATCTGTTATTCGCTTTAAAATACATAGGCTGGCAAGGATTCTTCACATCCTCCTGCACAAAGGGACCGGGTCTGTCATTCGGCTCCAGATAACGCCAGAACAAACCCTTTCGGATGGCCGCCTTGTAGGTCGGGAATCTGGGCAATGTCATGTCCAGAGCCTGCTGTAAGATTTCCGGCTTAACCTCCTCCTTCAGCACCACGGAAAGTCGATACACGGAAGAAAAATCCTTTCGCTGTAAGGTAGGATAAACGATTGCAGACAAATCCAGCTTATACCAGTCTTTACGAATGTTCTTAGTATTTGATTCCTTCATAACCGTTATCCTCCTTTCTCATTTCCTTCCGAACAACAAAAAAGCGTCAAGTGCTTGATACACTTAACGCTTTCTTCAGATGCAGGAAAAGAGACTTGAACTCTCATGGTATTGCTACCACACGGACCTGAACCGTGCGCGTCTGCCAATTCCGCCATTCCTGCGAACAAAATGTATCATATATTATTTCTTGAAAAATGTCAACACTAAATTGTTTATTTTTTTCAAAAAATTTTTAACATTCAGTTTTATTACGGCAATCGCCTTAAATTCCACCTTTAAATGATTTCATACTGGAAGAATTCATACTTCAGCTGACAGCCCTCAAAAATCTCTGCCGGCAGCAATGCTCTGGCCACAAGCTTTAAATCATCGCTTTCTATATCCGTTCTCTGCAGGTTTGCATAGTCACCGTCAATTGACACTACTTTGTAATACCAAGTTTCCATAGTATTTCCAACTCCTCCCCAAGGAATGCATTTCTTTGATTTTAGCACAGATTCTTCGCAATTCCAATGGCAATATAATCATCCAGAAGCGCGCGCAGGTCGGAACCCTCTTCCGCGTCAAACTTCATCTGCCCGTTCACACGAAAACGAATACCGCCGTCCTCTAACGCTTCCTCATCGTAACGGTCCTTGAACAGTGCTTTTCTGGAAACGGTTCTGTCACGCAGAATGCCTTTTACATTTGCGAGACCGCAGCTGGGGAAATTGACATTCCAGATTTCTCCGTATCCCAGCTCCTTAGGCAACAGTTCTTCCAATATCTGTTCCAGATAAGCATCCGTGATTTCACTGCTGTTCTGGGTACCTTCCGAAAATGCAATTGCCTGCACCTCCTGGAAACGTGCCTCAAAGGCGGCTCCCACGGTAGCGGAATACTGCAGATCCGTAGCCGTGTTATATCCGAAATTAATACCGGAAAGAACCACATCCGGTTTCCCGGGCACCAGATTCAGCACACCGACTCTCACGCAGTCCGCGGGAGTTCCTTCCACTGCATAGGCCTTTACGCCCTCAACAGGGAAATCATAAGGATGCACATCGATAGCGGTTCTGAGTGTTATGCTGTGAGAAGCGGCACTTTTCTGTTCTGCAGGGGCAACTACCCAGACTTCACCGAACTTTACAGCCGCCTTCGCCAATCGAAGGATGCCGTCTGCTGTGATGCCGTCGTCATTGGTTATCATAATCTTTCTGCTCATCTGTCGTCTCTCTTTCGTATCATACTGCACTTATTGTAACATAAGGAAGCGCGGTCAACAACACCGCGCTTCTGCTATTTCTTATTCTGCTGCCTCAGCTGTTTCACTCATCTTCAGCTGTGCATTTACCAGATTGTAGTAAATGCCCTTCTTCTCCAACAGTTCGTTGTGCGTACCGATTTCCGCTATACCGTGCTTATCGATAACCACCAGTCGATCTGCACCTCGCAGTGTAGACAATCTGTGTGCGATTGCGAAGGTCGTTCTGCCCTGAATCAGTCGATCCAACGCTGTCTGAATCAGGAATTCACTCTCTGTATCCAGTGCAGAGGTTGCCTCATCCAGAATCAGAATACGGGGATTATTCAGAATTGCTCTCGCAATGGCAATTCTCTGTCTCTCACCGCCGGACAGATTGTAGCCGTGCTCTCCCACATAGGTGTTGTAGCCGTCGGGAGTTTTGCAGATGAAATCATGAGCGTTTGCCGCCTTTGCCGCACGGATAACCTCCTCCAGCGTAGCGTCCTGCTTTGCATAGCGAATGTTCTGCAGAATACTTCCCGAGAACAGGAAGGTCTCCTGCAGCACTACACCAATCTGGGAATGAAGACTTTCCTTCTTCACATCACGGAGGTCAACTCCATCCAGTGTAATACTTCCCTGGTCAACATCGTACAGACGCATAATCAGGTTAATCAGTGTAGACTTACCGGTGCCGGAAGCACCGACCAGACCGATCATCTCCCCGGGCTTTACCGAGAAGTTGATATTTTCCAGAACGGGCTCATAGGTCTGATAACCGAAGGCCACATTCTTGAATTCAAACGCACCCTGAATCGGGAAGGCCTTGCTGTCTTCCTTATCGGAAAGCTTCGGCTCCTCATCCAGTACATCATAAATACGGTTCAGGCTGGTTACCATTTCCATAATCGCTCTGGGCAGATGGGTCATCCAGCTCAAAGGTCCGAACAGATAGCCGCTGTAGGTTACGAACTGCACCAGTTCACCTACCGTCATCTCACCCTCCAGAATATGGATACCGCCAAAGTAAATGGCAATATAGGTACCCATTCCCAAAAGGAAGGTCAGTACGGGGAAGAACAACGCCCAGAAGGTTTCGTTTCTTCTCTGCACCTGTGCAAATTCCAGAGCCTTCTGTGAGAAGCGCTTGCTCTCTCGCTCTTCCTGTCCGAAGCTCTTTACAATACGCATACCGGAAATAATATCCTGCAGACTGGAATGCATTTCATCATACTTTAACCACTGTCTGTGGAAAATGGTATGAATGTGATGCCAGAACATTCTGGTGATTACCATAACCACAAGAATAAATACTACAGTCAGGATGGTCATCTTCCAGTTGATGATACACATCATGGTGACCGATACAATCATGGTCAGCAGGCAGCCCAGCATATCGCCGAACACTTCCTCCATAAAGCCTCTGATTTTTCTGGTATCGTGGGATACACGGTTCATCAGTTCACCGGGCTTACGATTATTGATAAAGGACAGGGACAGCACCTGAATCTTTGCATACAGTCTCTTACGAAGGCTTAAGCTGATGTTTGCTCCCAGCTTTACGCAGTTCCAGTAGCGGTACATGATAATGATGATTCGCGCCACCAGAAGTACAAAGCTGACAACAATAAATATTAACAGTTCTCTCGAGGTACCGGTTCCTGTGGCCAGGCTGTTGTCAATGAAGTAACGCTGTACCATGGGTGTCACCAGATCAAATACAGATGCCATTACCATCAGCACCATAATCAGGAACAGCTTACCGGTAAATTCCCTGGTCAATGCAAAAAACTTCTTAAAAATATCTGCCTTGCCATCGCAGTAAGGACACTTACTGGTACCGGGCAGGGCTCTGCCGCACTTCTCACAGTATTTCTCGTATTCCTGGCTGATTACCATATCCTTCTCAGTCAGGTCTCTGCCCTCCTTCAGGGCATTGATTACCTCCTGAGCACCTCTGGTCACATAAGCCACACGAGTGATATGTCTCATGGAGAATCGGCCCACACAGGTTGTACTTCCGTCCTTGCCGAACACGGTTACGATACCGCTGTACACCTGATGCTCACATTTCACCTTATCACAGTTTTTCAGCAAAAAGTCTGTGGTAAGGCTCTCATTCCGAATCACTGCCAGACGCTCGTTGGTAACCACCAGACGAGTCTTTTCGGAATACTCCGTCAGTGCATTCTTTTTTTCATGATCGAAGTCCAAATCCACCGGCACGCAGTAAAGGACCTGTTCCCCTTCCTTTAAAGCAAGCGCCTGCAATTCTGCTTCGCTTAATTGATACAATAGTTTCATTTTCTCACCCTCTGATAATGCAGGTTTCCATGTCAATTAGATAAACAGGTCCAGTTTCTTACGCTCCATCACGGACAGTGCATACAAATCGGGCAGTTCATAGCGATTGCCGTCGATATCCGTAATCTGGTATCTTGCCTCGCCAAGGTTTACCACTGCATCACCGCCCATGTGTGTGGTGAAACGACAAACACCGAAGTCCGTCTGCACATGCCAGTAAGCATAACCATACTCATCCTTGACATCCAGAACCTTGCGAATGACGGGCAGGAAGTAACGCAGACGAATCTGTTCTCTGATCATCTCCTGCTCCTCTTTCTTCAAATCTGTCAATTTGCCAATCAGTCCGATTTCCTTTGCCTTCTCATCTGCCTCGCGAATGGAAATAAATTCCTCTGCGTTGGTCAAAGGGAAGGTCAGATAAACGCCAACACGGTCATACTGCTTTTCTCCCATCTTCAGAGCGAGAAAACCACCCTTGGTACGGGTAAATACCGCATTCTCTGCATTGATATATCTCATTTCCAGAACTTCTTCGGACTCTTTTTTCAGTGCCTCCTCATCGAACTCATTCAAGTTCAAAAGGTCAGGCATATTTCCCTCATGAAAATCTCCCATTTCTATTACCATGCCTTTCTATGTAATCAATCGTACCTTACTCAATACCTCTCATGGCCAGAGCCTTTGTCTGCAGCTGGCTGAGCTTGTAGAAGGTACCCTTTTTCTCCATCAGTTCCTTATGTGTTCCGGATTCTGTCACACGACCGTCATCCAAAACAATCAGGTGTGTTGCATTGCGCAGTGTGGAAAGTCTGTGAGCGATGGAAAGAACGGTTCTGCCCTTCTCCAGCTGCTCCAGAGACTTCTGAATTGCAAGCTCGGTCTCGGTATCCACCGCGGAGGTTGCCTCATCCAGAATCAGAATCTTAGGATCTGCAAGAATTGCTCTTGCAATGGAAATTCTTTGCTTTTCACCACCGGACAGGCTTCTGTTTGCAGGTCCCAGAATCGTATCATACCCCTGAGGCATCTTGCAGATGAAGTCATGGGCACTCGCCTGAATTGCCGCCCTGATGATTTCCTCTCTTGTGGCATCCGGTCTCGCATAGGCGATATTCTCCGCAACCGTACCCACAAAAATATAGGTTTCCTGAGATACCATTGCCACATTCTTGCGGAGTTCCTTAAAGCCGTACTGTTTTACATCCACACCGTCTACCAGCACCTGGCCCTCTGTGGTGTCATACAGTCTGGAAATCAGATTTACCAGTGTAGACTTACCTGCACCGGATCTTCCTACGATTCCCAGCACCTCTCCGGCTTCCACCTTAAAGCTTACATTTTTCAAAATAGGTTTGTTAGGCTCGTAGCCGAAAGTAACATCCTTCAGTTCAATCTCACCGCGCAGTCTCTTGGGGCGCATCGGATTGGGAACCTCTTTTACCTCGGGAACCGCATCAATGATTTCAAACATTCTCTGTGCGGAGTTCATGGCGTTGGTGTACCAGCGGAATATTCTGGACATAAATTCCAAGGGCCATTTTAACTGTCCCACATAACCGGTAAAAGTAATCAAAAGACCCAGTTCCATGTCTGTCGTAAAGATAATCAGGGCTGAGCCTGCTGCCCAGACAAGGAATGTCAGCATATCTTCAAAAATCCAGTACAGTGCTGAGAACTGACAGTCAAATCTTGCCACATCCAGCTCCGCATCACGAACTCGTCCGTTATTCTTCTCGAAGCGTCCCATCTCCTGCTGCTCCTGACCGAAGGCCTTAACCACGCGGGCGCCGGTGAAGTTTTCGTTCATCTGGCCGTTCAGCTTTCTGTTGGCACGGTGACGCTTGCCGAAATAATGCCACAGTCTGGGCATCATACGGTAGCTGATCAGGAAAAGAACCGGCATCAGAATAATGGATGCAAGGGCAAGCAGCGGATTCAGGATAAACATAATCACGCAGGTCGCCGTCATGGTACCCACATTAATGAAGAAGTAAGGGATACCATCGATAAAAAAGCTGGAAACCTCTTCCGCATCATCGGATACTCTTGTCATCAGGCCGCCGGTCTGTCTCTTGGTGAAGAAGCTGATGGACAGTCTTCCCATGGAGTCAAACACCTGACATTTCAGTTTTGCAATGGTCTGGGATGCAACCTTCGCCGTCAGGGCTCCCTGCAGCATACCCATGGCCTGAATTACAATCTTAGTGAGCAGCATTACAATGACCAGAACGCCCAGCGCTGTCATATATTTTCCTGCGGGCATATGCATCAGCTCCAGGAATCTGTCATCCTTTGCCAATACCTTGTCATAAAGGATGGTACCGCTCAGATAAGGCCACACCAGATTTAACAGTGCCGTGCCGATATAGCAAAGCACCATAATTGCCAGCTCCACCTTATAGGGCTTAAAGTAGCTTACCACACGCAGAAGGATGGATCTCTTGTCCATACACTTAGGACAGACCTTACGCTCCTGATCGGGATAGATCATGCCGCACTTGGGGCAGACTTCCTTTCCTCTTTTCACATCCAGGTCTTCTTCCTTGATTTCCTCGCCCTTCTTCTGCTTATCCAGCAGTCTCGCGAGTCTCATAAAGGTTTCCATCTTCGTGTTGGAGAACTGACACAGATAACGCTCTGTTCCTTCTATCACACCCATCAGGATACCGGTAGAAACCTGTCTGATTACCTGCAGTTTTTCTACCTGCTCCAAATCATATAAAATCACTGCAGGTTCCCCTGCAAGTCCGTTTTCCACGCCGGCAAAGCTGTCATAACCACCAAAGCGGAATTCCCGCTTCTCCGCAAAGGGATATCGGGCTATGATCAATTGTATCTTCGTCATGGCCACGATAGTATCGGCGAAGCGAAATTCCTCATCCAGATCACCGATGGCCGCGAAGACTACATCTTCACTTTTCAGTTGGTACTTGTGCAGTACCTGTTCAAAACTTTTCGGTAAATTCATTTCTATAACCTCTTAAAACAACAAGAGCCGGTACAACAACAGTCATACCGGCTCACAAAATTACCATCATTCAAAAAAGTGCGTGCGAACACACTTATCTTAAATCACTTGCAATCTCTCCGGGAGACAACATACATATTTTCTTTATGGAACTTTCTAAAGCTAACTACAAACATTTTATTGCCTCCTTTCTTTGAATCAAGTGAACAGTTACAAACGCTAGTGTACACGCTCATATACTATATGTCAATCACTTTTTATAAAACGATTTTTTCGATTACAGCATCAGACGATAAATTGCCTCTACATCCTTCTGGTTCAGAGTGGTGAATCCACCCAGGTTTCCGTCTCTGCCATCACCGTAGCAAGCCATGTGTGCCAGGGTTTCGATATCCTCTTCCTTTGCACCAAGTTCTTCAAAATTCTTGGGCATACCGATGGAAATCAGGAAATTGCGAAGTCTCTCGATACCTTCCTTTGCGGTTCTCTCGGGATTATCGAAATCCATCTGACAGCCCCAGACACGAACTGCAATCTGCGCGAATCTCATGACATCGTGGTTCATGTTGTAGGTGAATACTGCAGGCATGGTAACTGCGAGACCTGCACCGTGTGCACAGTCATACAATGCAGAAAGCTCATGCTCGATATTGTGGCTGAGCCAGTCCTGAGAACGGCCTACACCGCAGGAATTGTTGTGAGCCATCATACCGCCCCACATAATATTTGCACGAGCGCCGTAGTCATCGGGCTTCTCAACTGCCTTAGGTCCCTCGCTGACCATAGCCAGAATCAATCCTTCAATCATTCTGTCGGTTACCGCAACTTCCTTGGAATTGGTCAGATATCTCTCATAAAGGTGTGCGATGATATCTGTGATACCGCATGCTGTCTGATATGCGGGAAGGGTCTCGGTCAATGCGGGATTCAGAATGGAGAACTTAGGTCTGTAAGCCTCGCCGCTGGCACCACGCTTGATCATGCCCTCTTCCTTGGTGATAACGGAGTCGGGTGAGCCTTCGCTGCCTGCTGCCGCAATGGTCAGAACGGTACCGATGGGAAGTGCGTTGGTAACAGGCTTGCCCTGGTAGAAATCCCAGAAATCTCCCTCGTAAACAACACCTGCCGCAATTGCCTTAGCAGAGTCAATAACGCTGCCGCCGCCTACTGCCAGGATGAAATCAACATTCTCCTTACGGCAAAGGTCAATACCTTCATATACCAGTCCGCTTCTGGGATTAGGCATAACACCGCCCAGTTCTACATAAGGAATGTTCTCTGCTTCCAGAGACTTCTTTACACGGTCAAGCAAACCGGAACGAACAACGGAACCACCGCCGAAATGAACCAGTACTTTATTACCGCCGAAACGCTTTACCAGAGCGCCGGCCTCGTTCTCTCTATCTTTACCAAATGCAAAATAAGTAGGTGCGTAAAAATTAAAATTCTCCATTGTCTGTCTCCTTTTCTTTCTGTGTCAAATTACTCAATTTCTAAGATTAAACTCGCAAACACTTCGTTTTTTGCTCGTTATAAAATCGCTGCTTTGCAGCTGATTTTATACATTATAGCCTTTGAACGGATTTTGTGTCTTATCTTATTTTGTCCTATCCTACCGCCAAACTCTATATTTTGTTCTTGCCTTTCCTTCCGTCAGATACCTGTCACCATTTCATCCAGGGAACGGAAAATCTCTCCCTCCATGTCCAGAATTTTTTCGATTTCGATCTTCCTGCCATCCTGAAAGCAAATACATTTTTCGTAAGTCTCCAGTCTCTTCACCACTCCTGCCACGGTCTCGTAAGCGCCGCCCTCCTTGCATCCGTCCGGCACAAAATAAGTCACTGAAATCGTCGGATGTTCCTGCTCCTTTTGCTGCAGAATACTGAGTTTCCCGTCCAGAAAGCTTCGTGTATTCTCATCCAGATCCATCATCTCATCAGTCAGTCTGGCGGTTTCCGCAATGGCAGCATCATAGCCTGTCAAGGCGGCAAAGGGCGAAAACTGCGCTGCCCGATTTTCCAAGGTCATCGGCGTGTGCTTTGAGGATACATGGTGCGGCAGATCAATAATATCCCTATATTTGGCTGTTGTCTGTGCCATCAGCACATCCAGTCTGTCACTCATAACCTTATCCTTTCCGCACTAGGCCTTATGTCCGCCAATCTGACCGTTTCGCATGATGGAGGTTGCCCCCTCCTGCAGGTCGGTACCCTTGATAATGGCGTTCTTGCCGAATTTGTTTTTGATATCAATCATTGCTCTCTGCATATTGCGTTCCCTCTGCAGAAACGCTTCTTCTCTGGCTCGCTGTTCCTCCAACGCCTGATAATCCGTAAACAGATCCATCTGCTCAAAGGCGGGCGCCGCACTTGCCAGTTTCTCATCCACCACATGGTCTGCCACCACATACATCCTGCGCACCGTAAGCAGCGGATCCACAATTCGATCGTACAACTCCAGCATGGCATTGGTAATCAGTTCCGTAGAGGAGGTCTGTCGTCCCAGTCTCGCAGTGCCATGGGCATGCTTTGGTATGGACCTGCCGTAGTAATCATTCTTCACTTCTCCGGTGTAGCGCTTCATGACCTCAGAATTCTTCATATTCTCAATATCATAGCCCACCGTCAGTACAATCTGGTCCGTCACCAGCCGCTTCTCCACCAGATCCAGCACCAGTGCCTCCGTCATCTCACGAACGACAATTCTGGCCGTTTCAAAATCATAGGCACACTGCAGCACCTGTCCCTGGCTGACGCTGTTGCTCTCCGGCTTGTAGGCCTTAATCTGAGCAATGGTGCAGGGCTCCCAACCCCAGGCATGATCGATGAGAAGCTCCGCATTTACACCGAATAACTTATACAGCAGTTCCTCATTATAATAATCCGTTGGCTTTCCCACTGAACATCTGGCCACATCTCCCATGGTAAAGATCCCGTTTTCCTCCAGTTTGCGGGCATAGCCTCTTCCCACTCGCCAGATATCAGTCAGCGGTCTGTGGTTCCACAGAAGTTTGCGGTAGGTCATCTCATCCAGCGAAGCAATACGCACACCGTTCTCATCCGCCGGGATATGCTTCGCCACCACATCCATGGCCACCTTGCTCAGGAAAAGATTGGTACCGATTCCCGCCGTGGCGGTAATACCGGTGGTGTCCAGAATCTCCAGAATCATCTTTCTGGCCAGTTCCTCCGCCGTCATCTTATAGGCATGCAAATAAGAGGTCACATCCATGAATACCTCGTCAATGGAATACACATGAATATCCTCCGGTGCCACATACTTCAGGTAGATATTGTAAATTCTCGTGCTGTAATCAATGTACAGCGCCATCCTCGGCGGTGCCGCAATATAGGAAATCTCCAACGCCGGATTCGCCTTAAGCTCCGCATCCACATAGGAACCTCCCGTAAAGGCATGCTCGGGAGCCTTCTGCAGGCGTTCTCTGTTGACTTCCTTCAGTTTCTGGACTACTTCAAACAGTCTGGCACGCCCCGGAATACCATAGGCCTTCAATGCCGGCGAAACCGCCAGACAAATCGTCTTCTCCGTGCGGGAAATGTCCGCTACTACCAGATTCACCCCCAAAGGGTCCAGGCCTCGCTCCGCACATTCCACAGAGGCATAGAATGATTTCAAATCAATGGCAACATATATTTTCTGATCTGATTGCATTCTTCGCCTCCTCTCTTACCGATTATCCCACAAAATCAAGCCTCCAGAAATTCTCGTAGGCATTGTAGAACAGTCTGATTCTCTTCTCTACCGAAAATACCGTGATTTTGCATTCAAACTGCCAGGTATGTGCCGTGGCAGGAATGCTGTTAGGCATCACATAGGAACCGGAAGGTGTCAGGTCCTTATAGGCCTTGATGCGATAGGTCTGAAATACGCCGTCATCATCCTTAATGCGCACCTGCAGCGGTATCATGCTGCCATCGCTGTTATGCTGACATATTACATCTACCTGCTGGGTAGTTCCCGGCCGATTGTTCATGACTCCTTCACCTCCTGTTTCTATTATTTCTCGTCTTCTGATTTTTATAATAGAACAGGTGTTCGATTTTGTAAAGAACCTTTTTCTATGAATTATTTAAATATCCTGTCTCTCGTCCATCTGCGCCTTGGCTTTTCTGCCCACCTTATTCTGGGTGTCAATGGTACTGGCGCGCTGTACACTGGCATTTCCGAATTTACCGCGGATTGAATCCATGGCCACATCCAGTTTCTTTAACTTCTCTTTGCGCTCGGTATCCAGAAAGGACATCTGCACAAAGCCTTCCCTGTCGATATCCGTGATTGCCAGTCCGACCAACCTTAAGGGTTCGTAATTCCATCCTTCACGCATCAGCTTCTTCGCCGTATCGTAAATGATTTCCGTCACATCCGTAGGCTCCGACAGTTTGCACTGATGAGAATGATTTTTCCAGTCCGTGGTACGATAGGAAACCGCCACGCAGCCTGCTCTGGCATTCTCGGCACGCATTCTGGCACAGACCACATCTGCCTGAGCCAAGAGTAATCGGTTAATGTTCTCCAGATCCACCAGGTCATCTTCCACCGTGGTCTCTGCAGAATACCCTTTTGCCTCTTCCCGCACATCCGATACGGGAGACTCATCCAGCCCGTTGGCATATCGGTATAAATGAATGCCTGATTTCTCTCCCAACATTCTTTTCAAAAGTTCCAGGTCCGCATGTGCCAGATCTCCGATGGTTTTAATGCCTGCGCTGATTAAACGCTGGGCGGAGGATTTACCGCAGGTAAACAAATCGCCCACGGGCAGCGGCCACATTTTCGCCGGTATCTCATCAGGGAACAATGTATGTACCTTATCCGGCTTTTCAAAATCACTGGCCATCTTGGCGCACAGCTTATTTCTGCCGATTCCCACATTGACGGTAAAACCCAGTTCCTCCCGAATACGGTCCTTAATTTCATGAGCCAATACAATGGGATCCGGATAGATAAGCCCGGTCCCGCTCATATCCAGAAACACCTCATCGATGGAAAAGGATTCCATCACCGGTGCGTAGGACTGACAGATGGCTTTAAAAGCCGCTGAGCATCTGGTATAGAGTCTAAAATCCGGCGGCACGCAGACCAGATTCGGACATTTGCGCACTGCCATGGACATGGGCTCTCCAGTGGTAATTCCGTACTTCTTTGCCGGTATGGACTTTGCCACCACAATTCCGGTTCGCTTCTGCGGATCCCCGCCGATGCAGGAAGGAATCAGGCGCAGATCCGGCTCTCCCATAGCCACTCTCTTGGCGGCTTCCCAGGACAGAAAAGCACTGTTTACATCAATATGAAAGATTAATCGCTCTGCCATGTTCGCCGCCTCCTTTTTCCGTTCATTATACCATATTTTACATGCAAAAAACAGCCTTTCGAGGTCTGACACAAAATCTGCCCCAAAAGACTGTTTCGTTTATTGTTGTTCCTTCCATCTGCCCGGTCTGTCCGGCATCTCACCATTTTCAAAAGGATTCCATCCCTCCGGGAACTGATCCCGCCCTCCGGGGAACTGATCCCATTCTTCCGGGAATTGATCTCCTCCTTCCGGAAACCGACCCCATCCATCTGGGAATCGATTTCCCTCGGGAGCTGTCCATTGGCCGCGGTTGGCGCCCTTTCCCATGCTTCCCATATCGGAAAGATTCAAATCACCGGTATCCACAGGTGTATCATCACCGGATAACTGCCGTCTAACCGCTTCTGCACGCAGTTGTATAAATTCCTTCAGAGCAATAACACCCTTTTCAAATTCTTCGGCCGTGCAGAATTTGGTAGGATCCTTTTCCACATAGGGACGAATCATATCCTCTGTCTCTGCCACCATCTGCTCCAGTTTACCGTTATCCAACCACTGCTCTATAAATTCAGTAAACCTTGCATGATATTCTGCCGTATACTTTTCGTCAGAAAAAATCCAACCGACCATGGGTCTGTCATCCACACTTCCGCTTACCGGCTCATCAATGGAATTATTGACAGCGTTTGCCGCACTTGCGCCCTGAAAACTGCCGAATGCCAGATTATAATCCCATGGGATCATACGCAGCATACCGTCCTCTTCATAGAGATAATAATTATGAATGATGGAACCGGTATAGCTATCCCCGTTTACCACGAAATTATGAATGACAAAATAGTTCAGGACTTCATCTATATCCACAACATTTTCCAGATTGACATAATTTGTAAGATTCTTCAATGACGCAATCAGACGATCCTTATCCCGGTTCGTCACATCGGTCTTTGCATTATCGAAAATATTGGAATAGCTCTTGGGGTCATCATCAATATATTTCAGTTTGGTATCTTCACTACCTCTGCCGAACATACCATCCTGTATGCCTTCCGGCATTTCACCCTGTATTTCACCCGGCATTCCACCGAACATTCCGCCAAATCTTTGGCCAGGCATTCCTTTTGGCACATTCTCCGGCGTCTCCGCCCCATCCTGATGCTGTCTGTTTTCGGAGCGGTTCTGTCTGTGACCGGGCTGTAGCTGTTCACCGACTGCAGTTTCTGCTTCCTCACTCCATTTCTCCATATCGAAGTCTTTGCCGTTTCCTCGGCCTCCGCCCATTCCGGTACTGTCAGGCTTATACAAATCACCCTGCTTGGCACCATAATTTCTGGTAAGGAAACTATCTTCCACTGCCTCTACTGCCAAATACAAACCCCATTCCTCGCCGTTAACGGTAAGATAGGCATAGCTGCACATCGGACCGTCCGCACCAAACTCCGCCATCATTCGATACACCAAATAATCCTTCATCATCGTGTTATCCTGAATTAGATTATTCAGACACAATTTGTCCAGCCCGTAGTAGGTTCTTCCCTCCTGATAGTGATCGAATTCCAATTTAAAACTATAGCGTTCACTATCCATTTGACGAACACTGCTCAAGGATGTATTGCCCTTGGCACGAATTGCCACATGGGAAACCTTTTCACCGTCAATCACCAACGTGCAATCAACATATTCCTCATCCTCGCAGCCGGCAATAAATTCATCCCAATTGTTCATCACGATATCAATTTTATGAACTTTGGAGGTGTCAAAAATGCGGTTTTCATAGCCGAGGGACGTCTGCTTTGCCGCTTCCGCGTCGAGACTTTTCCCATACAATAAAAAGCCGGTCAATACTACACACAGAATAGCGGCAACGATGCAAATCAGATCAAAATGTTTGCTCGTAGACATCTCGTCGCCTCCTTATCCCATATATTCTCCGTTATAGCTGACAAGAACTGCACTGTTGATTCCCTGCATTCCGGACAACTCCGTCACAAAATCTGTATCCTCGCCAAGCAGTCTCACATCCAGATTCAGTTCAATCAGTCCTGCTCTTGCCGATTTACTCTTCACAATACATTTTTCCACCTTGGAGCAGATAAAATTCATGGCGTTCTTTTCTGCTGCCGGTCCATCGCAGGAAAGCACTACAATATAAGGATTGCGATAGCTCTTTTTATTCACGAATAGTAACAGAATGAATCCAATAATCACACTGCCGCATACAGCCAGAGGAATCATTCCTGCCGCCAGAATAATACCTGCCGCAATGGACCAGAACAGAAAAGCGATATCTAAGGGTTCCTTGATAGCTGTCCTGAAACGCACGATGGACAGCGCACCGACCATACCCAAAGAAAGAACCACATTGGAAGTAACCGCAAGTATTACCTGTGAAGTAATCATTGTCAACGCAAGCAGGGTAACACCGAAGGAGGATGAATACATCACACCCTGATAAGTCTTTTTGTAAACAAAGAATATAAACAGACCGATTGCAAAAGCCAGCAAAATTGTCAAAACCATGTCAGGAATAGTGACTGCTGCCACATTTTCCAAAAAACTGGACTTAAAAATATCTTTAAAACTCATTTTTATAATCTCCTTTTATTTAAAATTTTTATCCGTAAATACGGCACTTTGCATACTTGGAAAAAGCAGATTCTCTTCTGCTATCCAATGCCACTGCCTGTTTGACAATATTCGGCAAAAACTCGTCCCACTTCACTTCAAGCACTACTGCTCGTTCTCCCGCCGGTATCGTAATCGTCTCCGGATTTAGGAAGTCCGTCACTCCCATTCCCGTCCGGATATTATAATCCAGCGTAACTCGTACATTTCCCGGCCCGTAAACAAAGGGCAGCCTGGTGTAATCCACAATTGTCTTCGGTTTCAACCCTGTTCCCTTCATCTTAGTATACAACTCCCGGCACAATTCTCGGTCGCTTCGTATCATCCAGTCAATGTTGCCTTCAACAATCCATTGCGCCTCCTGCTCACTTATTACTGTGCTCTGCTTGTTGCAAAGGCCGTTCTGTTTGCTTTTCTTCTCCAGCTTAATCAGCCCTGTATCACCGTTATAATAACGCATTCTGTATTTCTCTCTGTGATTGACTCCGTCGATTTTTTCCCGCAAAGCCTTATCATTAGGCGTATCAAAATACAGACTTCTTATCTCATAGCTTCCGTTGATTGCATGTATATCCCGCTGCAGAATAACAGGCAACCGCAGCTGCAGCATTAAAAAGTCCGCATAATTGATTTCAAATTTACTCTCATGTCTGAATTGCAAGCAAATCCCTCCTTCCCTTCTACTGAAACAAAGAATATCAATAAAATGTGTCAAGTTTTTGAGAAAAATGTGTTCAAAATGTGAAAAAGCGCAGCCTATCCGGCTGCGCCCTTCCTGTCATTCATTTTATATTCGTTTTTGCTCCGCCAGATAAGCAATGACGCTGTGTGCTGCCACATTACCCTCTCCTACAGCCTTTGTATACTGGTAAGGTCGACCCGTACAATCACCGCAGGCATAACAGCCGTCATAGTTGGTCTTCATGGCACGGTTCACCACAATGTGTCCATCCTCCACCAGCAATCCTGAAAACATGCTGGAGGGAGCAATGGCATTGCGCAGACAGAAGATACCATCTACATCTATCTCCGTGCCGTCAACCAACGTTATTTTATTTGCCTTAAAGCCACCGGACACTGCCTTCGGATATGTCTCCAAAAGAGTAATCTTATCATTTTTCAGACTTGTGGTATAGCCCATGGGATAATACAGCACCTGAGAGGCCAGACCGGCCAGAAATTCTACTTCGTGCTCATATTTCGGGTCGTTGGAAAGCACCGCAATTTTCTTATCCCGATAGAGCATGCCGTCGCAGGTAGCGCAGTAGCTGACACCGCGTCCCAAATATTCAGCCTCACCCTCCAGCTGCTTGGCCGCCATAACACCGGTTGCCAGAATCAATGTCCTTGCTTCATAAATCTCATTGTCAGCCAATACGCTGAAGCTATCATCGCCCTTCAAAATCGTGGTTACGGTCTTCTCCGTAATTTCAAGCCCTGCACTTTTTACATGTTCCTGAAAGGCAGCCAGCAAATCTTCACCGGTCACCTTTGGGAAACCGGGGTAATTGGTAATTTCTTCCGCCTTCTGCACTTTACCGCTGAGCATTTTAGATCCAAACCAGACAAAATCCTTGCCATAAGTCTTTAAATTCAAGGCAGCCGACAACCCTCCCGGGCCGGTGCCGATAATAATACAATCCAACATAATTTATCACCTTTGGGTATCTTACATACGAAGCAACAGTTCTTTATCTATTATCTCATTATTTTCCAGATATATACGGGGTACTCTCTTGCTTACCGCACAGGTCAGTTCGTAAGGAATGGTGCCTGCCACTGCAGCCATCTCTTCGATAGGGTTCCTCTTGCCGAAGATTTCCACTTCACTTCCCACATCCACTGTTGGCATGTCCGTGATATCAATCATGCACATATCCATGCAGATGCGACCGCGCTGCTTTGCCTTGCCTTCCTTGGTCACCAGACTGCACTTGTTGGAAAAGCTTCTGAAGAAACCATCCGCATAGCCGTAGGGAACCACGCCGATTCTGGTAGTCTTTTCTGTTTTGAAGATACCGCCGTAGCTGATGGAAGTCCCTGCCGGATAAATTTTAATAGTGCTGATGTTGGTTTTTAACGACATCACGGGCTGCAGGCCAAGCGCCTGTGCAAATTCTCCGTAACCGTACAGCAGAAGTCCGGGACGAACCATATCCAGATAATATTCCTTGGGATAGCAGGCTACCGCGCCGGTATTGGCACAGTGGCGAATGGCAAATTTCTCGCCGCGCTTCTCCTCCACGGCTGCAATCACACTGTTAAACAGTCTGAACTGCTCTTCCGTGTAGGCCTTACACTCCTCCCCGGGTTCATCGGAAACCGCAAAGTGTGTGAACACACCCTCCGCCTCCAGGCCGGGCAAATTGCAGGCATAGCAGATACCTTCCACGCCGGTTTCAAAGGAGTCCGCGCCGCACAGGAAGCCGAGACGAGACATGCCGGTATCCACCTTAATATGAATCTTCAATGACTTGCCGTACTTTACCGCCTCTTCACTGTATTCGATAGCCTTTGCCTTACAGCTGACCGCCTGAGTAATATGGTAATCAATCAGTCTTGAAACCTGCTCTCTGGGAGTATGTCCCAAAATCAGAATGGGCATCTGAATATTGTTCACACGGAGTTCAATTGCCTCATCAATACTGCTGACAGCCAGATAATCTGCACCCAGTGCTTCCAGCTTCTTACTGCACTGTACGGAACCGTGTCCGTAAGCATCTGCTTTTACCACACCGAGGAACTTCACTCCCTCGCCGATTCTCTCACGCAGTTTTCTGTAATTATTTTCAAGGGCGTCCAAATCAATTTCAGCCCAGGTTCTTCGTAATGTTGACTCCATTTTCAAGCCCCCTGCATTTTTACTATCTAAAACCCTGTGAAAAATGCTCACAGGGTTTCCTTTGTATTTTCTTTATTCATTTGCACTGAGATTCTGAATGCCGCCGGAAACATGAACATTGGGTTCCCATGCACCGAACATCATATGCTCGCCGGAACGAATCTTTACATAATTGTTTACATTCTTCATCGTAATTGTGGACTGTCTGTCTCTTGTACCGAAGCCGAGCACTTCACTTCCCTCAGCGGTCATATCCATGGATGAATCCTTGATTTCGATATCCATCTTACCGGAAGGAGCACCAACCAGATAAACCTGCTGGGCATTTCCACTGATTGTACAGTCACTTCTGTTAATCAGAATCTTTCCGTCAGAGTTCTGGTAGCTTCCAAATGCTCCGACAAATGCACCGGAACACTTAAAGCGCACTTTTGAATCCACAATGGAAATATTCTGCGTACCGTTTAAGCATCCGATTCCTTCTCCTCTGTCCACACGCATATCCATGTACGCATGACAATCCTTCATGGAAATAGGAATACTTCCCTTCACACATCCGATTCCCACGGAATTTGCGCTCAGGGGTTCTATCTGGAGTACACCGCCATTAATTTCAATCGCACTGTTTTTTCCTTCAACTCCGCCGCCGATACAAATACCATAGTCAGCTTCGACTGTTGTTCGAATCGTACCGCTGCAGTTCAAGCTGATATTTCCTACGGTTGACTCCCAACCGTTACCGATTGCATAGCTTTGAACGCCCTTGCCATGTACATACAGATTACCAAGACCCTCTATCTTCAGGCTGCTGCTTTCAGGGACGCAGATACCTGCCTTATCAAGGACATTATCCTCCTCCAGAACTAAGGTCAGATTCACATTTTCACCCAGTTCAATACAGGGCAAATCCTGAAAACCTTCCATAGAGACGCTTCGTAATGTCATACGGCAATCCGTATTATCCTGAATTTTAATCGACATACTCGCAGTATATTCCGGATTACCTACCAGCGTAAATTCAGAGTTGGAAACCAGCATACCTGTGTACTGCTCCAGAGCCACACGCAGCAAAGGAAGCTCCTTCTCATTCTTGACTACATAAACTTTTCTGGTCTCTACCGTCTGTTCACTGACATTGGTTCTGATAATTTCATTTCGAATTTCAGCCGGAATTTCCTGAATGATATCAAAGGAAGGACGGCCGGTGTAGTAACCCTGAATATAATCAACGCCCAACTGTATTACCGTGCGCAGCTCCGTTAATGTCTCAACACCCTCTGCCAAAGCCAGAAATCCGTTTGTATGTGCAAAGTCAATCATGGAACTTACAAAATGGCGCTTCTTCGCATCATCCTGAATATTGGAAATCAACAGATGATCAATCTTTACATAATTAGGCATATGCTTCAAAAGATTAGTGGTATTGGAATAACCGGTTCCGTAATCATCAACCGCAATCTGAATACCGTAAGCCTTACTCATTGCCATCAAGGCCTGCCATTCATTTTCGGGAAGCTCCGCATTTTCTGTAATCTCGACCACAAACTGGTCTAATGAACCATCGTAATCTTTGACAATTTCCTCATATTCCTGCCTGTTCAGCTGCTGTCCGGGAATACTGTTCACAAAGATTCTCTTTCCCGCCAGTGAATCCTTCTGCTGATTAACAAGCTGCAATGTATTCTTAATCGTTGCGCGCTCAATATCGTGCAGACGATTATATTTTGTCGCATAATCCAAAACAACCAAAGGTGCAATCGGTCCGCTGTAATCAGCACGCATCAGCACCTCATATCCGAAGACTGTTCCGGTAGCTGCTTCGATAATAGGCTGGAACGCATAACGGAAGCTGTTGGTACTGATAATCTCATCCAGAAGCTTCTCTTCCGGATAATTCTTCTCATTTACTGAATACTCTGAGTTATGAGGATAAGCTATCATCTCCTTGCATACCCACTTCTCACCGAGAATCTCATAACTCTGTGTCTCTGTACCCTTCATTTCCCAAAAGCCCGCTGCCTGATAGCAGTGAAAAGCATTCACATTATCTGCAAACACTCCCAATGTAATTCTCTTCACCTTCAGGAATTCAAATGCATAGTGCATGGCAAGGCGCAGCATCTGCTTGCCGTGGCCGGTTCCTCTGACCGCAGGATCTGCGATAATAAAGCCGAAACGCAGGGTCTGCTTCTCCTCATCCACATAACGCATAATCATGTAGCCTACCAGTTTATTTTCCTCACAGGCTACAAACTGAAAAACTGAATCACTGTCGGCAATTTCCGCACTGAAAGTTTCCAAGCGCTCAGCAGAATAAGGATATTCTCCCAGAATACCCGCTGACCAGCTATAGAACTCTTTTTCATTTAAAATCCAGCTTACGATTGTTTCTGCATCACATTTTTTATATGGTCTCAGTTTCAGCATCGTTCAAGCCCTCTTTTCGTACGATTTGTCTTCATTCCCTGATTTTTCAGCCAAAAATACTAATCTCATTGTAACACTAACCTGATAATTCCACAATTATTTTCCGTCAGTTTCCTACAGTTTCGGCACATTTCCATACCTAAAATGATTGAATTGTATGAAATAAATGTTTTTTTGGAAAAGTGTTGACTTTTAGGTCTCGCGATGATATTATCATTTCTGTTCGAAGGGAAAATCCTTCTGAAATGCGGAAGTGTCGGAATTGGCAGACGAGCAAGACTAAGGATCTTGTGGCTATTGCAGTCGTGTGGGTTCAAGTCCCATCTTCCGCATTACAATGAGATGC
>JAZLKR010000032.1:0-32188 GCA_045597705.1 Acetatifactor sp.
AAATCGAAACCAAATCCTGTTGCTCGCGGTAACTTCACCGAAAGATAACACAGCAAATACAAGCCCCGCCATCAAAAGTATCTTTAACAAGGCCTGCAGATTATCTTCTGTAGTTCCGCCTGCTTCCACAATATCAATTACGTATTTTCCAAATATACCCCAAAAATAAGATAAAACTGATCCACATACAATTCCTATCAGTTTGTACCAAATCGCACTGGGGCAATATTGTTTCTCTTTTTTCAGTATGTAAACGGTGTTACTAATGACTCCAAAATCTTTATGCAAAGGATTGTCTTTACTCTCATTAAAATCGGCCATATACTCATCCTTCCCCTATCTTCTTTGTAATCAAACTATAAGGTCAATAACTATTTTTGAGATAATTTAATAAGCCTCTCAATCTCACGTTTCATTTTATCAACTTGCTCGCCATCTTTAACATCATAATCATCCTTTAGGCACTGTATGATCCTCTCATAGTCTCTTTTCGCACTTTCGTAATCCATGCGGCGCTCATGAATCTGTGCCATTCCGCACAGTCCGTCATATATTTTCGGACTCTCCTGCATTTCAAATGATTTTTCATACATTTTAAGCGCAAGTTCATCTTCTCCCAACTTTTCATAGCCTTCTGCCAAACAGTTATAAGCCTGCCACAAATTCGGGAAGTCTACTACCATTCTTTCCCAAAAAACTCTTGCATCTTCTCGCTTTCCAATTCCAAAAGACACATCTCCCATATATAACAGGTACTGGTGATTTTTCTTTACCTTCTGTATCTGCTTAATGTATGGCACAGCTTCTTCATACCGATGGTCTGCCAACATATTTTCAATCAATGCGTACAATCCCAGATAATTATTCGGATTATTCTGTACAAACTCCTGGAAGTATTGAATGACTTCAAAATGATTGTCATACCATTCGTCTCCGCAAATACCATTGTTTGCCTCCAAATAAGCGACCCAACCCGTTTTATCCTCGGGATTGAGTTCCAACACTTTCTGCGCATAGAAGGATGCTATTTCATGATCACTCTTTGCACGATGATTATAAAGAAATGCCAAATTACCAAGAGCACGGGTATCCCTTGGATTATTCTCAATGGTTCTGTTCAAAAAACCGAGGGCGTTTTCAAATGTTTTCTCATTGATCCTTCGCTCTTCCCAAAACATATTTTCAATGCGCTCCATCTGATCCTCATAAGGCATCTCAAAGAGTTCATCGATACTGATTCCGAAAAAGATTGCTAATTTTGGCAAAAGCGAAATATCCGGCGTACTGGCGCCTGTCTCCCACTTAGACACTGCCTGGAAGGAAACACTCAGAAACTCTGCCAGTTCCTCCTGTGTTACCTGTTTTTCTAATCTAAAGCGTTTGATTTGTTCTCCTATCATATCTATACCTCAACTATTGTTTGAATTAACAGAATCGATTCATGTTTACAAATCAAATTATAATCAGGAAAGTGGCAAGATACAATCGATGCGTATTTTAGTTTACTCAAATAATAGTTGAATATATACTCTAATAAACATGACAAACGAAACACCCAAATGAAAAAAAGAAGCCTGGTTCATCAGACTTCTGCTTTAGAGGCACGAACCCAAAAAGATAGTTCGCACCTCCGAAAATACAGTATCATGCAGCAGTTTACTCTTGATGAATTTTAGTAACTCCTTTTTGTATATCCTACAAATCTACTATCCAATAGTAAGTCTCTACTGTTTTAATATATCATTCACCAATGCAACAATTGAACTATCATCATCGTATGGTCCAACCATAATACCTCTCATCAGAGGATGATTTAATTCATGTGCTTCGATATTTGAAGCATTCTTGGCAAGCTCCATTATCCTATCTTTCCAATAGTTAACCTTATCGTCCTCACCCACAATCTTATCATGCAGTTTTATCATCATTGCATACAAACTACACAACTCATAAAATGAATCATACCCCATATCATCATTTTGGTAAACAACCTCATAGATGGTAGCTACTATCTCGCAAGCTTTAATTTTATCCTCTACTGTATATGTCACCTTATCGTCTTTTACAATTCGGTTAGCAAAATGATATAGTTCTTTCGCAAACCAATAGACACAGTAACTTCCATCGCGAACCATATCATCCCCTTCAGATGTTTCTGCAAAAATAAGATCCTGACAATTATAGAGGGGTGTCGCCTTTCTCGCCCATTTTTCAGATAATTCCGGTTTTCCAATCGCATAATATACAACTGCGAGCATTCTAATAGCCTGACTGCGGTAGTACATATCTCCACCGTGAATATCATCAATTGGAGGAATCTCCCCTTCATAGGATGCTATTTCCATACCAAGTTCAATAATATTATCGGCATATCTTACTTTGTCCAAATCGAAATACGCTGACATAAGTTTTTCTTTTACATCGATACGGTAAGGCATCTTATGAAAAGCTTCTTTCCAAACTTCTAAGTTTTTTACTATGTTTCCTTGCTCAAACCATTCCTGCGCTTTTTCATAATATGATCTGTACTGTTTGTCATCGTTGACCATTTCTACCTGGAGAAGTTCATCAACGGTAATTCCGAAAAAACGAGATATTTCAGGGAGAAGCATAATGTCCGGCATCGTAGTTCCATTCTCCCATTTTGAAACCGCTTGAAAAGATACGCCAAGGTATTCTGCCAATTTTTCTTGTGATACACCATTTTTCTTTCGTAGCGTTTTAATCGAATTTGCTATGATCTTGTTGTCCATATTTCAACCTCACTTTCTTTATCTTGCAGCTGCAATTTTATTTTATGAGGTTGGGTAATTGTTAACAATAACTTAAACATAGAATGTTTGTTGAGCAACTCACCATTCTGTTGAATTTTAGAGAAGGGTTTACCAATCGCCCCTATTGTATATTAGAAGACATTTCTACATATTTTGTGTAACTAAAATTGTTAGCATGTTTATCATCATTATACCATCTGAAATGCTTTCAGAGCCTCCATAATTGCATCCTCTTTCTCCTTCGGACACTGAGGCTGCCTTGCATCTTTCGACTTAGGAAGATTATGGTTCTCTCCCAATTCAATACCACACTTTCTCTTCACCTGCGCTATATACAGATTCGAAACATGCATTCCATCGTTATGTTCAGCCACATACTTCTTAATCTCCTCATAAGTAGCCTTACTTTCAGCCGCAGTAATATCCATCTCATCCATATCCAGCTTCACGCTCACATGATGTTTTGCCTCATGAAGTTTGGACAATAATACTACCGTCTCCACATGCACGGTCTGGCCGAACTGGTCCACGCCGCGGATTTTCTGAATTTCGTAACCGCCGTCGGTAAGAATCTTCAGATCTCTGGCCAGAGTTGCGGAATCGCAGCTGACATAAACAATTCTGTCGGGCTGCATCTTCAGCATGGTATCCAGGCAGGCCTCGTCGCAGCCCTTTCTGGGAGGGTCCACCACGATGACATCGGGATGCAGCATGTCCGCACTGTCGGCTGCTGCCTGCTTACCCTCATAAAAGGCGGGCAGAACTTCCTCTGCCTTGCCCACGAAGAACTCCGCATTCGTAATCTCATTGCGGATGGCATTGTTTTTAGCATCCTCGATAGCCTGGGGAATGATTTCCACGCCGCAGACCTTCTTCGCACTGCCGGCCAGGAACAGGGAAATGGTACCGATACCGCAGTAGAGGTCCCAAACGGTCTCCTTGCCGGTCAGACCTGCATACTCCAGCGCCAGGCTGTAAAGCTTCTCTGTCTGCAGGGGATTTACCTGGTAGAAGGACAGGGGTGAAATATGGAAGGTGAGTTCTCTGCCGGTGACAGGATAGCCTGCTGCCTGCATATCTCTCACATGAATCACATCGGAAATGGTATCGCTGCCCCAAATGGTGTGGATCTCGATACCCATAATCACATTGGTCTGCTCGCGGTTGATGCTGACAGAAATGCTCTTCATACCCGCAACCTGCTGCAGCGCCTGCACAAGTTTCTCCTGAGCGGGCAGGTACAGGCCGTTTGCACCGCTCTTTTTCGGTGCATTGATAACCAGGCAGACCATAATCTCACCGGTGGTGAAGCCCTTACGAATCAGCACATGGCGAACCAGGCCCTTGCCTGCGGTCTCATCGTAGGCAGACACCTTATTTTCTTTCATATATGCCAGCACAATTTCCAGGATTTCCTTGTTCTCATCTGCGCCCAGCAGACAATCGGTGTTTGCAATGATGGAATGGGTTCTTCCGGCGTAGAAACCGGTAATGATATTGCCCTCCTTATCGCAGCCGACAGGGTACTGCGCCTTGTTGCGATAATGCCAGGGCTCTTCCATCCCCACAATATGCTCCATGCGTGCGTCCACATATTCGGGGGCAAAGCCGCCGATGCGAATCAGGTTGTTGCGAATTTTGTCCTGCTTGAAATCCAGCTGCTTCTCGTAAGCAAGTGCCTGAATCTGGCAGCCGCCGCACTGTCTGTGGAAGGCACATTTGGGCTCGGTGCGAAAAGGAGAAGGTGTCAAAACCTTCTCCAATCGTCCATAGGCATAATTTTTCTTCACTTTAATCAGTTTACAATCCACAGTATCCCCGACAACAGCGTCCTTCACGAAGACAGTAAAGCCGTCCAGCTTACCGATGCCTTCGCCCTCTGTTCCGATGTCCTCTATGGTTACTGTTACCATTTCATTCTTCTGATAGTCCACGATAATCTCCGATCTTATTCGCCCTTGGTTCCTCTTAAGCTGGATTCAAACAATCTGTTGAAAGGAAGCCAGCCGCTTACATCACTGTTCTTCTCCAGAATTTCCTTGAAGGTCTCCAGCTTTGCGTCAGTGTCATCCGCATAGTTCAAAGCCAATGCCTCAATCAGCGCGGGAATCTTGGGAGAACCGTACTCATACTTGCCATGATGTGCCAGAATACAGTGCTGAAGTTCGGTCAGAAGCACATGAGGGAAGCCCTCAATCTTTGCTGCCTTCTCGCCAACCATGGTTGCACCCATCACAATATGTCCAAGCAGCTGACCGTCGTCGGTATAGTCATTTACGGGGAACGCGGAAATCTCGCGAACCTTTCCGATATCATGACACATAGCTGCCGTTAACAGCAGGTCTCTCTTCAGCACGGGATAGTTTGTGCAGTAATAATCGCAGAGCTTTGTAACGCTTAAGGTATGCTCCAGAAGACCGCCCACAAAGCCATGGTGAACACTCTTTGCAGCGGAGGAATTCTTAAATGCCTTGGCAAAGGCCTCATCCTCCACGAAGAAGGAACGAAGCAGTACCTTTAAGTACTTGTTTTCCAGACTCTCCATCAAAGCCAGCATCTCCTTGTACATGCCCTCAATGTCCTTGGAGCTTACGGGCAGATAATCTGCGGGGTTGTACTCGCCCTCACGGCATCGTCTGATTCTCTTGGCGGAAACCTGCAGCTGTCCTGCAAAGTTGGTTACCTCACCGTAAACCTCGATATAATCCAGATCATCATAATCGTCAATGCCGGGGTTGTTGGGCTCCCAGACCTTGGTGTCGATGGTGCCGGTCTTGTCCTGCAGAATCACGGATTCGTAGGGCTTACCATTCTTGGTCACTGCAGCCTGCTTATGTTTACAAAGGTAGATGTCGAAGACTCTGTCGCCTTCCTTCAGATCCTTGATATATTTCATTACTTTGCCACTCCTGTCTCTATGGTAAATACCATTTCTTTATATTCATCCTGACTCTTACGCTTTACGGTAATGGTCGCCGTCTCTCCCGGGGTCAGGTTCATCAATACATTACTGTACTCGTTGTAGGTGCTGATGTTTCGACCGTTTACATCGGTAATGATATCTCCGGGCTGTATGCCGCTTCGCATGGCAGGTGAATCCATATCCACACGCTTTACATAAGCACCGTTGGGCACTCCCTGAAGCTTGTTTGCCTCCTGAGGAACAGTGATACCGTAAATTCCCAGATATGCAATATCGATATTGTTGGCCAACCTTGTAAACAACTTATTCAGCTCGGTAACACCGTATGCGTAAACCACATTCTTCACATCACCGCTTAACTTGCCGCCGGTGAGAATACCGATGATTCGGCCTTCCAGATCAAACAGCACGCCGTTGGGTGACTGGCTGCCGATGATATCTGTTCTCAGAATCTTGTAATTTCGCTCGGGGACGGAATAAATAGCGCTCTCGGAGGTAATCATGCCGTAACCGATAGAATTGATTTCCAGAGGGCTGCCCATTGCTACAACGGGCATGCCGAGCATGTTGCTGTTGTTGGAGGAGCCAAGCGTCGGGTACTGTAAAAGCTCCCTGTCAAGAGATGCCGGCATATCGGCAAAGGGAACCGCAATCATGGCAAGTCCCGTGGTTAAGTCCTGCTTCTTCAGAGTTGCCACACACTGGGAGCCATCGAAGAAGGTAACCACAAGATAGTCCGCCTTTTTTATGATGGATGCTTCTGTGAGAATCAGCAGTTCCACTTTATTATCAATCAGCATGACGCCGGAAACCGAATTCTTATTCTCCTGCACATTGTCCATCCAGTCTCTGTTGGAAGAAACCGCTGTGACAGTAACCATATACTTGTTCAATTCCGCCACATACTCAGCCAGTGAACTGTAAATCTGGCTGTAATTGTTCCTATCCAGAATCACCGGGCGTTCCTCTTCCGTTTCCTCTGCAATCTCAATCGGAGGCTCCGTCGGCTGCACTTCCGATTCCTCGATTTTCTCGACCAGCATATCCTCCGGGTCCATCTCTTCACGATCCTCCGGGAAGGCTACAATCATAGGTTTTTCTTCTGGAGCCAGTCTCGCACTGATGATTGGTTCCAGCAGCAGAAATGTCGCGCAGGCAATACTGCCGAAGATCACTGCCATACATGCGGTGGTGATGGTTTTGCGCAGCAGTTTCTTTTTATCCAGGGGTCTCTGCTTTACTTTTTCTATAATAAAATCATTTTGGTTATTCTGCATTTTATCAGGCATAATAACTCCTTTCTCAATCTATTAAGTATACCGAATTTTGCAGGGAAAGTAAAGTTTCCGCGCGTCTTCGGCGAAAAAACGCAGAGGGTATCGCGTTTTCAGACTGATTGTGATATACTTTTGGCAAAGTATGTGCAGTTATATAGAAAGAAACAGGTTTTATCATGAATCAAAAAGTATTATCCACTTTGGAATATGTAAAAATAATTAATCTGCTCACTGACAAGGCAGATTCCGAACCCGGCAAGAAGGTCTGCAGAGAACTTCTTCCCACCACCGACCTGGAGGCAATCAATCTGGCTCAGACCCAGACCTCTGATGCCCTGTCCCGCCTGTTCAAGGTAGGCGGTACCTCCTTCGGCAGCAACACCGAGCTGGGATTTTCCCTCCGCTCTCTGGAAATCGGATCCACCCTGTCCATCGTTGAGCTTCTGAAAATTGCAGCCTTCTTGGACAACACGGGCCGCATCAAAAATTACGGCAAGAAGGAGCGTGAGGATGCTCCCGATGACAGCCTTTCCGAGATGTTCAACGCTCTGACTCCCCTCACCCAGATTTCCAACGAAATCAACAGATGTATTCTGTCCGAGGAAGAGATTGCGGATGACGCAAGTCCTAAGTTAAAGAACATCCGCCGCTCCATGCTGCAGACCGGCGAGAAAATTCACTCCCAGCTGATTACCATGGTAAACGGCGCCTACAGAAACTACCTGCAGGATGCTGTCATCACCATGCGAAACAACCGCTACTGTATTCCCGTCAAGGCAGAGTACAAGGGTGCTGTCAACGGTATGATTCACGACCAGTCAGCCTCCGGCTCCACCTATTTCATCGAGCCTGCTGCCGTCGTTTCCTTAAACAACCAGATCCGCGAGCTGGAGCTCCAGGAGAAGGAGGAAATCGGCGTCATTCTGGCAACTTTAAGTGCTTCCGTCGGGGAACATATCGAGGAGCTGGCAGCCAACCAGAAGATTATGACCATGCTGGACTTCATCTTCGCCAAGGCAAAGCTTGCCATGGAGATGAACGCTACCAAGCCCCTGTTCAACACAGACCATATCATCAACATCCGCAAGGGAAGACATCCCCTGCTTCATAAAAAGTCTGTTGTGCCCATCGATATTCGCCTGGGCAAGGACTTCGACCTGTTAATCATCACCGGTCCCAACACCGGCGGTAAGACCGTATCCCTGAAAACAGTAGGTCTCTTCACACTGATGGGCCAGGCCGGTCTTCACATTCCCGCTTCCGATCGTTCGGAGCTGTCCATCTTCTCCGAGGTTTACGCGGACATCGGCGATGAGCAGAGCATTGAGCAGAGCTTATCCACCTTCTCTTCTCACATGAAGAGCATTGTCCACATTTTGAAGCATGCCGACGCAGATTCCCTGTGTTTATTTGATGAGCTGGGTGCCGGAACCGACCCCACCGAGGGCGCGGCTCTCGCCATTTCCATTTTGAATTACCTCCACGACAGAGGTATTCGCACCATGGCAACCACCCACTACAGCGAGCTGAAAATCTACGCACTCTCCACAGATTTCGTGGAAAATGCCTGCTGCGAATTCAGCGTGGAAACCCTGCAGCCTACCTACCGTCTGCTGATTGGTATCCCCGGCAAGAGTAATGCTTTCGCCATCTCCTCCAAGTTAGGTCTTCCCGATGACATCATCGAGGCCGCCAAGGAGCAGATCGGCAAAGAGAAAAAGAGCTTCGAGGATGTAATCGCCGATCTGGAAATCAGCCGTCTGACCATTGAAAAGGAGCAGAAGGAAATCGCCGAATACAAGGCAAAGATTAAAACCCTCCAGGATCAGCTCCAGGCCAAGAACGAGCGCATCGACCAAGCCAAGGACAGGATTTTGCGTGATGCCAACGAAAAGGCCCGCGAGATTCTGCAGGAGGCTAAGGATGTTGCCGACAGTACCATCCGCGAGATGAACAAGGCCAATACCCACTCCGACATGAAGGAGCTGGAAAAGAAGCGTCAGGCTGTCCGCGACAAGATTTCCGAGAAGAACGACCGCCTTGCTCTGAAGGCGAAGCCCGGCAGCACTCCCGCCAAGAAGGCTTTGGATCCCAAAAAGCTTCGCAAGGGCGACGCCGTCAAAATTGTTTCCATGGGACTCAAGGGTATCGTTTCCACCCTGCCCGACGCCAAGGGTGCTCTCTTCGTACAGTGCGGTGTCATCCGCACCCAGACCAACATCAAGGATCTGGTACTGGTTGACGAGGATACCATCACAACTCCCACCGCTAAGCTGGGTGCAACCGGGGCAGGCAAAATCAAGATGTCAAAGTCCTTACATGTTTCACCCGAAATCAACCTGTTGGGCAAGACCGTTGACGAAGCACTCTCCATCCTTGACAAATATCTGGATGACGCAGTGCTGGCTCATCTCCCCAGCGTTCGCGTGGTTCACGGAAAGGGCACAGGTGCTCTCAGAACCGCCGTTCACGGTCATCTGAAGCGTCTGAAGTACATCAAGGAGTTCCGTTTGGGTGAATACGGAGAAGGTGACGCAGGTGTCACAATTGTAACTTTCAAATAATATGTGCTGGATTTTCAATAGAAAGGAAGACCTACGATGGTTAGTAAGCAGAAAATTTTAATCTGTGACGATGACAATATGATTGCAGAACTGATTTCCCTGTATTTTACAAAGGAATGTTTTGAGACATTGATTGTAAACGACGGTGAATCGGTAATGCCCGCCATGGAAACCTTTTCTCCCAACTTGATTCTTCTGGATATCATGCTCCCCGGCATGGACGGTTATCAGGTTTGCCGTGAGGTTCGCTCCAAATATTCCGTGCCCATTATCATGCTTTCCGCAAAAGGTGAGGTCTTCGATAAGGTGCTCGGTCTGGAGCTGGGTGCAGACGATTACATCGAGAAGCCCTTTGACTCCAAGGAACTGGTTGCCAGAGCAAAAGCAGTGCTCCGCCGCTACAAGCCCGTCGCTGCAGTTCCCGAGGTCAGCAACGAAAAATGCGTGGAATATCCTGACCTGTCTGTAAACCTTACCAATTACTCCGTCCGCTACATGGGCGAAAATGTGGATATGCCTCCCAAGGAACTGGAGCTTCTCTACTTCCTGGCATCCTCACCCAATCATGTTTTCACGCGTGAGCAGCTGCTGGATCAGATCTGGGGCTACGAGTACATCGGTGATACCAGAACCGTTGACGTACATATCAAGCGTCTCCGCGAAAAGATCAGCGACCACGAGAAATGGAAAATTGCCACCATCTGGGGTATCGGCTACAAATTTGAGGTAAGAAATTAATGAAGAAAACCCTGTACATGAAATTCATGCTGGCGTACTTCATCTTCGGCGTCTTCAGCTTTATCGCCGTCAGCCTGATTGTTCCCAGCATGTCCAGATATTGGATGATTCGAGACAAGGCGAAGCTCCTCTATTCGGAAGCAACCATGGTTTCGGGTACCTACGGTTCTGAGCTGTATACCAGTGAGGTGGACCTGCAGACCGTTAAGAACGAGCTGGACAGCCTGTCCGTCTATATAGAATCCTCCATCCAGATCATCAACCCTTCCGGCCGACTGGTTCTGGATACCACACGACCGATTAATGTAGAGGAAGTCATCATGATTGACGGCTTCGACCCCACGGCTACCGGAGAATCCTACTACATGATCGGTGATTTCTTCGGCAACTTTCAGTCGGAGACCCTCACCGTTCTGGCGCCCATTACCGCAAGCTACATGGTAAAGGGCTACCTGGCCATCCATTGTCCGGTCAGCACTCTGCAGCCCTCCATCGACAACATGCTCTACATCTCGTATATTACGCTGACCATCATTTTGCTGCTGTCATTGATTATTCTGATTTTCTTTACGGAGTTTGTGTACATCCCCTTAAGGAAAATCACACATGCCACAGAGGCATATGCAGCCGGCAACATGCACTACGAGTTCACCGTAGACAGTGATGACGAAATCGGCTACCTGGCGGCCTGCCTGAACTACATGGCCTCGGAAATCGCCGGCGCGGAGGATGACCAGAAAAAGTTTGTGGCGAATGTTTCCCACGACTTCCGCTCTCCGTTAACCAGTATTCGCGGCTATCTGGAGGCTATGCTGGACGGTACCATTCCCCCTGAGCTCTACGAAAAGTATCTGACCATCGTTCTCACGGAGACCGAGCGTCTGACCAAGCTGACCAACAGCCTTCTGACCCTGAACAATCTGAACACAAAGGGCATGCTGTTGGATCGCACAGACTTCAACATCAACGAAGTCATCCGAAATACGGCAGCCTCCTTCGAGGGCACCTGCCACAAGAAGATGATTGCCATCGAGCTGCTGCTCACCGGCGAGACCTTCTATGTCAATGCTGATATGGGAAAGATTCAGCAGGTGCTTTACAACCTTCTGGACAACGCCATCAAGTTCAGCCACAACGACTCCGTCATCAAGGTTGAAACCTCCCTGAAGAAGAATAAGCTTTTCGTCTCCGTCAAGGACAGCGGTATCGGTATTCCCAAGGATGACCTGAAACTGATTTTCGACCGATTCTACAAATCCGACCTCTCTCGAGGCAAGGATAAGAAGGGCACCGGCCTTGGCCTGTCCATCGTAAAGGAAATCATCAATGTTCACAACGAGAACATTAATGTTATCAGTACCGAAGGCGTCGGTACCGAATTTATCTTCTCTCTGCCCCTCGCCAAGAAGCAGACCGAAGATGACGATTAGCATACGAAGGGACGGTTCTTGCTGTCACGCGTCTTCCAGCGTGACAGAAGAACCGTCCCTTAAGTATGTCAATAATCCATAATCGCGTAGAGGTACATATTACCCTTCTTCCCCACGCGGGTCACAATACCCACCTCGTAGAGAATATTCAGTACCGTCTGCGCCAGCGATACTCGAATATGGGCCGCCTTTGCAAACTCTCTGGAGGTGAAATCATCCTCCAGTTCTGCAGGAATAAATCGCATATAATCCTTCAGGGTGTTGATTTCCACTTCTTCCACCAATGCAGCAGGAATTCTGTCATAACGCACGGAACCCTTTTTGCGGTCCTTACTCCAGCCGTTCAACAGTCTGTACTCCTCCAGATCAATCAGGTCAAACCGCAGACGCAGGTTTGGATTTTTCAGAAACATCTTGATTTTGTACAGCTCCAGAAAGGCAAGATAAGCATTTCCTCTGGCCGGAGACTTGCGCCTGGTGGTCATTTCGCCGGTCTCCTCATCAATCCAGATCAACCATTTCTGGCGGGGAATGGGATAGACAATGGTCACCGGGTACAGAGGGAGAAAGGCTTCCAGCTTGTCCCGCATGCGGTTAAACTGACCGGTCTGAATCTCGATGATTTCTCCGTCCGCAAAAATGTCCGCGACATATCGTCCCACCGGAATCTCATGATTGGCTGTGTTCGGCTCGTAATATAGTTTTAAAATGGCATGAACGGTCTTCTCCGAAAGGGTACCAATCCCCAATCGCTCCCTCTCCACGCCGATTATCTTTTCTTTTGCTGCCTCAAAGGCTTCTTCATTCGGCATAAACTGTCCTTTTCTTTCCGAAAAACATGTCTCCTTCTTATTATACCGAATCTGGAAATTTCTTCAATATGCACCGTCGCTTCGGGCCCTGCCTCCCCTTGCCGAACAGGAGAAAATCTGTTAAAATATCTCATAAATCAAACCCATGATTTGGAATATTATTCACACAAGGAGAGATAGACTATGACATATAAAACACAGGGAACCTGTTCTCAGGCCATCGACATTGAAATGAAAGACGGCGTGATTGATTCCGTATCCTTCGTTGGCGGCTGCAACGGCAACCTCAAGGGCATTGCTGCTCTTGTAAAGGGTATGAAGCCTGAAGATGCAATCTCCAGACTGAAGGGCATCAAGTGCGGCTTCAAGAACACCTCCTGCCCCGACCAGCTGGCTCGCGCACTGGAGACCATGATTTAAGGACAAAACAGAAAGGACTTCCGGTATTATGAAAAAAATAGTATTAACCGGAGGAGGAACCGCCGGCCATGTAACTCCCAATATCGCGCTGCTTCCCTCATTGCAGGAAGCCGGATATGAAATCACATACATGGGCTCCTACGAAGGCATTGAGAAAAAGCTGATTGCCGATTTTGGCATCCCTTATGTAGGCATCGCCACCGGCAAGTTCCGCCGCTATTTGGATTTGAAGAACTTCACCGATCCTTTTCGCGTGCTGAAGGGCTTCTCTGAAGCAAAGAAATTTTTGAAGGAATACAAACCCGATGTGGTCTTCTCCAAGGGCGGTTTCGTCAGCGTACCTGTCGTACGCGCCGCTTCCGCGCTGAAGATTCCCTGCATCATTCACGAATCTGACATGACTCCCGGTCTTGCAAACAAGCTTTGCATCCCCGTTGCCAGGAATGTCTGCTGCAACTTCCCCGAGACCCTGCAGTATCTTCCCGCAGACAAGGGTATCGTCACCGGTTCTCCCATTCGAGCTGAGCTCTCTCAGGGCAGCAAGCTCGCGGGCCTGAACATGTGTGACTTCACCGCCAACAAGCCTGTTCTGATGGTAATCGGCGGCAGCCTTGGCGCTGAAAATGTAAACAAAGCCGTTCGCGCCGCTCTGCCCCAGCTTCTGGAACACTTCCAGATTGTACACCTCTGCGGCAAGGGCAAGATGGACAATCTTCTCTTAAATACTCCCGGCTACAAGCAGTTCGAGTATATTAAGGCAGAGTTGAAGGACCTCTTCGCAATGGCTGATGTGGTAATTTCCCGAGCAGGTGCCAATGCAATCTGTGAGCTGCTTGCTCTGAAGAAGCCCAATCTTCTGATTCCCCTCCCTGCTGCCAGCAGCCGAGGCGACCAGATTTTGAACGCAAAGTCCTTCGAGGACCAGGGCTTCTCCATCGTCGTTCAGGAAGAAGACCTGACAACAGAGCTCCTTGTAGAGAAGGTTTTGCATCTCTACGAGCATCGCACCGATTATGTGGAGGTTATGAATCAAAGCGGCCAGCTTGACTCCATCTCCACCATCATGAAACTGATTACAGAAGCATAAGATAAACAAAAGAAGGCCACCTCTGATGAGGCGGCCTTTGTTATTTCAGGCATGCAGGAACTTATACCTGCCTAACCTCTGCTTTGTTGGTTTCAGGCAGACTCTTTCTCAATACTTACGGATGATTATGATATTTCACTCACAATCTCCGTAGCATTTTCGACCTTCCTACGGTGCTTTCCTTGTTTTTCCTTTATGCTCCGTAGTAAATCCTGCTCACTTACGGTTTTTTTGTAATTATTATCATTTTTCTCCGTAATCATTCTCAAAATCCTACGGAGATTTCAAACCCTTCACATCTTTTCTCCGTAACCATCCCGAAATTCCTACGGAGGTTTCTCTCCCTCTAGCTCTTTTCTCCGTAACCTTCTCGAAATTCCTACGGTGTTTTCTCAATACACTCCCCTTTCACCGTAAATCATATCGAGAACTCCAGCAAAAACCCGGCAGTGAACGCCTCATATGCTCCACTGCCGGGTTTCCAACTATTCAATTAACAAAATCCATTATTTCTTCAAAGGTTCCATCTTTTCCGCAATCATGACATCCATGCAATGCTTGTGCGGAACTCCTCCGCTGTTGCAGTCGAAGACAAATTCTTCCATGTTGTGGAACATCCAGTCATGATACAGGTTGAAAAGTTCTCCGGTCTTCCATAATTTGGCCTGCTTTCGCTCCTTATCCTTAAGGTAAGGCTTTTCCACAAATACATTCAGGACATTTAATCCACCGGTAACGGTTTGTTTTTTGATATAATCCACAATTTCCTCGCGTTTCTCGGGTTTTACATAATGGAATACGCCGCTGCAGAAGATAATGTCATACTGCTCCTTCAAGATGAAATCATTGACATCAGCCTGCAGGAAGTCAACATAGACGCCGCTCTTCTCAGCCAGTTTTCTGCCCTTCTCCAGACCGGCCTCAGACTGATCAAATGCAGTAACCAGATAACCGTTCTTCGCAAGAAATACCGCATCCTTGCCTTCGCCACAGCCCATGTCCAGAACTCGCAACGGTTTTACCGGCGGTCTTAATTTCATGATTTCATAGCAAAGATAGTTTGGATTCAGACCCCAAAAATATTCTGCAGCCTGATAGCGCTCCTCGTAATCGGCAGCCACCACCGTCCGATACCCAAGCAAAGTGTCCACACTGGTTCCCAAAACCTTCGCCAACTCGGGGAGCAGCGTTATCTCCGGGCAAGCACTTCCGTTCTCCCACTTCGATACCGCCTGAAAAGACACATGCAGTTTCTCTGCCAGAGTCTGCTGAGTATAACCCAGTTCCTTTCTCTTTTGCACAATCACAGTTCCGATGGTAATCTCACTCATTTTTCTTCTCCTCTGAAACAAATTCAGGTAGCTATCTGATGAACTCATCATATCGCATAACAGTTGAATGTCCAATCGAATTCTTGTTGAGAAATCCCAAACAATTCTACCAGTGGTTGAATATCAAAATAAAAAGAAGGCGCCTTCCGTTTCCGGAACACGCCCCGTCCTTAATTCATCTCACTATCGTAAATGGCACGCTCACCGCCGATAAACTTCGCGCGGGTTCTGGCGCAAACCACATGGCCGTCACCGATTTCCTTGGTGCGGATACGCACGGGAACAGCCACATCCTTCAGGTGCATACCAATCAAGGTATCTCCGATGTCCATACCCAGATGAGCCTTGATGTGCTCAACCGCTACCGGATGCTCGAATGCCTTGTAGGCCGCTGTGGCGAAAGAACCGCCTGCCTTGGGCTGGGGAACCACGTTCACGATCTCATAGCCGTACATCTTTGCTGCGTCCTTTTCCAGGATAATCGCACGATTCAGGTGCTCGCAGCACTGTGCTGCCAGGAAAATACCTGCCTCCTGGGTTGCCTGATAAATGCCGCCGAACACTACCTCCGCCAGATCCGGGCTGGAAAAAGTGCCGATACCTGCACCGCCCACCTCACTGGTTGAGCAGCCTACAACAAGAATATCATCCTTCTCGGGATGTGCGATTTCAATCAGTTCCTTGGCTGCTCTGTATGCCTCGTCACCGATAATTGTCATTTCTTCTCTCATTCTTAAGACCTTTCTGCCAAACGGGCCGAATTAGTGCTCGCCGATGTACTTTGTCTCGCCGGGCTTCAGTTCCACCAGTCCTTCTGCCGTCTTCATCCAGACGCTGATAACGGAAGGATTGTACATGGTCAGTCCGTCAGCGGAAACAACCACACCTCTCACTGCATTTACATAGTCTACAATTTCCATATTGGTTGCATACCAGATGTCATCCTTGCCGGCCATCTTCTCACAGAAAGCCTCAATGCCGGACCAGTCGCCTGAATTGCCGAACTCAAAGCTGTGGCCCCAGACATACATCATGGGAAGTTCATAGTAATCTGGACAGTGCAGGAATCTCTCGCCAAGTTCCATCAGCATGGGGTCTCCGTGATGGCAGGTGGGATGTAACTGCATAAAATCAGTAGGCATATGGAACTCATAAGTACTGTTGACCGTTCTGGAATACTTAATACCGACAGTCTTTGCGGTATCAATGATTCTCTGATCATATACACCGAAGGCATAGGACATACCCTGAACCATTTTGCCAGTGTAGCTTTCCAGATTCTTTCGGTCCTCATAAATCTCCACCAGAAGCTGCTGCTGTGTCAACAGGCCGGGATTTCTGTGCTGCAGACCGTGGCACGCAATCTCATGCCCCTCGTAAACTTCCGCCAGCTCATCCACACCGATGAAAAAGCTTCCCTTACCGGGATTTTTATCCAGAGTTCCGGAATTCAGATGGAAGGTCGCCTTCATACCATATTGTCTGAATAAATCAGCCAGTCTTCTGTCAAAAATCTGTGCATCGTCATAGCTGAAGGTAAGTGCCTTCGCCAGTCCTCCGGGGTAAACAAATCTCATATTGTGCCTCCTGCAAAGTAGTCCTTTATAACTGATAAACCGCTCACAGCCCAATGCTGCGGCGGGCGTTTCTTCTTTCCTTATACTAGCAACATTCCCAAGAAAATACAATCATTTGCCCCATATTTCCGCGAATAAATCGCAAAAGAGCGGGTATGCTAAACACAGCAACCGGCAAACGAGGAGGCCCTATGAAAATAACTTCCAACCTGAAAGATTCCATTGAAACACTGCAGCTTTATCTGCCCTTGGGGAAAAGCTTTGACTTCGAATCCAGGGAATTCACCATCGATGGCACTCCCGCCTATCTGGCAGGTTTAAACGGCCTCTATGATAATGATATGCTTCAAAAGGTTCTCGCCGATCTGGCATCGGATTCAGAAACATCCGCGACAGCCTCCATAGGCCTTCACAAGGCTCTGCAATCCAAAATCGGTTATGTTCAGGTTACCTCATGCAATGATTTTTCGGACCTGACCGAGGGCCTGCTGTCCGGGCTGTGCGCCCTTCTGGCGGAAGGCAGCACTGAGGGCATTCTTCTGGATCTGCGCTCCTATCCCTCCCGCGGCATCGAGGAACCGGACATGGAACGCATTACCAGGGGCTCCCGGGATGGTTTCGTGGAAAATCTCGTGACCAATGTCAGCCTGATTCGACGGCGCATTCGCTCTCCGAAACTGATTTTCTCCATGCATCATACCGGACAGGAAAGCAAAACCGATATTGCCGTTGCTTATCTGGAGGGAGCCGTCAATCAGGAACTGCTGGTGCATCTGGAGGAGCTGATAGACAATCTGAAAATCACCTCTGTTACCATGGGCAGCCAAAGCATCGAAGAGCTGTTGGTTCGGAAACGCTGGTGGAATCCTCTTCCCAATTTCCGTATGACGGAGCGGCCGGATGTAGCCTGCAGCTACCTTTACGAGGGGTATATCCTTCTGCTCGTCGACAATTCTCCCATGAGCATCATTCTGCCCTGCACGATTTTTCAGTTTACCCAAAGTCCTGACGACTACTACAAGAGCCCGTTAATCGGCACCTACTTTCGGTTGCTTCGCTTCCTGTGTATTCCCGTCACGCTCTACCTGATGCCTGTTTTTCTTCTGATTACCGCCTTCTTCCCTGACTTCACCGACAAATGGAACCTGTTATCCTCCGGGTCCATGGCTCCACCCAGAATTATCTTCTATGTCTTTGCGGTGGAAATCGGCATGGACCTGTTCAAGTACTCCACCTCCTTGAGCAGCAACCGCTTCAGCGGCTCCCTGTCCATTGTGGGAGGCCTCCTCATCGGAGATATGGCGGTCCAACTGAACTGGGCCTCCATGGAGGTTCTCTTCTACGCGGCAGTCACTCTGCTGGCCGGGCTCTCCCTCTCCAGCCCGGAATTCGCGGACGCCTGCCGCATTTATCGACTGTTTCTGCTGATTACCACTGCAATCGGCGGCCTTCCGGGCTTCCTCATCGGTTTCCTGCTGGTCAATCTCTCCATCCTGACCACTCCTACCTTAAGCGGCATGAGCTATTTCTGGCCCCTGTTTCCGTTCAACAAAAAAGCGATGGGCAATCTGTTGTTCAGAAAGCCCACCGCCAAAGCGCAGCCTACAAAAGTCTGGAGGCGATAATCATTAATCCTCAAAAGGGAAGTGGTACTGTGTCAGTCCCAGTTCATCACGAAGCTGCACCAGTTCCTTCTGGATTGCTTCGCCTACGGGAACACCCTTGTCCTTACGATACTCGTTGTAAATATATTCCTTCTCACCGGCAGTGTAAATACGGTCTGCACCGGGTGCCTTCTCGGACTCACGCAGTCCACGGCAGATATCGCCTGCGGTCTTCTTGAAGGTATCCAGACCCATGAAAAATTCAGGATTAATCACAAAGAAGAAGTGTCCCAGATGATACATCTGAGGGTTGCCGTCGGCATCTACGCCATTCAGAGCCTTCATGAAAGGACCTCCGGCCAAAGCAGCAGAAAGAATCTCAACGATGGTGGTAAAACCGTAGCCCTTGTAACCGCCGTTGGCTTCACCCATTCCACCGATGGACAGAAGAGCTGCATTGCCTGCACGCATGTCCTTCAGAATCTTGCCGGAATCGGTCATGGTGCCGCCGTCCTTGTTTACCACAAGGCCTGCGGGAGTATCCTTGCCCTGACGCTCGTAAAATTCAATCTTACCGTTCTGAATGATACTGGTTGCACAGTCGAAGTTAAAAGGGAAAGCCTCATCGGTAGGCATTGTAAAGGTCAGAGGATTGGTTCCCATCATGGGCTCCACGCCAAAGGTAGGTGCAACGGAAGGGCGGGCATTTGTGCCGCTGATACCGATCATACCGGCCTTCTCTGCCATTGTAGTCCAATAACCGGCGATGCCGTAATGGGTAGAATTGAAAATGGTACCGCCTGCCATGCCGTAGGTCTTTGCCTTCTCAATCAACATCTCCATCATCTTGTGGCTGGCTACCATACCCATGCCATCATGAGCATCCATGACAACAGTGGTTGCAGTCTCCTTCACAATCTCAATATTGGTCACGGGAAGCAGGGTTCCCTTCTTAATACGATCCAGATAAATCGGTTTGAAACGATTGCATCCATGGCTCTCGATACCTCTTCGGTCGCTCTCCAGCAAAACATCCGCGCAAATCTCGGCATCTGCCCTGGGCACCCCATACTTTTCAAAGACATCTACCATGAAATCATTCATCAGTTTCCAATCGACATAAGGTCTTGTTTCATTTATTTCCATACTTGTATACCCCCCTTGGTATTTGCTTCTATTCTACCATATTTTTCATAGATAGCCTAGGCTTAAGGTGTATTTTACTGTCCTTTGCGAGAATTTTCATCGCGTTTGCATTCCGACATATTTCGGATGATCCTCTCATGTGCGAGCGATAGACGGCGCACGAGGTCCGGGGGACCTCGGCCTTGCGCGGACCGAAGCGGAGCGAAGACCTCGAACCCTTCGAGTGCGGATGCACTCGAGAAGGAAAAAAGCCTATCCAAACGGATAGGCTTTTTCATTCTGCGAGCGATAGACGGGACTCGAACCCGCGATTTCCACCTTGGCAAGGTGGCGCTCTACCAACTGAGCCACTATCGCATATATGTAAACATCCTTTCGGACGAGAGCAGGTGATGGGAATCGAACCCACGTATCCAGCTTGGAAGGCTGGTGTTCTACCATTGAACTACACCTGCATATATCGTTCCAATTCGAACGACAATGCCCAGAACCGGAATCGAACCAGTGACACGAGGATTTTCAGTCCTCTGCTCTACCAACTGAGCTATCTGGGCCTGTAACGTAATCCGTGCGTCACAACATTGATGATATTATCGTATCCGCGAAAAAAAGTCAACCCCTTTTTTAAAAATTTTTTCTATTTTATCCACAATTTATAAATCACCGAAAAACCGGCCTAATCTGCCTGAACATGCCGATAATACTGCAATAAAAGCTGTACCACCCGACTGTAGCTGACTGCTCCGTCGGAGACTCCGTTCACCTTCAGATTGGTCTCCACAAAGGTATCTGCTGCCTTGTCAACCTTCTCCGTGTCAAACAGAGCCTTTTTGTTGATCCGCTCCCAATCTTCCTCACTGACGAAATAGAAATCCTGCCAGATGCCATCCCAGACTTCCTCGCGCATCTGCACCAGAGAGTGCTTCTCCACTGTTGCCGCGAAGCCCTCAGGATTCTTTTTAGAAACCTTCACCAGGTCCTGATACACATAATTCAACACGCTCATGTTGCCGCCGTAACGGAAAAACGGGTCATCAGACTGCAAACAGGCCAGATAACCGATAAAGTTCGCCTCGTCCTCAAAGATATATCCCCGCAGGTGCGCCAGCTCATGGCAGAGTGTTGCCGGCTTGCGCAGATTTCCCATCACATCGTTGTAATTGGCCTCCATGGAGAAAGGGAAATAATACCCCTGCATGTGCTGCTGGCACATAAAATCAGAGAATGTCATGGCCTTGGGGCTGGGATACCATCCGCTCAGACGAGAGTAGGTCTCACCAAGCTTCTGCATGGCTGCCTTAGCTTCCTCCTTCATATCTCCCGCAGGAACAGGCATGCCCTGCGCATCTCTTTCCACCAGCGCGTACAACTCATTTGCCTCTGCCGCCACGCGGTTATACAGGCCCAGAATCTCCTCCGGTGTGTATTCCTTCGTCTCCTCGCCGAAGTAGGTCTTCGAAAAAGTGGAAGCATGATACAGCACGAAGCAGTTCAATGTCATCACAATGGAAACAACCAAAAGAATCCAGGCAAATGCCTTGTAAAAGCCCGCCAGCACATGCCGCAGCTTTCCGAGCACCCACCTTCTGCGCAGCGCACTGCCCACCAGCACCGCACACAACAGCAGCAAACCAATCGCTGCCAGCCCAAGCAATGCCACGCCGGCCAGGATCATCCACTCACCCACGGAAAAGGGAAATGCCCCTGTCACGCGTCCCAGGGTTCCCACCCAGATCTGGAAAACATGATCTATATACCAATCACAAAAAGCCGTACTGTTCCATGCCAGCAAATTCAGCAGGAGCAGTACAGCCCATAAACTCAAATAAACGATGCACTTTTTATGTTTTCGTATCATTCCCATGAAATATATTGAGAGTAATTGTCCCATATACAGCAAATCCAGGTTTTGCCCTGATTCAGCACAACTTCATTGCCCTTGCTGTCATAGAATCTGTTTGCGGCGGTATCTGACTCTCTCTTCCAGGTACCTTGAATCACTTTACCATTGGTAAAAATATATGCTGCTCCTTCTCCGTGTACGCGGAAGGCCAGATAATCATAGTTGGGATCGTTGGGGAATCGCTCCTCGCCGTGGCAAACCTTGAAAATGACATTGTTCACCGCTACCTGCTCCCCGTTCATTTCATCGATCTGCGCTTCTCCGTACTGAGAACGATAGTATCTTCTGTCGTCCGCATTGTAGGCAAAGCAGGGATTGCTCTTTCCGTAGCCACCCTGATTGCTGCCGGTTCCGCCGGGATAAATCATGGTTGCTGAAGGATATCCGTCATAGGTGGCAGCATAGCCCTCCTGTGCAAAAGCAAAGGGTCTTTCAAAGGCTTCCCGATACTCGGTGGCGTACCCCAATCTCTCCATGGCTGCATTATAGCCCTTGATGAACAGATAACCGGTGTGCTCGATGTTGACACCGGGTCTGGAAATACGGTCGTAGGCCTCCGGTGCGCCGTTTACAATACCGGCCAGTGCCTGGCTCACATTATCAATTCGGTCTGTGTTGATCAGTTCCTCTACCCAAGGTCTTGCCAGTCCCCAGTTGCAGTAAACAGAATCGTAAGCCATAGCCTCGTAAATATAATAGTCGCGGGCACTTCGAACGGAGCCGATGTGATCCAGGTCATCATACTCCTCAAACAGCGCCATCAATCTGGTCACACGCCCCTCAATGGGCGCCTCGTATATCACATCAGCCTTGGAAATGCCGTACTGCGGCAAAGAAGCCTGATTGTTATCTATCATCACGGCCATATTTCTGCGGCCTGCAATCTGTACATCCTTCCACTCACCTGTCAGCCAGCTCTGCAGCTTACCGTTCACGACCTCGCGTTCGCCGATGGTATTGCTCTCACCGCCTGCCAGAAGTTCAACCTTTTCCACTGCAGCAGGCATCAGCTGCTGTTCCGTGGATTCAGGCGTTTCCCCTGTCTCGGAGGCACTCTCCGAGGAAGTACTTTCTGTGCTGTAGAGGGGAAGCGGTGTCAAAACAGAGACCTCTGACACTTCCTCGTCTTCAGCGCAGCCCGTCAGTAATCCGATTGTTATCGCTATGCAAAGTAATGTAATCAACCTTTTCTTCATTGTAATCTACATTCCTTCCCGCACCAGCAAAATGGTTTACAGTTACTATTTCATTGTATCCTTCCAAGGGTGTTTTGTCCAACTTCTGAAGAAAAATTAAGAAACAAAAAAGCGTGCCCTTTCGGACACGCTTTCGTACTCATCCTTCACTTAAAATGCTGTGTAATCACTGTTATCTTCAGGAACAATCAGCGCTGCAATGATGTAACCGATAATTCCTGCACCGCCTGCCAGTGTGAAAAGCACCCATGCAAGACGAACGACTACGGGATCAATATTGAAGTATTCCGCAATACCTCCGCACACGCCAACCAGCTGTCTGTTTGTCTTTGATCTGAATAATCTCTTTTCCATAATAACTACCTCCTGCAATCTACTGTCCGCGGCATTGCTGCCGTTTGATTTCTTAACGATGAAGTAATCTTACCACCGGCAGTTTTTTCTGTGAAGTCGAAAAGCCGCACAGTAGAAACACTTATTGTGCTTCTGTATGCATATTATTCAAATCGGGAGCAAGTATGCACTCTGATTTAGATTTCGTAATCCAGGCAGCTTCTCACTGCGGTGTAAGGACGAACCTTGCCGTTTGCAACAGCAACATGCTCGGGATGTACGGCATAGCCCTTCAGAGCCTCCTCGCTCTCAAAGGTAGAATCCAGCATCAGGTCTGCGTTGGAGCTTGCCAGACCATTGATATTTACCTGAATCTCAACCAGTCCGGGAATCTTACCCTTAAGACCTTCCAGGCCTTCCTTAATGCCGACCTTTACAGCAGCCTTCTCCTCAGCACTGAGTTCTTCCTTAAGTGTCCAAATAATCACATGCTTTACCATTCGTATTTCCTCTTTTCTTTTGTTTATAAAGTAATGCAGCAGTTCACTGCCTCATCCAGACAGTTTGTACCGGCATAGATTCTGTACTCGCCGGCCTCCACGATACGCTCGCCGACGCTCTCCATGTAAATTGCCACATCGCAAGGGTTCACAATCATAGTTACTTCCTTTGTCTCGCCGGGCTTTACGGCATGCAATCTCTCGAAGCCTACCAGTCTGCGGATGGGATGTACTGTCTCGGAGGGTGATACTCTCTGCAGATAAATCTGAACTACTTCATCACTTACCTTATCACCTGTATTGGTTACTGCGACAGAAACCTGGAGGTCCTCACCAACCTTCTTCACCTCCAATGATTTGTATTCGAAGGAAGAATAGGTCAGACCATAGCCGAAGGGATACAGTACAGGCTTATCAAAGTAGCGATAGGTACGAGGATTGTTGATTAAGTCATAATCGGTAATATCAACCAGATCCTCGTCTCCCAGATACCAGGTCATTGACAGGCGTCCGGCGGGAGTGCTGGTTCCGAACAGAGCGGAAGCCAGACCTGTTCCCATATCCTGAGAACCGGTAGCGTTCATGAGAATTGCAGGCACATGCTCCTGCATCCAGTTGATGGCATAAGGGTAGTTGGTCATAAGAACCACCGCAGTACTTGCATTCACGCCGTAGATTTCCTCAGCCAGCTCTTCCTGAGCGGGAATCATGTCGATGGTGCTTCTGTCGACCTCTTCCTTTGCATTGACAACAGGGTTGCAGCCCAGAGCTACAATAACCTTCTTGGCACTCTTTGCCAGCTCCTTCGCTGCTGCCAGACCATCCTTCACAATCTCAACGGTAAAGGTTGCTGCTTCGAACTCGTCGTCCACCTTACCGCCCATGTTCTTGCCTTCCTTGCTGTCCTGGATATTCTTGATTTCCACAAGATCACGGCCGCAGAGAATGCCATCTACGATATCGACGGGACGGGCGCCAAAGCCATACAGCTTAATGTCGCCGGCCTTGTCATCCCAGTACTTGTCAAAGGCAATTCTGTTGGCATTCTTTGCCTCGGGAAGCTGGGTTGCTCCCTCAGCGGGAATCATAATCAGACTCTCCATAACGAACCAGCGGAACGGACTGTCGGAATCTAACTTCAAGGGACCATCCATGGTGAAGTTCACATACTTCTTATGCTTGGGGGAATAAAGGAAATTACAGCCGCAGCCCCAATCGGTATGCTCAAATACCACTGCGTCTTCCACGGAATCCACCAGAATCAGGCAAGGATTCTCGCAATCCTGCGCGCCTACATACTTGTCGCCGTGCTTTAAGCGAATCTGATTCAGGCCGTTCTCGAAGCGGATGCTTCTGCCAAGCTCTGCCTCGATACCTTCCTTCAAGGTAGTGCGATGCATAGGATTTCCTGCGTACCAGTCCTGCAGCCAGACATCTCCCATGGGTCCGATCAGAACCACATCATCCTCCTTGGACAAAGGCAGGAACTGATTGTCATTCTTCAAAAGGACATTGGTTTCCTCCGCCATTTTCTTCGAAACGGCACTCGCTCTCTCAGAGCCGATATCCTCGGCACCAAGGCCTGCATAAGGATCAACCTCATCGAAGGCACCCAGACGAATTCTGGAACGGAACATGCACATCAGAGATTTGTCGATATCCTCCTCGGTAATCAGACCTCTTTCCCATGCTTCCTTCGCTGCCTCACCAACCACCCTGGGGTTGTCCAGCATATTATCAACACCTGCACGAATGGCAGCTGCCAGTGTCTCGGCATGTGTCTCGAAATCGTGATGGAAGTTTACAACCTGCTGGAACGCACCGCCGTCGCTGACAGCGTGAACCATGCCCCACTTATCCTTCAGAATCTGCTGTACTTCGGGATTGATAACACCGGTTACATGATTGATTTCATTGTAAGCGGTCATAACGCCCTCGGCATGCGCCTCCTCGATACAGTAGCGGAAGGGCTCCAGCTCATAATCATATTTCACTTTATCGCTGATATCAAAACTGTCATAGCAACGACGCCATTCTACATTGTTTGCGTAGAAATGCTTCAGATTTGCACCCACGCGAATACGGTCTCCGCGCTGTCTGGGCTGCAAGGGAGAGCCATCGTAATTGTGCTCATCCTGCATACCGATGATATACGCACCGGCCATCTTTCCTGTCAGATAAGGATCCTCGCCGTAATCCTCCTCATTTCGTCCCCATCTGGGATCACGACACATATCAACAGTAGGTGCCCACTTGGTGACACCTGCCGCTGCAGGTCCGTAAACATTGTGCATGGCTCTTGCTTCCGTGCCTGTCACATCGCCGGCCTCGCGAATCAGGTCCTTATCCCAGCTGGCAGCCATACCAATAGGCTGGGTAAAGGAAGTTGTGTTTGTGGGAGGATACTGCTCTCCCTGACCGGAACGAGCCTGCAGACCATGGGCAGCCTCACCGCCGAAACGGTACGCAGGCAAGCCCAGACGCTCTACCGCAGGATGTCCTGCGAAGCACTCCAGTTTCTCCTCTACGGTCATCTGTGAAAGAATCCATTTTGCTCTTTCCTCCACGGAAAGAGATGTGTCATAAAGCGGTGTTTTTTCCATACCTTCTCCTTTATAAAAAAATGAATCTATAATGTTTTTTGTGTCCCCATAACATCATAGATTCATTGTACCACACATATATTTTCCTACTAATCTTATTTTGTTCTGTTCCTCCGAACAGTCATCAAAATTACAACAATTCGTCGATTTCCTGCCAGCCGGCGCACCGCACAAAACGGTCATTCGGGAGTTCCGCTTCCACATTCCAGGGTCGGTCAAAAATTGCCACTCTGCAATGCTCAAAATGCAGCACATGAGGAAAGGCCGCCGGGGAATCCTCCACCGCGAAATCAAAGTCCATGGCATAGAGATCTGCCAGCGTCATGCTGTAGGTGCAGTTCTCGTTGAAATTCTCACGCCCGTACTTATCAACACAAAACAGCGGAATCCTCTCCAGTCCATGCTTATCCAGCCATTTTCTGGAGGGCTCATAAGCATCGAAGGGTCTTCCCGTAATAATCTTCACTTCATGTCCGGCATCGAACCACTTATTGATGGTCTCCGAAGCCCCGGGAGTCTCCTCATATGCCAGCAAATGTTCCGGAAAGTGTCCGGCCTTCATCAGTTCCTTGTACTGTTCATCTGTCAGGTCAAAGGATTTCTGCAGATTAAAGAATTTCACTTGACTGTAAGGCACATCCTTCCCGAACAGTTCCTTCACCAATATGGTAAAATATTTCGCTGTTTCACAGATGACATCATCAAAGTCTATGTAAATTTTCATGGCCTCTCCTGTACTCCGAATCGATATTCTCTTACATTACATTATCATGCCGACGAGCAAATATCAATTCATGTCAATGGTTCCACGCTTATTTGCAATGACAGGATGCAGATCCCGAATAGGGACATCCGATGCATTTTCTCCCTTTCTTCTTTGCTTTCCAAATATAGAATACTGCTGCCCCTACCAGGATTACCAAAATTGCAATAATGATAATATTCTTCATTCCAAACTCCTTTCAAAACCTTATGCCTTCTGAAGTGCATAGTTGGTATTGAGCTGCTTATTTGCCTTCACAATCAGTCCTGCGATAACAGTTGCGAAAACCAATACGGCAATCAGTCCGCCAACAAATCCTGCCCCAAAGCTTCCTGTGGTAATAAGAGTGCCGATCTGGAATACAAGGAAACCAACCGTAAATCCTGTCGCAAGCTGCAGGCAGATAGCACCTGCGAGCCATTTGCCGCTCTTAAGCTCTGAGTTAAGAGCTCCGATAGCCGCAAAGCAGGGAGGGGTATAAAGATTAAACATCAGGTACGCAAGTGCCGCAACCTTTGTAAGTCCCATAACGGCAGCTACTTCATTACCACCTGCTACAAGCTCAAGCTCCTCTGTATCAATAAAGTTTGTGATTGCATAACATACCGCAATTGTTCCAACAACATTTTCCTTTGCAATAAATCCTGTAATTGCTGCTGCCGCTAACTGCCATGCTGCGAAACCGACAACCGGTACCAGGAGATAGGAGAAGGGGGATGCAATTGTTGCAAGGATTGATGTACTTTCCATTCCCTCTTCTACTACCCGGAAGTGTGTGTCAAAGGACTGCATAATCTGAACAACCGTATTACATACCAGAATGATTGTTCCGGCTTTGATGATATATGCCTTACCGCGCTCAAGCATGGAGCCGAATGCAAACTTAAGGCTGGGTAACTTATACTCAGGCAACTCAATGATGAAGAAAGACTTTCTGTATTTCATGCCGTTGACTGCTTTTACAAGCAGTGCTCCAAGCAGAATCAATGCAATACCCACGAAATACATAAGCGGTCCAACCCACGCTGCGTCTGAGAAAAATGCACCGGCGAAAAGTGCGATAACGGGAAGCTTTGCGCCGCAGGGCATATAGGTTGCCAGCATAGCAGATGTTCTGCGCTCACGCTCATTTCTGATGGTTCTGCAGGCCATAATTGCAGGAATACCGCAACCGGTACCGATAACCATAGGGATAACAGTCTTTCCTGAAAGTCCTACTCTCTTAAAAATAGGATCCAAAACTACGGTTGCTCTGGCCATGTAACCGCAATCCTCAAGAAGTGCAATCAGGAAATACATAACCATTACAAGAGGAAGGAAACCGACTACCGCGCCAACGCCGCCGATAATACCGTCAACCAACAGTGCATAGAGAAGAGGATTTGCATCGGCCATCTTCTCGCCCACCCATTCCTGGAAGGTCTCAATCCAGCCAACCAGCCAGTCTGCAATCCATGTTCCAAGTGTAGACTGTGAAATGTAAAATACCAAAAACATAATCAATGCAAAAACAAATAATCCCATTATCGGATGTGTCAGTTTTTCATCTAATTTGTCACTGGCATTCTTTTCCTTTGTAAGAACTTTTCTGGTCTCAACTTCCTTAACGATTCCATTTACAAAATTAAATCTCTTTCTGTCTGCCTTTTCCACCTCGGCCTTATCATGCAGATCAATGTTTCCCTGAGAATAAGGAGCCTTCTGATTGCTGCCTGCCATCTCTACCGCTTTTGCAACCACACTTTTCAGTCCATCGGCTGAGGTAGACACTGTTTCCACAACCGGGCATCCAAGCTTTTCAGATAACTTATCTATCTGGATCTTCGTGCCTTTCTTCTCATTAATATCGCTCTTGTTAAGCGCAACGACTACCGGGATGCCAAGTTCAAGAAGCTGCGTCGTGAAGAACAGGCTTCTGCTGAGATTGGTAGCATCTACGATATTGATGATTACATCAGGATTTTCATTCTTGACATAACTGCTTGTAATACTTTCCTCGGAAGTGAACGGTGACATGGAATAAGCACCGGGAAGATCTACGGCGATAACTTCCTTTGTCCCATCATAGTATGCCTTCCTGATACTGCTTTCCTTTCTGTCAACTGTGACGCCTGCCCAGTTTCCAATTTTCTCATTGCGACCGGTCAGTGCATTATACATCGTGGTCTTTCCGCTGTTTGGATTTCCCGTAAGTGCAATTCTCATTCCTATTGTCCTCCTCTGTTCCTTAAATCTCTATGGTTTTTGCCAGATTTTCATCTATGCTATACCTGGCATCCTTTATGGAGAGAACATATCCTCCCCGTTTTTTGGAAACAACTGTGACAGACTCTCCGCTGTAGCATCCCAGCGAAAATAAAAAGCCCTTTAACTCCTCGTCATCTGCCAAAATATCCTTTACGATTACATCACTTCCGATTTCAGCTTCTGTCAGATTCATGGTAAAATACCTTCCTTTTCATTAGTATGTTAGTTTTTTCTAATTGTGTTAGATATATCTAACCATCTCGTAGTTTAATATCGCTAACTCGGTTTGTCAATACTAATCTCTGTATTTTTTCAATTTAGTTTGTCATATCAAACCAAAACTGTTATACTGTGAATCAAGAGCAGCGACGATACAGAAAGGTGATTCGCATGAGTTATATCAAACACAAATCCGAAGAATCAATGGAAGATTATCTGGAAACAATTCTCATACTTAGTCAGAAGAAGGGCAAAGTGCGCTCAATTGATATTGCCGGGGAACTGAATTTTACAAAGGCAAGCGTAAGCGTCGCAATGAAGGGACTTCGTGAAAAGAATCTGATTACTATGGACGAAGTGGGCTATATCGAATTGACCGAATCCGGACGCAAGAAAGCGGAAAGCGTATTGGAGCGTCATAACTTACTGGCCGAATGCCTGATCAAAATTGGGGTCAGTGAAAAAGTTGCCATGGAAGATGCCTGCAGAATAGAGCATGATATCAGCGAAGAGACCTTTGAAGCCTTAAAGAATCATTGTTTGAAAAAATCCTGATGTAGAAAAGGCTGAGTACGGAAATTGTACTCAGCCTTTCTTGAATATTGTGCCGGACTCAAAATAACACTTATCAGCAAGTAGTGGAAATCATAATTTCGCTGTATTATTCTCTTCCTATGCTCTCTTCGCAATCAAATCCTTAATGTCTGCTACCTCAGGCATCACACGAAGAGCCCCCTTCTTGGTAGTAATCAATGAGGCTGCAGCGTTGGCAAAGGTAAGCATCTCCCGCAAATTTTCTTCTGTCAGCTTCTCCAGACTATGCTCCAGGACATAGTGGAGTACGCAGCCACAGAAAGTATCTCCTGCGCCAGTGGTCTCGATGGTATTCTCCTGCAGGAAAGGAGCCACTTCTACCATCATGCCGTTATAGTAGGCACGGCTTCCGTCTCGTCCCATGGAGACCAAAATCAGTTTGATGGGGAAGCTCTTTAAAATCCACTCTACACCCTGTGTAAAATCCTCGCAGCCTGTGAGCCACTGAATTTCATTGTCAGAGATTTTTAAGATGTCGCAGAACTGTAAACCGTAGAGCACTTGCTCTTTGGCATTTTCAAGGCTGCTCCAAAGAGGAGGACGAAGGTTAGGATCAAAAGAAATCAAAGCACCACTCATTTTAGCATCGGCAATCGCTTTCTTTGTAGCCTCTCTGACACCTTCATGAGTCATAGAAAGTGTTCCGAAGTGGAACAATCTTGTATCCTCCAGAAGTTTTGCAGGCACTTCGGATGCTGTTAGCATCATATCTGCGCCGGGATTTCTGTAGAAGGAGAAATCTCTGTCGCCGTCAGGATAGGTATGCACCAACGCAAGAGTGGTGTGCACCTCTTCATCCATGCGAAGGTAGCTTGCGTCAATTCCAACTTCTTCGATAGCACTCTTTAACTGTTCACCGAAAAAATCTTTGCCAACTTTACCGATGAAAGCGGTTTTGTGTCCCAACTTAGAAAGCATCGCCAACACATTGCAAGGTGCTCCGCCGGGGTTGGCTTCAAACAAAGGATTGCCCTGACCACTCTTACCGTTCTCGGTAAAATCAATCAAAAGTTCTCCCAAGGCAACTACATCCATATTTTTACCCATCGTTTATACCTCCAGGTCATATTTTTCAACATCCATCAGCACGGCTTCCGTCACAGGAGAAGCTGATTGACTTAGCATCCAAAGGAGTGTAGATAACAGCAGTTGCTACCTGCTCTCCGTCATTCACAAACACTTCCACACTGTATCGATCCATTATGATTCTCATCTTCACTATACCATTATTTGCAGGCACAGGGAAGTCACGCACATTTACAATATCGCAAGGCAGGCCACTTTTGGTCCTGTCAATACGCATCTGGCCGGTGGCAGGCTTAAAGCGAATAGATGTATAATGCTCGCCGTCTCTTGCCACATCAATTCTGAACCAGTTATACATGGATGCCTCATTGCCGGGGCGAACCGTCACAGTCATATCGATAAATCTGCCGTTGATGCCCTGCAGGGAAGTTTCCCCATTAATCATTACATTCTGATAAGCAATCTTTAGTGTTCTGCAGTCCTCAATCTCACGCACGGGATTCTGGCAAAGTCTTCCGTTCTTGATATGCAGCTCACGGGGAATCGTCATTTGTCCCATAAAACGCTGCTCCTGCAGATGGCTGTTGCTTGTTTCCCAGTTCTGCATCCAGCCGATCATGACGCGACGTCCGTCATAAGTCTCCAAAGTCTGAGGAGCATAGAAATCCAGACCATAGTCAATTGCCTGCACATTATCGCGAATCAGATGATGAATCTCTCTGTCGTAGTCACCGATAACACACATATTAGCATTGCCCGGATGGAATTCCAGGCCGATGGAAGTCATTTCCTGAGGGCTGACCAACAGAACCTGCTTGCCATCCAGCGGGAAGAAATCAGGACACTCCCACATCTTACCGTACTGATTATGGCAGGATGCAACCTTGTTCACAAATTCCCAGTGAATTGCATCCTCGCTCTTGTAAAGAAGAACCGTGCCGCTCTCATCGGGAGTACGGTTGCCGACTACACACCAGTACATATCATCCTCTCGCCAGATATGAGGATCACGGAAATCGTACACACTTCCGTCCTCAGGAATCTGGTCTGCACGAATGACAGGATTACCTGCATATTTCTCATAGTTCTCACCGTCACCAATGGCAATACACTGGGTCTGG
>JAZLKR010000033.1:0-4866 GCA_045597705.1 Acetatifactor sp.
GTATTAGTAACCCATGAAGGTGTTTCAGGCCATTTACCTTGCCGATACAATTCAACAGCATTTCGTTTGTACTCATAAGAATAATGCATAAAAATAACCCCTTTCTCTGGATGTCCAGAAAAAGGGGTACATATCAATTTCGTTCAGCGGCTTTTCTTTTTGCCTACGGCATCTGCGTATACATTTTCAGCAGATTCCACATCTCCGGGGTTCCGTACCCCAGTCTCCACACTGCCACACCGCCCAGCTTATGAGCGCTCATGACATTCAGTCTCGTTTTCAGGGATTCCTCATCCTCCAGCCATACCTGGTAGGTTGCGCTTCCACTCTCCCACTCCAGATAATTCTGGCAGGTAACTTCATCCCACTCGGGTGTTCTGCCGGTTCTGGTCAGGAAATCTGCGGTATTGTTTACCGTAATGTAGGAATCACTGACCTCTGCGCCCTCCGTCTTCCAAAGGATGGTGTAGAACGGAACCGCATTGATTACCTTGGCTGCATCCACCTGGCTGACAGTCTTCTCAATACCGTCCGTGATGAAGCCTATGCTTGCCACACTTCCGGGGTTGCTGCTGCCGTGCCAGTGTTCGTCGTAGCCCATCAGAATCACATAATCGCAAACCTTACCCTGCACATCCAGTCGATAGTAAGTATTTCCCGCATTGGGCATGTAATTATCCACGGAAAGCACCAGTGCATTCGCGCGGCAGGCAATGGATAATTCCTTCAAAAACTGAACAAAATGAGGACCCGCCTCCGCGGTAATCTTCTCAAAATCAAGATTGATTCCATCCATACCGACACTCAGAGCAGTGTCAATCATTCTGGCGATCAAGGCTCTTCTTCCCGGTGTGGAAGAGAAAATCTCATAGGTGCTGATGTCTGTTCCCGTCTCATTGCGATAGTTGAAATCATCCCAGACGCCCCAGACCTTCAGCCCCTTTGCATGGGCTCTGTTCACATAGCTGTCACTTGCGAAGGACCTGTAGTTTCCTTCGTTGTCCGTAAAGCTGAACCATGTGGGCGCAATCACATTCATGCCCTGTCCTTCCGCCGCCATCTCCTCCAGCGTATCGTTGCCGCCTACGCCGCCGATGGCATGCCATCCAAGACAAACCTTCTCGGTTTTCTCCGCAAAAATGTACTGCCCCTCCTTGACGGTTTGCACAGCAGCTTCCACCTCTGTGGAAAGACCTGTCAGTCGCTTGTTCTCCACATAGCCGATCAGCGAATCCGAGGTTTTCACCTTGGACCAGGATTCCATCTTCTCCAGCAGAATCACAGTCTCGCCCTCGGACAATTCCTTCAGAATCGGGCTCTTGATGCCGCCCTTCACACGAAGCTGTGTGGCCTTGTCGGTTTTCATGGTTTCCAGCACGCCCCATTCGGTGCGGAGCTGTAAGTGTCTGTCAAATACCTGATATTCAAAATTGGCAAATTTCTTCAGATACTCAGCTGCCAGGTACATGGTCTCACCCTGCAGAAGACACACGGGATAATCCAATGCATGTTCCCCCTGACCGTCCGAGTAGCTCTTGCTTCCCACATAGGTTTCTATACTCTCATTCGCTCCCGTATTAATCAGAAGCGCTTCTCTTTCATCATAATAAAAGCCATCGGTCAGCAGCTCCTTCACAAGCCCCATATCAAAATAAACCTGCCCGCCGATTACATAGGCATATTTCTGCAGCTTTTCATCCTGCAGAATGATGGCCAGCTTGCCGTCCTCGCCGCTCATGGCCAGCCCCACCGTTCCGAAATAGTCGTCCATATCCGCCAGTTCCTCGGAATAAGAATATTTCTCCATAAAGGCCTGACCAAAAGCAAAGTATCCCACAAGCACAAATAAAATCAGTGCGATCAGCACCGGTATAATCTTTTTCATAGTAAAAAACGAACCTCTCTTCTCACGCTTTCGTATGATACGAAGTATTGCCCGCCGCGGTACGCGACGAGCAGTTACATCATATCATAAATACTGACGACAGTCATCAGCATTTACAAAATTTTAAGGTTTGATTCCATCCGCCGGCGCAACTTACGAGAGGCAATCCTTTTCATTTCTTCGACGGATTTTTGCCGAACAGGAGGCACCCTTTTCGGCTGATTACAGTCACCGGATGCTGCGCATCTGTGACCAAAAAGAATGTGATGAATCATGTAAATACCCCGGCGAGCCATTTGCATTCAGAGCAGCAAATAATGCATAAGTATTTTGCGAACCGCAAATACTCAAAAATACTTGAAATTAATGAAAATCTTCTTTTTTAAATTGTTTAGAGGTTTGAATTATTTTGTGAAATTTTGATTGAAAAACCATGATGTAAGCAGGCCCAGCGATTGGGTCAATACTTGCAAGACATTCGGATCTTTCATTTCGAATGAAACAATATGAAATTCGAATGATTGGATTACTTGGGGAAGAAGTCCCCGGAATGATAAAAGAATCGCTCTCCCTTCCGGCCCGAAATTGCCGAAAGTATTTACACAAGATGAATTATATCGTAATCTTGTCGTATTTTCAAGTAGGAAAAAACGATTTCGCAAAGATTCTAAATTTTTCCGAAACAATTTGCGCCGATTATTGACGAATTTCTGCAAGGGGGATATGATACTTCTATCATATTAAGGAAAGGAAGGGTATCGTATGAAAATAGAAAAATTAAACGATAATCAGATTCGCTGCACTCTCACCAGAGATGATCTGACCAGCAGAAATCTGAAGCTCAGTGAGCTTGCTTACGGCACGGAAAAAGCGAAGACCCTGTTCCGTGATATGATGAGACAGGCCAACTTTGAATTTGGTTTTGAGGCCGAGGATATTCCCCTGATGATAGAGGCGATTCCCCTGAACGCAGACAGCATTGTACTGCTGATTACCAAGGTGGAGGACCCCGAGGAGCTGGATACCCGGTTTGCCCGCTTTGCTCCCTCCGTCACAGAAGGCACTCTTCCCGAGGACGAGGACGACAGCGTTCCTCCCGAGGAAGCAAGCGATCTGTTCCGCCGCATTCAGGAGGTTCCCGCAAAGCCCGCCGCAGACAGCAAGCCAAACCCCAAAAAGGATTTCCCCGGCTTTCTGGTTTTTGCCATGAAGTCCCTGCAGGATATCATCACCGTCAGCCCGCTGATTGTCGACCGCTACGAGGGCAACAGCATGGTCTATAAGGATGAGAAGGGTGTCTACTATCTGGCCCTGAACAAGGGTGCTACCGCCCTGCCCGATTTCCGCAAGGTCTGCAACACCGTTTCCGAATACGGAACCCTGTGCAAGAATGTTTCCGCCATCAGATCCTTCCTGGCTGAGCGCTGTGAGACCCTGATTGCAGACGGCGCCGTCCACAAAATCTGCGGCCAGTAAGAAAACTATAGAAAACAAAAACAGCCCCTGCTCTGGGGCTGTTTTCAATTGCATATAATTATAAATGATTAAACCTCTGCGATTGCCTTCATCAGAGCGTCGATGTCGATGCCGTGAACGAGAGCAGCCTCCTCAAGAGATTCACCCTGTGCGGAAGGGCATCCGATGCAATGCATTCCTGCCTCGAGAAGTACAGGTGCTACATTGGGGTTAGCGCGAAGAATTTCGCCGATTGTCATTTCCTTAGTGATTGCAGCCATGATTTTTTCTCCTTTCTGTTGCATTTACGTGAATAATGTAAAATCATCTCCACATACTGATTTACAGTATATTACTTTCCCCCGCAATTAACAAGTTATTCTTTGCGCCGTTATCTTTGTATCTTGTCTTTGTATACAAAAAAGTACATCTCAAGGCTCGTTCCAACCTTGACGATATCAGACATTTTTCTTATAATGTAGGCAAGGATTAGAAGGGATATTTTCCCTTACAAATACACTAATTCAAATTTATAGGAGGCATTTCATTATGAAACCAATTGAAACCGATTTCGTACGTGGCAAATGGGACAAAGAAGTTAACGTTCGTGACTTCATCCAGAGAAACTATCATCCCTATGATGGCGATGACACTTTCTTAGCTGGTGCAACCCAGAACACAAAGGACCTGTGGGCAATGGTACTTGACCTGCAGAAGAAGGAAAGAGAAGCAGGCGGCGTTCTTGATATGGACACCAAGGTTGTTTCTACCATCACTTCTCATGGCCCCGGATATCTTGATAAGAGCAAGGAGACCATCGTAGGTTTCCAGACAGACAAGCCCTTCAAGAGATCTCTTCAGCCTTACGGTGGTATCCGTATGGCAGAGAAGGCTTGCTCAGACAACGGCTACGAAGTAGACCCTGAGATTTCTGAGTTCTTCTCAACTCACAGAAAGACACACAACGCAGGTTGTTTCGATGCTTACAACGCAGAGATGAGAGCTTGCCGTTCTTCTCATATCGTAACCGGTCTTCCTGATGCTTACGGACGTGGACGTATCATCGGTGACTACAGACGTGTTGCTCTGTACGGTATCGACAGACTTATCGAGGACAAGCTTGCACAGAAGGATTCTACCGGACGTGTTATGACTGATGATGTTATCCGTCTTCGTGAGGAGATTTCCGAGCAGATCGTTGCTCTGAAGATGATGAAGGAAATGGCAGCTTCTTACGGCTGTGATATTTCTCAGCCCGCTACCAACGTAAAGGAAGCTATCCAGGCAGTATACTTCGGATACCTTTGCGCAGTTAAGGAGCAGAACGGTGCAGCTATGTCCCTTGGACGTACCTCTACCTTCCTTGATGTTTACGCAGAGAGAGACCTTGCTAACGGTACTTTCACCGAGGAGCAGATCCAGGAGTTCGTTGACCACTTCATCATGAAGCTTCGTTGCGTTAAGTTCGCTCGTACACCTGAGTACAACCAGATCTTCGCTGGTGACCCTGTATGGGTAACCGAGTC
>JAZLKR010000034.1:0-158767 GCA_045597705.1 Acetatifactor sp.
TGATCTGCGTCCATTGTTCCAAACGCAACTGGTGTGTGATTTGATCCATGATAGTACCTCCTCCAAAAAACTATTAGTTTTCTGAAGTATTATCTCAGACCAGACTGGCGTTGGCGAGGTACTCATGATTTACCGTATACAACAAAAAGAAAAGATTTTCTTAATCAAGCAAAAAATCCCCCCGACATTCTGTCGGGAGGACTCGCTTGATCACGATTAATTTACTTCTTTTCGCTGCGCTTTCTTTCAAAGTACTTCAATTTCAAATTAGTGTTATAGAAGTCTTTGTTGGTGCAGCCCGCTCTTCCGCCACCGGCACAAGCACAGGCACAAGCGCATGCGCATGCACAGGAACTATGCGCACAAGAGCTGTGTGACCTGGTGGTTGAGGTCGTCACGGGTCTGGGTCTCCTTACCGTTATCACATTGACACGCATTATGACATTCGGATCACTGGTATAGTGATAATCACCGTTCTTTTTATGCTTCAGAGCACTCTTATCCTCTTTTTTAATGTCCTCTTCCGTCACTACATCCTTGCTCTTAATAAAGCTGCTGCCGCAATGAGAACAAACCTCTTCCGTTTCCGGTCTGGCGATACCACAACCCTGACAGTAGGGATAATATTCAATTCTGGTTCTGACAATCTTTTTCTCGGTAGGAGATTGCAAACCGGAACCTGCTGAATATGCGATGATGCAAACAGCAACGATAGCAACCGCCATGCCGCCAAACACACTGATTATAACAAACGCAGCAAGGAAATCTGCTATGTTATCTGAATTATTGCTCTTCTCTGCCTTCTTGGATGCGTCAAATGCATATGCATCCGCAGGATATGTCACGGAAACCGTATATTTTCCACCGGGATTCAGAGATGTTTCCCATCCCAGATATCCGGCTTCATTGATAGCACTGGGTGACCAGTCAAGTGCCTTGCTGCCATTCCATGCTATGCGCAGATGGTCAACCTTGATATCGTTAAACCAGCCCGGTGTGAAGGTATATTTTGCTACCAGCTGCTCATTTGCCTCATCCGGGTTGCGCAGCTCAACCTCATACATATAGTCCTGCACAATCTGAAATTCGAAGCTGACAACCTCATCTTTGTAATACTTTCTGTCAAAGTAGATTTCTGTTCGTACATCTCCTGAGGTTTTCAGATTCATATGATCAATCGTGTCCGTAGTGATTGGCGTGTAAGACAGAATATGGCTATTAGGCAAACCAACCTTTACCCACTCCAAAGGGCCTTCGGAGGAGGAATCCAAAACCTTCCAATCAATGTGATAGGTCAATGTCAGGGTAGCATCTTCATTTACTTCTACCTGAATATCATAGTTCAGAATCTCATCCAAGGGCTTCGCATAAGAAGTCATGGGAAATACAACAAAAAATGCAAACAGTAAAGCCAACGTTAATACTGCCTTGCGAAGGCTTGCAATCGTCTTTCTCATTATGCTTCACCTCCCTGGCTCTTGCGGAGAGGACATTTTCCGGTCACTGCCGCAGAATAGTCGCGCCTCTCAACAGTCTTTTGATTGTTCCAGATGTCGGACCAATCATCTGTCAGCATACTGCCCAGCACATCATCCGACAGCCAGCTCTGACAAGGGACAACATTGCCGCCGGGTGTCACTGCCATATTACTCAGGCAAGCGCCGCAGGTCGGTGTAGTAATACCGATGGAATCACAGAAATCATTATCTACCCAGCCGGGAGAAGTAAAGCTGATTTCCATCTGATGAGAGAAGCAGAAGTTCACTGCACTGCGCAGCACATCCTGAATCTCCTCTTTTGTCAGCTGGAGTTTCTCACTGGCCTCTTCCAATGCATTTCCGGTGGTAATCAGTCCGGAACAGGTCACATACATAACGCCTTTGTCATGAAGAAACTCAAGAGTTTTCACATAATCCTTATTCAGGGTACAGAGGGGGGTGTTGATGCTGATGTTCAAGCCTGCCGCAATCGCATTCTCAATACCGGCAACCGTATCTTTATATTTAGGTGCTCCAACCAGTTTGTTATGCACTTCTTCGTCATGAGAATAAAAGGTAATCTGCATGCTGTCCAAGGATGCCGCTCTTAAAGAATCGCAGAATTCCTTGGTCAGTTTCACGCCATTAGTATTCAGTCTGGTAACGAACCATTTTGCATGTTCAATCAGTTCTACCAAATCCTCACGCATGGTAGGCTCTCCGCCGGTAAAGGTAACCTGGGGAATTCCGGCTGCTCTGCACTTGTCGATGATTTCCTTCCACTGCTCTGTGGTGAGTTCCTCTTCCTCTGCCTGTGCCTGTCCTGCCGCATAACAGTGTACGCACTGCTGGTTGCAATGCCATTTTCCGGCCTTTGTCATGGCACTAACCATCAAATCCATTCTGTGAGGTGCTCTCATGTAAGGAGCATATTCACCCAGTGTCATATAGCCGATAGACTCGTCTACTTCTTCGCCATAGGCCACCTGCTTAAAGGTATTCAAAAGGCGATAGATATCGTCCTTCAACATCTTCTTCGGCACCAAAGGATAAACCTTGCGCACCTGCTTGCAAGTCTCGTCCGCAATGCGGTCAGCATCTTCCTGTGTTACTTCCCTACCCTCATATGCATTGACTGCCTTGATAAATTCTGACAGCAGCACGCACCAGGAAGTATTAACCGGCAGAATATCCTGTCCGTTAATAATAGCCACACCTGCTCCCAGATCTTCTTCATCCGCCACCGGTGGAATGAAGTGAATTCTCACAACACCCGGCCCGTTAGGGTTCAGAGTTGTGTGCATTACTTCGCCGTAGTTCGCTTGTGCGTAACGGCGCACTCTTTTTGATAGTTTCATTGGTATCCCCCTTTATCTGAAATATCGTTGTTATTGTTTACCTACCACCCAGCAACACTTGTTTTAGACATTTCGATTTTGAAATAATCCATGTGCAGCACACAGAAAACAAGATCACTGCTATTACTTCAACCAACAGTATAAAATAATTGATTGTATCCAGACGATATGTAATTTTGTTCAACACATATGAAAAAAAATAACCGGAGATAATGTATATTCCCATAGTATTTTGTCCGATATAGCTCAACACCCGCATGTTTTTTTCATCAATCAAACTGTATATTTTGGCGAGGACAGCCAATACAACAATGCTTCCCACCATCCCAATTATAATTCGGAACAGATCAATACTCAATTGCTTCATCAGCCTTCCATTCAAGACATAATATCCGGTTGTGTAAATATATGAATCAACATTAAAAAAAAGCAAAAGCACTCCAAAAAGCAATCCACATACAATGATAAAGCTATAATTACTGTAGAACTTCCACAGTTTTTCTTTTCCCTGATTTTTTCCAAACAAATATCCGCAAAGGAAAAATGGATACATAAATTTATATAAATGAGTCCCCAGCACATCCGGAGTCACAAATGTCACCAGCCAGATTATGCAATAAACAAACATACTGTCCCTCAAAAAGAACTTCACGAGGATTACTATCGCTGAGCACCAGAATACCGCCCATAAAAACCACAACTCGTTCAATGAAGTCAATGTATATTCTTTTAATGCAATTCCCACCGATACCTGATTTCCGTGTCTGTACAATCTATACATGGATATGCCCCACGGTAATACCGACCATGCCAGAACAGGCACTACCAGTCTGCGAATTCTGGAATACAAAAGATTTTTCCAGCTAACCCCGACAATTGAATATGCAAACAGATAACCGCTTATCAACATAAACAACGGCATATGAAAACTATATATCAGTCGGAACAGATTGTTATCAAAATATAAATCTCCCGATAAGAAATCTCCCCCGGAGCCATATTGAATGCAGTGCCCACTCACAACACAAATAATAGCAAATGACCTCACAACATCAATATATGCGCTCCTTTTTTGTAAACTCATAATCATGTTATCTCCGTCGTCACCGAACTCATAGTTTAAATCGAGTAACCGTCATTCTTCATAACTGCAAGCATCCTTTGTGCAACAGCATCCCAAGAATATTGTTCAATATATTTTTCTTTCTCCTCAATTACCCTGATTGCCATCTCTTTATTCCGCAACAATTCTTCCATGTTCTGTGCCAGTTCTTCCGGATTATCATTTGTTATCAAATATCCATTCTCCCCCGGCTTGATAAAATCTTTCATGGCAAACGCATTTTTACCGATACAAGGCAATCCGAATATAAGTGCCTCCGCAAATACAATACCGTAAGGCTCAAATTGGGACGGCATAACAAAAAAATCGCAGCGATTATAATATTCAACCATTTCTGAATATGTTTTTTGCCCTAAAAAATAAATTCCTTCGACATTCCTTATTTCATCCGGCTCGATTTGTGGTCCTGCCACAAACAGCTCGGCATAGTCATACTTTTCGCGCAATTTTTGAAATGCTTTTACAACAAGCGGCCCGTTCTTTCTGTGCCAGTCCTTCCCCACAAACAGAAATCTTTTTCCCGTTTTTTGGGATGCATCCACCATATTGTAATCTATATTACAGCCAGCACCAATAACATGCACCTTCTTCTCAGGTATGCCTGAATGATTAATCAAATCATCTGCCAACCAGTTTGACATTGTAAAGATACCCTTACAATTGTCATAAAACTGTCTGGTCATCTCCCTGCGTTTGGCTATTCCTCTCTGATTAACATTGGAAGGCAGCGGTGAAAAGCGAGCGAAATCCTCTCCTTGATTCTTCAAGCGTATGATATAATCCACACTGCAATCCTGATAGATATAAGTATCTTTGATACATTTCGCATTGTATTCCAAAAATACCAGATTAGGTCCTATCTCACATTCCCCTCTTTTGTTGATATATTTTTCGCCTTCAAGCGTTGAAGCAATATTAAAATCATTACCGTAAACGAACCGATTTATAACGCTTCTGATTCTATGCATAAATCTTTGTGGTATTTCTATATCATTGATCGCAGTATAGGAGGAAATACTTTTAAAAATACCATAAGGTGTTCCGGACCAGCACATTTCTCTGTTGTTGTTTCCCCATTCAAAAATAAAATTCATACCAGTTTTTACAGTTATCCTCTCATTTTACAGCAAGCATCCGCTAACTTCTATTCAGCTTATGCGTCCTTATTCCGCATCACAGATTAACCGTCGTATCTATAATGACTTCCGGTGAGATTGTTATCTTTGTTTCATTTTGATTCAAAAAAGCGCCCCACCATCCAAAAGAACTGTCCGATATAATATTGTGCTTGCACAAACTCATAAGCTGCATGTCTCTGAAGCTTTCAGTCCCACTGTTCCAATCCACAAAATAGACCTTATCTCTGCTATTTATTCCAAACACTTTCAGATTATTCCGGCACCACTCACAACTCCCGGGATCCGAAAAGAAATAAAAAACCGGATTTTCGACATGTGCCTTTATATATTTCGTTGCTTTTCGAAAATATCCTCTTTTGTAATACTTTTCGTTTGTACTCAACGCATCTCCTCTGCGTGCGTGTATCGCTACCGAATTTTCTTCCTGCAATTTTCGTACTATTTCAAGATTCTTTACATCTGTAATGTCGGGAAAAACAAATGCTTGCTTTATCGCCTGTTCGATTCTTTCCCGCTGGCTTCCCTTTTTCCAGAACAAAAGTCTTTGTCCCGTATATATATCTTCTTTGCCTTCGTAAAATAGCAACGGCAAATCTCCGCTCACGGTCGGATTTTTTATCATCCTGTTTCGCAGTTGCCTTAGTTTATCATAAACACCCGTTTGCTTTATGCGAAATGCAAGAGGAGGCTTCCCTTTTGAAGCAATCGAGTATTGTGGTCCGTTAACTTCAAAATCTCCGCGTATATTCTTGATTTTCAAACCGTGTCTGTTTAACGCAGATACGATATAAGGCGGATAATTCCATTTTTTCTCCCAAAACTTACTTTTCGCGACCTCATCAATAATCTCATTCCATTCTTCTTCCGCGAAAAGTGCAGATATGTTTTTTTCTTTTATTCCGAAAATTCTCTCTAATTCATATCCGTTCCACTGCGAGATGTATTTTCCGGCCTCCGGGATATCATAAATAATTGTTTCCACCATGCATTCGTCTGCCGGATTCACCGCCCGCAAAGCCAACAGTTCGCAATAGCTCAGCATTTGATTGCCCAACCCGGATTCTATATGTACAATTTTCAATCCTGACACCCTCCTGCTTCACTAGACTAAAACTTAACCGAACCGTTTCTTAAATCTGCATATCACCTGATATACGAACGGATACGGATCTCTCATACTAAATACCGCATGTGATTTTGCTCTTAAAAATTCTGACCACCATCTGAGGAAACCAACCTGCTTTATCCCAATTTTTACATCTTCCAAATCCGGAATGAAATAGACCTCTTTTCTGATGTTCACACAGATATCCTTTATGTTTCCATGCATGTTGTAATAGCACCAAAGATACGGCAGGTTCACTCCTGCAGCTTTGACGCAGTACGCGTTTCCGTCATTTCTGAAATTTGTCTCCAAATAGTAATCATTTCCCTTATGGTCTCTAACAAACTCCATACTAAATAAACCACTGTATCCAATCGTTCTTATTAATTCATGCACCTTCCGCATCTCAATATCCAGCGTATCAATGGGCAGATACTTCAAATAACCGGTGTTTGTATTCCGAGGTTGCCTGATGATATCCGTATACCCCGGTATAACAATTTGTTCACCCTTATTTAATGAACAGCCAATCAGTTGATATTCCATTTTCTTATCAATGTACTGCTGAATTTGCACTTGGTCCGCTTTTGCATTTCCCAGCGCTTTCATTAATTCTTCTCTATCTTCCGCAACAGAAATATCTGCCTTTCCAGCGCCTATGGTACTCTTTAAAGGTTTCACAATGCACGGAAAACAATTCCAGTCTAAAGGAAACTGTTCTTCCCGCGTAACTACTTTTCCCTGTGGAATATGAAACCCTATCTCTTCAGCCAACTTCCCCTGCATTTCTTTATCAAACATTTCCTTTGTCGACAACGACATAACCGGAATAAAGTAATCATTTTCTAGTTCCCCTGCATGTGTCATCACCTGTTCTGCCAGACCGTCCGAGCAACAAATAAGCGCTTGTTTCATTAATTCCTTATGTGCAAGCAACCACTCTGTAATGTCTTTATCATTTTCCAGGTAATAAACATTCTTGCGGTCGACATATTTGCTCTTCGAGACAAAATCACGAGATGCTTCCTCTCTTCCGGAAATAACTAACACAATATTCTCTTTGCGAATCGGGGAATCTCCTATAGATCTTAACACTCCAAGCGTATTATGATGAACACCGCCGGCAATAACTACTTTGATCTCGTCCATATATTTAGTCACCATGCTTTATAAACAATCGTTTGATTTCGTACTGCAGTTTATAAGAGAAGAAAAAGAAAAACATAAAAATGATTTTCTCCAGTTTTTGTTTTCTGTCGATTTTTTCTTTTTTTGAAGCAACCTTCTCAGTCCATAGTTTTTCGGCAAATGGCTTATCCGTTCGCTCCGCAAAAATCTCAATTTCTGCTATTCCGGGAATGCCCTCCCAGGCTAAAATCTGAAACGTGATTTTAGTTATCGGAGCACACTGAACAGATACTTTTGTCGAAGCACCGGAACCATCGGGTTCAACAAAATACTCTTTATCTTCAACCACTATCTTCAATTTTTTTATATGATTTTTGTAATTACAATCCTCATATATAACAATTTCTTGAATTGCAGATTTTTCGGCAAATTCAATCTCTACCGACTTTATCGAGTCATCATCTTCAGGGTGCCAGCAAAAAAAGGATGCTTCTTCAAACGGTTCCTGCAAAAAATATATATTTCCACAATCGTATCGTTTGAAATCATTTATATAATTTACATTTCCCGATGATGCACTGATTTTGGAATATAAACAAAGATTCTGCACCGGTCTGGGCCAGTACACTATATCTGAATTCAGAACTCTCTGCATCTCATACCACGCAGTAGTTACTTTGTGTTTTTTTGCTGCTTTATAAACAATATTTTCCGATAACAGTTCTGTACATGTCTCCTGTTCGGCAAAGTAACTAATTCTCTCACTCCAAGTAAAACACGGAGAATCCAGTTCATGCATACCACCCGAATAATACCTGGCTCCGGCTGTTTTCGTTTTCTCTTGAAAGTAATAATCTTTCGGGCCGTTCCATACACCCTCATGAATATACTTTTTCAATATCACCGGTTGATATTCCCTTTTTTCTTTTAATATCTCCCCTATGATTTCATCAAATAACAGACTGGTCATCCTGTGATCCGGATGAGAATCAAACTCCGGAGCTATTATGATGTCGGCATGTATCAGATTAATTGCTTCCTTAAAATCACCTTTTAGATTGTCTCTGGTAAAATCATGATGCACACCATGCTGCTGAAAACAAAATTCCGGATGACCGGAAATAGAATTAGTTCTTGTTTTCCCCAACTTAGAAGAAAGAATCATATTGGGTTGCGCATTATAGATATGCACATCACTTGCCCATTCATTGGGATATCCCAAAACAATGACATGCTCTTCATCAATTCCAAGCACGGCATTCGCATTAATCGCTTCCTCTATTCTTTTATTTCCAATTTTTTTCTCTGCGTCTCCGTTTGTTGTATATAGCACAAAAATTTCAAACTTCTTTTTTTTCAACCAAACCGAAAACTGACCGGCAAGATTAATTTCATCATCAGGATGCGGAGCGATTATCAATGCTTTTTTCATCATTGTCCTTTACCAACTCAACATATATTTTCTTAAGTTCACTTATCATATTTGCAAAAGAAAAACGATTTGCGGTTTCTCTGGCCTTTTGCTGCATACATTCGTACAGGTCTTGATTTTTCACAATATCAATCGCTTTGTTGATTGCAGCAACCAGGCCCTCTGTCGTATTATCTATGTTCAGAATTCCGTTTTCGCCGTCTGCTATTATTTCTGGAATTCCTCCCACATTACTTGCTACACAAATATTGCCAAAAGCCATTGCTTCAACAATAGAAATGCCAAATATTTCTGTTTTTGACGGATAAACAAAGATGACTGAATCCGCAAGATATTTTGTCACATCTTTTTGAAATCCGCAAAAAGTAATCCTTGCCTTTACACGGCTTGCCTGTTCCTCCAGCTGCTTTCTGCAGGGACCATCACCCACGACGAACAACTGACACCCTTCATCCAAGGCTGCAAATGCCTCAATTAGCTTGTCAACTGCTTTTATTTCAACAAGGCGTCCCACATACGCTATTTTTATCGGTTCAACATAGTCCTTTTTGCACAGTTGTCCCGCTGCCAGAAGTTTTTCACTGACACCGTTGTATACAATACTAACTTTTTCTTTGTCCACTTTAAATTTCGGCAAATAGGATTTATATCCATTTCCCGATACAAAGATCAATTTGTCTGATTTTTTGAACATGCTTGCAATAAGAAAGGATTTCATCGAACGCTTTAGAAATCCATAGCCCAGATTATCTGCGACGGGATCATAACAATGATGCACCATCGACACAAATCTTTTTGAAGGGAATACCCTCATTAATGCCAGGTAATACATCTCCAGAAAAGGGTCATCATGATGAACCACAACAATATCACAGTCCTCTGCAATCTTTTTCAGATAATTGAGTTTTTGAGGCAGTGATTTCTTCGCATCACTTAATGAATAGACAGCAAATCCGGAAGCCAGCATTTCCTCATAAATCAGTCCTTCTCCAATGCGAAAACAAAAAACATTTTCAAAGTCCGCTTGCCGTGCAATGTCCCTGCACAAGACTTCTATTCCTCCGACTTTCCCGGCAGTCAATAGATTGAGAACTTTCATCCCAAAATCATCCTTTCATTTGTGCCGCAATGTCAGCATCAACGATTTCTTCTCCTGTTTTGTCAATTAACTGTTCCTTGCTTGCATTGCTCAACCCATCATTGGCGACTGCACAACGGTCACAGGTACTGCATCTGTCGAGTTCTTCCTGCGTGATTCTGCCTTCCTTATAGTCGCGAACAATTTTATTCTCAAACATGCTATATTTTCCACCAAGCAGGCTTTTCAGCTTATGAACCGCTACCCAGAAAGCAGGCTTCCAGATGTACTTATGCATTGCAGGGGAAACAGATCCAATCATCCAACATTCCCGGTCGCAGCAGCGAACCTTTTTTCGGACCTCTTCCGCCTCTGCACTGTTCCACAATTCCTCCCAGGTCTGTCTGTTCAGATTTCCCATAACTTCTTTATCTTTGGTACCGTTGCAAGGCATAACATCCCCATATGGATCGATAAAGAAGGTGTCAAAGCTCATATCACAGGGAAGCAATCTTTTCTGTGCAAAAATGTAATTAATCAGTCCATGATTGAAATATGCCCGGAACCACTTCTTCGGGCTATTGGATTTTAAAAGTTCATTAACCAGCTTTTCAAAATTCTCGGATACCATCAGACGATCATGAATAATGTTCTTCGCTTCTACAAAATAGAAGCTGTTATGCAGCGAAGCCGTTGCAAACTCCATATCCAATTCATCGGAAATCTTATATAAAGGCACCAAATCGGGAGCGTTTCTATCTTGCACCGTCATGCCGAATCCGACATCTTTCATTCCCATTTCTTTCAATGTTTTCAGCGTCTGATAGCCTCTTTGATAACCGTTATCCAAACCTCTGATTTCATTGTTTGTCTCTTCAAGGCCCTCGATAGAAATACGGATTCCTACCTGAGGAAATTCTTTTGCCAAGGCAACTATTCTATCCGTAAAATAACCATTGGTTGAAATCACAATTCGGTCTGATTTTTTGTATAGTTCTCTGACAATGTCATTCAAATCAGTTCGGATAAACGGTTCCCCGCCGGTAATATTCGTAAAGTACATCGACGGAAGTTTCTTTATTGTTTCCAGAGATATTTCTTCCTCCGGCAACGACGGTGCTTTATACCGATTACACATAGAGCACCTGGCGTTACAACGATATGTCACTATTACAGTTCCATTCAGTTTTTTATCGTTCATTTTTGCCATTAAAAACTACTTCCTCACTTTTTTCGTAACTCTCTCAAATAACTCCATCAAAAGTTGGTAATGTTTTTGTGCTGAAAACTTCTGTTCCAACTGCAATTGACTGTTTAATCCAAATATTCTCACCGTTTCATCATCATCCAAGCAGCGAATTTTTTCAATCAAATCATCCGGATTATAAGGGTCAATCAAAAAGCCATTCCATCCATCTTTAACCAATTCAGGCAAGCTGCCCATCTTGCTTGCAATGACCGGTTTTGCATTTTGGAAGGACTCCAGCGCGGTGTTTGGCAGGTTATCATACCAAAGAGAAGGTATCATCGTGAACCGCGCATCTCGAATCACCGTCTGCAATTCTTCTCCTGATTTAAACCCAAGAAACTGAATATTTGTAAGGCCATTATCTGCCACATATTGCTTCAGCCGAATAGCTTCTTCCGTGGTGTCATCACCCACAATTTTCGCCTGATATGTAGGGAGTTTCTCATATGCTTTTACAACTGTTTCCACGCCTTTTTCTTCCGCAATCCGTCCAAAATACAGTCCATAGGTTCCAACATTCTGAGCCTGTTCTTCCTTTACTTGAGACGCAAATGTAGGAATACAATAAATTTTGTCTTCCTGAAAACCGCCTTGCACCAGCTTGCCCTTCAGGAAAAGCGACGGCGTAATAAACGCATCCACATCATCATATATCTTCATAAGTTCGTGAAGTTTCATGGAAAAAACACGAATCATGCTGGCGAATAACGAATCCTTTACACATTTCTTTTTCAGGCAGGAAACATAGCTCTTCTCCATGCAATCTTCACATATTTTGCGCTGATACATAAAATCAAAGCGGGGGCAAAGCAAAAAATAATCAGAGAGGCGTACCACCACCGGGAGTCCCTTTTTCTTCGCTCCCCTGATAACACTGGGAGACAATTTATTTACATAATGCAGGATATAAACCAAATCCGGCTGTACATCATCGATCTCTTTTTGGATTGCTTTCTCAACCTCAAAAGAATAACAGCTGCGCGAAATCATTTGCAGAACCGACTTGGGTGTTTTCTTCACTTCCTCAAAATAGGTTGCATCCCTGCCTCCGATTGGTTCCACAAAATACTTACTGTATTCCGTCTCCACATTTTTATTGGAGTGTACTGAAAACGGTATCACCTCATGTCCGTTCTCCTCAAGCAATCTTTTGATATTAAACATATATTTTTCGGGACCGCCCGATATGAAATATCTATAATTTACCAAAAGGATTCTCATCTACATCCTCCGCTCGCCTGCTTTAGGCTACTCATCCAAATACAGACGCATCGTTTTTTCTGCCACTTCATCCCAACGATATCTGTCGCAAATATAATCAGCCGCATCTTCTCGATATCGCTCTACCAATTTGGGATTATCCAGCAGTTTTCTCATGGCTTTCTCTAAATCATCCACATCGCCCTGCTGGAAGCTCATGGCATGAATTCCTGTTACTTCTGTACATTCAGGTATATCGGAAATCAGGCAGCAATTGCCGTAGCTCATTGCCTCTAACAGACTGATTGGCATTCCCTCCAAATCTGAAGGAATACAGTAGAAATATGCGTTCGAGAACAATTCTTCCAGTTCTCGCCCCTGCACAAAGTTTGTGAAGAGGATATTTTCGTTATCCTTAGCCAGTTCCTTCAAGCCAAGCATATATTGATCTGTGTCAGACGATCCACCTGCAACAACCAGTTTCTTATCGGTTTCGAGTCTGTTATATGCTTCAATCAGATAATGAATTCCTTTCTCGCTGGTAAGTCTTCCCAAAAACAGTATGTACTCATCTTTTCGGAGTCCCCATTTTTCTGTAATCACTTCTGCCTGCCGCAGTACGGGACGATTCACACCATTGGGAATAAATCTGGTTTGTCTGTGATAGTTTTCCCAAAAATATCTGCTAAGATGTTTACTGAGGACAATCAACTCATCACTGTACTCTGCCGCTACCTTCTCTCCGAATTTGATAAATGTGGAAGCAAGGCTTCCCCATTTTCCGCTTCTTGCCCAATCCAATCCATGAATGGTTGCAACCGTTCTGATACCGGCTAATGTTGGAAGCCACAAGAAAGCACAAGGTCCCTCCGCATGGTAATGTACCACATCATAATCCTCCAGTGTGACTCTCACACTTGCGAAAAATGAATAAACAAGTGCAGCAAGGCCCTTCTTCTGAATTGTGGGGATACGCACAATTTTGATTCCTTCATACTCTGTAAGTGTATCGTAGTCCACCAGATTATATTCTGCACCTGAGACATGATTGCCGGTACGATTATACGCAGTCACCTGGTGTCCTGCCTGGACAACACGCTTGGAAATTTCTTCAACTACAATTTCAACGCCGCCTTCTCTGGAAGGAATACGTTTATGACCAATCTGTGCAATACGAAGCTGCTTTTTTGCTTTTGGCAAAAACTCTTTTAACCGACAAGTGCCGGTCAACCTAATCTTTTCAAATACACAATCACCAACAATCCAACCATAGATTAAGAAGTTTGCCGGATCTGTGAAATATCCGCCTGTCACCTGATAAATCGTAATGTACAGGAACAGCGCTTTATCAATAACTGTACCGTAGCGGAAACAAAAATAACCAAGTCCAACCACACAGAATACAGTCAATGCGATACCAAAAATACCGCCTTCCACAATGATGCGGATGAATGAATTGGGGTATGCCACATCAATACCAAGCATATCGAGTGCAAATCGGACATTCGCATTTCCGAATCCCACTCCCAAATAATGGGTTGATGCCAATGCCGTCTTCACTCCTTCCAAAGGTGCAAGGAGCTTTTGCTGCAGCATGATATCCGAACCGCTAAGCACATTTTTGATTCTTGTAAGGTAATCCTGGTTTCGAATCATCAATACCGCCGCAACGACAACAACAAAAACACAGCCAAAAAGATAATTTTTCGCGCGTTTTTTCTGTCCGTCTGCCTCCTTGGAAAGGAGCGCAAAAAGCAGCATTGCCACAACGGCAATTGCAGCACAACCAATACCGCCCAGACCGTATGACAAATACAAATCATACGCCATAACAAACACGCCAATCAGCTGCCGCCAGATAACTTCTTTGGTCAGCAACTGGTAGACCAACAACACCAATACCAGACCACTTGCAAATGCCATTGTTCCCGCATTCATATAGAACAGGCGCAATCTTGCAACCGAATCCGCGCTTTCGGAGAAATCCTCAATAACCCACAATCCGGAATTCGGCAGTAAAATAGCCAAAAATGTCTCAATTGCGTGAATCCATACAATAATATCCACAAAACGAATAATGTTCCACTTCCTGCAGTTATAAGCGGCAAAAAACAAAATGGTCACATTACATAGCATTTTTAATGCAAAAATCATGCATCGCAGCCCGTCTGCCCATGGATAAAGAATTGCCATTCCGGCGGAAAGAATCAAAAACGGCAGAAATGTTTTCAAAATTCTGCTTAATTTGTCATGTCTTTTCCATGCATAAAAGCACAGCACGAAGGCGGCAAACAGATAAAACAAATCTGTATTCCCGCTTCGCCCGAGCAAATATCTGGATGTAAAAAGAAAACCTTGTAATAATTCCATATCCTACTCTCTTACTTCTTGTAAAAATGACTTACTTTATAGACCCAAGGGGCTAAATAGAACTGAAAACCATTTATCTTAAACCTTAGTGATGTGTTCTTTCCCTTCGTAATTTCTCTGTATGCATTCCGGTAAAGAATGTGTAGTTGCTTAATTCTCGCCTGAACTGCAGCAGTCTTCCGGATATCTTTACAATCATTCAAAATAATACCGGCACACCGAATCAATGACATCTCTGCCAGATTCTGCCAACCTCTGTGATAAAAATAATAACTCCGCTCTATTGCGGCCTCTGCCTTATCTAACTTCCCGATAGACGGAGCTTTTTGGGTAATACTGCCCTCTCTCTGCAAATAGAAATAGAACTTATCACGAAGAATACTGATTTTCTTTACTCGCGAAACAATTTCATGAATTATAAATTCATCTTCGTGGACCTTACCTAATCTGTACCGTGCATCGTTGAACAGAGATTTATGATACAGTTTATTGCATGCTACAGTACAAAAAATCGGTTTATCATGATACAATGCGTCCCAAAAATCGCTTTCATCCATAATACCGTCTTGAACACCTGATAAATTGGGCATAATTATTTCACGATAATTCTGGTCAACATAACAAATATCACAAATTGCCAATTCGGATTGATCTTTGACAAGCCTCTCATACATTTTTTCCAGCATATCCTCCCGCAGGTAATCATCTCCGTCAACAAATGCGATGTAATCTCCGCTTGCCAAATCAAGTCCCGCATTTCTAGCGGCCGAAAGTCCTTGATTTTTTTGATGAATCACTTTAACTCTGGAATCAGTTACAGCAAATTCATCGCACATACCGGGTCCGCTGTCAGTCGATCCGTCGTCAACCAAAATCAGTTCAATATTGGTAAAGGTCTGATTTAATATACTCTCTACACACTTTTTCAGATATACGCTGACATTATAGACCGGCACAATTACAGAAATCAGATGAGTCATTTTATCTTTCACACTACCTTTTTAGTTCATTCAAAATATGTTTTTTTGATTTTCTTCACTACCGAATATATGCGATAGTTTTTTCTCAGCAAAAGAAATTTTGTATAGTTACGCAACCCGTTTTTTAGAGTTATGGTATGTTTCAGAGAACTATTCACATAATGCTCTAACTCAACCAGTTCGGCACTTCTTTCGCCGGCGCAAATCTCTGTTTTTATTTTGTACGCAGCATTGAATAATTGCTGCCGCATAATATCCTCTCTTCCGGTTGTGTATTTCGATTGCATTCTAACTATGATTGCATCAATAAAATCCTTCCAACTGTCCGCATTCTTGGAATTTGTGATAGAACCTTGGCGTTGACGATAATAATATAGCCCCATATCGCAAAATGTAACTGTCTGAGCCTTGCCAAACAATTCGTGCATTATAAAATAGTCTTCAAAATATTTTCCTTTGGGAAATTCAATATTGGAAAACAATGACCGCTTAAATAATTTATTACATGAGTGGCTCATGTATTTTTCGTTTCGATATAGAACAGTTAACGCATCTTGCGTTGAAAGTGTACAGCAAGTTTTTGTTTTTCCGCAATCTTCTTGAAATGTATCATATGCTATTATTTTTTCACACACAGAAATATCTGCATTTGCTTTAAGCAGATTATCAAGCAGAATCTGATACATATCTGCAGAAACCCAATCATCAGAATCTACAAAACCAATAAACTGCCCTTTCGCAACTTTCAGCCCGTAATTTCGAGCATCTGACAAACCTCCGTTCCTTTTGTGAAAAACATTTATCCTATTGTCTTTTTGGCTCAAATTATCACATAACACTCCACTTCCATCTGTCGATCCATCATCAACCAATAGAATTTCAATATGTCTGTATGTCTGGGCTATTAAACTTTCTACACACGGTATGAGATAATCTTTCACATTATAAACTGGCACAATAACAGAAATTATCTCATTTCTTTTTTCTAACATTCTTTACTCCTTTTTACCGTAATGGAGTCATTATTGTAGCGTACACTCATTGTTGCATGTATTACAAAAGGGATTGTACAAAAGGCTGAATAAATATATCTAAACTCACTAAAAACGGGCGTCGAAATAATCAACGAAATTGTAATAGCCAAAACAGGAATACAAAGCAGCATTCCTAATTTATCTTTTCGTATCGCGGCCAAGAAAAAAGCAACAATATGAATCCATATATTCAAACCAATGCTTAAAAAAAGCTGTAAAACAGGATTAGTTTCATATAAGTGAAGATATGTAGAAAATGCTTTTTCTATTTTTCTCGATCTCACAATTCTCTCGATACCTAATTTATTCTCAACGATATTGTTACACCATACCCAATAGGAATATCCCCCATTCCAATATCCTTTAGTCTGATCAATCCACGCTTTGACATAAGTTATAGGATGCCGACTCCCTATAGATAAATAAATTTTTAGAAATTGCATTTTATTGTTGGAAATAATTTTTCCGTTGACCTTCGCTTTCACCGGGTCCGAAATATAATTTAAATATAAATCAGGAACTGCGTCCACAGGGATGGCCATTTTTAGCCAATATTCCTCTGTTTCTGTCAAGTCATTTTTTTCCACAATCACTCTGGCAATCTGTTGTTCTGGTATTGATAACGCTTCCGCAATACTAGGTTGCTTTATCTGCATAGCATCTAGCATAGGATGTTTCATCAAATAACTAAAAAGCAAAACTGCAAGCATTACCAGTATCATATTCTTTTCTGTTTTTATTAACATCATCGATGCACAAAGAAAAACGAGCAAATAAGAAAACATTCCATTGCTACGCAGCAAACATACGCCAATTCCGGAAATAACAAAAATAGTATAATTTAATACTTGTGTTCCAATTTTTTGACACACTCTATACATTGATACCACAAACGCAAAAACCGCACCAGCAAATAAAACATCCTTCCAGACTGTAAAACTATATATAATATGATATGGCATCAAACTATAAAAAAGCCCCATAATCACAAGTGCTTTCAATGGCGCCCCGGTTTCTGCCGCAGTTTGCATCGCATAGGCAAAAGTCACTGCCATAATTACTATAGAAAAAATAGAATAGAGTGCAACAGCATTGTTTACATCATTGCAAATCATCATCCCCAATTCATACCATACCTTTATGAGCATTGTGTGATAGAATGGATGATGGTTACTATATTTACCTGTCACTATTTGTGTCAATTGATCGACGCTATCAGGAGATAAGTTTGCCGGATATTGGCACTGCAAGAAAACGAAAAAATAAATAATGAAAAAAACAGAAAAACTAATTATAAAAACATTTTTCCCAAACTTCTTTTGAATAACTGCGGGCCATATTATCCTATTACGATAATTGGCTAGCAAAAGCAGAATATTATAAAAAGCGACAAACAGGCCCGCATACATCTCCGTTCCGGCAATCACCGAATTGAGTATAGCCATTCCCACACTAACCTTATAAATTGCTGGTTCAAAAAGCCAGGCAGAATATTCAGCAAGGAAAACACATAAAGCCAAAAATGCAGAAAAAACTAGCAACAATTTTTTATCATAACCCAAAATGTTTTCTACACTAGCTTTTTCTGGTTTACTGTTCAACCATATAGAAAAAGCTGCCAATATCGTTATAAGTATATACGGAGATAAATAAGCGCTAGTATACAGCAACGGACTAATACCCAAAAGAAGAAATATATATTGCACTATCATTTTCTTTAAGCCTGTCATCTCACTTTTATTTACCTCCAAATATCTAGGATTCTTTCCTTATATTTTCTCTATAAATCTTTTTTAAAGAATAATAAACCTTTTTACCAATTATCTTTCTTATAATTCTTTTAAAACAATCTACTTTTTGCTGCCAGGCAGCCCTTCTCCGACTTCTCTCGTCCCATTCTTTTTCTTGCTGAGTCTTCCAACTTGCATTAAACCAATGAACGGAAATTGTTTTTTTAGACCGTCTATATTTTCCCGTTTTATAATCTATCGGGCAAAAACAAATCGAAGGCTCCACCAGAACATTCTCGTCTAAAATCTGTCTCGTATCATTCTGCAAAAGTCCATGATTCAGGAATACCTCTGTATTTCTTTGCGGGCAAGGCATCCGATCCAGTTCACCATTTTCTAGGATAAAAGATACCCCCTGATAATCCTGCATCAATTCCCATACTATTTTTAAACCTTTTTCAGCTCCGAAACCATGTCCTGTATTAATATATATACCATCTTCAAAGCCAAAGAAGGCCGCATACTCCAACAGTGAATCTAAAGATTGTTTTAATTCCACATCAGTATCAAGATAAATACCTCCATGCTCGTACACAACATGCAGCCTAATATAATCTGATACAAACGCCCATTCACCTTTTTCATATGCTTGTCTCACATATAAAGGTGTCGCAGAAATATCATAATTTTCTTCATTCCACTGTATAATTTGATAATCAGGGCAATACTTTTTCCAACTTTCAATGCATTTTAATGCCAGATCAGGTAACTGATTATGTCCAAACCAACAATAATGTATTACTTTAGGAATCATTTTTTCTCCGTCCTACTAAAATGTCTTTTTTTAATATCCAACATCCTCCACCAAACATACCCACCAACTACTTTTATATTACTTTTACTCATAGCCGCCTCCACCATGATGGAATGTGTTTGTAACAAGCTCGCTTTTTGTGTATCGTCAAGAAATTTCAAACCGTCCGAAACACACCACCATGCAGGGATAATATGGCGAAAATCTTTTGCCTGTAATGTTCGAATATATTCATAAATAAAAAAACTATAAAAATCCCTCATTCTATCACAGAAAACCTGTTCTTGCAGTTCCGCATTTTCTGCACATTCCTTCGCAATTAAATGATTAGCCTTCTCTATAACCTTAATTCTCTTCTTCGTATATTGGTTACTCAGAGTCTTTCTTGAAGAATAGATAACATAATGGTATTTTGCAATATTCTGGATTTTAATGTTCTTAACACATTTTGCATATCGGACCATAAAAAGTGTGTCCTCCGCAAAATCAATATCCGGTTGAAATCGTATATGATTCTCCTCAATAATCTTTCTGGTTAACCGTTTGCAATGTGTCCAGTTGAATACGCCCTCGTTTAATAACTTCATCAGATTCGAAGAATCGCCCATAACACACCATTTTTCATCTATCTGATGTCTTTCGATTACCTGGTCTTTTTCGTCGGTAAGAGTTGCTGTCTGGCATATCATATCAGCATCATCCGCAAGCATCCATTCCAAATAATCTTGTTCAACATAATCATCAGCATCAACAAAGGTAACATACTGTCCTGAAGCTGCCGCCAATCCGGTATTTCGTGCCTCGGAGACTCCTTTATTCGTCTGATGAATCACCTTTACCCTTACATCTTTAGCAGAATACTCGTCACAAATTATGCCGCTGGAATCTTTTGATCCATCGTCTATTAAAATCAATTCGAAATCTGATACTGTTTGACTTAAAAGGCTATCAACACATCGTTTTAAATACTTTTCCACCATGTATACCGGTACGATAACACTGATTTTTGTCATTTATAAATCCCCTGGTATCTTTTTCATTAACATTCTACGATATGCTGGTCCAGCAAAGACATTTCCGGTAATTTAATACAACCTGCCCATCTTTCTTCCCATGGAATATTATGATTGAAATTTAAAGTTGATTTCACTATCAATGAAACCGCATCCTCAACATGATCATAAAAATTCCAACCACCATATTCATTTGCACCATATAGCACAGGAGTCAGTTTATAATATCCGGGAGTCAATTCATGCAAATCCGCCTCCAAAGAAATACATATCACTTCACCGGCTTTACACGAAAAGAGATTATGTGCATATAGTACAGAAACCGATAGTCCGGATTCTGAAAAAAGTCTTGACCGATACCCCACATTCTCTAAGTCTTTTGTGGCTCGGACCTTTATTTCGAATCGCAGTTTTTCGCCCTGCTCAATCTCCCAATCTGTTCGATCAAGTATCTTTATATTTTCTATTTTGACCCCTTCTATCATCGGCTGATTTCTATGGCCATTGGATAAATCTATTTCACCAATGGTATTTCGAGTTGAACCCAAATAGAAATCAATCGCTGTCTCAACCTGTCCATCATACATTACTCTTCCTTTGTCCAAGACAATACAGCGATCACAAAGCTGCCGAATCGTATTCATATTATGGCTAACATACAGGACAGTTCTTCCCTCTTTCTTTGCGACCGTCCGCATCTTATCCAAACATTTTTTTTGGAATGCCATATCTCCTACGGCAAGAACCTCATCCATAATCATTATCTCTGAATCAAGATGAGCCGCCACAGAAAAAGCAAGTTTTACATACATTCCTGAGGAGTATCGTTTTACAGGCGTATCAATAAAATCTCGCACTTCAGAAAAATCAATAATATCTTCCATTTTCGCATCGATTTCGGCATGAGACATACCCAAAATAGCGCCATTCATGTAGATATTCTCTCGTCCTGTCATTTCACCGTTAAATCCGGTTCCTACTTCCAACATAGAGGCAACTCTGCCGAACAAATCAATTGTCCCCGTTGTCGGTGCCGTAACCTGACTTAACAATTTCAACAGCGTAGATTTTCCTGCGCCGTTGCCACCAATTATTCCTACTGCTTCGCCTTTGTAAATCTCTAAATCGACGCCATTTAATGCCATAAATGTTTGGCCAATCAAGCGTTGTTCTGTTCCAACCAAACTATTAGGATCTTCCTTCCCCCGCTTTCTTGCCCACCAGCTTTGAATGTCTGCCTGCAATGTACCGCCGCCAATTTGTCCCAATCTATATTTCTTTGTCACCCCGGAAATTTTTAATGCCAACTCGCGATTTACACTACTTTTTTCCATACCACTCTCACTTATACTGTATCCATAAAATTTCTTTCAACTTTATTGAAAATAATGACGCCCCCAAGGAAAACCAACAAGGTCACAACCCATGAATAAATCATCATTTCAGTAACTGTTTCCCCACTTCCTAACAGAGACGCTCTAACCATCTCCACTGGTGTTGTCACCGGATTAAATAGTACAATCATCCTCATCCAACCATTTTTCACTTCGCTCAATGGATATACAACCGGTGTCAGATACATCCACAATTGAACCGCAAAACCAACCAGAATAGCTAAATCTCTATATTTTGTTGTCACACTTGATATCAGAATACCGGTTCCCATACCAAGCACACCTAATTCCAATAAGGCTACAGGCACACAAAACACAAAAGTGATATCAGGATGCACAACGCCTTTGATTACGAAAAACAAAATCATGCATGCAACCAATATCATTTGTATTAAAAATTCAACTATTGCTGTTAGAACATTTGAAACAGGTATTGTTAATCTTGGAAAATATACTTTGCCAAAAATACTGGCATTCGAGGTAAATGTTGCAGCATTTTTATTGACAGAGTTTGCAAAAAAAGTCCACAATGCATTACCTGTCATATAAAAAAGAATTGGTGGTACTCCACCTGTACTTATTCCGGCAATTCCACCAAAAATAAAATAATAAATCAAACTGGAAATAATCGGATTAATAAACAACCATGCCGGTCCCAATATCGTTTGCTTATATCTGACCTGAAAATTGCGCTTTGTAAATAACAAAACCAAATCTCTATATTGCCAAACTTCCTTGATTTTCAAATCTGTGAGTTTATGTTCCGATGATATATGTTTATAATAGCCCATCCTCGTTCTATCCTTTTTAAACAATTATTCTCTTTCCACGCGTTTGCTGGTTTTTCGCTTTTTTAACGGGCAAACTTCAATGCATCTGCAACAGTCAATACACTTCTTTTTATCTATTTTCGGGTATTCAAAACCTTCTTGATCTTCTTGCATACTAATTGCATGTAAAGGACAGACTGCCGCGCAAGCCGTGCATCCGCAACACTCTTCTTTTCTTAAAAAAAGTCTATTTTTCATTCGTCATCATTACCCTTTTATATAACGAGTTACGCGTTTCATCAAACTAGCAACCTTCTTAAAATGTTTAGGTTTTTCTTCCTTTGGTAGACCACTTTCATACTTTTCTACAATATAGTCAAACCGTTTCTTCCTAAAGTCTCTCCAAAATTCCTCTCGTGTTTCCGGTTTTGGAAGTGGTGCAATCAAGGAGGGCTGCATTGCCATTTCCAATGCCGTTTTTTCCCATATCAATTGCATTTTCACTTTTTCAAATAATTCTTTTCCTTTTTCTGTATTGACAAGGACCAGGGATACTCCTTTATCATCATCAAACTCAGCTACAGCACCTTCTATCCCCCAATAATCAGCCAATGTGATATCGCCAGGTCTTTGCACCGATTTATATGGACATTCATAGCAAGATGGTCTTAAGACACTCCCACTTAGAAAAAGTTTCTTAAAAATGTCACTGTGAATGGTTCTTGAATTCGTTCGTATTGTTTCAACATGGGCACGCCATCCGAAATCTTTTTTATTTCTGAATTCAACATCAATTATTTTCTCCTTTTTTGCCTGCCATCGCAAATATTTCTTCCAGACTTTTTTGCTTGGCACCCCATAACAGACAATATCAACGCAAAGAAGATTATTGTATTCTTTTTGAAGGAAAGACTTGAGCCCTGCTATTTGGCATGGTGTACCAGAAAACAAAACTTGCTTTCCAGCTTCCAAATCCTGTTTTACCAAACTGAAATTATCACCCATTTTACTCTGAATGTATTTTGAACCGCGCATTCTGTTTCGATCTTTTTCAGATGTCGCTCGAATATGTATTGCTTCATACTTCTCATCTAGTACACATCCATATATTATTCCATCCGACAAATAGTAGTCCGACAGAGCGGTGAAAACACCCCCCGAGCGAGAAGCTAACCTTATTGTCTCACTAGCATGCTTTGCGGCATAAACTTCCATGAAATCACCTCGTTTTACTCTCTAAAAGCTGCCATCTCATTAATAGGCCACGCGGCGTAATCATTCAAAGCATTACTGCCGGCATATAACTTCCAATTCCCTTAAGGAATAAGCTTTCATTGTTTCCAGCTTTTTTTGAACCTCTGTGTAATCTATAGACTTCAAGTCAATCTTGCTTTGCACATATTCATCCCAGCTTCTAATAATCCGATCTTGCAAACCTAATTTCGTCAATAAAGAAGTAACTCTACTACCTGTTTGCTCATGCAGCAACGCAATAAAATCTTTTTCAAAAATGATGGAGAAGATTACGCCGTGAAATGAAGATACTACGACAAAATCTGCTTCAGCTATTCTTTCAATAAAATCAATTGGGCCATCTGAAAATCTGTTTATTCCGTAATGTTCCTTTAAAGCAACTTGATCATATTTTTTAGAATATATCACCTGTTCTTTCCGTTCTTTCGCAATTTCCCTGGCAATTTTTGCAGCGACATCTCTTCCGCTATCAATATAATAGAGATAGACATACTTCCTTCGCGGTTTTCTATACGAAAATAACGCCATCCAATCTTCTCGATTTAGTAACAAACATGGGTCGCACACTTGCTTTGAATCTATGCTTTGTTTTTGCATATATTCGTTCAGCTCATCTTCTCGCACAGTAACATAATCAATATTTTTGAGTAGTTCAACCGTTGGCAGAAACTCAACATTCCCACAGCTGGCAGCATAACTCGCGCTTGCTTTATTGGCAAAACTTAATGTAAACACGGAAAGGTTGTCTTCGCCAATAATATATCTGTTCCATATCTGATCACTTCCACAAATAAAAGCATCGTATACTTTATTGCTATCTGCTATATTTTCTAAACAGTATCCTCTTTCACTGATGATAAGCTTTTCATTTCGAAATGCTTCATATTTTCTTTTAGAGCAAAAACCCTGCGGATAATTCAGCAATTCCCAAAATCTTGTTTTTAGCCATTGTCTGGGATGTCTGATCGAACATTCTTGAAACAGAGCATACTCTTTATCAATTCGTTCAATATGAAAATCTACCGTTTCACACTCAACACCCAATTTTCGTATAGCTTGCTGCAATGCATAATTTTGCAATACTGCACCAAAATTATTTGCCCTATGAAGAGTCAATATACCTGTCTTCTTCATACCAATTCCTCTATTTTCTTTGTTTTCTTCCCATTCCAACACCAATCGCAGCCCCCAATCCATTCGAAAGCACGTCCATTACTTCCGCGGATCCCAAATGGGTTACATACTGCGTTACTTCAATGAGGAATGAAAATAAAATGCCCAACAAAATCACTTTTTTGCGTCCGGTAATGTGGTATAAAATCACGCCAAGCGGCAGGAACAGATAAATATTTTCTATTACCTGCACGCGCATAACATGACTGGAAAACATAGCCTTCAGTGTTTTGGCGAAATCCAGTTTTACAGCCTCTGCCATAAACTCTCTGTTCAGCAGCGTCATATACAAAATAAACAGAACATATGCTGCCAAGAGCAACCCATTCCATTTTCTACTCATTTTTGAACTGACAGCCCAGATAATCAATGCAAAGGCAATCACTAACAAAGGATTCCCCCGAAGGAAATTGTCAAGAATTATGATTACTCTCCCCTCAGCATTCAGATACTGTGTCGCTGTTGATTTACAATAAATCCCGGATTCCCCATGCGAAAGCACTGCCGGGGAACCATCCACCACATAATACATTTCTGTTTTTGTGGCATTGGTTTTAAAATGAGTTCGAACTAATTTACTGTATCCTTTATTGCATAGTGTAGGATTACATTCCTTGTTCAGATAGGTGCAGGTTATCTGCCTGCCCAGTTCGTCATAGGTATAATCCTGTCCGTATGCGCCCAGCTTATTTGCAATTGGCTGCCCATTTGAATCATAAAACAACTCGCGATTCGTCCGCTTATCCTCACCGTAGAATCTTCGCACCACAGCATATCCGGAGGGTGAGTCCATAGGTTCCCCTTCTCGATTCAATGAGGTTACTGTCTCAATCAACCAGCTGGGGCCCGCATCTACCGGCTCCTCCTCTCCCATTGCCGCCTGGTCAGAAGAATAATAAGTAAACGCCTGTCCCCATATCTTAGAGGTATTCGAAATCGGTTCCCCTGATGCAGCAAAGTACATTTCCTTTGCCCTGCGATGATATTCGTCATACTCTGTAACAACAGCGCAGATACCGGAAGTAACATTCATCGGATTTCCCTGTAAGTCCAAATAGAAATACCGAATACATTCGCCGGCTTCATTGTATTCACGCTGAATTCCGTAATGGTTACCCCATTGTTCTTTCGGTTCCAATGCACGCTCTGCAGCGGCCACATCCATCGCCGCAAGTTCTGAAACCGTTTTTACGCTCTTTGTCAGGAAATAGCGCTCCAACACATTCCGCCCCTGTTCATCTTTGTCTTTTATAACTACAGAATAACCCACATTTGCCGGCTTAATGATTCTTCCTTCTTCATCTGTGTATACACTGATTGTGTACATATCCTTTTCAATGTTTTGCAGCTTCAGTTCGGAAGAATGATATCCATCATCCCGAGTATCGCGAGGTGGAATTACCATCAAGAAAGTAACAAAAAAGAAGACCACAATCCATATTTTATTTTTCATACGTTTGTGCTCTCCTTTCAGAAAGTATACGCTATTCTATTTTAACACTTTTCTCGAAATTGAGCAATGCTTACACACCCAACATCCTGGCCACCTTCAAAATACCATGAGCCGTACTGTTGCAGCAGATTTCGTTTCGCATTACCATCTCAATTGCCTCTGAAAAAGGTATTTCCAGAGCTTCTACCACTTCCGTGGCATCCAGCTGCTGCTCGCTGACTTTTCTGCAATTATCCGCAAAATAAATATGCATTCTATTGGTCAGTTTTGAAGAACTTTCCACCGTTGCTCCCAGATATTGCCACTCATCCGAAGTATATCCGGTCTCCTCTAAGAGTTCTCGCTTTGCAACTTCCAGTCCGTCCTTCTCATCCGGTTCAAACATACCTGCAGGTACTTCAATCAGATCCTCACCTGTAGCATATTTAAACTCTTTTTTCAGGACAATTCTGCGGTCCGGAGTCAGCGCCACAATTGCAGCGGCATCCGGTATCGTTACCGTATAAAAATCGTCAATTTGCAGCCCATTTGGCAGCTCTACTTTGTCTTTTCGAATCCCAATCCAACGATTCTCAATCAATTGCTCCGAACCCAGAACTTTCCAATGTTCCATAGAATGTAACCTCTGTTTCTCAATAATGCCTTCAGCGTCGAATTACGCAAAGAACTTCTTCAGTTCCTCTACAACAACTGCTTCTTGCTTTACAGCTTCTTCCTTGCTCTCTGCGCTGATGCTGATGTAAGTCTTCAGCTTAGGTTCTGTTCCGCTGGGTCTGACAACTACAGAGCAATTGCCCTCCAACAGATACTTCAGCACATCAGATTTAGGCAATCCGTTCAGACCCTTGCTGTAATCCAGCATAGTGACAACCTTCTTGCCGCCGATTACATCCAGCCCCTTGTGGAACTCCTTCATAATTTCCTGCATCTTCACAAAACCCGCTGCGCCCTCAAATTCAAAGGAATGCAAGGTATTCAGGCAATAGCCAAACTGCTTGTAAATATCATTCAGCTTATCCAGCAGACTGATGCCTCTGGTTTTGTAGAAGCTGAACATTTCACAAATCATGTAAGCGCCGTTAACGCCGTCTTTATCTCTTACATAAGAACCGGTCAGGTAACCGTAGCTCTCCTCGAAACCAAAGATATAACTGTCTGCCTTGCCGTTCTTTTCCAACAGGCCAATCTGCTCACCGATGAACTTAAATCCGGTCAGCACATCGATGGTACGAACGCCGTAATACTCTGCAATTCGCTGACCAAGGTCCATGGTTACAATAGTCTTTACCATAACAGGGTCTGCGGGCATCTTGCCATATTTGATTCTCTGAGAGCAAATGTAATCCAGCAGAAGTAAACCAACCTCATTGCCGGAAAGCAGCTGATACTCTCCGTTTGCATCCTTCACCGCAATACCTACACGGTCACAGTCAGGGTCGGTAGCCAACAGCAGGTCTGCATTATTCTTCTTCGCATACTCCATACCAAGCGCCATTGCTTCCTTGATTTCGGGATTAGGATAAGGGCAGGTAGGGAAATTGCCATCAGGCAGTCTCTGCTCCTCAACAAGCGTAATATTGGTATATCCCATCTCAGAAAGAGTTCTGGTAACGGGAATATATCCGGTACCGTTCAGAGGGCTGTATACGATAGCCACATTTTTGTCAACTTCTTCGCCGAACAGCACCGACTGGCCCTTCACCTCTTCGATAAAAGCGGTAAGAACTTCAGGCTTGATTGCCTCGATTCTACTCTCGTCGCCGCCCTTCTTAACATCAGCAAAGATATCAAGTTTCTCGATTTCTGCAAGAATCTCTGCAGCCGCCTCGGTAGTAATCTGACATCCGTCTGCGCCATATACCTTATATCCGTTATACTTTGCAGGATTATGAGAAGCAGTCACCATAACACCTGCTGAAGCCTGTAAATATCTGGTTGCAAAAGAGACCGTAGGCACAGGATTCAGATTCGGCCACAGGTATACCTTAAGGCCATTTGCCGCAAACACATCTGCAGCCACCTTTGCAAACACATCAGACTTGATACGGGAATCATAACCGACTACAACACTGGGCTCCTTTATAGTCTTGTTCAGATAATCTGCAAGACCCTGAGAAGCCTTTGCAACAGTATAAACATTCATTCTGTTGGTGCCGGCGCCAATAGTTCCGCGCAGTCCACCTGTTCCGAATTCCAGATTACGATAGAATGCATCTTCTACCTGATTTTCCGTATAGTTTGCGAGAATCTCTTTTAATCCATCTTCAACAGCCAATTCGCACCAACGGCTGTATTCTGCTTTGTAATCCATCATTAACCCTCCAAGTCAAACTTCTGCTTATCACGAACGGAAATCTCATCGCCCAGCTGAACCTCGATCAATTTCAGTTCAGTGTCTGCCATAACGGTATGCTTGCATCCTGCGCTCATAGTAATGACATCACCGGGCTTTACAGCCTTCTCATTGCCATCTACAACCGTCTTTCCGGTTCCTGACAAAACAACCCAAACCTCATCACGGCTGTTGTGGCTGTGATAGTTCATGCTGTGGCCCGCATTCAAGGTAACCTTAATGGTCATGGAACCTTTTTCCACATCCATAACCTTATAGCTGCCCCAGGACTTTTCAGCGAACATAATTTCCTGCTCAAACTTATCTACAAAAGGCTTGATATAAGAGCTCTGCTCCTTATCGGAAACCAGAATACCCTCGGGAGATGCTGAAATAACCACATCATGAAGTCCCATTGCAAGAACAGGAACATTCATTTCATTCACAATGCTGACCCCTCTGCAGGTATCATTCACGACACCCTTACCTACAATATCCTCAACCATTGCTTCCGTCAAAGTATTCCAGGTGCCCAAATCCTTCCACTCGCCGGCAAAACGCTGTACCTGAATCTTCTCCTCATGCTCTACTACTGCGTAGTCAAAGGAAATCTTGGTCAAAGTATCATACTTGTCAAACAAATCCTGATAGTCTGTGAAGTCAATCAGTTCATGTGCTCTCTGCATTACATACTTAAGCTTATATGCAAATACGCCGCCATTCCAAAGTGCACCCTGCTTAATATATTCAGCAGCCACATCAGCGGTGGGCTTTTCTTTAAAAGTCTTTACGGAAGCAGTGAAATCAGCACTCTCAGGAATAATATAACCATACTTCTCAGAAGGATAAGTAGGTTCAATACCCATCAGCACCAGGTTTGCCTCACCCTTGTCTGCCTGCTCGGAAAGCTTCTTCAAGGCGACAAAATAATCATCCTCTACATAGGGATCTACGGGGCAGACTACAACCGATTCCTCGGGACTCACTTTCATCACATCTACCAGATAAGCAGTTGCAAGCGCAATTGCAGGGAAGGTGTCACGACGGCAAGGCTCTACGGAGATACCTACGCCTTCTCCCAGCTGGTTATTAATTGCAGAAACCTGTGTTTTAGAGGTTGCAATGGTAACTGTTGCATCAGAATCAACAGTCTTAATCTGACGGTACACACGCTGTACCATAGACTCATACTCGCCATCCTCTTTCTTAAAAATCTTGATAAACTGCTTCGATCTGATATCGTTGGAAAGAGGCCACAGACGTTTGCCTGAGCCACCGGATAACAATACAATATTCACCCTAATATACCTCCTCATATACAAACAGCCGCCGCATATATAGTGCAGCGGCTGTATTCTTTTTAAACTATCTCTCTGCTCTCATGGGATTGTTCAGGAAGTCCTCATAGGACAATCTGATACCATCCTCAAGCTCTGTCATGTACTTCCAGCCAAGCTTCTCAGCCTTGGATACATCCAACAGCTTTCTGGGAGTTCCGTTGGGCTTTGTGGTATCCCACTTAATCTCGCCCTCGTAACCGATAACCTTTGCTACCATCTCGGTCAGTTCCTTGATGGAAAGTTCCTTACCGGTACCTGCATTGACAGTCTCATCACCCGAATAATTGTTCATCAGGAATACGCACAGATTTGCAAGATCATCTACATACAGGAACTCTCTCAGGGGAGAACCGTCACCCCAACAGGTAACTTCCTTAAGGCCGGCTTCCTTTGCCTCGTGGAAACGACGAATCAGCGCAGGAAGAACATGGCTATGAGTAGGATGATAATTATCATTAGGTCCGTAAAGGTTTGTAGGCATTACGGAAATATAGTCGGTGCCATACTGCTTGTTCAGGAACTCACAGTACTTCAGACCGGAAATCTTTGCCAACGCATATGCTTCATTGGTCTTCTCCAGTTCAGAAGTCAGCAGGCAGCTCTCAGGCATAGGCTGAGGTGCCATACGGGGGTAAATGCAGGAAGAGCCCAGGAACTCAAGCTTCTTACAGCCGTTCTGCCATGCAGAGTGGATTACATTCATCTCCAGAATCATATTGTCATACATAAAATCAGCAAGCGCAGACTGGTTTGCGATAATACCGCCAACCTTAGCTGCTGCCAGGAAAACATACTCAGGCTTCTCTTCTGCAAAGAACTTTTCTACATCATCCTGACGGCAGAGATTCAGTTCCGCATGAGTACGGGTAATGATATTGGTATAGCCCTGTCTCTGCAATTCACGAACGATAGCGGAGCCTACCATTCCTCTATGACCTGCTACATAAATTTTCGCATTTTTCTCCATCATGATTTTACTGTGCCTCCATCATGGCCTTCTGCTGCTTTGCAAGCTTACGGTCATGCTTTGCCATAATCTCAACCAGCTGCTCGTAAGAGGTCTCCTGAGGATTCCAACCGAGAACAGTCTTAGCCTTGGTAGGATCTCCCCAAAGATTATCAACATCGGTAGGACGGAACCACTGAGGATTTACACATACTACCATTTTTCCGGTCTCAACATCGTATCCCTTCTCGTCAATGCCGGTACCTTCCCAACGAATCTTGATGCCGTTAGCTGCAAATGCTCTCTCGGTAAAGTCACGTACAGTGTGCTGCTCACCGGTAGCGATTACGAAATCATCGGGAGTCTCCTGCTGAAGGATGAGCCACATGCACTTTACATAATCCTTTGCATAACCCCAGTCACGAAGGCTGTCCATGTTGCCAAGCTCAAGATGATCCTGGATGCCCTCTGCGATACGGCCTGCTGCCAAAGTAATCTTACGGGTAACAAAGTTCTCGCCTCTTCTCTCTGACTCGTGGTTGAACAGAATGCCGTTTACAGCGAACATACCATAAGCCTCACGATACTCCTTGGTAATCCAGAAACCATACTGCTTTGCTACTGCGTAAGGGCTGTAGGGATGGAAAGGAGTAGTTTCTCTCTGAGGAACCTCCTCAACCTTACCGTAAAGTTCTGAGGTAGATGCCTGATATACCTTAACCTTCTTCTCGATGCCAAGGATACGGCAAGCCTCCAGAATACGAAGAACGCCGATTGCATCTACATCTCCTGAATACTCAGGAACGTCAAAAGAAACCTGTACATGAGACTGTGCAGCCAGATTGTAGATTTCATCAGGCTGGCAGATATTGATAATACGCATGATAGAGGAGCTGTCGCTCAAATCTCCGTCGTGCAGTGTAATCTTGTCAATGATATGATTGATACGCGCGGTATTGGAAATAGAAGCACGACGGGTGATACCGTGAACCTCGTAGCCCTTCTCCAGCAGGAACTCTGCAAGATAAGAACCGTCCTGACCTGTAATACCGGTAATTAATGCTGTCTTTGCCATTTTCATTTTCCTCCGTAAAATAAAGTCTCTTTGTAAATAGTGTTAATTGATTCGTCGAAATCATACACCCTCTGTTCTGCACATTAAATTCACGTTATTGCCTATTCCTTGCACAATATTGACTTTTTGTATTTTTCAAAGTAAAATTATCCTATTCAATACCGTCTATCGACTGAAAACCCTGACAAAATACCGAAAGGAAGCCAAAATGCCCGCAGAATTTTTTCGCAGTAATGCGACCAATACTTCCAGAATCATTCATACCCCTTCCCATTTTGCAAAGCAATCCCTCCTATATTTGCAAGAAATTGGTACACTTCAGGCCGTCAGTTCCCATTTGAGTGGCCGTGTACAATTGGAATCCTTCCTGTTCTTTGTCGTTCGCTCCGGGGCCGGTACTTTGCATTACGAAGGCGAAAGCTATGATTTGCAGGCCGGTGATTGCGTTTTTATCGACTGCCGCAAGCAATACTCCCACATCAGCAACCCCGACAATCTCTGGAAGCTGTCCTGGATTCATTTTTATGGTCCCACCATTTCTGACATCTACGAAAAATATCGTGAGCGCGGTGGCTTACCGGCTTTCCATTCACAAAGTTACCCGCAATATGATGTCACTTATCAGACTCTGTACAATATTGCTTCCGGCTCCTCTTATGTTCGAGACATGGAAATTAACACTGAACTGGCATCTCTTCTCACTACTCTCATGCAGGATGCCTGGCAGACAGAAAATGCGGACAACCGCGGCAAAAAGAGCGACCTTCTTTCCCTCAAAACCTACCTCGATGCAAATTTCACCGAAAAAATAACGCTGGACGATCTCGCCCAGCGCTACTATATCAACAAATTCTATTTAACCCGCATCTTCAAGGAGCAATTCGGCACCAGTATCAATAACTACCTTCTTGATTTGCGAATTACCCGTGCGAAGTCTCTTCTTCGTTTCTCTGACCTGACTGCTGACGCAATCGGTCTGGAATGCGGCATTGGATCCGGCTATTACTTCAGCCGTGTTTTCAAGCAGGTAGAAGGCATCAGCCCCAGCGAATACCGCAAACGCTGGCGAACCGGTTGAGCACTATACTCTCACAATAAACACACCTGCATCTTTGGTAATCCGGAACCCCTTCTCCGTCTTCTTTTTTACGAATGCAGTAAACTCATGATACTTATCTACAATGTATCTGTTCTGGTTGCCGTGGCAGGAAAGAATATAGGCAACCAGCGGCTCCGGCTTCGTCACCAGAAGTCCGTCCTCAAACTGCTGCCAGTTAACATCAGTGAAGTATTCCTTCAGAATTTCTTCGCCGTTTTCCTTACCAAAGCGTTCATACAACACATCCGCCGACAGGGCAATTCTATCATCAAATTCACGGACCAGGCTGCTGATTTCCTGCATGTGTGCCGCACCATAAGTACTGCAAACCAGTCTTCCACCGGATTTCAGCACTCGCTTAATCTCTGCAAATACCTTTGCCAGATCCTCGCAATAAAACAACATATGATTGGCAAGCACCACATCAAAGGAATCATCCTCCGCATTGATATAATGCGCATCCATCACGCGACATTCCACATTCCCCAGTTTATCCAGCTTCTTACCCGTTTCACGCACAATGCCATCGGAAATATCAGTCAACAGCACCGACAATCCTTCCGGCAATTCAGACGCGTTCTGCAGCCAGAATGCACCATCGCCGCAACCGAGCTCCAGCACTCGTTCACCGGGCATAAGTTCTGCCTTTGTATACAGCCAGGGGAACCATCCCTCTTCATTCAGGGAATACTCGTTATGCAGGCTGATACGTGCTGATATATTGGATGAATTCAAATACTGTTTCTTGAGTTTCTGTTCCATCTCATTGCTGTTGGCCAACAGAAGCATATCACTCCAGTTAACCTCTCGGCCCTCTGCAATAGCTTCCTGCGCCTCCTGCAAAGACTGTTTCATCAGGCTCATCTGCTCGATGTGCTCCTCCAGAAGGTTTGTCTGCATCTTCAGCGACTCCATCCACAGTTCCTTATCTGCGCTTCTTACGGTCAGTTCCTTGATATCCGCCAAGGGGAATGACAAATACTTCAGGAAGATAATCTGCTGCAATCTGGCGAAATCATTGTCTGTGTAATATCTCGTACCATTCTCCAATACAACGGAGGGCTTCAGGATATTGTGTTCGTCATAATAGCGCAATGTTTTCTTCGTTACATGCGCCATATTTGCAAAAGTACCGCTGGAATAATATCCGTCCTTTTTCATGGTCAAGCCCTCGTTTCGTCCATTCTACAGACTAATCAGTCCCCTTTTATGTACATATACTCCAAATTGAAATATTCCCGTAATCTGCCATCATAATTGTTCATATCAAGCAAGCATTTCTTTCCATTTGAGTCTATGTACAAACCATTAGCAATTACCGGATAGTCATCTCGCAATTTCTCCAAATAACCATAATAAGGAGAAGCGACAATTTCATATTGTTCCATCATATACGGCAGAAGCTGCATCATTCCGATATATCCGATATTATCGTCATGTTCCTCGAAATTCGACCATATAAAGAACGGGGTCGCTCTTTCGCTTATCATAGCCTCCACATCATCAGCCTTATCAATGTCCATGTTGCTTATAAACGGAGGACTATGGTCCCCAACAAAGCATATCACAACATCACGGTCACATTTTTTGTAGTACTCAATCAGTTCTCTTATGGCTCCATCACTTTGTTTTATGGAGGTAAGATATTCGTTCATCTCACTTCCGCTTATTCCGTAATCGCCATTCACATGCACCGTATCCAATTGATCATCGTTTAAGGTATATCCCCCATGATTTTGTGTCGTCAATAAATAACAGAATCGAGGTCCCTCACCCATTTCTTCATACCAATTTGTCAGATATTTATACGCCGCTGTATCTAACAAATACCATCTTGTACCATACACATTATTTTCCAATGTAATATCTTCGCCAAAGAATATATGGTCAAAGCCCATACATTTATATGCAACCGCTCTATTATAGTTGGACGAACGCTCTGTATGGAATCCAAGCGTTTCATAACCATTATTTTTCATGACTGAAACAATAGAATTTATATTTTCTAAATCTAAAACCTGAAAAGGAGTTCCATTCACGAGGTTGTGTGAATTACTCGTCAGCAGCTCGTACTCGCTCGAATTAGTTTTTCCTCCCATATTTGGAGCAACCGCATATCCTTTTATTGCCTGGAGTGAATCATACTCTGTCAGGAAATCAGTATCAGTTTCCAAGTTAACAACTCTTCTCAAGTCAAAAAATGATTCATTCAATATTACAATTACATCAGGTTTTTTAGTATGTTTTGCCTCATCATATAAAGCATTTATATCCCGAAGTTCAGTTGTTTTAAGTCCTATGGGTTCTATAATAGGATTCTTAAACGCTGTTACCGTTGACTCTACAATTATACCGGACAGCCCATACTTTTCCGCAGAGTATTCCCATGACCAATTCAAAAACTCCGGTGGTTTTATGGGGTTTCTTCCGAAATACCCAAAATAATATGTACCCAGAATCAGTAGAAGTAAAATCGCAGTTCTCAACAAACCGCGCTGTAGAATTATCTTTTTCTCGGTTGCTTCCTCTCGTTTCTCATAAAAATAAGCAACTATACATACAGAAATGGAGGCACCAAATAACAATACTCTTGAAAAAACATATGAATCCGGAGTAAGGTCATAATTTCCAAATACACTCAGCGCTGTTTTCGCATTTCGCACTTCCAGCAGCGTAAGCGGTGACGAATGAAACTTAATCGTGTAGTAATTCGCTATCGAATACAGAAACAGAATCGTTGTCCCAATTACTCCGGAAAGCCAGACTCTCTGTGAAATAATAATCAGCACAAAAATGACGGAGGCATAAGTCAAAATACTAAGTATCAATATTTTATTGTCATAGTGTTTTCCGGCGGTATAGACAATTCCATATTCCATCATGAACCAGTTCAGGAACAAATTGGCGCATAACAGGAATGGAATCTTCCATTTCTTTCTCGCAATAATTGCCCCACCGAAAAAGCAGACTGCAAAGATAAAAAACAACATCCAGCAAGATGTAAACCTCTCAACCCAGATTGGTTCATTCAAGCTTCTTCTCAGGACAAATTCACCTGCCGCCACCAAAAAATGCTGCACGCCGGGGATAAAATGCAATGCCAATAAGCCAAGCAACAGCACGCCCCATATGCCAATCATAATAATACTACTCATCTTGCGCCGCATAACTAAAACCTTCCAATCCAACAGCGAAATAGTTAAAACTTAAATGTATCCTTCAAACCGACCCACTTCTGGTCCTTGTCACTGAGGTTCAGTGCCACACCGTCAACAGTGTAGCCCTCACCGGACGCACTGCCCTTGTACTCTCCTGCGAGCATGGGCCATTCAATGCCAATCTCGGGATCATTCCAAGCCAGGCCACCCTCATCATTTGCATGATAGAAGTCGTCACACTTGTAGCAAAACTCAGCGGTCTCGGTCAGTACCAAAAATCCATGTGCAAAGCCCTTAGGAATCAGGAACTGCTTCTTGTTCTCCTCGCTAAGTTCCACGCCGTACCACTTGCCGTAGGTTGCAGAGCCTGCACGCAGGTCAACAGCCACATCAAATACAGTGCCCTTGATGGCGCGAACCAGCTTGGTCTGAGGAAAGTTCTTCTGGAAATGTAAACCGCGAAGCACGCCCTTCACACTCATAGACTGATTGTCCTGCACGAAATTGATATTAATGCCGGCCTCTTCCATATCGCGCTGGCTGTAAGTTTCCATGAAATATCCGCGGTTATCGCCGTGAACCGCAGGCGTAATTACACACAGGCCTTCGATGCCTGCAACATTCTTCTCAACAGTGATCTGTCCCATTACAGATTCGCCTCCTTCAAATATCTGCTGACTGCGTCCTGCCAGGTAGGCAGAGGGGTAAAGCCCATCTCAACCAGCTTGCTCTTGTCCAGCCTGCTGTTGGTGGGTCTCGCCGCCTTGCTCAGGCCATACTCCGCGGTAGTCACGGGAGTTACCTTTGTGGCCAGACCGTACTGTCTGTAAAACTCTACGCAGAAATCATACCATGAAATATAGCCTCCCTCATTGGTTGCATGATAATAGCCATACTTCTCAGTCTCACAAATATCAACCAAAAGTCTTGCCAGATCAAAGGTGTAGGTAGGGGTACCAATCTGGTCATTTACCACGCGTACCTCCTCATGCGTCTTACCCACATTAATCATAGTCTTGATAAAGTTCTTGCCGTTCAGGCCGAATACCCATGCAATACGTACGATGAAATACTTCTCCAGAGTATTGCTGACTGCCAGCTCGCCCTCCAGCTTGGTCTGACCGTAAACATTCAGAGGCTTGTATTCCTTGCAATCCGGCTCCCAGGGCTTCTCACCCTGACCGTCGAAAACATAATCAGTGCTTAAGTAAAGCATCTTGCAGCCCAACGCCTTGCAGACATCTGCAATATTCTGAGTGCCGCCAACATTTACTCTGCGAACCGCATCTACCTTGTCGTCATCCTCTGCCATATCTACAGCAGTCCAGGCAGCGCAGTGAATCACTGCATCAGGCTTCACAGCCTCGATTGCAGCCGTCACAGTGTCCTTGTCCGTGATATCCAGTCCCACATAAGGCATTGCAGTCACAGCAGACCCATCTGCCACGCCGGCGTACTCAGCAGCGATATCGCTTCCCACGCCCTCGTGACCTCTTTTTGCCAATTCATTCATGACATCATGGCCCAACTGGCCATTGACTCCCGTTACGAAAAATTTCATATCTATCGCCTTTCACAGCCTGCAAACTTTGGGCCGAAGGCACAAATTTGCATGTGAAAATTTATTTTCACATTTTAGCCTTGTACATATCCTCATAATACTTCTGATAGTTACCGCTGGTCACATTGTTCATCCACTCTTCATTCTCCAGATACCAGTCGATAGTGAGCACAATACCCTTCTCGAAAGGAGTCTCGGGATACCAGCCGAGGTCGTTCTTGATCTTGGTAGGATCGATACCGTAACGACGGTCATGACCCAGTCTGTCCTCGACATGCTTGATCAGAGCCTCGCTGATGCCTGCATCCTGCAGTCTGTCGTGAAGCTGCTCGATGATGGTCTTAACGATAAAGATGTTAGGGCGCTCGTTGTGACCGCCTACATTGTAAACTTCGCCGATCTTACCGTCATTTGCTACCATATCGATTGCCTTGCAGTGATCCTCAACATACAGCCAGTCACGAATCTGCATACCGTCGCCGTAAACGGGCAGCTGCTTGTGATTCTTCACATTGTTAATCATCAGAGGAATCAGCTTCTCAGGAAACTGATAAGGGCCGTAGTTATTGGAACATCTGGTGATGTTGATAGGCATGCCGTAGGTGTCATGGAAAGCCTGAACGAAATGGTCAGCGCTTGCCTTTGAGGAAGAATAAGGGCTGTGAGGATTGATAGGTGTTGTCTCCATGAAGTAACCCTCTGCGCCAAGTGCTCCATAAACCTCATCGGTACTTACCTGCAGATACTTCTTGCCTTCCTTCCAGGTCTTGGTCTCTGCGTTGTACCAGGCCTCCTTCGCTCTCTGAAGCAGGTTAACGGTACCCATAACATTGGTCTGCACGAAAATCTCAGGATTCGCGATGGAACGGTCTACATGAGACTCTGCAGCAAAGTTAATGACATAATCAAAATCATACTTCTCCATCAGGGAAGCAACCAGCTCCTTGTCACAGATATCGCCCTGTACGAAGACATGACGGAGATCTCCCTCCACGCCCTTTAAGTTCTCCAGGTTACCTGCGTAGGTCAGCTTGTCCAGATTTACAAGGAGGATATCCTCGTACTTCTTCAGCATATAGTAAACAAAATTGGAACCAATAAATCCGGCACAACCGGTAATCAAATACTTCTTCATCTTCTCAATACTCCTTTAGTCAATGATTAATAACGAACCTTGCCGTCTGCAACTGCCTTCAGATGCGCGCCGTAAGGGCTCTTGCCGTAACGCTCTGCGCTCTCCAACAGCTTCTCTCTGGAAATCCAGCCGTTCTTGTACGCGATTTCCTCGGGCGCAGAAATCTTAATGCCCTGACGCTTCTCTACCATCTGTACGAAATCAGCCGCCTCTACCAGACTGTCCATAGTACCGGTATCCAGCCAGGCAAAACCACGACCAAGCAGCTGCACATCCAGGCGGTCCTGCTTCAAATACATCTCATTCAGCGTGGTAATCTCCAGCTCGCCGCGAGCGGAAGGCTTCACCTCATGCGCCATAGCTGAGACATTCTTGGGATAGAAATACAGACCGGTGATTGCGTAATTGCTCTTGGGCTTCGCGGGCTTCTCCTCAACGGAAATAACCTTGCCGTCTGCGTCAAACTCTACAATACCGAAACGCTCGGGATCGTTAACATAATAACCAAATACGGTCGCTCTGTCCGCTCCTTCCGCATCCTCAACTGCTGCTCTCAGAATCTTGCTGAAGCCGTTGCCGTAGAAAATGTTGTCGCCAAGTACCATTGCACAAGCATCATCGCCGATAAACTCCTCACCGAGCAGGAATGCCTGCGCAAGTCCGTCGGGGCTGGGCTGAACCTTGTAGCTCAAATTCAGACCGTACTGGCTGCCATCTCCCAGCAGATGCTCAAAACGAGGCGTATCCTCGGGAGTGGAAATAATCAGAATATCCTTAATACCTGCCAGCATCAAAGTAGACAGGGGATAGTAAATCATGGGCTTATCGTAAACAGGCAATAACTGCTTCGAAGTTACCATTGTCAACGGATACAAACGAGTACCGGCTCCACCGGCCAAAATAATACCTTTCATCGTCAATCTCCTTCTCAAATCACTAACAATAAATATGCCCTAAGGGCTACCTTATAGTATACACTATAAAGTGTGACCTTAGGGCACAGTCAAGAATTATTTTTGAAATCTGCAAAATATAGTCAGATTCTCTATTTTACAATCCCCTGATACTCTGCTTTCACTACCTCATAACTCTTAATATCACCGATATCAAATCTTTTACCGGGCATCTCCATCGCATAAACGGGGGACTTGGTCAGCAGCCATGCAATGAAACTACCAGGGGCATCTACTCCACAGCCATCCGAAATCGCCTCTGTAATTCGCTTGCTGTCTTCTCTGGTATAATAATAGAACGGAGGGCAACACCACTGTGTTTGCGGCTTGGCAGGTTTCTCCTTCATACCAATAAGTCGATCGCCATCAATTTCCAACACGCCTCGCTTCGGCAATGTCGCTACATTCTCTTCCCAGTAACGCATGACACAAGAAGCATGCTTTTCCTTACAAAACCGCATGAAATGGGTCAAAGAAAAATCGAGAACATTGTCACCGGCCAATACCATCATGTCGTCATCAATACCAAGCTGTTCAATAGCAAACTCAATATCTCTGACCGCACCAAGTCTGGTCTCATTGGTTGAAGTGCCATCATCCACTATAGATACCTTATACTCTTTGCCAATTGCCCACTCTTTAAAATGCTGTGCAAACTTGTGATTGGAAATAATAACGAACTCATCAATCACATTTGCTGTTCTCAAGTCATCAATCAACCAGTCAATAATTGTCTTCTCTCCAACCTTCAAAAGAGGCTTAGGGAAATTCTCAGTTAATGGATACAGTCTGGTTGCATAACCGGCCGCTAAAATCAAACATTTCATAGTTTCACTCCATCCTCCGTCTCACAGATAAATCCGGCATATTTTCCCTCCATCTCGGGGAAAGCCTCCAGATATTCTTTCTCTACAGTCTCCAAAATCTCATCAGCATAGTCAGGATTGATAATCGCTACACAGCAACCCTTAAATCCGGCTCCGGAAAATCTACCGCCATAAATCCCCTTGGTATGAGTCATAATCTCGTAAATCTTCTGCAATTCAGGAGAACCGGTCTCCCAATTGTAGATGGAAGAATAACCGCTTTCAAATGACATCTGACCAAAAGTCACCAAATCACCTTCAGCCCAAGCATGTGCTGCCTTCTCCACACGAATCTGCTCTCCATACCAATGTTCAGCACGCTTCCGCCAGGTATCCGGCAACTTGTCCTTGTGCTGCAAATATACTTCGTAAGGCACCTCTCGAATATTGGTTTCCGCAAACTTACCGTACTCATCACCATTAAATGCTTTCAGCGCATAAGCCGCACTGCGGAGTTCATCTACTCTCATATTCAGTTTCGTGCCAGCCAAGGAACGCGACTGTCCGGAATAAAATACAGCGATTCGATAAGGTTTCATATTGGGATGCTTGGGAATAAGCTTCTTCTCCAAAGTAGCAGTATCAAAATACAAGAGAGCATCTTTACGGGAATAAACCTCACAGGTCTGATCATTACGGCCGCAGGCAACTCCTACATATTGATTCTCAGCTTCCTTTGCAATTTCAATCAATTCTTCGGAATCCAGTTGAATACTATTCACCTTAGCCAGTGCACACAAAAATGTAATAATAACCGCAGCCGATGATGAAAGGCCGCCGATAGGCAATTCTCCATCTAGAACACCGCAGATCCCGTAACGCAAAGTATATCTCTTCGCTAGAGATACTGTTGCTCCTCGCAAATGGTCCGCCCAATCTCCAACTTTCACTTCAGGTACATCATTCAGTGCCCATTGCGCTCGTTTCGGGAACTGCAACGAGAACACTTCAATAATGCCGTTCTTTTTGATACCATAAGCCAAATAAATTCCCTTGTTCAAGGTAAAGCCCGTAATCTTACCCAAACCATAATCACTATGTGCGCCGATAATATTCACACGATACGGAGTAAATGCTGTATCATCCGGTTCACGGTCATATTTCTCCGTAAATGCATTTACTATTGTTTTGTCAAATACATCTATTTCCATTGCTAACCTCTTTTGTTTAATACTTTACAATTCTTCCATCTACAATACTCAATGTCAAATCGGCAATTTCCAAAACAGCAGGGCGATGCGTAACAACAATACATGTTCGGTCTTTCAATGCCCGAATTCGCTCCAGCACTTTACGCTCTGTTTCTCCATCCAATGCGGATGTCACTTCATCCAGTAGAAGAATCGGTGCCTTGCTTAACACAGCTCGTGCTAATGCCACACGCTGTGCTTGGCCCTCAGACAATCCACCGCCATTTTCTCCCAAATAAGTATCAAGTCCTTCCGGGAGCTGAGGTAAGTAGTCATCTATTGCGCTAATATAGATTGCTTGTTGGATTTCTTCTTCTGTGGCATCCGGTCTGGCAAAAATAATATTCTCTCTAAGCGTGCCACTGAGCAACAAATTACCCTGCGGTGCATAGGTGAATATACGCCTTGTGTCTCTCGAAAGAGACATTCTGCTGCCGTTCCGCATTGCAATCCCTAATGTTCCTTTGCTAGGTATAAAAACGCTTAGTAACAATCGCAGCAAGGTACTCTTACCGCTACCGGATTGTCCTACAATTACTGTTAATCCCCCCTTTGGTATTTCAAATGACACTTCATCCAACACCCTCTCACGACTATATGCAAAGCAAAGATTCTCAGCATAAATAATCTGCATTTCCTCATAAATCGCAGATATATCCAATGTCTCTTGCTTTTCCTCCTGAGGTATTGCTTCTATTTCAATTAATCGTTCTGCAGAGGTAGTCATAGCCATAAACTCTCGCAATAAATGTGGCACCATTATTATAGGAGCTTGCATTTGTGATGCAAGTTGCGTAGTGGCCGTTAGCGTTCCAAATGACATTTTACCTTGCAGCAATTGATTTGCACACCATATAAGGGTAACAAAAGCGATAAATTGGCCAAACACATTCATCCCTGCCATAGATAACAAAGTGAGGTTTTTACGTTTTCTCTGCATTTTTCTTCGTTCCTCTAAAAGAATGTCCGCTTTTTTCTCCATGGCATCCCCTACATCCAAAGCCTGGACAATTAACAACCTTTCAATCACTTCCTGCAAAAAGCTAGATATTTGCCCGCTTGCATCATTAATCTGCTTTTGAAGTTTTTTTAGCATCCGTTGAAAAATCAATGTTCCTCCACCCAGAAAAAAACTAACACAAAGCAATGCAACTGTGAATCGATATGATACACCAGATAGCACAATAATTACAGCAATCATTCGAACTACGAAGGAACTTAAACTCGTCGCAATACTCATAATTGATTGATTAACGGTTGATATATCAGCGTTAAGTCTGTGGACTAAATCACCACTGTGATAAGCAGAGATGGTTTGATAATCCCCCTTCAAAATTGTACGCATTATTATTTTTTTCATGTCACAATCTAAATCAATATTTACCTTATCCGATAAGTGTGAAGACAATAATCCAATTAGAACTGTGACTAGAATCAAAATTGATAACATCATTGCTGATAATTTAAATTCAGCCATATTTCCAGATATTGCTGAATCTATTACCATTCGAGTTTGCAATGCAAACTTTACACTCAAATATGCACTTAACATGCTTAAAATTGTTATACTGATAATGGCGGGAATTCTTTTTCTTATTCTCTGCATCGTCCAAAGCAAAGCATTTTTCTTAATTACTTTTTTCATCGCAAGATTACCTCTCTCAGCACATATTCTTCATTTCTACCCTTCAATATTCCGCAAACATCTTATCAATACCTTGTTCTTCACCCCAAGCCTCCGCATTATCCTGCATATTTTGTATTAGCAATATCTTTCCTAAATAAGATAATAAATTGAACTGTCGTTCCTGTTCTGTTTTGTTCAATTGTTCAGGAGAAGTACTTAATAGTTTTTCGCACTTGATAAAATCAAAATACCTCCCCCAACGCTGCCTGTCAAATTTTTCAATACATTCCTTTGCCCATCTTTTCTGAGCAAATTCACTCTTTATATTCTCGCCTTGTTTGGAATAGTCATTATCCCGCAAACTTGGAAAATCCTTGTAGTCTACTTTTAGCAATGACTCTGGCATAATATCTTTAAATGTTTCTCTAAAAATATATCGATCCACCCCATCTTGTAAATACATATGTCTAGGAATTGATAAAGCGAAGTCAATGACACGATAATCTAAGTAAGGGAAAACATATTGCACGCCATATCTTCCCGCCTGAAATGCTGCATTTTCCAATCTAGGGCGTACTCCTCCCATATTAACATATGAAATAGGATCAAAAGGAAAGAAAAGGGCCGGTCGTTTCACTTTCAATTCCATTTTAGCTACAAAATCTCGATTCATGTATGAACTAATATCTGCGCCTTTATTTCTCCATCCGCATTTCAATTTCGGCAACACTTTTGTCAAATACCGATATGTTCTTTTAATTGTTCGAAGTAAACGCATTTTCTTTCCCTTAGTTGAGATATAAATCTCCCGCAAAAAACTAGCATATTCATGATGACACCAGAGTTCCAAGATATTGCATCTATGGCTAACACCTTCATCCCCACCATGTCCAGAAAAAACGACAGCAATTCCTTGCTCATTCATGACTTTAGCTGTATAGCCCAGTTCCTGAGTATCTGCAGTAATATATAGTTCCTTAAACACATCTACATCCACGCGATCTTCTTTCGCCAAATATTGGCAAAATGTATGTTCCTGTTTACAAATATCCTCCACTACTCTTCTCTCATCAACGGACTGTTCTGGTTTTTCATAAAACGGCATCGACCAAGAAACAAATTTTACCGACCTTCCCATTCTACTGATAAGAATATCAATCACCCCAGAGTCTAATCCACCAGATAATTCTGCACCGACGGTTCCAGAAAATAGAGCTAATCGTTTATCAATTGCATCCTCTACTAAATGTCGGAGTTCGGCCTTGTATTCAGCTATATTGCGCAATTGTATTTTTTTTTCACCAGGCCTCCAATAAGTGTGCTCCGTAATATCAAATCCTTTCTCTGTTTTTCTTACTTCGCACCATGTTCCAGGGATAACACAATGAATATTGCAAAACTCTGTTTCTGACTGGCTCAATGGATTTCCACCACTCATCAATAAATACAGAAATCTTTCGTTCACCGAAAGATTCACTCCTTTGGTCGCACATAAATATCGAATGTCAGAGGAAAACGCAAGCATCTTTTCATCACAGTAGTAATAAAGTGGCTTAATGCCCAGATGATCTCGAAATAGTATTATTCTGTCATCTTCACACACGGCCCCAGCAAAATCACCATTCACAATCTTTAGGCCATCATAATCTCTCTCCAAAGTTAATCTTTCAATAAACTTTGCATCATCTAATTTCAACCACTCTTTATTGTCAGTAATCTCCACTTTATTATATACCGAAGCATCAATGCGACTATTTCTATGCAATTTTTGCTCTCTTCTTAAAACACCATATATAAGCACTATTATTTTCCCCTATAAAAACACAAAAAAAAGATGTGCCAAAACACATCTTTTTATTTTACAACTAGCTACGTGGAACCTCAATTGGAGTACTACCCGATTTAAAAGATGACCAATGATCTGCCACCCATTGCGAGTAACCATCCGGTTGCCCATGCAAATTAAGAGTACATACATAGTTTCCGTCTTGATCCTCTTTATAACTACTACCAGTTCCACCCATAGTCATCGAAATATCCAACTCTTCAACCGCTAAACATTCCCACTTTTTCATAATAACTCTCCTTGCATTTTTAAATGACTACTCAAATTACGATGTGATTATAACATTTCCTCATCTACATGTCAACACTTTTATAAATTGTGAAAAATGCCTGTGACTTTGAATCTCTCTACACCCGTCTCCCCCGTTATAAACTCGTTTCCACATTTAGTCCACGCATGTGCGCACATACCACCAGCATCATTCTTGCATACTCCCATATAGGTATTGCATACTATATCTCGTTTAGCTAACATCCTGCTAGCACTAAAGGCGCGGACCAAGCACACGCATTCCCAAGGCATGTTATTGCATATCTTCTCAACGAAGTACTTTGTTTCCGCAATAATCTTCCACTCTTTCTCAGAATAATCGACTACTTTCTCCCCTTGGTCACCTAAATCAGCGGCGTATTTCTTAAACGGGATATGTTTAACAAGCCACCTATACCTCGCAGATAAGAAAATAACCTCCATCACCATTTTTTTCTGACAAAACGGCAAAACGAAAAAATGAATTAACTTATTCTTCAAATATTATCACCAGACCTTTTTCTACTAACTGCCCTATAAATGTCATCGTTTGGCTCTCACATTCCCCTCTCGCAATGTCATATTCAGCCAAAAGTTTTTCAACCAATGCATCAATAGAGATTTGTGTCTCAATAGTCTGCCATATTACACCACTCACTCCGCCAAACTTATAGTATTTCCCACTTTGGATATCCATCATCACAATATCGCCATCCATGTCAGTAGATACCAAATCTTGTCTTTGCATCACTTTATCAGTCAATTTCATATTAACTCTCCATCTTCTCTATCAACCAATCCGCAATTTCCTTTATAGTTTCTTTTTCTAAGGGTCTTTCAATCAAAAAGATCTTGGTTTGTTTTGCTAATTTTAGACATGTATCAAATTGTTTTACCTGCCCCTCTTTATCTGTCACCAAATACCGTCTGTAAACATTACGCATTAATATATCTGTTTTTAAAAAACCTGTTATTTCTCCCATACATAATGTATCCCCTTGAGGAACTATCATTACTGCATATTTTAATGGCAATTCCTTGTTGACAAACACCTTTTTCGCATTTAGCTGAAATTTTTGTCGTCCATCGTCTTCACGAATGACTCTATCAACCACTCTATCTTCGGAATGACTTCTTTCAATAGTATCAACCCACATTTTCTGACCCGGATACGATGATTGAACATACATGAAATCTGATTCATTTCGGATAGGAGTAACATCATCCGACATAAGTTTCCAACCTCTTGCCAAAAATTCTGCAGCCAGCGATGTTTTCCCTGCCCCACTATCACCCATAATCAGCAATGCGTGTCCTTTTTTGCATACACAACTTCCATGCATGGCAACCCTCTTGCGTTGCTGTAAAATAATCCCCATACAAGTCCCAAGTAAATATAGTCGAATAGTTTCTTCATCCACGCCTTCAATAATATCCATTATAATTTCTTTTCCATTATGAACAAAAAAAAGACCAACTTCAGGCACCAAAAGAATAGCCTGATTTATCGAAACCTTTACCCAGTCCAATTCTAACAGCGGTTCTTCTGTCATTGGAGGGCATTTACCAAAACGAATAATAACTTCTGCATCTTCTACAACTGTTCTTTCAGCGTACAATACTACTTCAGATGCAATTGTCATCCCGAATGCTCTATATATTGCCACTTGTTCCCTTTCCTATTAATTGAAAATTAGTATTTTTCAATATATTGCTTTTCTTAGAAATTATATACTTCCCGTAACATGTTCTCAAGTCCCAAATTATAGCACTGCCTAAATATCATCTAATAAGTCATAGCATATTTTTCTTGAATTAGAATTTTCAACTCTTCAATCTTTTTTTGTTGTTCCGCACAATATTCTTCGTATTCTATCAGCACATTTTCATACAAGCATCGGGCATCTTCTATATGTTCTTGTTTATTTATTGTTTCCTCCGCCAAACCAATCCGTAAGCGTCCTTCTGACATGTTTGAATATATCCAAGTTAACATATAATCAACTTCCGACCATTCCATTTCACTGACATCCATCATAAGCACTGTCGCATACTCTGTCCTCAAAAAATCAGGCATAATAGCCATTGCTTTTTCTTTCTCTATAATGTGCATATATGATAGGTATGGCGTTTTAGTTTCTGCGAGTCCTGAAACATACCCCCCGTCGTCATATATAAAGCCCACATTTCCATATTTTTTCAAATCCGCTAGGAATTCCAATGACTTATCTTCTGCCTTCACTAATGAAATAACATCCCCCATAAAGCCATGTTTCTTCAAAGCGTCTTTCACATCATCAATATCATTCCAAGTGTTCTCGTTATAACAATCCACTTTCAGCAAAACATCATAACCAGACATATTGCTATCCCTTAACCACTGTAATTTTTCTTCTACCGCTATATCTAAACTAATCTCTATCAGGGGATAACACTCTTCTACTTCCCTAACCATCTCAAGATACTCTTGAATCAAGGCTAGATCCTCCTGTGAATACATTGTAAACCCAACTACCACTTCGGGCAGGATTTTGGGTGGTAACTGATTCTTTTTCTCTTTCAAATCAGCTGATATCTTTTGAATCTCATCACTATACAGTTCTACTTCCTGTTGCAGTTTTAAGTTTCTTTTCTGTTGTTCCTCTGCTTTTTTATTATTCTGTTGATGCAAAAAAATACATACTACCAACATAACCAATGCTATGAATATTAAGAATCCGCATGCCAATTTCTTTAACATGGTATTTTCTCCTAATAGAATCAATTTAGTCATTTTTATAAGAGTCCAAAAATCTAGCATTTCTCCAATAATGCCTGTGTACTCAATACCAATAATGGCCTTGTCCCATGCCAAAACTACTCCTAGAAGTTCTTCACAGACTAATCGCTCCAATTTGATTAAACCCCACCAAAAATAAATCTCTGGAGTTCTAGACATGAAGAAAATTTTCTCTCTATCCTTGCTTCTATTTTCAATATCTTTTCATGATATTTCCAATTCGATTTGCATGATATCCACCCTTATAAAAAGGGGTTTTTCTCCAAGCCCAATACATTACCCTTATCGGATAATACAAAAAAAACAAACTATCTGGCAAGTCAATTACTTCAAAATCATATACATCTGGTTGCAAGACCTCATACCATGGCATTATTCCTTTTAAATTTCTCTTTTCTAATTCTCGCCAAAAGACCGATGTAAACTCCGCTCTCATTGTTTGCTTTGTATCAAAATCTTCTGCAATGATGATTGACCATATGGCATTGTGTAGCTTCTTTGCTGCTTCAAGTTCCTTTTGATCCGCCTCTAGATGGAACTCCATTAGTCCTAATGAGTGCAAAATCATTAATGTGGCAAGCAAAATATAACCTGTTTTCTTTTGAGTAAAATAGTGATACAACTCCTGTATATTTAGGTAATCCTCTCTCTGCAGCAGCTCATATATGTCTAACAACCACTTTAATCGATAAAAACCATGCTTAACTCCATGAAAGACCAAATAATACAGGTTGGCCAGTCTATTTGGCATATCTACCCTTACTCCACACAAAATTCTTGACTCTTTTTGTTCAAACATGGTATCAAATGTCAAACCTTTAATAGAATCCGTTCTCCAATGCAATTCAATCTCCACTGTACCATCATACAACGAGAAGTCATGTGCTATTTGTTTGTTAAAAATACACTTTCGACGCTTCGATGTTTTCAACGCTGCTGAGCAACAAAAACCTATCGACTCCAACACATCAACTGCTTCTAATAATTGTTCCTCTCTTACGAGAATATCCAAATCTTTGGATGAACGCATAGACACATTATTATAGATTTTCTGAGATAAAGTAGGCCCTTTCAACACCATCGCGTCAATACGGTGCTCGTCAAATACCTTGAATACTTTGGCCAGTGTCATTGTTGATTTCATACTAACATAATTGCATTGATTAACCCGCTTCGCAATACTTTGAAAAGCATCTGATTCTATCATTTCATATCTTTTCATATTATAGTGAACTAACGGCCATACTCTATTTTGATTCACTTCAGCAAGAAAAACATCCCAGTCCAACCCTTCCTGAAATAACTTTATTGCTTTTTTTTCCTGCTCGGCACTCATTTTCCAAACACTCATTAAAAGCATGTATTCTAATTCCTTGCTCATAGACATAACTCCATCTATTATCATCAACAACACATCATCTCTATAAATTATTCGGGCAGAAAATCTCTTCTTACAACATTATTGTCCAATATTAGTTTTTCTTTTTTGACATATTACCTTATATTGGGTCCACAGGCGATTAAATCCCGTTCTGAATAATATGGGCATTCCTAATCCACTAATAACATACAGTAACCACCAGATGCCGCTAACACCTAATACAACCGGAATATCAGCCATGTGTGCCATGTCTAGATTGCAACTCTTTATTATTATAAAACTCACTATCTTAAAACATAAGAAATGCAGTGCCATAATATCCAATGATTTTTTCCCAATACATTTTAACACTGAGTTTTTACAAATCTTGTCATATTGGGATAATGCTAATATCATAAGGGCACCTGGGACTGCCGCCAGCAAGAATACACCGTACTTTTGAAATGTATCCCTTCCAATGACACCAACAGTAGAAATGAAGGCCATTACTACATTTATTGATAATCCTCCCAAAATGAACTGTACCTTGTACTTTAACAAATATTTATTCCAACCATTTTTTTTAATTAAAAATCCTAAATATAAGAATGGCATATAATAAAAATTGCGATGCATTTTAAAAACAGTCGGGCATTTACCAGACACACCAAACAACGCACAAAAAACTACTATTAGGAGAACAAATATTTCCTGTTTCTCTTCACCAAACATTTTTTTTGCAAAGTACCGAATCCAAATGAACATTATAATCATTGTCATCAAGGAACGCATAAACCACATAGCTCCACCTATTGGTTGTACATGCAATGTCAATACACTAATAATCTTTCGCAGAAACGACCATATATCGTAGAATTCATCCACCATATGCCCTTTATATAACAAATTGTTTAATCCCACAAAAAGAAGATTATATGCTACAAATGGAATATAATACGCTTTGATCTTCCTTAATGTGTTTTTTAGTGGTCTCGCCACATAACTATCACTAAATACCATACCACTCAAAACAAAAAAAAGAGGCATATGAAATTGAGAAATAAAATTCAGCGTATGAAAATAGGTTACATCCATTACAGAAACAGCATTTGTGACTGCATGTCCAATACATACCAAAATCATTCCAAGCCCTTTGGCTGCATCAATATACTCAATCCTCTGCTTATTCATAATGTCAAACACGCCTCCTCATTTCAGTCACCGCATCTCCGTATCATCCAGTACCCTATTGTCTCTCCCAAAATGTACATACATATATCTGCTATCGCAAAATTACCTTTACTTAATAGGTATTGAGTCCATTCAATCCCCGCGCCGCAAAACAAATAGAAAAAAAACATGATATGTCTTCTATTCTTCAATTGCCTACCAAGCATCACTCCCATTGGAATAAACATTACGACATTAAACAGGGCAATCAAAATGTTGCCTTCATGAAATCCAGTTTTGGTTATGTAATAAGAAATAGAAAACTTACGGATTCCATATTTCCCTTCTTTTCGGCAGAAAACAAAAATAGTCAAAAGAAATAAGGCATACAACACACTGGTGACATACCCGCAAGGGAAGTCACTATTTATTTTCGGAATTTTTGCTTGGAAATATATGCATATAACTAGTATCAACACAGCAATCCAAAAATAAATATTTTTTAGCATATATATTTCTACTATGTTCCGTAGCTTATCCCACTGTTTTTCTTCCACCAACAACTTAAAGGTTCTCTCGAACAGTTCGAATTCCATTATTATCAAAAATCCTCTTAAATATTTATTTTAATAGTTTAATAATTCTCTTAATGTTTAACAGCATGATGCATACAATAACAAACATCATAATATATCTCTCAAGCATGCTTTTATATAGCAAACTTATTAAAGCACAACACCCTGTGACAATACCTCCCAACAAAATCAAAAAGTAATTAGTAAATAATCTTTGACCAACCTCCATCTTCGATACCTTATTGACATAGAGTATATGGCCAACAGCATATATTATATAACTAAAAAGTGTTGTATATGCAGCTGCTACATATCCAAAAATAGGAATAAAAATGAAATTCAAAACTAAATTAACCATTGCAGCCACACAAGAAATACGCATCGCAAACTTATTTTGGTTATAAAAAAATTCTATATTTGCAAGCAATGTGTAAAGAAACGAAAAGAAAACACTTGCAGAAACCGGCGGAACAACATATATCGCTTCAATGTATTTATTTCCTCCCAGTATCCATACTATTTCCGGTCCAAAACATGCAAATAGAAATATCAACCCCGCAATGACTAGCATAATTGATTCAATTTGTCTTTTTAATTTGTATGATTCCTGATTTTCCAACATTCTATAATGTAAGGGAACAAGGGTGTTTGCAATCGAAGAAGTGAAAATCTTAACCACTCCTCCAATCGTATACGCTATACTATACAATGCCGCAGCACTTAATCCGACCAATTTTTGGATCATTATCTTATCAGACTGATCAACTATATATGATGAAAAATAATGTGGAATGAGCGGAATATTAAAAAGAACAGCAAATTTCCAGTATGGAATATGTACAAATTTACGCCCTTTTGTCATTACTCGAATATAAATGACTGTTCCAACACACAACTGTGCAAGAACACAAGACAACACACGCGCTGTTCCCTTATCTTCCGCCACTAACACTGCAATCACACCAAATAATGCATTGAAAACCGCTATCAAGATAGTTACCAAAACAACATTTTTATAATGAAATTCGTATCGTTCTCTTAATGACCAAAAACTAACCGCTGGTACCACATACAATTCCAAAATCATTCCTAATACTACTACTGTACTCAGTTCTGTAAAAGCATTGATATAACTTCTAAAGCACAAATAAACTACTAAAAACACCGTAGTCACAATTGTAGTTAATCCCAACATAGACGATGCATATCCGTCTCGATCCTCTGGATATTTCGACATTCCCTTGTTAAATACACTATAATCCAACCTAAATGTTGTCACAATCGTCAATATTTGCAGCCATGAAATATACACCCCGTATAATCCATATTGCTCTTTAGTAAGCAATCTAGCAAAAACCGGTGTTGTAATAAATGAAATGCCCTTCTGTATAAAGGAACATATCAGAAACCATATCGAGGCTTTAGCAACTATATGCAATTTGCTATATTTTTCAAATAATTTAAACATATATACATCCCTATTTATTTGATTGCCTGAATAATCTCAGCCCCCATATGATATATATCTATCTTTCTATCCTCAATAACTCGTAAAGCCCCATCTATGTCTTTAGGTTCCGACAAAACCAGCTGGGTGATGATATCAACAGGAAAGTTTTTATTGCAAAAACATCTATTTTCTTGCTTAATCCACTCCATAAACGCGTCCATCTTATAATGCTGACTCAGCGAAATAACCGGAACCCCATACGAACTTGCAACAATCAGCGGATGCATTTTTACACTAATCACAGCCTTGCTAGTTGCTATCGCTTGGCAAAACTCGTCTACTGTCATTTGATTTTGAATAGACAATCTGAGTGAAGCGCATTTTTTTAATATATTTTTCGCATACACAACATAATGGGCATTTGCTTTTCTATTTGTCGACTGAATATTAATAGTCAATGTTCCTTCCGCTTTATCACTTAATATATTATGTATCAGTTTAACCCAAGCACGATCATATCTCCACTTGCGCAAAGTAACCCTCTTTATCAAGGCCTCTACTTTCGGTGAATAATGCTTCATCACTCCATTATTAACATATCGGGCATACTCTTGTACTACAAACATATATTTTTTATTTGCACATGGCTTTATCGGGAAAACATCCGAGATAATCAATGCTAAATCGCAACAAGTATTTATATCTATCCCCTCTACTAATTGTTGCAAAAACTCTTTAGTTGCATAGTCTCTTACACAAATATAACTACATTTTTCTAGGCTTCTTTTTGCCCAAAATGTTTCTTGTTCTGAGAGAAAAGGACCAACCGATTGCCCAATGATTATTGCTTTTGCACCATATTTCACAGCGAGTTCAATCTCTAAAACCCTAGCAATGAACTGTGTCTTCCATCTCCCATCAAAATATCCACCGCCACTCATAATAAATAAAGTGTCCTCAGAAAAGTTAGCTACAAATTCATGCAAACCATATTTATCCGGATTATCAAGTACATCTGCTATCATCGACATTTCTATCACTTCTTGTTTTTCCAAAATAGAATGCACTGATTCTTGTGCTTCTATCGAATGATGGTAATAAAAGTCTCTTGTGTCATAACTCGTAAAAATGATTTCTGCATTTTCAAAAGTTTTTTCTACCAACGCTTTGGTACATTTTGCAATAACTTCATCTCCGATGTTGCCATATCCCCAACCGCCTGAAATAACAATCTTCATAAATAGTGTCCTCCATTTCCCTGCTCACTATTTTATTCTATAACTTCTAGACCCTGCATCTTGTTTCGGAATAAAAAGCATACAACAACAGCAAAAATAACATACATTATTTTGTATGTTTGCAATTGATCCAAGTACCACAATCCTATGTAGTAACTAATTGTCGCAATAAAACACCCTTTAACTATTGCACTATCATACCTTTTTATTCCCTGAAGCATATACCTCAGCATTTGCAAAGTCATCAACAAGAATAAGACAAGGCCGGGATATGCATACATGATATATATATGAACATAATAATTGTCGACTGAACGAAGCCAATATCCTTCAATTACATAACTAAATGAATATGTTGAACCTCTTCCCATAATCGGATTTAGATAATCCAGTTTAAACACCTGAAGCAATAATTGTCTATAGTAGTTACTTCTGGCTAATTGTTCGCTACTTGACCCATATGCATTAGCATATGTTGTTCCAAGAACTGTATCAACTACTTGAAATAGTGCTCTCAGTATTGACTGGGCAAAGGATGTGTTTTTTAATACTATAAGCATCAAGCCAAAAACAAAAACAAATAGCATTGCAAAAAAAAGCGTAGTTTTTCTTTCTTTTGCCTCAACGAAGCGGATAATCACTATAAGTTCCAGAAACATAACCCCTAATGCAAGACGAGTCCCGGAAAAAAAGACATTACATGCCAAGATTAAAATCAATAATTTGTTCTTCATAATGCTAATTCTATTATTATCATAATCTATACACGCTAAAGGAATAAGCATGAGTAATAATAGACCATAGCCATTTGAAGTTGTACACGGTCCACATATTCGAATAAGTCCTAATCGTTCGGCTGTCTCCTGTCCATAATGAAGCGTATTCAAGTAACTAAACGGTGACTTTTTTATTATTACTTCTATGAATCCCATAACACCCAAAAAGAATGAATATGCCTGTATCTTTCTTATTACATCGCCCAAATCATACTCAAAAAGAAACAAATAAACTAATAACCAAAAGCCTAATAATGTGTCTACTAAAACCTGAAATATTCCCCCAAAACTACGTCTATAAACATTGTCTACCACGCAAACTCCCCAGAAAAAAAACATCCCCAATAGCATATTTTTCATTTTGAGCACGCTCAAAAAATTATGTTTGCAGAATGGACTATTCCATATAATATACAAAGACATAATGAGAAATAATCTGCTTGCCGTCAAATCAAATATACCTAAGTCAACTCCAAAATACGGAGGAAAAATGAATATGCTCATCAAGAACCAATCAAAGATAGCATGTCCTGATAATTTACCATCATTAACTAACGGTCTGACTATCTGGCTCAACGAGTTATATTTAATAATCATTTTGCATTATCTCCTATATATCGCAATCCATAAGTCAACTAAGGCAGATTTAGGTTTTTGATAATATTTCATGTATCGCAATACACCTATTACCCAAGCGAAAAAGTCACATTTTTTTAATAGACGAACTCTTAATTTCACTAGTTTGATATTTTTTTCAATCAATCTCATTGCATCCGCGTTATTATATTTTTCAGCACAACTTAGCATTGCCTCGTGGCTAACCAATAACCTTTCCAGAAAAAGGATTCGTTTTGCCTTATCATGCAATTTTTGTTTAGATGTATTATTAGAATGAAACCTCCTATCTAATAATTTAGAATGATAAAGGTAGCACCCTTCATAGCATAACCCCATCTTCCAAACAAATTCATCATGGGCAATGCCTTTCTTCCAATAATTAGCAATTTCATCTCTAAATTCTTTTGTAATACACTCAGTGCATCCCTCAAAACCATTTTCTATAAATATCGTTTTTCTATTCAATTCAATCTTTTCGATAGTCTCATCATCCAATGCTCTGTTCGCATAAACAGGAGCATCCTCTGACGAAACAAAATCTTCGAACTCCGCTCCAAGTACGCAAATGTCGGCGTTTTGTTCCATGATTGAAACCATTTTTTCTATTTTATCAACATGCCAAATATCATCTTGATCACAGAAAAATATAACCTCTTTGGTTGCTTTCATCAATGCATCATGAAAATTGTTAGCGTATCCTTTATTTTTCTCATTGACAAAAAGTTTCCAACTATGTTCCAGCGCATTACTACTAATAAACTCACAGATTATCTGTACTGTATTGTCAGTTGAACAATCATCACAAATAATAACTTCATCTATTTTTACTGATTGTTTACGAAGTGATTCCATTTGCTCGTTCAAATATTTTTCGCCATTATATGTACACAGAACAACCGATGTCGTCATCCTATTTTCTCCATTCTATCTATTTATCTTTTTTATTATATAGTACAAATCTCCAAAAAAGGGGGCTGTAACATTGTTCATGCAACGCATATATATTCCAATTACCTTATTTTTATAATATGGATTACATGCAAATTGTGGAAACTTTTCCACAACTTTTTTGTAACTTAACCTTAAAAATTTACTTCTACTACCTCTATCGGAAATACTCGCCATTCGCTTAAAGGAACTTCCAAGTAACATTTTTGAATAGAAATACTCTAATTCATCCTTATAGAGTTCAAAAAAATTATTTGTTTTATAATAATCCAAAATACCATCCATTATAGGAAACATTTGAGTAAATCGCTCAAGCGATGCCACACACGTTGTAGCTCCGTTTCTAAAATCCAAATGATATAAGAGCGGAGTATTCACGACCCTATAATTTTTCAAATGAGGAATCATATTCGCGTAAAATGCCGTGTCTTCGTATATTAATCCGGGGTGAAAACGCACCCCTGACTCCTTGACTAATTCTGTCTTGTACAATTTATTCCATGGTGCAGCTTTAGGATCTATTAGCAGTTCTTCTTTCCTTTTCTCAGCAAATGAAATGACCTTTGATTTTTCCTCTGAAACTAAATAATATGCGCATAATACCATATCTACATTTTGGCTGACTGCAGACTCATATAAAGTTTCATACATAGATATTTCTGCATAATCGTCAGAATCAAGAAAACCTACATACTCCCCTGTCGCCTTTTCAATTCCGATATTTCTAGCAATAGCCTGCCCTTCATTTTTTTTGGAAATAACTTGTATAATCTGAGGATATTCTTCTTTATATTCATTAATTATTTTGACTGAATTATCTGTAGACCCATCATTTATAATAATAATTTCTATATCCTTCAACGTCTGATTCACTAGGGAATTCAAACACTTTTCCAGATATTTCTCTGTGTTGTAAACTGGCACAATCACACTCACCTTTGGCATACTGTATTCTCCATTTTTCTCTATTTTAACAAGCAAAAATGCATTACATCAAAGTAAGATTAATTAATTTATTACCTATTTTTCAATAAAATCTATTATCAAATTATTCATTTTTGCATTGTTAGATACAAATGTCGTCGGCAAAAAACTGTCCAAATGTTGTATACAATATTTCAATTCATCCTTAGTGGTTGCCAAAAGTACATATCCCTGCTTTGAAAACAGTTCTGCCAACTCTATTTGATGATTATCATAGTGTTCATCATACTGTGCCATGCGCGGAAATATGATTACTTTTTTCCCTTTCTTTATGCTTGCGGTAACTGTTCCTGTACCGGCATGCGAAATAACTAAATCACTTTCCTCTATTAGTTCCTTAAACTGTTCATCAGCAATCATGTCAAAACAGTTATATCTTGTTGAATGATAAGCATCGAAACCAACCTGAGCAGTAATCAGTGCTCCATCCAGAACTCCTTCGTCACAGAGCTCATCAATTGCCTTAAACAATCTTGTAAACTTTTTTTCTACCATTGATCCAATAGTGACTAATACCTTCATTAGTAAATTGAACCTCCATACACTGCATTAGGATAATACTTTTTAAGTTCTTCCCACTGAATAATAAATAAATCAGCAAATTTATATATAAGCAACCCAGTTTTATTGGGTGTCGTCATTCTGGCAAAACTTTCAATGTAAATGACCTTTTTACGAAAAATCTTTCCTATGATACACATCGGAATTGCGACTGCAGCACCAGTCGTAAGAACAACATCTGGCTTTTCTTTTAAGAATATACCAAACTGTTCAACCATCATTCTTATCATACGAAGTATCATAACAGCCTTATTCTTTCGTACCAAATCAGAAACAATATAATGTTTCTGTTTCATTGCCTCTGTTGCTTTTGTTCTGCTTACAACATAAAAGCAATCGTATTTATTATATACTTCTTTTAATTGCTTTATCTGCTCCAGATGACCACCTGATGATGAAATCAAGCATACCTTCTTTTTCTTATCCACAGCAGCATCCTCCTGATTGTCTTTTTACAATTTCAAAATTTCAGTTATATACTTTTTGATACTCACATTTTTAGTCAAATTCTGCTCAAGGTACCTTCTTCCGTTCTGACCCATTTCATCCACTTCACCAGTACCCGCATTCTCAATATACCAGCGAATAATATCTGCAACCTCAACATAGTCACCTGGCTCACAGCACTTACCACAATTACATTCTTCGATAAGCCCACGAATTTCGGTTCCTTCTTCAAGCACACCGATAATTGGCTTTGCTACGCTCATAATACCGTATGCTTTTGAAGGGCAAGAGACTCCCTTGATGCCCTTAGCATTCACACACCAGTGAACATCACCGGCATTCAAGCTATAGATCAGATCTTCTTTCTCCTGATAAGGAATGAAGATAACATTCTCAAAATGATGTTCTTTTGTATAAAGAACAAGTTTGTCCAGCACAGATCCAGCGCCAACAAATGCAAATACGACTTCTTTACCATCTGCAGTCACCGGTCCCGGTTCATACACACCTTTCAGTGTGTATCCCTTTCGGAACTGTTTCATGACTTTCATCAATTTTTCAAGGTCATAATACAAACCGATATTACCGGAATACATGATGACGAACTTATCTTCCAGACCATATTGCTTTCTAAACGCAACTACTCGCTCATGATCCTGTGGCAGCGGGTATACTTCTTGCTCATCGATCCAGTTATTGATCATCGCATACTTGGGAACCTTATGACCTTTAAAACGATCTTTCAAAGTATCAACAAGGTCACGACCAACTGTAATCACTAGGTCAGAATGACGACAGCTGAATTTATCCGCGGTCATCATTGCCTTCAAAATCAGCTTGTTGGAGCTGTAATTCACAGCCATGACCTGCTCAGGATTAAAGTCCTGGATACAATAGATCATTTTTGCGTGCTTCACCCACTTACCTAGAACACCAAGCAATCCACCCAGAATCGGAGGCTGAGAAATTGTGAATACATAGTCCTGTTTTCCTGCTTTCATTGCCGCTCCTAAGGCTCCAAAGAAATAGGTAATGATGTTCTTAACTCGGCTTACCTTATTTACTTTTGTGAATTCGGGCACTCGAACACGGATGAGCTTAACACCGTTCAATTCCTCAAAATAATATTTCTGTGTTTTATACTGAGGCTCAATCGTTCCGGCATAGCTAGGAACAACACATATAACTGTCACATCAAACTCATCCAACATGCTCTCAGCTTGGTCTTTCAGAATCTGGCCTGTTGATGCAGTGTCAGGAGCATAATAATGCGCAAATATTATAATTTTTCTCTTTTCCATCTTTTTCCCTTGTGTACTATCTACCGCACAAAACAGCGGTAAGAACAACTCCCCATCGCTGTTTGCTTTTATTTATACTGCTCCGCTGTGCCCCAGTACAGCAAATATTGTCTTTATTATCAATTTAATATCCAGTCCGAAACTCCATTCATCGATATATTGGGTATCCAGCTTAACCACTTCCTCGAAATCTGTAATCTCGCTTCGGCCGCTGGCCTGCCACATGCCGGTAAGTCCGGGGCGGAACGCCATTCTTGCTCTGTGATGAAGCTCGTACTGCTCCCACTCATCAAGTGTCGGGGGTCTGGTACCTACCAGGGACATATCTCCCTTGAGGATATTCCAGAACTGCGGGAACTCGTCAATACTGGTCTTACGGATGAACTGTCCGAGTCCGGTTTTCTGCTTGCCGTCTTCTGTGATCCTGTTTCCGATGATTCTGGGATCAAAGTCCATCTTGAACATCAGGCCGTTCATCTTATTCTGCGCCATCAGTTCTTTCTTGCGTTCTTCCGCATCCATGTACATAGAGCGGAACTTGTAAATCTTAAACTTTCTGCCGTTTCGGCCGATTCTCTCCTGAGCGAAGAAAATAGGTCCCGGAGAAGCAATCTTAATCATAGGTCCAATAGTAATGATGAACAACAGGCAGATGAGACAACCCACAAGTCCTCCCGCGATATCCATGGCGCGCTTCAGGAATAAATCAAATCCGCTTGCCACATTTCTGGAGGAAGTAAGTACAGTGAATCCACCAACCCTCTCAATCTGCAGCTTATTCTCTGTCATCTCAACATTCTGAGCAATAACGGTATGCACTGTGATGCCCATGCGCTTTAATCTTCTATATATCTTATTGGGAAAGTTCTCTCCCACCGGGATGTCAATGAGGACTTCGTCCACCCAGTTGTGCTGCACATAATTCAGCAAATTTTCTTCCGTTGCAACAACGGGGACATTCTCGATGGACTTGCCTCGCAAATCACCGTCAATGGTTGCAGCCTCAATCTTCTCAAAGGCTACATAGCTGCGATCGATGATGCAGTGAACGCTCTCCTCAATTCGCTCTGCTTCTGAGACGATAAGGAGCGCTCTCTTCTCCTTCTGCAGGAAATGCTTCTTCACCACGATTTTCCATCCCAAGCGCGACATAAAGGTCAGCCCGCCGTAAATGATGAGGAAATAGAGGAAGAAAAGTCTGGAGTAGTCCGCTCCTGCATGTGCCAGGAAGAGAAAAAGACTCTCCAATAGACCTACCACAATTACATGTTTCGCCGTAAAGTACAGTTCCTTGAAGTATCCACGCTTCAGGATATTTTCAAAAGTATTAAATACCAGCATCGCGGTAAAGTTGATGAAAACCAACGCGACCGCCAACTGACGGTACTGCTCACTGGCATACATATTATTTCCGCCGTGTCTGATAAAATAAGCACAAAAAAGCGCCACCTGTAAACAAATGCAATCAATGATGAAAAAATCGATATGCTTTGCCCAGCCGGCGATTTGTTTTCTGTACATAACCCCAGTCCTCTCGTTTCGTTCGTATTTTCTGCGGTGCTGATAAGTTAATTTCTCAAGTAAGGTGCCACATGCCTTGTTAGGAAATGTAATACTATTGATTAATCATGCATGATTAACGCCGTGTCCCCACGGCTTGGGTAGTGCTGAAAGTCGTTGGTAATTAGTCGTTCTTTGCCTTCTTTGCGCAAGCAGCTGCTCCGAAACCGGAAACTACTGCAAGTGCACAGATCATAGCTACGATTTCACCTGTCTTAGGTGAAGAAGCGTTGCCGGTGAGTACGAAGAAGCCAAAAGGTGAGTTGCTGTTTACGGTGTAAACGAGCTTATGGTCAGCAACAGTGCTGGGAATAATCTCCTCTACAACATAACCGGGCAGCTGGTGAAGAACTACTACATTCTGACCTGCCAGAATGTTGGAGCAGGTAGCCTCGATGGTACCGGTCTTACCGGTCTGATCGAACATAGCTGCTACGAAGAAGTTCTTGCCCCACTTTGCTCTTGCGTACTGAAGAAGGATGTTAGCCTCTGCCTCGCCGATAGCGGTAACAGTAGCACCATCAATCTTGGTATCATTTGCAAAGTACTCGAATGAATCGGTATCCAGAACCTGGCCGAATACATTATCGTCTGCGTTGATCAGGGTCTTAGCGGGCTCCTTAGCGACGCCTGCTGCAGAAGAAGATCCTGCTGCACATACGCTAAGGCTCATAGCCAGAACCATGGTCATTGCACATACAAGTGCTAAGATTCTTTTTTTCATAATCTTGTGTCCTCCTTTCCTGAATAAGTGCATGTGGCAGATATATTAACCGACCGGTGGTCGGATAATACCAAAACTAATTAATCGGAACTTCCTTGTAGAAAACCTCAATCATGAGCTTCTTCAGGGCCTCCTTGTCAGGATAGAACTGTTCAAACTTCTCTCCCATTTTTGTCTCGCCTTCCATGGTGTAAATCTCATTGCCATTGAAGTCGTATTTGGTCAGTTCTGAGGCCAACCAGGAAATCTCGTCTGCCGTGAAATCGGTGACGATATAGTCCTTGAACTCTGTATAAAGGGATAAAGGAAGGGTGATATCCGTCTTCATCTTCTCAAAAGTAAGTTTGCCAAGTTTAGACAAGTACTGCTTCTGCCTTGCTAATCGATTTCTGGCACTTTCAAACTGTCTGACATCGCGGTACTGGATGTAACGATAAGCTACCGCACCGGTGAGTGTAATTTCCTCACCTTTCTTGCATTTGAATGCAGGAGAATTACCTTGCTGCTTTACACTGATATCTTCCAACGCAGTGAGTGTGACTCCACCTAATCTGTCATTTAAGGCCATCACACCGCTCAGGTTGTATGATAGATAACCGTGAATGGGCAAATCATAGAAAAGCTTTGACACCGCATCTCTGGTCAGTTCACAGCTATACTCCATACCGCCTCCAAAGCCGTGCTGAGTTGCAATCTCGGCTTCGATAATCTTATCCCCTCCGTCATCGGCGCATCCAACAGCCAGTACATCCACCATGGTATCGCGATTAATGCCAATCAGCTTAATCTGCTGCGTATCCGGATTAAACACTGCGAGGAAAAGTGCATCCGCCTGCCCACCGCCGGTCTTATCCTTGGTTTCGTGAACTGTGCCTTCCTTTTCGTCAATGCCAAGCACGAGGAAGTTGAAAATATTCTCATTGTACTCGTACACTTTACCGTCGTAGGCAATCCAGTTATCCTGCCAGACGAGACCTTCCACTTCCGTTGCGCCGGTGAAAATGGCTTCCTTCTCCTCTTCCTGACTCTCCATGACGATAGTCGGCCCAAGGGAGGTTGCCTTGTTCTTCAGGTGGTTATAACCCATATTTAAGAATACTTTTACACCAATGAAAATCATCAGGGCGATAATGGCGATGATGATAAACCATGCCAGCAGCACATTGCAAAGCCTTCTGTGTTTTCTCCCCACCTCGGTGCCCGTGAATTTAATCTTACTCATTGTTCTGTGTTCCCTCTGCAATCAACAGCCCCTGTACGAGGTAACGCATCGTAGGCTTGTTGCTGATGCAGGTTGACAGTGTGATAATCTTGCTCTCACTGTCCAGCTCCACATCCATGTTGAAGTTGTTGTTCATGCCTTCATTGGTACGGATGCTGTCGAAATAGTTCTGTCTTCCACTCTCTGTGATGAGAGAACCACTGAGCAGCAGATGGGTATCTGCGTACTCGTAAGCTGCGAAGATCTGGTAGACGAGGATTCGTCCATCCTCTGTGTAAATGTAAATGTATTGGTTGGAATCGAAGAAGGTTTTGTCCTTGAATCGATGTAAGCCTGCAAACATGGTGCCGTTCTTCATGTTATGTCCGTAGAGAACGGTGTTGGGATCTGTCCACTCCTTGCTGTTGTAGCGCTGGGTATAGATGCATCCGGGATAGCCCTTGGAGCCGTCCAGATTGTACTCCAGATAGTAGTCCATCTCAGTAGGGTGCTGCAGCACGGGGTAGTCGATAACGGTACCCGGCACGGTAATCCAGGCGTAAATATCGCTGTTTACCTGGCTGTGCAGCGCTTCGAAATCAATCACTCTGTCCGTCACACCGTAATCGGTCAAATCGACTGCTTCGCTGCTCTCTGCGGCCTCGGTGCTTTCCGTATCGATGGATTCTACAGTCTCCTCTGTGCTCTCAGCACTTTCCTCACTGCTCTCGGGGATTTCATAGGCGTCTGTACCACCATCCAGCACGAACTCACTCATAATGGACTCCATCTCCTTCTCAGCCCTATTCAGACCGATGAAGTAGGAGATAATCCAGATGACACAGCTCAAAAAGATAAGTGCAAACAGAATGGCAAAAATCATATATAGTTTATTGCTTGAATTATTGCTTTGTTTACTCATATTCTCTTTTATAAATAATCCTGACCATAGTAATTACCGTAATATTTTCCATAGTACTTACCATAATATTTACCATATGCGTTTCCATTGGCTGGAACCTTATTCAAAACGCATCCCAAAATACGGCAATCAGCCAGCTGCAACTGTTCCTTTACCTTTCTGGCGAATCGATAGCTGATGGCTTTGCTCTCTATGACAAATACTACTCCATCGCAGAACTTCGATACAATCGCCGTATCGATAACGCTTCCCAGTGGGGGAGTGTCAATAATAATCATATCGTACATACTTCTTGCATCTGCCAGGAGTTTCTGAAACCGTGTATTACCTAACAGTTCACTGGGGTTAGGCGGCACCGGTCCTGCAAAAACCAAATCCAGATTTTTGACATCCGTAATGCATAAGCACTCATCAAAGGTGGATTTTCCTACCAGATAATTGGAAAGGCCTAAACGCACCTTGCCTTTCTTATGGCGCTGTCTCATAACCGACTTGCGAAGATCAGCGTCAATCAGCAGCACCTTTTTTCCCATCTGCGCGTAGGACACTGCCAATTCAAAAGCGACACTGCTCTTCCCTTCATTTGGACTACAACTTGTCAAGCAGACAACCCTGATATCATCACCCGAGAAATCAATATTGGTACGAAGGGTCTTAAATGCTTCTTTACTTCTAAAGTCTAATTCTGTTTTTTTCAGTTCAATACTTTGCATTTAAGCCTCCCCCTTTCCTGATTTATCTGCAGGTCTATCTACTTTGATTTCTTCTATATCCTCATCATCTATTGTATTATCTTGCTGAAAATCGGCTTCATATCGACCGGATTCTTTTCTCTTCTTTTTCATGTGTGCCTTGCCCTGCTTCTTGTTTCCATCCGTGCCAATCACAGGAATAGACGCCAATGTACTTAATCCCAAATATCGTTCAATATCGTCGGGTGTTTTGATTGTATCATCTAAAAGAAACAGTACAAGAAAAATCATCATAGGGATTGCAAATCCAACCGCAATTCCAAGAAGAAGCATTTTGCTTGTGTTATTAGCAATAGGGGAAACTGGGAAGTTAGCCTCATCAATCATATTAACCGCTTCAATCGCCATAACCTGTTTGATCATCTCAGAAGCCTGTTCACGGGCTGAATTCGCTATTTTCTGCGCCATAGCAGGATTTCGATCAGTTGCCGTAATCCTAATAATTCGTGTATCCTGAAGGATAGAAACACTTATTTTCCCTGCCACAGAAGGCACATCACAATCCTGCGCAACTCTCTCCAAAACTGTACGGCTCTTAATCAACTGAGTATAATCTTTTGCCAAAGTCGTATTCATGGACAAATCACCGCTTGTCAGTGTCTCTTTTGAACTGTTTAAAACATAAAATGTAGTACTGGAATCATACATGGGCACCGAAGTCAGTGAACAATATACATACATCAAAGCACCGCCAATAATTGCACAAGCCATGAAAATCCACAGCCTCTTCAGCATATACAAAAAGAGTTCCTGCAAATCAATCTCTATTACATCATCATTTACCTGATTATTGTTCTGCATTTTATATTCCTTTCATTAACCAAAATTATTTATCAATCCCACTACTAGGTGGATATTCATCCAAAACCTCTGCAAGCAAGAGTTTTCTGCAATACTCAGCATCATATCTCTTCTTCAAAAACCTCGCACACTCTGCCATTCTCGGGGCTCTGCGTTTCGCGCTGTGCGCATCGGTGCCGAGAAGGTCAACTAACTCTCGTTTCAGTAGGCTCCTCGTATTCCACTTCGTCCGCCAGCCTAAGGTTCCCATGATGGATCCGCAGTTCACCTGAATCAGCGCTCCCATGGTTCGGAGTTCCTCCACCGCTTCCTGCTTCTTCTCCATCAGTTCCACATATCGTTCCACATGGGCGATAATGGGGATGTAATCCTGCGCCAGCACCTCACGAATTGCATTCTTCACATAGGTTCTTCCCACCGTAGGGTCGAACTCCACCAGCACGCATCGGCTGTCAGCCAACGGGATGATCTTCTCATCCTCGAAGTACTCAATAACTTCCTCTCGGTAAAAATATTCCGTACCGAGGAGTAGCTTCATCTGGATGCCCTTCTCCTTCGCCGCTGCCTTCAGTTCCTCCAGTCGCTTCTCGATTCGCTCTCTGGAAGGTCGCCCCTTGCCGGGCATGTTGTGAGGCGTGGCAATCATCGTGCGGATGCCTTCGTCATATGCAATTTGCAGCATTTCCAGGGATTCTTCCATGCTTTTGGAACCATCATCCAGTCCCGGAAGAATGTGACAATGTGTGTCTATCATTACAGCCATTCCTTACTAGAATTATGCCGGAACAATTCAGTGGAATTGTTCCGTAGGCAGACTGCGCCTACCATTTGCATAATAATCCACATTTTAGCATTAAATTGGTACAAAGTCAATGAAGCGGAATTACTTAAATATTTAAGTTTCCACTCATTTTCAATGCACATTTCACAAAAATTCAGGGAATACTTTTAGAACAATCTGCCAACAATATTCCCATGACAAACCGCCGAGACAGTCCCCCTCCTGTTTCGTGGCAAGTCTATGTTACCTAATCCAACAATTTTCCAACGGAGGTATTCAAAATGAATAACAAATCAAGCAAATCGACTAACTCTAATTCAAACAGTTCTAACAGTAAATCTTCCATGCAGAGTTTCAAGTCTTCCGTGGCATCCGAACTGGGTGTGAACCTGAAGGATGGCTACAACGGTGACCTCACCGCCAAGCAGGCCGGCTCCATCGGCGGCGAAATGGTGAAGCGCATGGTCAAGGACGCTTCCCAGAAGATGAAGTAGGAAAGAAAGAGGCAAGCGTTGCAAACGCTTGCCTCTTTGCATTAATCCATATTTTTCATCTCAACTTCCAGATCCTGCAGCATCTGGCCTTCCAGCACTGCATTCAGAAGCTCCGCACCTCTGGTGACGGTACTCATATCGGGTTCGATAACGCTCAACGCCTTGCTGCCGCCTGAGTAGGTTACGCCGGAGGAGCCTCTTCCGTCTGCGCTGTAGGTTCCGACCTCCCACTTGTCGCGGTTAAGTATCTGCGTCTCAGCCAGTGCCTCCAGCTTCTCCATGGGCATGGTTGTCTGGTAAAGGTCAGTCAGCATTTCCAGCAGCGTTTTATAGTTATCAATCCAGGTGGTATTCAGTACCTTCTTCAGCACCGCCGTCACGGTCTCCATCTGGTGGATGCCTCGAACTCTGTCGCCCTGAGAGAAGGAGTGACGCTCTCTTACGAAAGCCAGCGCCTCCAAGCCGGTCAGGTCGTTCTCACCCTGTGTATAGTGCTTAATGGGGGTAACAGTGAAATCGTAGTCCGTCCAGACTGTAATGCCTCCCACAGCGTTTACAATGGCCTCAAAACCGCTGAAATTTACGCGGAAGGTATAATCGATATTCACGCCGTAAAGGCCTGCTAAGGTATCGGCTGAACACTGCGTACCGTAAAGTCCCGCGTGGGTCAGTTTGTCCTTCGCGCCGTTGGAAATGGACAAGGGTACATAGAAGTCTCTTGGCGTGGAAACCAGCATAATCTGGTGGGTCTGCGGGTTAACTGCGCAGAGGATATTAACATCGCTTCTGCTCTGCTTTCCAACCCAGCCCCAGACATCGATACCGGAAAGGTAGACGATGAAGGGATCTACAGGGTCGTAGACCGGTCCCTCGGGCTCCAGTGTCAGCGGTTCATCCTCGTAGGGCTCCTCACTGACCTCCGCCTCGAAACTGCTCTCCGTTACGGCGGATTCGGATGCAGCCTCGCTGCTCTCCTGCACGCTTGACGATTCCACTACCGCCACTTCTCTGCTCGGTGTCTCCTGCGTTTCCTTGCCGCAGCCGCCGAGAGCAAGCACTCCCGCAATCGCAGCAACTGTCAAAACTGCCTTTATCTTACTCAATTTCATAATCTCTGCTCCTCATACAAAAAAACTGTCGGATATTCTCCGACAGTTTATCACTTTTCTTATTCGCAGGCAATCGCAAAATATCCGAGAAGCTTGCTCATGTCGTACTCCTCGAGTACGCCAAGGTTGGAATCGTAGAACTTTCCGTTGTAATGAACCAGGTAGTGGCAGTAACGGCCCATCTTCTCCATCATGATACAGCACTTAGGAAGTGTCGCGGGCTTGCCCTCTGTATAGATGATAACTTTGTTATGCTCGATACCATAGTAGTTCAGGGCTGAAATCACTCTTCCCATGGTAGCCTGCCATTCACGGCAGTCCATAACGGTAATTACCTCTGCGATGGTAACGCCGGCCAGCATTGCCACGCAGGCCTGTCCGCAAAGTCCGTCCTCCGGCTGAATGATAACATTCATGCTGTCAATCTTACGGATGGGATGCTCCACATCGTAGGGGCTGTTCTGCTCCATTTTAATCAAAGTACCGGGGATATGAAGAAGAATCTTGTGAGGCACATCCAGTTCTACGCCCTTCAGGTCTTCCTCCTCGATGTGGATCTCGTAATTGCCCTTCTCCAGGGGAAGTAACTCACACTGAATCATGTTGTTATCCAGAATGACCTCTCCGGGAATCACATCACGCTGCTTTACAACTTCCCATACATTAAAGGGCACTCTGATCATATAACCCTTTTCTTTTTTCACAACTTTGGACTCAAAAAAATATCTCATGAGACTATCGCCTTTCTTGTTTTAAATACACTCTGCATGCTATTGTATCAAATCATTTTTGAATTGAAAACCCTTTCGCCGATAGTTAAAAAACTAACGAGCAAATCCCATGGACAATAAAAAACACACCACAGTATATACCGTGATGTGTATCATAATTTCAAAATTGTGTCTGTGCTAGGATTACGAAGAGGGGGCAAAGATGTGACCGGTTCCTTCGGCAGCCAGCATGTAACTGTCGAAGGAAAGAAATGCATTCAAATGTGTTTTTCAGAGTATGCTGTGAAGGATATGTCCCCCTCTGTTTATAGTTAACATGATTAATCCAACAATAGCAACATTCTATGTACAAACGACATTTTTTATGTATAAACAACAAACCTTATAATACAATATCGGTTGTATATACTCCATCCTCGTCCGAGACGCTTATCCTGCCCTCATATTTTTCCACAATCCTTCTCACATTTCCCATTCCCAGTCCATGATTTTGCTTGTCTTCCTTCCATGTGATTCCTTCCGCCTGCCCGGTCGGAGCGGCATTGCTCAGATGGAGGACAAGCACCTCATTGTACTCCTGCAGCTGCAGGTGAATCCGCTTTTGTGCCCCGCTTTCAAGACGCTCACAGGCTTCTATTGCATTTGTCAGAATATTCGAGAAAACGCAGCTTAAGTCGAAGCTGTCCACCCTCGCGGGCCGTCTGCAGATTCCTTCGATTGTCATCCGAATGCCTTCCTGCTCCGCGCGTTCCGCCAGATGATTTATGACCGCATTCACACCGGCATCTCCCACATAGTTTTTCATGGATTGTTTCGCCCCTGTCTCCAGCAGGCGGTTCAGGTAGGCCGACATTTCTTCCTGCTCTCCCTGTTCGCAATACCCCTTCAAAGCGATCATATGTGCCCGGTAGTCGTGGCGGAATTTTCGCATGGTTTCATCTCTGGCGGTGATTTCCTGAAAGTATTCCTCCTTCATGCGGTCGATCAGCGCACTGATTCTCATTCTCTCCGCCATCTGATTCTGTCGATTTACCACCACTCCCTGCCAGAAGACCAGCACCAGGAAGAGGAAGCATACCAATGTTACAACCACCCGTGTAAAAGCAAGGAAGGAGTCGCCCTCTGTTTCTCTGCCAAGTATCTGCATCAGTCCCATGACCGCGTACACACCGGCCGCTCCGACCAGCATGAACACTATCTGTTGGGATTGTAAGGTAATTTCCGTTTCATTTTGATTCCTTTTCTTCAGGTATCGATTTGCCAGCAGTATCGCCGGAGGAATACTGTCCATTAACAGCGGAATCCAGTTGGTGGCAAGCAGCTCCTGTTCCGATGCTTTACAGACATAGGACAGCACGGTAATCATCACCGCCGCAAATGTCGAGTACGCGAAATAGACCGACAAATGCAGCACAAGTATTCTGCTTATTTTCTCCTTCAGCAGAACACATGATGCAATTCCCATTGTTACAAACAGTACACCGGTAGAGGCATCTATATCATAAAGGAATGCCACCGGAAAATGTATCATGAAGAAAAGGCCGATACAGATGCCCCACCTTCTCTTCCCCTTGCAGAAAGGAATCTGAAAAACATAATTCATCGTCAGCAGGTAGGCGCAAAATCCCACAATCAGGTATACAATGAAGTAAAGCCATTCCATGCACTCTCTCATAATTGTTCCCGCACCTTTCTTGCCGCGAATTCCAGGAAAGCTTCCCGTGCAGTCGTTTTATATTTTCTGCCAACAGTGAGAATTTTGTCGATTTCGGAAAAGGAAACCTTATCCGTCAGATTGGAAACCTGCGCCAGGTTCACCAGATAGGATTTATGAATTCGAACGAAATGCTTGTCAATCAGTCTTTCTTCCAATTTGCCCAGCTTCATGACCAGAACTTCAGAAATATATTTTTCTCTCGTTTTATCAAAATAGTAAATTGTGGTGTAATTACCGTCTGCCTCAAAGTAGCAAATCGTATCCAGACGAATGGTTCTCGGCGTCCCTCCGGCGGAAGGCAGCTCGAACAAGGTCTGTTCTTTCTCTTCTGCAAGCACTTTTTTCAATATGCGCTCTATGTCCTGCTCCGCTACCGGCTTGCTGAGGAAGCCAATTGTCCTCATACTGAAGGCCATTCCCATTTGCTCCGTATGACTGGTGATAAACACAATCCTGGAAACGGCAGCGTTACGCAGCAGCCAATCTCGTGTCTCCAATCCACTTATGCCCTGCATCTCAATATCAAGAAACAATATGTCGATACCTTTTTCTGCTATACCTTCTCTGCATTTGTCCAGCAATGCTTCCCCGGATTCAAAGGAGAAACACCTGAATTCTTCTCCATGTGCCTGAAGAATGTTCCTGCAAAAGCCCTCAATCTGCATTCTGACATTTCTTTCATCGTCACATATTCCAATTGTAAACATACACCCCCCATGTACTCTTATGTACAAAAACCCCGAACCACTTTCATGATTCGGGGCTTCATCATGTCATTTAATTCTTACGAATTACTCGCCAAATACTGCCTTGTAGTCAGCCTGGAACTTAGCGATACCTGCATCGGTAAGAGGATGCTTGGTCATCTGCTCGATTACTGCGTAAGGAACAGTTGCGATGTCAGCACCTGCAAGTGCACAATCCTTAACATGGATAGGATTACGAACGCTTGCGCAGATGATTTCGCAGTCGATATCACATACAGCGAAGATGTCAGCGATGTCTCTGATCAGATCAACACCGGTCTCAGAGATGTCATCAAGTCTTCCAAGGAAGGGAGAAACATAGGTAGCACCTGCTCTTGCAGCAAGGAGTGCCTGGTTAGCAGTGAAGATCAGGGTTACATTAACCTTGATGCCTTCGCTGGTAAGAACCTTGGTAGCCTTCAGACCTTCAACAGTCATAGGAATCTTAACAACCATGTTGGGATGAAGCTTTGCAATCTCACGACCTTCAGCGATCATGCCTGCAGCATCAACGGTAGTAGCCTTAACCTCACCGGAAATAGGGCCATCAACGATAGAAGCGATCTCCTTCAGAACTTCTTCCTGGCTCTTGCCACCTTCCTTAGCAATCAGGGAAGGGTTTGTGGTAACGCCACAGATAACACCCATCTCATTAGCCTTCTTGATGTCCTCAACCTTAGCGGTGTCAACGAAAAAACGCATAGTAAAAATCTCCTTTTCTTATATAGTTTTCTTTTGAAATACCCTTTGTGTCTCATGCCGTACCTCTCATCATCAGCGGCACTATGGCTCAGCCTTTTGAGACATTGTGCACGAGCACATTACTCTCGCGAGTTCTATTCTAGTATACTAGCAGTGTCCTGAAACTTCAAGGGTTTTTGCTATTTTTGTGGGCGAAAATTACGATATCGTTTACGCCGCCCCGACATTCTCGCAGTATTACGATTTTCTCTCGATTCTCACTACCGATTTTCGTACAATCAACTTCCTTCGCAGGATATCATTTTGATTCCTGCCCGGTTCAAAGCAATTCTTTTCCGGATTGTAATGCCGCACAAATTCCTTCAGGAATCGCATGCCAGGCGGCCGCTCTTCCGCACGTGCAGCGGTACACCACTGCAGAAATGTGTGCAAGGAGACCTCTCGTTTTGCTCCCCTTCCTTCTACTGTACCGCATTTCAAGAGCATCCACTCCATCACTTTTCCCCAGGCATACACATCCGCGCGGCCTGTAATTTCTGCACCCTGTTCAAACTGCTCCGGTGCAGCACAGCCCGGCGAGCCGCCCCTGTCGCCTCGTGCTCCCTCCGAACAGATAAGTCCCAGGTCCACAATCCGCACTTTGCCGTCTTTGGCAATCATAATATTGTCAGGCTTCAGGTCTCGGTAGACCAATGCCGGCTCCCATTCCTGCAATGGTTCCAGTCCCTCCGCCAGCCTAAGCCCGATTTGCATGATTTGTTCCCGCAGCTTCTGCCGGCTTCCCGCTGTGAGCTCGTTTTCTTCACTTAGTACCCATTCAGTCAATGAGCTTCCTTCAATCAATTCCATGAACAGCTGGCCTTCCCGCTCTGTTTCCCGATACTCATAAAACCGCGGAAATACAGGTATTTTGAGTGTTCTCATGTACTCTGCTTCCTGCTTCAGCAGTTTGCGGTTCCTGCTCCTTTTGCAGGCATAGTCTTTGCCGGTTTCATCAGTCATGCGCCAGACCTGCGCGAACGCTCCCTCGCCAATCTTTTCCGTGAAGTTATACTGTTTCATTCATTTTTCACCTCACAACCAGCAAAATCGCGCCGTTTGTCACTTTCGTTTCAACCCGGCCTTCCAATTCCCGCAGATGCTTCCGCATCTTTTCCTCGGTACACTCCCCCGCAAATCGCAGAGTTTCCCCAATTTCCACCTCTGTTCTATCCTCCGCAAACTGCGGGCTTGCCAGCAGGATTCCCGTTCCCTCTTTGATTTCTCCCCGGAAATCCTCCATCCGCTCCGCCGTTCCTCTTCCGAAAAATCCTTTGATGCAGAAAACTTTTCCGTAACTTCCGAGCAGGCAGATTTCCTTCCCGACCCCAATCATTACTCTCACTTCTCCCAGACTCTTCCCCACCAGCTCCCACAATTCCTCTTCTGCCTGTGTCACCCACCGCTTCGGGTTCCCTGCTGCCTTTACCCAGGGAAATCCCTCCTTCCAGGAAAGGATTAACTCTCCCAGTCCTTCTGTCTTGCAGAGCGCCAGCAGGCAGATCTCAACCTCGCCGCTTTGCATCTGTTCCAGAATCAGCATCGAATCGACTTCCGGTTTGTAATCCGACGCACTGAAACAAGGCACCTCTTCGCCGCCCTTCTCCTGCCAAAAATGTGCAGTAAAATATTTCATTGTTACTCCTAAATGTGATTTGTTAGAGCGAATGCTCGTGAACTACTAGATGATAGATTCATTAAATGTCATATGGGTATCATATCAGATTAATATTGTTTTGTAAATAGTTTGAGAATATCCTATATTCCGTCAGTGCAGAAGTAAACACCCTTATTTACCAATATTGTCCCTCCGACGCCAGGCACCACACTGATTCAGCATTCTTTTTTCATCGATTACAATCATTTTGCTTCCTATCGATGTTCCTAATTCCGGCATTTCAACAAATCTTCATCGAAAATCACTTCATGGCTATATTTCGATGCAAATAATGTGCCTTTATCAAGCACACATTCATCGGAATTCCCGTATTTTGAATTATTCGATGAGTCCCGGACGCCAAAACAGGCGATTTCATCATCGAGCAATCAACAAATGGCAAAATCCGATGAATCATTTCAAGAAAGTCCCCAATAATCTCATCGGAAACTACTAAACGAGCCTACTTCGATGATTCTCCGCCAGCCCACCGGAACAATCCCCTCCCGCCGCATACAAAAACAGCTCCCGGAATCTCTCCGGGAGCTATCTCTCATTCAAACTATCCTTATTTGCCCAACACATTCATAATATCATTGAAGAATACAAATACCATCAATCCCATGAAGAACATCATACCCACGAAGTGTACAATGCCTTCCTTCTCGGGAGGGATTGGCTTGCCGCGGAGCACCTCGATGAAGAGGAACACCAGTCTTCCGCCGTCCAGCGCGGGCAGGGGAAGCAAATTCAGAATTCCCAGGTTCACGGAAAGCATCAGGATGATATTCAGCATGCTGAGCAGTACGCTCTGCCAGCCGTAGTCCTTGGCTTCCTCGTAGGTCTTTCCTACCACATTTACCGCGATGCCTACCGGGCCGGCTACATCCTTGCGGGTGATCCTGCCGCGGAAAATCATGCCCAGGCTCTTATAGGTAGCCTTTACGGAGTACTGCATCTCGTACCAGGCGTATTTGAAGGTTTTAAACCCGTCAGCCTCCACAAACTCTGCATTGACGATACCCAGCATATAGGAGCCATACTCATCGCTGTACTGCGGCTGAATGGTGGTTTTGTAGGTCTGACCGCCGCGCTCGTAAACGATATCCAGCAATCCGCCGTCGTAGGTGGTCATCATATACAGCGAAATCTCCTGATACAGTCCCATTTTCTCGCCGTTCAGGGAGATGATTCTGTCGCCGTCCTGCATGCCGCCAAGGGCTGCACCGGAGCCCTCCACTACCTGAGAAGCAATGGGCTCGCGAATGGCGATGACGCCGTGCATGCTTACCATAATGAAGGCAACCACAAATGCAAGAATGAAATTGAAGAAGGGTCCTGCGAAAACAGTTGCTATTCTCGACCATACTTTGGCATGAATGAAGGAGCCCTCACTGAGTGGCTTATCTTCGCCGGTTACCTCGTCCTTCTCTGCCACTCCGTCCTCGCCCTCAAACATGCAGGCGCCGCCGAGGGGAAGAAGCTTCAGAGAGTATTTTGTGTCTCCTTTCTGGAAGGAGAAAATGTTGGGGCCCATGCCTACGGCAAATTCCACAACATGTATTCCGTTGACCTTCGCCAACAGAAAATGGCCGAACTCGTGAACGATGACTACCGTTCCGAAAATCAGCACAAACAATATAAATGTTGTCATCTGCTATCCTTCCCGGCGCTCTCTAACCGATTACGCCATCGATATATTCATAGGCCTCCGCCTCTGCTGCCAGGATCTGATCCACGGTAGGATTTACTACTGCCTTGTGAGCCTCCATGGCTCTGCCGATCAGTTCGGGAATCTGGAGGTATTTAATCTTGCGGTCCAGGAACAGTGCAACCGCCTTCTCGTTTGCTGCGTTGTAAACGGTAGGCACACTGCCGCCCAGGGTTGCTGCCTTATAAGCCAGCGCCAGTCCGGGGAAGTTCTCGGTATCCGGTGCCTCGAAGGTCATGCTGCCCAGCTTGAAGAAATCCACGCGGTCATTGTGCATGGGCTTTCTGTCGGGGTAAAACAGCGCGTACTGGATGGGGAGCTTCATGTCGGGCACGCCCAGCTGCGCGATAATTGCGCCGTCCACATACTGCACTGCGGAGTGAATGATGCTCTGGGGATGAACCACAACCTGAATGCGGTCCAGATCCACGCCGAAGAGCCACTTAGCCTCCATAACCTCCAGGCCCTTGTTTACCAGGGTTGAGGAGTCAATGGTAATCTTGCGGCCCATTGCCCAGTTGGGGTGCTTTAAGGCATCCTCCACCTGAATATTGGTCAGCTGCTCTCTGGTGCGTCCGCGGAAGGGTCCGCCTGACGCAGTGAGCAGAATCTTTTCGATTTTATCCTTGGGTTCCCCGTTCAGGGACTGGAAGATAGCGGAATGCTCGCTGTCTACCGGCAGAATGGACACGCCGCACTTCTCTGCCAGAGGCATAATGATATGACCGGCGGTAACCAGGGTCTCCTTGTTCGCCAGGGCAATATCCTTGCCGCTCTCGATTGCTGCGATGGTAGGTCGAATGCCGATCATTCCCACGATGGCGGTAACCAGCACATCACTCTCAGGCATCACTGCAATCTCCAGAAGGCCTTCCATGCCCGCAACAACCTTCACATTCAGATCCGCCACTCTGTCTCTTAAGTCTGCTGCCGCTTCCTCTGTCCACATAGCGGCAATGAGGGGCTGAAACTCTCGAATCTGCTCCTCCATCTTTGCAGCACTGCTGCCGGCTGCCAGTGCAACCACCTGCAGTTCTTCTGCATTATTTCTGACAACATCCAAAGTCTGGGTGCCGATGGAACCGGTAGAACCCAGAATTGCAATTCTCTTCATTGCATTTACCTCTTCTTACATGAATAACACAATCAGGAAATATACCATGGGCGCGGTGACAATCACGCTGTCAAAGCGGTCCATAATGCCGCCGTGTCCGGGAATCAGCTTGCCGTAGTCCTTGATGCCCTTGTTGCGCTTGATTGCGGAGGCAGCCAGGTCGCCGACCATACTTGCCAGTGCGCCGAAGGCACTGATTAAGGCAATCAGTCCCACCTCAGCCGCAGGCCTGCCCATGGCAAACTGTGCGTACAATGCACCTAAGATTGCCGCTCCGGCAACGCCGCCGATGCAGCCCTCCAGGCTCTTCTTCGGGCTGAGTACCGGGAAGATTTTCTTCTTGCCGATGAGCTTACCGACGCAGTAGGCGCAGGTGTCACAGCCCCAGGAGCAAATCAGAATCAGCCACACCAGATACCTGCCATTCTCCTCCGCTCTTGTCATATCCACGAAGGAAAGCATCAAGGGTGCATACAGGAAAGCAAAGATACCGTTGATGGCATGCTCTGCCTTATATTTGCCGAATTCAAACACATAAGCGAACATCTCTGCCAGGAACACCAGACAGATCACAGCCATCAGCACAGTGAACTTCTGCTCCTTGAGAACGCCCAGGTCGTACAGCAGCATCAGGCCGTAGTACAGGGTCACGCCCAGATAACCGATGATTTCGGTGGAAGCCGGCTTCACGCCTGCGTTCATTTTCGTGGTATTGCCATCGGTATCAGTACCGGTTGCATCCACGCCTGCATTCTCTGCGGTCTTGGATACGCCCAGCGCATTGGCCAGTTCTCTGTAGCCGATCAGTGCGATGGCGTAGAGAATGACGGTCAGTACCGGGGAGCCGAGATAGAAGCCCGCTGCCGCGATAATCATCAGAACGATGCCGCTCAAAAGTCTTGTAATAAACATGTGAATACCTCGTTACTTAGTCTCTTTCAGGCCGCCGAATCGTCTGTCTCTATGATTATATGCTTCGATGGCTTTTTCCAATTCTTCCTTTGAGAAATCAGGCCAGGGAACGGGAGTGAAGTAGAACTCCGTGTAGGCCAGCTGCCACAGCAGGAAGTTGGAAATTCTCTGCTCGTTGCAGGTACGGATGAGCAGATCGGGGTCGGGCAGGCCTGCTGTATCCAGGCAGTCGTTTAAGTCCTTCTCCGTCACATTTGTCGCATCCAGCTCGCCGCTTGCGATCTTTGCGGAAAGCTTCCTGGAGGCGCGCAGCAGTTCATCTCGTCCGCCGTAGTTAATTGCGATGGTAAAATGCAGACCGTCGTTGTCCTTGGTGGCCTCCTCCAGCTCTGCGATACGGGTTCTGATATCCTCGTCCAGTCTGGACTTCTCTCCGATAACTCTGACGCACATGCGGTTCTTCTTTGCGGTCTGCAGGCAAGTCTTCATGTAATTGCGCAGCAGCTTCATCAGCGCATCTACCTCGTCCTGGGGTCTGTTCCAGTTTTCTGTGGAGAACGCGTAAACAGTAAGATACTGAATACCTCTCTTGTAGGCCACCTCACAGATTTCCTCTACGGTCTTTGCGCCCTGAATATGTCCCATATTTCTGGGCATGCCCTTTGCCTTGGCCCATCTGCCGTTGCCGTCTAAGATGATGGCCACATGCTGGGGAACCTTTAATTCTTCGCTCATTTTACATTTCCCTCTTTTTACGCACAAAGGGAAGCGGAGCTTATCACTCCACTCCCCTGTATAATCTCATTTGCTCTGACTGTGATTAAACGGTCATGATTTCCTTGGTCTTTGCTTCCATCATGACATCGATTTCCTTAACATACTTGTCGGTCATCTTCTGAAGCTGCTCTTCAAGGCCCTTGATCTCATCCTCGGAAACTTCAGCCTTAGCCAGCTTCTTGAAAGCATCGTTGCCGTCACGGCGGATGTTTCTGATAGCTACCTTGCCATCCTCACCCTTCTTCTTAACATCCTTAGCCAGTTCCTTACGTCTGTCCTCGGTAAGCTCGGGGAAAATCAGTCTGATAACGGAACCGTCGTTGTTGGGGTTGATGCCAAGCTCGGAAGTCATGATTGCCTTCTCGATTGCCTTGAGCAGTGACTTCTCCCAGGGAGCAATCTGGATGATACGAGCTTCGGGAACAGTGATGTTGCCAACCTGCTGAATGGGGGTAGGGGTTCCGTAGTAATCTACACGAATCTTGTCCAATACATGGGGGTTGGCACGTCCTGCACGAATTGCTGCGTAATCAGCTGCCAGGAACTCCAGTGCCTTTGTCATTTTCTCATCATATACCTGTAATCTTGCGTCCATAATTCATTATCCTCTCTTTTCTCTCAAATATGCGGCCTAAACGGTAACCTTAGTACCATTGAACTTGCCCTGAACGGTGTTGACGATGCTGTTCTCCTCATTCAGGCTGAATACCCACATGGGCATCTTGTTGTCTCTTGCAAGAATGGAAGCGGTCATATCCACTACCTGAAGGTTCTGTGCAACAACATCCTCGATGGAGATTTCATCATACTTCTTAGCATCGGGATTCTTAGCGGGGTCGCTGTCATATACGCCGTCGATTGCCTTAGCCAGCAGAATAACATCAGCCTCTACCTCGATTGCACGAAGCACTACGCCTGTGTCGGTTGAGAAGTAGGGATGTCCGGTACCGCCTGCGAAGAATACTACCTGACCGTGCGCAAAGTACTTGTTTGCTCTGTCCTTAGAGAACAGCTTTGTGAAGGAGCCGCACTCGAAGGGAGTTAAAATATTGGTCTGCATGCCTACGGAACGGAAAATCTCCGAAACATAAATGCAGTTCATAATGGTTGCAAGCATTCCAATCTGGTCAGCCTTGGTACGATCGATGTTCTCGCTGGTTCTGCCTCTCCAGAAGTTACCGCCGCCGATTACGATACCAACCTCGGTGCCGTTATCTACAAGCTGCTTTACCTGAAGCGCTACCTTTCTGACTGTTTCCTCGTCAAAGCCTGTCTTCTTCTCGCCGGCAAGTGCCTCACCGCTGAGCTTTAACATAATTCTCATGGTACATACTCTCCTTGTCATCTTGTCATTGTTCGTGATTTCGGATGGGACCTTGCGCGCCAAAGGGCGCAGAAAGTCCTACTGCGTTCAGTATACCATATCTTTAATGTTCGGGAAAGAGAAATTTTCTGCAGGGTCCACCTGCTCTCTCCATGCGCCGGAAACCGGGAATTCCCTGAAAGTTCTTGAAAAATGCGGATTTGTGTGGTAAAGTATCTTGCGGTTATGCAAGGTAACTTGCGATTTGGCAGTGTTCCGCCGGCCGATGACCGACTTTCTGCCGTTAAGAAAGGAATATGTGAAATGAGTTTTGAATTTGTAAGAAAGCTTCCCACTCCCGCTGAGATCAAGGAAGAACTGCCTCTCCCCAAAGAGCTGGCTCAGATCAAGGCTGAGAGAGATGCTGAAATCAAGGATGTCCTCACCGGAAAGAGCAATAAGTTTCTGGTAATCATCGGACCCTGTTCCGCAGACAACGAGGATTCCGTTTGTGACTATGTAAACCGTCTTGCCAAGGTAAATGAGAAGGTGAAGGACAAGCTGGTTCTGATTCCCAGAATCTACACCAACAAGCCCCGTACCACAGGTGAGGGCTACAAGGGTATTGTTCATCAGCCCGACCCCGAGAAGAAGTCAGACTTCTTAGCCGGCCTTATGGCAATGAGAAAAATGCATATCAGAGCAATCGCCGAGACCGGTCTCACTCCTGCCGACGAAATGCTCTATCCCGAGAACTACAGATACATCGATGATATCCTCTCCTATGTCGCAATCGGTGCCCGTTCCGTAGAGGACCAGCAGCACAGACTGACCGTCAGCGGTTTTGATGTAGCTGCAGGTATGAAGAACCCCACCTCCGGTGACCTGTCCGTTATGCTGAACTCCGTATACGCAGCACAGCATCCCCATTCCTTCATCTACAGAGGCTGGGAAGTTAACACCACCGGCAACGAGCTGGCTCATACCATTCTGCGTGGTGCGGTAAACAAGCACGGCAACAACATCCCCAACTATCATTACGAAGATCTGAATCTCCTGCTTGAGATGTACGGCAAGATGGATCTCTTAAATCCCGCTTGTGTCATCGACGCTAACCACTCTAACTCCGGTAAGAAGTACGAGCAGCAGGTTCGTATCATCAAGGAGGTTATGCACAGCCGTAAGCTCAACTCCGATATCCACAGCCTGGTTAAGGGTGTTATGATTGAGAGCTACATCGAGGAAGGCAGCCAGAAGGTGGGCGGCGGTGTATATGGTAAGTCCATCACCGATCCTTGCCTTGGTTGGGCAGCAAGCGAACAGCTCATCTACGATATCGCTGAGTACGAATAAAAAAGTCTCGCCGGTCGGCAAGACTTGCAAGAAGCTTCTTGATTTCAATATAGTTTACAGGCCGTCGGGGCAAATGCTTCGACGGCTTTTTTCTGCCCATTCTCAGAAATGTCTCAAACAGAATTGCAGGAAAATTGGATTCAGATACCCCTCCAGCAGGCAGCCCACAAACAGTAAGCATAGAATGCCTGCGAATTCCGCACTCTTCCAGGCAAAGGCCCGTCTTCCTTCCGCACTTTGCACCGACAGATGCCCTGCATGTATCAATTCATGAAGCAGCTCGCACCATTTCATCAGGAAAACAAACGCCGGCACATAAGCGATCCCCTGCGGCAGGCACCAGGCCAGTCCCAGAAGCTGCCCCTTTAGGCCGTACAGCAGCGAGAGCGCGGCAAAGAAGCTTCCCAAAGCGAACCCCAGCCATACAGTTATCCCCCGACAAATCCATTTCCCTGGGCGAATTGCAGAAGCGCCGATGATGCCGCATAGAATCATCCCTCTTCGCAGCAATAGCTGTTTAAAAAACAGTTTTCCGTCAATCACCGCATCCCGCAGTTCCACAAGCCTTTCCTTCGACAACACTCCCGATCGTTCTGCAAAATTGGCTCCACACAGATTAACAGCGACAACTCCGATCAGAAAAGAAAGTAAAAACATGGTCATAATTCTTTGTTCTTTGCTCTTCTCATCACCCGGCTCATCAATGATACTTGCGGAATTCTTCCTGCTGACAGATTTGCTCCCTTTGCTCCCTGTTGCTTTTTTCCCTTTGGCAGCAATTCTCTTCTCCCAACGCAGTCTCCGCCGAACCCATCCCTTAACATCCACAAATCTTCCAAACAGTATCATCAACGCCTCCGCACTCCACCCTTGTCCTTCACTGTATGCCGCAGCGCACAAAAAAATGCCCGCCGCTTGTAAGCGACAGGCATTGTCTTTTTACTGTTTTGGAATTTACAGGCCGAACTTTGCGGCGTAGGTCATGATGGCACAAATGGTCTTGGAATCCTGAATCTTGCAGTCATATACCATCTGCTTCAGTTCGTCGATGGTATAAGCCTCCACATTGATGAATTCGTCCTCGTCCAGATGCTGGTCACCGCGAACCTTCAGGTTCTTAGCAAGGTAAATATCAATCTTCTCGTTGCAGAAAGCCACTGTGGTGTAGATACTGGTCAGAAGCTCGATCTCCTCGCACTTGTAACCGGTCTCCTCCTCCAGTTCACGAATGGCAGCCAGTTTGGTAGGCTCCTCACGGCCGTTTAAGCCGCCGGCAGGAATCTCCAGTGTCTCTCTGCCCAGAGCATAACGATACTGTCTCACCATCAGAAGCTTGCCATCCTCGCGCACTGCGACACAGGCTGCGGCTCCCTTGTGGTCGATGATGTCAAAGGTTGCATGATTGCCGTTGGGAATCAGCACCTCGTCCTGATAAAAATCGATAATGGCACCCTTTTTGACCAAGGTGCGTTCAATCAATTTAATTTCTTCCATAATGACTCCAAATTATTTTGCTGCAAGAATCTTCTCAACACTGACAAGCTTTACACAGAGTACGAACAGGTCGGTTGCCTGTGCCATCTCCTCGGGAGTAGGGAAAGAAGGAGCAATACGGATATTGCTGTCCTTAGGGTCGTTGCCGTAAGGGAAGGTAGCACCTGCGCCGGTCAGAACCACGCCTGCTTCCTTACACTTTGCAACGATTGCCTTTGCGCAGCCTTCCATTGCGTTGAAGGATACGAAGTAACCGCCGTTGGGCTTAGTCCAGGTACCGATGCCAAGGCCTTCCAGTTCCTCAGAGAGAACCTTCTGAACTGCCTCGAACTTAGGGCGCATCAGATCTGCGTGCTTCATCATATGCTTCTTAATGCCCTCGATGTCCTTGTAGTAACGAACATGACGGAGCTGATTAATTTTGTCGTAACCGATGGTCTGGATGGTCATGGACTTCTTTACGAAATCAAGGTTGGTCTTGGAAGAAGCCATTGCAGCCACACCTGCACCTGCAAAGCTGATCTTGGAGGTTGAGCAGAACTCGTAAACCATATCAGGGTTACCTGCCTTCTCGCACTCGCTCAAAATCTCAAGCAGGCTGTCCTGCTTGTCAGCGTAAAGGTGATGTACAGCGTAAGCGTTATCCCAGAAAATTCTGAAATCTTCTGCAGCGGGCTTCAGGTTTGCAAATCTCTTTACAGTTTCATCGGAGTAGGTATATCCGCAAGGGTTAGAGTACTTGGGAACACACCAGATACCCTTGATGGAAGCATCCTCTGCTACCAGCTTCTCAACAACATCCATATCGGGTCCATCCTCGTTCAGAGCAACAGGAATCATCTCGATACCGAAATGCTGAGTGATAGCGAAATGTCTGTCATATCCGGGTACGGGGCAAAGGAACTTCACCTTGTCCAGTTTGCACCAGGGAGTGCTGCCACATACACCGTGAGTCATGGAACGGGAAATGGTATCGTACATAATAGGCAGGCTGGCATTACCGAAAACAATTACATTTTCAGGCTTTACTTCCATGATATCTGCCATCAGCTTCTTTGCTTCTGCAATACCATCGAGAACGCCGTAGTTGCGGGTATCAAAACCGTCAGCAGCCTTCATATCGCTCTCTGAAGTAAGAGTATCCATAATGTCCATACCCATAACAAGCTGTGTGGGGCTGGGCTTACCGCGAGACATATCCAGCTTCAGGCCCTTGCCCTTAGCATCTTCAAATGCTGTCTCGAGTTCGTTTTTCAGTTTTAACAGTTCGTCTTTACTTAATTCCTGATATGCTTTCATACTCTCATGCCATCCTTCTATGTATCATTGTATACAATTGTGCACTTATGCTTGCTATATGATACTATAACTTACCCTCCTAGGCAAGTGGGAATTTACACAAAGGTGTCGAAAAATTGGGCTTTTCTTCGGGTGAAAACACACAAGTGTGTTTTCCTGCCTCGCTATAAATAGAAAAACCGAGAAAACATTTCTGTTCTCTCGGTTTTAAGTCTTATGAAATTTTCATGTAGAAACTGATTGATTACTTAGCGTAATCAATTACGCGGCTCTCACGAATTACATTAACCTTGATCTGTCCGGGATATTCCATTTCGGTTTCAATCTTATTGGAAATATCACGAGCCAACAGAACCATATCGGCATCAGTAATCTGCTCGGGCACTACCATAACACGAACTTCACGACCTGCCTGAATAGCAAAAGACTTGTCTACGCCTTTGAAATTGTTTGTAATGTCTTCTAATTGTTTTAATCTGCTAGTGTAGGTTTCCAGTGTTTCCCTTCTAGCTCCCGGTCTTGCAGCGGATATTGTATCAGCAGCTTGAACAATACATGCAATCAGGGATGTAGGCTCTACATCGCCATGGTGAGACTCTACTGCGTTGATAACAACAGCGTTCTCCTTGTACTTCTTACAAAGTTCAACACCGAGCTGGATATGGGAACCTTCCATCTCGTGGTCAACAGACTTACCGATATCATGGAGCAAACCTGCTCTCTTCGCAAGTCTTACATCAAGTCCCATCTCACTTGCAAGCAGTCCTGACAACTGTGCAACCTCGATGGAGTGCTTCAATGCGTTCTGACCGTAGCTGGTTCTGAACTTCATCTTACCAAGAAGTCTTACGAGTTCAGGATGGATACCGTGCACATTTACTTCAAGTAATGCAGCTTCTCCTTCTTCCTTCATCATCTGCTCGACTTCTCTTTGCGCTTTTTCAACTGTCTCTTCGATTCTTGCAGGATGGATACGTCCATCTACAATCAGTTTTTCAAGTGCAATTCTGGCAACCTCACGACGGATGGGATCAAATCCTGACAGAATAACTGCCTCAGGGGTATCGTCGATAATCAAATCAACACCGGTCATGGTCTCGAGAGTACGAATGTTACGACCCTCACGTCCGATGATACGACCCTTCATCTCATCATTGGGAAGCTGTACGACTGAAATTGTGGTCTCAGAGACATGATCTGCTGCGCATCTCTGGATTGCGTTAACCACATATTCCTTCGCTTTCTTGTCTGCTTCTTCCTTGGCCCGACTCTCCATTTCCTTGATCATCACGGCCGTTTCATGCTTCACTTCATCTTCAACAATTTTCAATAAGTAGTCTTTTGCCTGTTCAGAGGTTAATCCTGAAATACGTTCCAGTTCCTGTATGCGCTGCTCGTTCAGCTTGGATACATCTTCTTTCATCTTGTTCAAAGACTCTTCCCTAGCTGCCAAGCTCTGCTCACGCTTTTCCAAAGCATCAGCCTTCTTGTCGATATTCTCTTCCTTCTGCTGAACTCTGCGCTCGTATCTCTGCGCTTCCGCTCTTCTTTCCTTTACTTCCTTGTCCAAGTCATTCTTTACACGAATGGACTCTTCCTTGACTTCCAGGAGAGATTCACGCTTCTTAGCCTCAGCTGTCTTAAGAGCTTCATCGATAATTTCTCTTGCCTTTGTCTCTGCATTTCCTACGGTAGATGCTGCGGACTTCTCAAGCATACTCTTGGTAATCAGGTATACTACGGCAGCAACGACGAGGGCAACTGCAACTACAATGGCAATCCAAATTCCGGTTGACATTACAGGGCACCTCCTATATGCAATTTTCATTGTACATTCTACAAACAAGCAATTTACAACAGTTAAATTTTATATGCAATTTAGACTATTGTCAAGCCAAACTTACCCATACTAGTCATAACTTTCCAGACTGTGCAGAACCCGTCGAACCGCGTCGCCGGAAAACCCTTTGCGCATCAGGAAAGCGTATTGCTTCTGTATTTCGCCAAAGTCCGCCGTCTCCGGATCAAAGTGACGCTTCTGCAGCAGCGCACGAATCATTTCCTCCTCATTCTGGCTGCCGCCCTTTTCTTCCCATTCCAACCAGGCACGCTCCAGCACAGCCTTCGAAATGCCCTTGGCCATCAGGTCCTGCTCCATTCGGAGTCTGCTCTTGCTGGTCTCATGGTCCTCAATATAGGAAACCGCATAACGCAAATCGTCCGTGTAATGATAGCTTGCCACATAAGCCAGTGCCTCCTCGATACTTTCCTCCGGATAGAAGCCTTCCATCAGCTTCCGACGCAGCTGCATCTCTGTGTACTCCCGCTTCTGCAGAAGATTCATGGCACGAAGCTTGGCGCGCTTCGGAAGAACCTTGCGCAGAATCTCTTCATAGGCAGCCTCCGAAAGCTCCTTGCCGACCTCCATGTGGTACTCTCGCAGTTCACCCTTATATAACGCGAAGGCAAATTCACCGTCCAGGAAGACCTTGCTCTTGGACTTGGTAATTTCCTCAATTGCAGTGATAATCAATCTTGCACACTCCTTTTTATATAAAAAGAGTTCTGCAGATCATCTGCAGAACTCTAATCATACCAACTTTCTTACCGATTACTCTTCGGCAGTCTCTGCTCCTTCACCGAAGCCGTAGTGATTTCTGACCTTAGCGGCAATTTCCTCGCAGACAGCCTCGTTGTCTCTCAGGTACTGCTTCGCGTTCTCACGGCCCTGACCAATCTTGTTGCCTTCATAAGCATACCAGGCACCGGACTTCACTACGATGTCCAGATCGGCTGCCAGATCCAGAATGTCACCTTCCTTGGAAATACCTTCGCCGAACATGATATCGAATTCAGCCTCCTTGAAGGGAGGAGCAATCTTGTTCTTAACAACCTTGACGCGGGTTCTGTTACCGATTACCTCGCCGCCCTGCTTCAGGGACTCGATACGTCTTACATCCATACGAACGGAGGAATAGAACTTCAGTGCGCGTCCGCCGGTGGTTGTCTCGGGGTTACCGAACATAACACCAACCTTCTCACGCAGCTGGTTGATGAAGATAACGGTACAGTTTGATTTGCTGATGACTGCGGTAAGCTTACGAAGTGCCTGAGACATCAGTCTTGCCTGCAGACCAACATGGCTGTCACCCATATCGCCGTCGATTTCGGCCTTGGGAACCAGAGCTGCAACAGAGTCTACTACTACAATATCAATTGCGCCGGAACGAACCATGGTCTCTGTGATTTCCAGAGCCTGCTCGCCGTTGTCGGGCTGTGAAATATACAGGTTGTCAATATCTACGCCGATGTTCTTCGCATAGACGGGATCCAGTGCATGCTCAGCATCGATAAAGCCTGCGATGCCGCCTCTCTTCTGTACTTCAGCAATCATGTGAAGGGTGACGGTAGTCTTACCACTGGACTCAGGTCCGTAAATCTCTACGATTCTGCCCTTGGGAATACCGCCCAGGCCAAGTGCAATGTCAAGGCTTAAGGAACCGGTGGGGATGGTCTCTACATTCATCTGTGCGGAGGGATCACCCAGCTTCATCACTGCGCCCTTTCCGTACTGCTTTTCAATCTGGCTGATTGCCGCGTCTAATGCTCTAAGCTTATCGTTCTTATCCATTCTAGAATTCTCCTTCTCTCAGAGAACAAATGTTCTTCACTGTTACTAGAGTAAAACATCTGTTCGGTTTTGTCAATGATTATTTTATCGAAAATGGCTTGTCTGTGCCTTCGATACTTCTATCCTATGTCAAAAGCAGTCCCTTAAAATTCCCTCAATGGCACCCGCCTCCTTTTTCTTATCAATTTGTAATGTCTGAATTTTTGGCGAAATGCCGGATTGCCCGATGAACGGGCTATGACAGAGGGATTCCCCTGTTTGTATGGATGGTATATCGTTTGTATATTATCATATTTAAAACCATATTGCAAGCGTCTTTTCCACGCAAAAACAGGAAGCCCGCACCCGGACTTCCTGTCTGAATTCTTACTCTTTATCGGTTGTTTTTCCAAAGGTAACCTGGCTCACATACTCAAGCAGGCACTTTCTGGCAAGAATCAATGCGGCTGCCACTGCTGACTCGCGCACCTTATTGCGGTTGCCGGAGAAATGATACTCCTGAACGGTAACCTCTCCCTTCACACTGCAGGCGATGTAAACCAGACCGGCGGGCTTGTCACCCTCACCGTCGGGACCTGCAAGTCCGGTAACGGAAAGTGCTACATCTGCCTTTGCAAGGTTTGCTGCACCTCTGGCCATTTCCTCAGCCACGGGTGCGCTGATGGCACTGTACTTCTGAAGCAGGTTCTTCTTGATGCCAAGAAGCTTACGCTTTGCCTTGTTGGAGTAGGTAATCATGCCGTATTTGTAGGTCTCGGATACGCCTGAAACATTGATCAGTCTGGCACTCAGCAAACCACCGGTGCAGGATTCCGCACAGGTGATGGTAAAGTCGTTTGCCTGCAGCAGATCAACTACCGTCTGCTCCAGAGTCACCTCTTCGTCAGTGGTGTAAATATCATTGCCGAAGCGCTCCTTCAGTTCCTTTACCATGGGCTTGATCAGCTTCTGCGCTGCCTTCTTATCCTCGGCCGCAGCGGTTACGCGGATATGTACCTCACCGGTCTTGGCGTATGTCGCGATGGTAGGATTATTGTTCTGACCGTCAATCAGATCGAGGATTCTGGTCTCAGCCTCACTCTCACCCACACCGCAGATTTTTACGGTCTTGGAGCAGATTACCTGAGAGGTCAGCTTTTCAATATAAGGAATTACCTTGTCCTCAAACATGGGAATCAGTTCGTTGGGCGGTCCGGGAAGCAGCACTACCTTGTTGTTCTCGGTCTCAATAATCACGCCGGGTGCGGTACCGTTGTCGTTATCCAGTACAATGCAGCCCTCGGGAAGCATTGCCTGCTTCCAGTTATTGTCGGTAGGCTTCTTGCCCTTCTTCTCAAAATAGGCCTGAATGGCTGCCTTGCTGGGCTCATGAAGCACAAGCTTTTTGCCGCAGACCTCAGCTGCCGTCTCCTTGGTCAGATCATCCTCTGTGGGTCCTAAGCCGCCGCAGAGAACAATCATCTCGGAACGATCCATGGCGGTCTTTAAAACCATGGAAAGTCTCTCCGCATTATCTCCCACAACGGACTGGAAATAACAGGTGAGTCCCAAACCGGCAAACTTCTCGGAAAGGTAAGCCGCGTTGGTATTCACAATATTTCCCAGCAAAAGTTCTGTTCCCACACAAATCAATTCTACTGTCATAACTTTTTCCCAACCTAATCTTACTTTAATACATCCTTATTCTTCAAAATGTAATCGCACAGTGAAATAATGGTCAGTACCAGTGCAATCCACATGATAATATCGGTAATAATCTGAATCCAGGCAATGGTCGCGCCAAGATTTACGATCATCAGGCAAACCATAATCATCTGGAAGGTAGTCTTAAATTTTCCCCAATAGCTTGCCGCGATGACAATGCTCTGCTCTGCTGCCACCAGACGGAAACCGCTGATGATAAACTCACGGCTGATAATCAGAACCACAATCCAGGAGGGAATTCTTCCCATCTCTACCAGCATGATGAGTGCCGAACAGACAAGAAGCTTGTCCGCCAGAGGGTCCATAAATTTACCGAAGGTGGTAACCAGATTATATTTTCTTGCAATCTTTCCGTCTGCAAGGTCTGTCAGGCTGGCGATAATGAAAATAGCCAGTGCAATCCAGTCTGCAATGTTCTGGTTCAGTCCGAACCACGCGCCCTCACCTGCAAGCAGTACCAGAATAAAGGGAATAATCAAAAATACTCTGAATACAGTCAGTTTGTTAGGCAAGTTCATATTTTTTAAGTCCATATTATTCCTTTCCCACAGTTCAGAAACTGTTGGTCAAAACGAATTTATTTTAATCCAATCAGTCGTAGTATGGCTCGCCGATCAGATCATATTCATTGGAATCCGTGACAAGTACTTTGACAAAGTCGCCGGTCACAAGAGTCGCGCTTGTATTTAAGAAGAGATATCCGTCCACATTGGGAGCATCTCTGTAGGTTCTGGTCACATAAACATCCTCGTCCGCAACCTTACCCTCTACCATAACCTCAAGAACGGTTCCTACAAGATCCTCTGCCTTTTCAAAGGCGATTTCCTGCTGCAGCTCCATCAGTTCGTCTCTTCTCGCACATTTTACTTCCTCGGGAATCTGGTCAGGCATGGTTGCCGCAACTGTATCCTCCTCGCAGGAATAGGGGAACACACCCAGTCTGTCGAATTCCATCTCATTGACGAAACGGTACAGCTCCTCGAAATCCTCCTGAGTTTCGCCGGGGAATCCGCTGATTAATGTGGTTCTCAGGCAAATATCGGGAATTCGCTCACGCAGTGCTTCAATTCTCTCGCGAAGTTCTTCCTGATTGGTTCTTCTGCCCATTCTGCGAAGCACTTCGTCGGAAGCATGCTGAATGGGAATATCCAGATAATGGCATACCTTGGGCTCTGTGGCGATGGTCTCGATCAGTTCCTCCGTAATCTCCTCGGGATAGCAATACAGTACGCGAAGCCAGAGAATATCCTCCACATCGGCCAGCTTTTTAAGCAGCTCCGGCAGGGATTTCTTACCGTACAGGTCCACACCGTAAAGAGTGGTTTCCTGCGCTACCAGAATCAGTTCCTTCACGCCCTGAGAAGCCAGCAGCCTTGCCTGCTCCACCAGTGTCTCCATGGGAATACTTCTGAAATCTCCTCTGACCTTGGGAATGATGCAGTAGGTGCAGCGCTTGTTGCAGCCCTCTGCAATCTTCAGATATGCAAAATGTCCGCCGGTGGTGAGCACTCGGTTCTGGAATACGGGAGGCACACTGTTCAGATCTCTGTAGAAATTCTCACGCTGTCCTGCCAGAACCTTCTCCACGCACTCGGTAACGGAATCGATGGACATGGTTCCGATGCAGGCATCTACCTCCGGAATCTCCTTTGTGATTTCCTCCTTGTAGCGCTGTGCCAGACAGCCGGAGGCAATCAGAACCTTAAGCGTTCCTTCCTTTTTCAGTTCAGCCATCTCCAACAGGGTATTGATGCTCTCCTCCTTGGCGTCGCCGATAAAGCAGCAGGTGTTGACCACCACAATCTCTGCCTCGGTCTCGTCGTCGGTGAAGCTGTAGCCCTTCTGCGAAAGCATGCCGAGCATCATCTCTGTATCTACCAGGTTTTTATCACAGCCCAGAGAGACAAACATTATCTTCATAAAGAAATTTACCTTTCCATGTTCAAAATAGCTGGACAGATGCCCAGCTATTCCTATTTCAAACTATTCTTATTCCTCGTCGCCAAGGATTCTGAGCTTGCCCTGGTTCATCTCATCTACAGCGATGGAAAGGGGCTTTCTGTCCTTACCTGCTACCAAGGGTTCGTCACCTGCGATAATCTGTCTTGCTCTCTTTGCGGTTGACATTACGATAGAATAACGGCTGTTTACTACGGGTGCCTCGCCGGGCTCAACCTCGCTGTTTACTACCTTCATTAAATCTGAATAAGACGGATGCAACATAATTAAATATCTCCTTTCGCGAAACCTTTCAGTTCCTCTCTGATTCTCTCAATAAATTCTTTGCTTCTGACAGGTGCTCTGCGGGCATCGTCCACCAGACGGTGAACCTCCTCTACACAGACATCCAGATCATCATTCACAACAATATAATCATAGGCTTCAATGCCTTCTGATTCCTCTGACGCACGGGAGAGTCTCTTTGCGATTACCTCCGGTGTTTCGGTACCTCTGCCTTCCAGTCTGCGCTTTAATTCCTGCGCATTGGGAGGGGTAATGAAAATCAGCAGACTCTCGGGGAACTTCTCCTTGATTTTCAATGCACCCTGAATTTCAATCTCCAGGATTACGTTTCTGCCTGCTGCCAGCTGCTCCTCTACATACGCTCTGGGCGTTCCGTAGTAGTTGCCGCAGTACTCTGCATATTCTACCAGTCCGTCCGCAGCGATTGTATCCTCAAACTTCTCTCTGGTAGTGAAAAAGTATTCCACGCCGTCGCGCTCGCCCTCACGGGGATTGCGGGTTGTCATGGAAATAGACAAAGCGTACTCGTCGTACTTCTTGATCAGGGCTTTTACCAATGTGCCCTTGCCTGCTCCGGAAAAACCGGACAGAACCATCAGAATTCCCTTCTGTTCCATCGTACCGGGTCCTTCTTTCTCTTATTCGATATTCTGAATCTGCTCTCTGACCTTTTCAATCTCGGTCTTCAGCTCAATTGCCACATTGGAAAGCTCCAGGTCATTGGCCTTGGAAAGTGTGGTATTTGCCTCACGGTTCATCTCCTGCGCAATGAAATCAAGCTTTCTTCCGATGGAGCCGCCCTCAATCAGAGTCTTTCTGGTGGTTTCAACATGGCTGCGCAGTCTTACGATTTCCTCATCCACACAGATCTTGTCCGCGAAGATGGTAACCTCGGTCAGCAGTCTTCCTTCATCAATTGTGTTGTCACCCAGCAGCTCGCGAACCTTGTCCTCCAGCTTCTTGCGGTACTCCGCAACAATCTTGGGAGATCTCTCGGCTACAAAGTCTACCAGTGTAAGCATATTGTCCAGCTTCTCAATGAGGTCATTCTTAAGATGCTCACCTTCATTGACGCGGCTCTCAACGAACATCTTCGCTGCGCCGTCTACCGCCTTCTGCAGACTCTTCCAAAGCTCTTCCTCATCCATACCGGCCTCTTCCATGGTCAGTACCTCGGGATACTTGGAAAGTGTGGAAACACGGATGTCATCATCCAGGCCGAAATCTGCTGCCATCTGTCTCAGATACTGCAGATATTCACTTGCCAGTTCCTTGTTGTAGCGAACGGAAGAGGTATTCTCGGAAAGATCCTCGTAGGTGATGAAAACATCTACCTTACCTCTGGAAATATAGTTCTTCAGTTCGGCACGAATTGCTGACTCAAAGAAATTCAGTGCCTTGGGCATCTTGATATTAACGTCTAAATAACGATGGTTCACAGCCTTCATTTCGACAGTGAATTTTCTGTTGTTTTCGGAGATTTCGCATCTTCCGAAACCAGTCATACTCTTAATCATCAGCTCTCCTAACCGGCAATAATCCACTATTGCACATATGCCATTCTATTATAGGGCATGTTTTCGGTATCGTCAAGAAAAGTTTGCCGCAAAAAAGCCTTGCTCTGGGGACGGCTCTTTCTGTCACGCATCTCCCGGCGTGACAGAAGAACCGTCCCCAAGGCAAGGCCATTACATCAGGTGACATTTCTTTGCAATTTTTACCAGCAGATATCCCTTCGGAAGGGTTCGAAGCTCCGTCTCCGTCACTCCCTGGTCCACAATCAGCAGTACAAAGTAGCTGATTACGCCAACGCCGATGGCGGGAAGCAGTGCGATTCTGGGAGACTTTATGAGCAGCAGGAACAATGCGTATGCCGCTCTTGCAATGCCGCCCATCAGTGCCGCCGCAATCGCGGGACGCACAAAGGTGTTCAGCATTTCCTGGTTGTAGCCGATGGCTCTGTGAACCGCTCTCTGGTTCAGCATACACATCAACCCTGCATAAACCGTGTTTGCCACTGCGATACTGTACAGGTCCAGACCAGTCCGGAACAGCAAAAGTGCTCCCAATGCCGTCTGCACAAGCAATGCGATTCCGGCATTGACAATGGGGATATTCACCTTGCCCAGCCCCTGCAGGATCTGGCTGTTCAGGGTGGAGTAAGCATAGAAAATAACGGACAGGCTGAGCGCCATCAGGAATCTTCCTGACAGGACATTGTCCTCGGGAGAATTTGAGGGGAACAGCAGATAAGTAATGGGCTCTGCCAGCGCGAAAATACCCGCTGCGCAGGGAATGGAAATCAGCATGGTACTCTTCACTGCCAGACCGATTTTGCCCTTGGCACTCTCCTTGTCATTTTTCGCAATCAGCTGTGCCACTGTGGGAATCATGGCTGCTGCCATGGCTGTTGCAAATGCAATGGGGATATTGGAAATCGTGGTTGCCTGACCGTTAAACAGGCCCCAGCCGTCGTACACATAGTCGGTTGCCACATCACGGAATGTGGGAAGAAGCTTTGTGTAAAGCACATTGTTCACCGTCGCACTCAGGTTGCAGATTGCGGTATTGAGAATAAAGGGAGTTACCACGCAGATAATCACTTTTGTAATCTCACCGTAGGAATCAATATTCTCGTGAACATCGGAGGCAATTCTCTTGTCCAGTTCCTTCTTGTTCAGCCAATATACCAACGCCATGAAAAGAAGCGCAGTAGCCACACCGGCACCGGTTCCGATGGCACTTCCCACCGCGCCTTGAATACCTCGCTTGGTAACAAGCAGCTCCTCTGTGGGCATTTCCAGTGTTCCGAAGGCGTGTCTGATCAGCAGATAAGCTCCGCCGATGCTGACAAGCGCGTTGGCTATCTGCTCCAGAATCTGGGAAACAGAGGTGGGAATCATGGTTTTATGGGCCTGGAAGTAACCGCGAAGCACTCCCAGAATACCGTAAATGAAAATGGTCGGAGCAAAGGTGCGCAGTACGGGAATCGCCTCCTCGGAGACGAACAGCCCCGCGCCGAAATACAGAAAACTGCTGGCAATGGCTCCCACTATCAGTACATAGACAATGGCTCCCCGAAACAGTCGATGAGCATTTTTGTACTCTCCCACACCCAGCTTCTGTGCGATTACCTTAGAGATTGCCGCCGGAATACTGTAGGAGGAAATCAACAGAATAATCGTGTAGTAATTGTAGGCGGAGGAATAGTATCCCAGGCCTCTCTTACCGATGACACTGTGCAGGGGACTTCTGTATAATAAGCCGATGATTCTGCTGACGATACCTGCCGCAGCCAGAATGCCGGCCTGCAATATGAAATTGTCTTTTGCCTTGTTCTCTTTCATATTACGCGTTGCTTCTTTCCTTATTTTTTACCAGACCGGTTTGTTGCCGTAGACTTCCTTCTTAATGATTTCCTTCATTCTGGGTCTGAACTGCGGTAAAACCATAAAGTACAGCATACTGTCAACCAGCTTCTCCTGCGGGAAGGCTCTGCCATCCAGTTTGAAGTGCTTGAAGCCGGCAGGAATATATTTCTCCATCAGGAGTTCTCTGGAAATGCTGTGCTTCTCCTGCATAATCTGCTCGAAGGTCTTTGCGGCATGAGGGCAGCTGAAGGTGGTATTGCTGAAGGTCAGCTGCGCTTTTCCCAGTTCTCTGTAATGATTCTGACTGTTGGGACAATTGAACTGGCATGTGTGATCCAGCAGAAGTTCCAGTTTGTCGCGCTTCTCAATCCGGAAGATTCTCTCATCCTTATTCAGGAAGGAATCCAGCACTACAAGATAGTAGTCCTTCTCCAGTTCCTCCTCCACCGCTTCGATGGTGCGGAGACATTTTGTTGTGGAAGAAATGATTTTGAAATTCGGGTAATGCTCTCTGACATAATCCTCCATTACCTGGGTGTTGACCAGCACCTCATTTTTACCGTTGTTGGCCGCCTCCAGGCAGATATTGCCGAAGGTGTCACTCATGTGTTTTTCTTCCAACAGCGGATTGGTGAATGTATATCTGATGGCAATGCCTCTGTTGTTCATCTCCTCGATGACTTTATCCATAATGGTTCGATTGATACCGTCATAATAGATTCTGCCGCCGTTCCAGATACAGCTGGGGAAAGTGCCGTAAGCCGCAGAAATCTTGAAATCATCATAAAACCACTGGGGAATATGCTCCAGGAAGTCTGCCAAAAGCGCATACAGAGGAGCATTTTTATAAAAATCGGGCACATAGAAATGTACTTTTTCTTTTGCGGTTCCGCTCTGATTCGTCATTTCACTCATCTTCTTATCGTACCTCTCTCATAAATAGTTTATTGCAATCGCTGATTCCTATCACTGCCAACGGCAAAAACAATCGGCGCGTTATCCTATCCATGTTAGCACTTTTACGGGATACAGTCAAATAATAGGTTGCTTGCAAACTGCCGGCCGGCAAAACAGTTTATAGAAATATCATTTGCGGGAAACGGCAAGAAAGGGTAAAATAGAAGAAGCTTTTGAAATTACACAGTTAGGAGTAAGAAAATGGGTTTATTTGATAAATTAAGAGGAAATAAAAAGGAAACTGTTGAAGAGGCAAAGACAGTTCCCGAAAATGTGACCGAACCGGAAGAAAAGGCAGAGGCTCTCCCCGAAGAGAAGAAACCTGCCACAGCGAACCTGCAGGCCGAGCCCGCAGCGGCTCCGAAGCCCGGTGACGCCTTCGCAAGAATTACCGCCAACGAAAAGGTATATATTATTATCAACAATAAGTTACCGAAGCCCTGGCCTGCCATCGACATGAATGGTTATATGCATGTCTACACCAATCCGGAGGAGGCTGCTTCCGAGTCCGATCCCTCAAACGGTTATGTGGTAACAGAGCTCACCTGTGAAAAGCTTGGCAGTTACCTTACCATCTGGCAGAGAGAAGGCATTCTCAAAATTCGTTACAGTGAGAACGGAAACCGCATGCAGTTCGATGCAAAGGAGCTTGGCTTAAGCCCCGACTTCAGCAGTCTGATGCAGTTTACAACCATCCGTTTTCTGCAGGCCATGACCGGCGATACCGATGCTCATCAGGCAACTGCCCAGACCTGGTGGTCTGCACTGTGCCATGTAATCCCTGGTACCTTCTTCCTGGTGCCTGTCTGCTATGACGACGAAGAACCCGAAACGGAAATCAATGACACAACCATGCATCTCTTCCCCCATGCGGCTGAGAGACTCCAGAAGCTGATTGCAGAGGGCAAGGGCTTCACCATTCCCGATTATCCCTATGCAGAGAAATCCGAAGGAAAGCCGATGCATTTCCGCACCCTCACCAACAGCGGCTCCGGTGAGCAATGGCTGTCAGCCTACACCAGTCTGGAGGAAATGCTCCCCCTTTGGCATGGGAAAGCACACTTTGCTCTGGCACTGTTCGATGATATGAAGGACAACTACAGCCCGTCCATGGGAATTCTGGTAAATCCTCTGAGTACCGCTCTGAAGCTGACACCTGCACAGATTGCAGATATTGACAAGGAACGCCATGAGCCTCCCAAGATTTTCTCACCCAAACCCAACCCTGATGATTGGGCAAAGGGTCCCGTTGTTCCCGGCAAGAAATATCCCAACAGCCTCTATGAGACTCAGGATAAGAACGCGAACCCGCCCTACGCCATTATTGAACTGCCTGACGGAATTTATATCAGAGTGGTTGACTTCCTGTTCCGGAAATTATCAGATGAGCATACAACTCCCGGCAGCGGATATGCAATGGCTCTCTTCAGACTTCGTATGAAGGAAGTGGATTGGCTCAAATCAGATAAGGCCAAGCTGGATGCATTGGCAAAGAGACTGTTGGAGGAAATTCCCGCTGACCGCTTTGTTCAGGCTCTGGCAATCAGTCCAAACGGCGCACGCGAGCTTAAAATCAAGCCAGGCTGTCCTACCATCGATTAAAATTTGATATCAGATAAGCAATGTTTACCTGACGCTCATCCATCATTTTCACCTTCTTTCAAAATATTGACGCAAACAATAAAAAAAGGACGTTTTCCTAGGGTCTTCTAGAAAAACGACCTAAATTATATAGTTTTGTGATTTTAAGGCTATTTTGATGTCAAATTGATGTCAAAATCATTTTAGCACCCTTGAAACCCTTGATTTTACCAGGTTTCTTCTTAGCCTATCAACCAGTCGTACATTTCCTGATACTTCAGGGCTGATACATTCCAGGAGAAGTCGGCAGCCATTGCACGGTCAACCATCTTGTTCCACTCACGCTTCTTATCGTAGTAAATCTTCTCAGCGTAACGAATGGTGTTCAGCATCTCATGTGCGTTGTAGTTGGTGAAGCTGAAGCCTGTACCGGTATTCTCATACTCGTTGTAGGGCTCTACGGTATCCTTCAGGCCGCCGGTCTCACGAACGATGGGAAGTGTTCCGTAGCGCAGGCTCATCAGCTGGCTCAGGCCGCAGGGCTCGAACAGGGAAGGCATCAGGAACGCGTCACACGCTGCGTAAATCTTGTGAGAAAGTGCATCTGAATAGTAAATGTTTGCAGCAACCTTGTCGCCGTACTTCCAGTCGAAGTGACGGAACATATTCTCGTAGCGCTCCTCACCGGTACCGAGAACACCGAACTGAATGTCGTCCTGGCAAAGCTCATCCATGATATAGGCAATCAGGTCGAGACCCTTCTGGTCGGTCAGTCTGGAAACAAGACCGATCATCATCTTCTTGTCATCCTCTGCAAGACCAAGCTCCTTCTGGAGTGCTCTCTTATTCTTAACCTTTTCCTTGCGGAAGTTCATAGCATCATACTGCTTTACGATATGCTTGTCGGTGGTGGGATTGAAATCGGTATAATCGATACCGTTTACAATACCGCGGAGATCCTTGCTTCTTGCACGAAGCAGTCCGTCCAGTCCCTCGCCGTAGAACTCAGTCTTGATTTCCTCAGCGTAGGTATCACTTACGGTGGTGACAGCGTCAGCATACACGATACCGCCCTTTAACAGGTTTGCATCCTTGTAAGCCTCCAGCTTGTCGGGAGTGAAGTAGTAGTCGGGAAGTCCGGTGATGCTCTTCACGGTCTCGGTATCCCACTTGCCCTGGAACTTCAGGTTGTGGATGGTCATAATGGACTTCATGTTGCGGAAGAACTCTCCATCGTGGAAACGCTCCTTCATGTATACGGGAATCAGGCCGGTCTGCCAGTCGTGACAGTGGATGACATCAGGCTGGAATCCGATGACGGGAAGTGCGGAAAGCACTGCCTTTGAGAAGTAAGCATATCTCTCAATCTCCCATCTGGGATCATCGCTGTACACCTTGGAACCGCCGAAATAGTACTCATTGTCAATAAAATAATAATGGACATCATCTACAACCGCTTCCAGAATGCCGACATATTCGCTCTTCCAGTTGTAATCCATGTAGAAATGATTGACATAGGTCATCTTGTCCTTTAATTCCTGCTTCATGCATCCGTACTTGGGCAAAATAACTCTTACATCGAAATACTGCTTATCAATACATTTGGGAAGAGAACCTACTACATCAGCCAATCCGCCGGTTTTGATAAAAGGAACACCTTCAGAAGCTGCAAAAAGAATCTTTTTCATTGCAAACCCTCCATGATTATAGTCTTTCTATTCATTATACACCACTGTTCTGATGGAGGAAAGCATTTCTTTGTCAAAATGCACAATTCTTCGACAAATTCCGGATTTATTTTTTGCGGAGAGAAAGCCTGATTCGGTCCGCAATGAGGGCGATGAATTCGCTGTTGGTCGGTTTTCCTTTGCTGACATCCACAGTATATCCGAAGAGGGAATCCAGAGTGTCCATATTGCCTCTGCTCCAGGCCACCTCGATGGCATGGCGGATGGCCCTCTCCACCCGGCTGGGTGTGGTCTGAAAATGCTTTGCAATGGTGGGGTACAGAATTTTCGTGATGGAGCCAAGCATCCCCGGATCCTCCACAGACATTAAAATTGCCTCCCGCAGATACTGGTATCCTTTAATATGCGCAGGAACGCCGATTTCATGAATCATATCCGTGATATCCTGCTCCAGGTGCAGCATCTGCTCCGGCTTTCTCTCTTCCTTCTCCTCGGCCGGCTTCGTATGTTCCGTCTTTCGTGTTTCATCGGAGGGCACCGTTATCACAATCTGAAATTCCTTGTCGCTCCGCATCAGATCTCCTAATATTTTTACGATTTTCTCGTTATCCTTCGTAAGGGTCATCACTGTTTTTTCCACCATTTTGCACCAATCCTTTCTTAGGCTTACAAATTTCGTACCGGTTTATTATAGGTTACTCCCATTCCTGACGGCAACCGATTCCCATCGCGCTTTCCGCCGCAAAGCGGGCAGAATCAACAGTCGTCTCTTTCACTTGACAACCTTCTGCGTGCATTGCAAAATGATAGGAGGAAAAACTATTTTCGGAAAGCAAGGTTACTGCATGAAACGAATCAACGAGGATATTCAATCCGGCAATTTCAAACAGATGTACCTTCTCTACGGAGAGGAAAGATATCTGGTCAGACAATACAGAGACAAACTGAAAAAAGCACTCTGCTCGGAGGATGATACCCTGAATACCCACTTCTACGAGGGCAAGGATATCAATGTAGGCGAGATTATCGATCTGGCAGAAACGATGCCTTTTCTGGCTGAGCACAGAGTCATTTTCATAAGCAACTCCGGTCTCTTCAAGTCCGGCGGCGAGAAAATGGCCGAATATCTGTCCTCCCCCAGTGAAACCACTGTCTTCGTCTTTGCCGAGAGCGAGGTCGACAAGCGCAGCAAGCTCTTCAAGGCAGTATCCGGCAATGGCTATGCCGCAGAGATGGCGGTTCAGGATGAAAACACCTTAAAGCGCTGGATTGCTTCCGTTCTGGCCAAGGAAGGCAAAAAGATTACGGAGAACACCGTCCAGCTTCTGATAACCAAGGCCGGCACCGATATGAACAATCTGCAGATGGAACTGGAGAAGCTGATCTGCTACTGCATGGACAGAGAGGTGGTTACCGCCGAGGATGTGGAGGCAGTCTGTGTCACCAGAATCAACAACCACATTTTCGACATGGTGGATGCCATCGCCAACAAGCAGCCCAACAGAGCCCTGGAACTCTACTACGATCTGCTGGCTCTGAAGGAGCCTCCCATGCGAATTCTCTTCCTGATTGCAAGGCAGTGCAATCAACTGCTGCAGGTAAAGGAATGCAGACAAAAAGGACAGGACAACCGAACCATCGCTGGTAAAATCGGCGTCCCGCCCTTTGCGGTTACAAAACTATTAAATCAGGCCTCCCGCTTCAAGACCTCAACCCTTCGCAATGCGGTGGCGCAATGTGTGGAAGCGGAGGAAGCCGTGAAAAGCGGTCGTATGAATGACAAAATGAGCGTCGAAATTCTGATTCTTAACGTTCTTCTCTAAAGTAAGCCAGTCCCAGATGTGCAGGGGGCTGGTTTTCTTTTTTCTTACGCAGGCTGGTAACAATCAGAACCAGAATGGTAACCAGATAGGGAACCATCTGAATCAGGTCTGTTACATAGCTTGCTACGGTGAAGCCCATCAGACTGGGAAGGAACTGATACAGCCAGTAGAGTACACCGAACAGGTACGCACCCCAGATTGCGTTTAAGGGTCTCCAGGTTGTGAAGATAACCAGTGCCAGTGCAAGCCAGCCAAGTGCCTCAATCTGACCTGTGGTTGCCCAGATACCACGGTTGTAATCCAGTACATAGTAGAGACCGCCGATACCGGAAATGCCGGCACCGATGCAGGTAGCCAGATATCTGTATCTGGTAACATTGATACCTGCTGCGTCTGCAGTTGCAGGGTTCTCTCCCACTGCTCGAAGATTCAGTCCCACTCTTGTCTTGTTTAAGAAAATGTGCATGCAGACTGCCATGATGATTGCCACATAAGCCAGGAAACCGTAGCTGAAGAATACCTCTCCCGCAGTTCCCAAAGTGGAAAGCACAGGGATCTTGGTTGTGTATGCCGCATTTGCAAGAGGTGCCGCACTGTATGCCTTACCGTCCAGAATGAACACACCAAAGAAGTTTGCCACACCCATACCGAAGGTAGTCAGCGCCAGACCGGTTACATTCTGATTTGCGCGAAGAGTAATGGTCAGGAAACTGAAAATCAATCCTCCCAGCATGGAAGCTACAATACCGCAAATCAGTGAAAGCAGTATGCAGACGAATTTGTTGGGGTTTGCTACATTGTTCTCGTAGAAGAATGCGCTGGCAAAGCCTGCGAAACCGCCCAGGTACATAATACCGGGAACACCCAGATTCAGGTTGCCGGATTTCTCGGTAACAGTCTCGCCCATTGCGCCGTACATAATAATGGTTCCGAAAGGGATCGCTCTGATGATCCATGCTATTAAACTGCTGCTCATGCCTGTATCCCCTCCTTACTCTTCTTCCTTCGCTGCCTTCTTGGCACGAAAGATCAGTTTATAGTTAATAAAGAACTCACTTCCCAAAATACAGAACAGAATAATTCCGGTAATGATGGAGGAAGCAAAATCGTTCAATCCGTAAGCGGATGCGATTTCATTAGCACCCTTCTGCAGGAAAATCAGAAGGAATGCGATCAGTGCCATGTAGAAGGTATTGAACTTTGCAAGCCATGCAACAATGATAGCGGTAAAGCCGTTACCTGCTGCAGTTGTGGTGGAAATGGTCTGGTCTCTTCCGCAGACAATCAGCAGACCGCAAAGACCGCAGATTGCACCGGAGATTGCCATGGTACGCATGATAACCTTTGAAACATTGATACCGGCGTAACGAGCAGTGTTCTCAGACTCACCGACAACGCTGATTTCGTAGCCGTGCTTGGTATATTTCAGGTAGAAATACATTCCGAAGGTCAGCAGCACAACAACCAGAATATTGATGTTGTAGGTCTGGCCTAAGAACTTAGGAAACCAGCCGATACGGGTTGCCATGTTTAACTTACCCAGGCTGGAAGCCTGTCCTCTCATGATGTTAACCGCACATGCCACGAAGCTGGTTGCGATGTAGTTCATCATCAGAGTGAACAGTGTCTCGTTGGTCTTCCACTTTGCCTTGAAGAATGCGGGAATCAGTCCCCAGATTGCACCAACCAGGATACTTGCCGCAATCATGCAGAGGAACAACAAAGCAGTGGGCATCTTGCCGCCCAGATAAACCATAATCAGTGCTGTGGCCAGAGCGCCCATCAGCACCTGTCCTTCCGCACCGATATTCCAGAATTTCATTTTAAACGCAGGTGCCAGTGCGACACCGATACACAAAAGAGATACCAGGTCTCTCATTGCCCAGGAGAAACGAAGGGTTGTTCCGAAGGTACCCTGGAACATAACGCCGTAAACGCTGAAGGGGTTCAGACCGGTTACGAAGAAAATAAAGAGGGCATCCAGCACCAGTGCGAAGAGAATTGCCGCTGCACGCACGAGAATCTTTCTTGACATGCCTGCGCCGTCTCTCTTAACGATTCTTGCCAAGGGTTCTTTGATCTGCTTACTCATTGGGCTTCTCCTCCTTCTTCTGTAATTTGGTCATCAGAAGTCCCACCTCTTCCTTGGTGGTGGTTCTGGCATCTACGATACCGTTCACCTGACCGCCGCAGAGGACTAAGATTCTGTCGCTGAGTGCCAGCAGTACATCCAGGTCCTCGCCGACATAAATAACGGCTACGCCCTTTTTCTTCTGCTGATTCAGCAAATCGTAAATGGTATAGGAGGTATTGATGTCCAGTCCGCGCACTGCGTATGCGGTCATCAGTACCATGGGAGCTGCTGCGATTTCACGGCCTACCAATACCTTCTGTACATTACCGCCGGAGAGACGGGATACGGGGGTATTGATGCTGGGCGTTACAACTGCCAGCTCATCCTTAATCTTTTCAGCCAGATTCTTGGGCGTCTTGCGGTCTGTCATAAACCACTTGCCCTGCTCATAGCTCTTTAACATCATATTGCCGGTCATGCCCATGGAGCCTACCAGACCCATTCCCAGACGATCCTCGGGAACGAAGGACATGTGGATACCTGCCTTACGAATGACACGGGGATTCTTGCCGATGACCTCCATGGCATCACCCTTGCCATCCTCACTGTTGTAGAACTTGACGCTGCCGCCCTCTGCTACGGACTGCAGTCCGGCAATTGCTTCCAGAAGTTCCTTCTGGCCGTTTCCGGAGACACCTGCAATACCCAGGATTTCTCCGCCGAATACATCAAAATTGATATCCTTCAGCACCTTTACACCCTCGGCACTGACAACGGAAAGATCCTTAATCTCCAATCGCTTGATGGGGTTCTCGGGTTCCTGACGGTCGATGTTCAGTTCAACCTTCTTGCCCACCATCATCTCGGTGAGAATGCTCTCATCCGCATTCTTGGTTTCAACGGTTCCGATGTACTCTCCCTTTCTCAGGATGCTGACTCTGTCGGATACGGAAAGCACCTCATGGAGCTTATGTGTGATGATAACCACACTTTTTCCGTCCGCCTTCATGTTGCGGATAACCTGGAACAGATTCTCGGTTTCCTGAGGCGTCAGAACTGCTGTAGGCTCATCCAGAATCAGGATGTCAACACCTCTGTAGAGAACCTTGATAATTTCCAGGGTCTGCTTCTGGGATACGCTCATGGCGTATACCTTCTGGTCGAAGTCCATTTCAAAATGGTACTTATCACAGATTTCCTGTGCTTTCTTTCTGATTTCCTTCAAATCAAATTTCTCTGATTTTTCCAGACCCAGAGCAATATTCTCTGTGGCGGTAAAAACATCAACCAGCTTGAAGTGCTGGTGAATCATACCGATTTTTAAATCAAATGCATCTTTCGGGGAACGGATTTCAACCGGTTTGCCGTTTACAAGAATCTCTCCCCCATCGGGATAGTAAATTCCGGCAATCATGTTGAGCAGCGTGGTTTTACCGCTTCCGTTTTCTCCCAGAAGTGCCAGGATTTCGCCCTTGAGGATATCCAGAGATACATCCTTGTTCGCAACTACGGGGCCGAACGTTTTGGTAACATGTCTTAAGCTGACAGCAGATTCCATAGGTACTCGTTTCCTTTCTCATTGTAATTTCAACTTCCAAAGACAATCTCACGCCTTTGGTGAGATTATTTTTCGAATCTGAAACCCTTTTTTTATAAAAGCGGAAAAAGAGGACATTTTCGTGCCCTCTTTCCCGCTTATCTTTGCCGGCCAGCGGTGCCGGAACTATTCAAAAATTACTGTACAGGATCAGCATCCTCGGTGATACCGTCGATGCGAACCTGGAAGTAAGGAGCAGATCTGAACTCAGACTCTGCGAAGTAACCGTCCTTGATAGCCTCTACAGTCTCGCCTGCATAGATTGCAGTCATGGTAGACCAATCCATGAAGCTCATGTCGCAAAGAACAGAAGTAACCTTCTGGCCGCCTACGGTAAAGGTGTTGGTGTCGAATACCTTAAGGCTGCCTGCCTTCAGAGCTGCCTCAACCTCAGCAACCTTCTCTGCAGTGCCTGCTGCGCAGGACTTACCAAGCTCGGTGATGCCTACTGCATCTGCAGCGTATCCCTTAGCCCAGTCAGCCTCAAGTGCGGTACCGTTCATAACGCACTCGAATGCGTGCTTGTAATATACCTTCCAGTTGTTGGTAGCAGAGGTAAGTGCTGCTGTGGGAGCAGTACCAAGCATGTCTACATTGTAACCTACAGAGTAGCAGATGGTGCCGTTGTTCAGAAGCTTCTCACAAGCTGCGGGAGCACCGGTAGAGTCTGCATGCTGACCGATGATAACATTACCGTTTGCAATCAGAGCCTCTGCTGCTGCACCTTCCTTGTCGATATCGAACCAGGAGTTGGTGTACATAACTTCCATTACGGTATTGGGAACAATTGACTTAACACCAAGATAGAAAGCGGTGTAACCGGAAACTACTTCAGCGTAGCTGAATGCGCCTACATAACCGATCTTAACATTGCCGTCAGCGTCAAAGCTCTTAGGCTGGGTAGCTGCGGAAAGAGTACCGTTGTCAAGAAGCTCCTTTAACTTCATACCTGCAACAACACCGGATACATAACGAGACTCGTAAACGCCGGTAAATGCGTTTTTGAAGTTATCGCAGCCGCTGATTGCAGCGAAATCACCTGTCATGGCAACGAAGGTTGCATCAGGGAAATCCTTAGCAGCCTCTACCATGAAGGTCTGATGACCATAGCTGTTTGAGAAAATAACATTGCAGCCCTGACCAACAAGGTCTGCTGCGGAATCATAACAGGTAGAGCTCTCTTCTACCTTGTACTTCCAGATAATCTGGTTGTCAGCAATACCAAGCTCCTTAGCGGCTGCCTTGATGCCGTTCATGTGAGCTGCGGTATAACCCTCAGTCTCATCACCGATGAGGATAACGCCGATCTTGATCTTGGAAGCGTTTTCGCTGCCGTTTGCTGAAGCTTCGCCGCAGGCAACAAGCATAAGAGCCATTACCATAGCGAGAATCAGACACAATGCCTTTTTCATTTTCATAATTCTCCTCCTTTTAGCGTCCTTACACGCAAAGAAACAATATGTTTGAAACGAGACTTATTATAGTATTTCTCATATTTTTTTGCAAATCTTTTTCAACGTTTTTTGAAAAATCTGTAGTTTTTTACTGTCGATTGTGATAGAGTTTAGAAAAGAAAAATGATTATATTCCGAAAGGCGAAACAAACATGAAGATTTTGGAAGAAAGAATCAAAAAAGACGGCGTTATTAAAGAAGGCAATATCTTAAAGGTTGACAGCTTCTTAAATCACCAGATGGATGTAGCACTCTTCGACCAGATGGGTAAGGAATGGAAGCGTCTGTTCGCGGATGCCCCCATCACCAAGATTCTGACCATCGAGGCTTCCGGTATCGGTATTGCCTGCGTGGCAGCGCAGAGTTTCGGTGTTCCCGTCGTATTTGCAAAGAAGGCAAAGAGCTTAAACATCGACGGTGAGGTATATACCTCCAAGGTTGAGTCCTTCACTCACAAACGCGTGTATGATATTATCGTCAGCAAGAAATTCTTAAACGCAGATGACCATGTACTGGTAATCGACGATTTCCTCGCAAACGGCTGTGCCGTTATGGGACTGATTGACCTGATTCAGGCCTCCGGTGCTACATTGGAAGGCGTAGGAATCGCAGTTGAGAAGGGCTTCCAGCAGGGCGGTGCCATGATTCGTGAGAAAGGCATCCACTTGGAGTCTCTCGCCATCGTGGAAGGCATTGATGACAAGACCGGTGAAATCACCTTCCGTGCACAGTAATTCCTTTGCTTCATAAGACAGCCATTTAAGACCCGTGAATTTTCACGGGTCTTTTTTTCTGCCGAAAAGTGTCAGTTGAATCCCCTTCCTGTCCTCTCGGATTACCACTGCCCCACAGTCAATGGTGCAGTAAATGTCAATGTCTCTTTTCTCCAGCCGTTCCAGAGTATCCAAGTGCGGATGCCCGTAGGAATTGTCCGCACCGGCGGACAGCAGTGCGGCAGCCGGCTGTACCTCATCCAGAAATGCCTCCGCAGTCGAATATTTGGAACCGTGATGTGCCGCCTGCAGGATTACCGGCTTGTTCTTTCGTATGGCCGCAAAATTCTTTGCCGGTGTCAGTTCCTTTTCCTGCCCCGTGTCTCCCATGAGCAGCAGCTGATACTTTGGAAACTCTGCTGACAGGCACAGGGAATAATCGTTGGAATTCTCAATTCTGCTCTCCGCCTCCGGATGCAGGCAGATATAATTCACCTCCCCCAGACTCCATTTCTCCCCCGCGCTTAAGGTACGCACCGGTATCTCAGCAGACTTATTTGCTTTCTCTATAGTCTGTCGAATTTTCCGGAACTCTTCCTCCCGCCGCTCTGCGGCAATGTCCGGCAGAAGCACCTGTCCGACGGTAATCCTCTCTTCCGCCGCTCTCGAAATCAATTCCATTGCTCCGTTCATATGGTCACTGTCCGGATGAGAGATGATAATCGCGTCCAGTTCATGTATTCCATAGTATTTCAGGCAGGGCAACAGCACAAACTCTCCCACAAAACTCCGACTGCTGCTTCCGCAGTCATAAAGGTAGGTCTCCCCCGTAGCATGGTGAATGAGGACACCGTTGCCCTGTCCCACATCCAGAAAGATTACCCTGTTGCCTCGAATACCGCTCAATGTAAAAAGAAGCACCGGTAGAATCGGCAGCAATCGCCCTGCTGTTTTCCAAATGCACCGTTTCCCCTCGACAGGAATTTTTCGCAGAACCTTCCATCCCATCAGAGCTGCCGCCAGCAGCGCATAGTAAAGGCATACCTGCCATAGCCCGGAGCATCCCGGATTCCAGGTGCGCAGCGGCAAATCATCCAGCAGACTGCATAAGGCCTCATAGTAGTACAGAATTCCCCTGTCCATAAAGCTAAGCAAACCCAGCCCCGGAATCAGTGCAAGCATTCCCGCCAGCACCAGGGGCCGCACAAACGGCAGCACCGCCAGATTCACCACCGTGGACAGCAGCGGCACCTCATAGTAGTTGAGCAGCTGCAGCGGAAGTGTCGCCAGTGTGATGGAGAGGCTGATCAGAATTGCTTCCCTCTGCCGTTCCAATCCCTTTCGCAGCATGCTTCGCCACATGGGCTCCCGCTCATTGGAAAAGGGCTTTTTCACCTGCTCCGACAGATTCGGATACACCACGCCCACTCCCAGTACAGCGCCAAAGGAAAGAAGAAAACCTCCGTTCAGTAAGTAGAAGGGTCGATACAGCACCATACCTGCAGCCAGAACGCCAAGTGCTGTCAGCATGTCATAGGTCCTCCTGACAAGCAGTGCAAGCATACGAAGCAGGAACATACCGATGGCCCGCACGGCTGAAATGGAAAAGCCTGTCATCCAGCCGTAAAACAACAGCAGTCCACCGCCGGCCAGAGCCGCTGCCGGGGTAGGCACTCTGAGTCTGCGCAATCCCCGATACAGACTCATTCCCAGAATGGAGATATGCAGGGAAGAAATGCTCAGGATATGCAGAATACCGTTTCGCCGATAGAGGTCCTTGATTTCCGAATCCAGCTCGCTCTTGTTTCCCAAAAGCAGTGCGCTCATGATACCGGCTTGCTTCTCCGGAAAGATTCGATTAATTCGCTGCTGCAAAGCCCGCCTGCAGATATAGGCTGCCTGCCCGAACCTGTCATAATGCTCTCCTACAGCCAGAATTTCCGCCGAGCGAAGGGAGCCGAATATTCCAAGTGAGCTGTAATAATCTCCGCTGTCGAACTCTCCCGGGTTGGTGGCATGGGAAAAGGGCATAAACATCCCTGTAAGGGCAACCTGACTGCCGATTTTTAAGTCTTCGATATTCTCTTCTGTTTTGATAATGCATTTATATTGCTTGATACAATGGATTGTCAGGCTCTGAGTCTGAGCTGTGAATGGCGCTTCTCCCTGACGGATCAGCGTAATAGATTTGATTTGGAATTGTTGGTCTTCCGAATTGATTTGGCAGATACGCCCCTGCATCGTCACCGTCTCCCCGGCATATGGGGAATCAGCTCCCGATAAAGCGACCGTGAGGGCATCTTCCTCCCCCACGGTCAGTTTAATCCAGATTATGACAACCAGGAGAATTGCTGCCGCCAGAAGTGGTCGCTTCAATTTATCTCTCCCATGCCGTTACGATGTCCAGGTTTCTTTCGTAACCTGAAGCCGACAGATTCGCAGGTGTCTCACCGTTAATCAGAATCTGTACCTTGTTGATGTTGCTCAGTTCCGCCAGCGAGTTCACGATGGAGTACACCGATACCTCGATGGGAACATTGTTTACTACCGTCAGGAAACTGCTGTCCAGATTTACATAACAGATTCCATCCTTGGTGGTTACATTAATAATCTTCGTGGTGGGGTTAATGGTAGGATACAGGCCTGAAACCTGCCCGCTGGGGCCTGCCAGAAGTTCCTCCACTACGATTCTCTCCAAAGGTGCCGTGGACATATAGTACTTGTCCCTGTATGCGGCAAGCAGTGACTTTCCGTCCTCACTTGCAAAATAGAGCATAATTCTCGCATGCTCATAGGAATTGATTTCGTTGCCGTCGTTACTGATGAACTGTTCTGCGCTCATCCAGCTGACCGGATCGCCTGCCGGATCGTAAACAGGACCGCCGTTTACGGTGATCTGCACCAGATTTACCTCATCCAGCTGACAGAGTGTTTTTACCAATGCCGCCCTGACCAGAATCTCCGTCATGGGAGGCAGCTCCTGATAGGCTTCGTTCATATCCAGCTGCAGCTTACCGTCCTCGCAAAGGATATCCTGCAATTTGAATCCCATGGAAAGCGGTGCCTTATACTCCAGCTTCTCCGGAACCTGTGCCAGATAATTGATTAACTCGAGCAGCTGCTCTTCCGAAGTCTGGCTCTTTATTTTCTGATTGTGTACCTCTACCTTACTCTCATTGTTGCTCACATAGTAGACCTGATACATGCCCTCTTCCTGCACTGTCTGTTCGGGTTGCTCCACGCAGGCAGTCACAAGAAACATAAGCAGCATGACACTGAGCAGGCAAAGGCATCGCCTGGTTATCATTTTCATATCTTTTCAACCTTTACTCTTCCGCAGGAGTACTCTTGCTTTCCTTACCGGTCTGTCCGGCGGAAGCCTTATGAATCAGTGGAATCTTCACGGTAAAGCAGGTGCCCTCACCCTCCGTGCTGACAACGGTAATGGAACCCCTGTGCATCAGAATGGCACTCTTGGTAATGGCCAGTCCCAGGCCGGTACCGCCGATTTCTCTGGAGTGAGATTTGTCCACGCGATAGAATCGCTCATAAATATGCTTCAGGGATTCCTCCGGAATACCTAAGCCGGAATCGCTGACCTTAAAGGTAAAGAACTGATGGTCCGCATCCAGCTCCACCTTTACCCAGCCGTGCTCCTTATTGTACTTGATGGCGTTCTCCACAAGGTTGCTCATGGCCAAGGTCAGTTTTACCTCGTCCACCTCTGCCTCAACGGGACGCATGCTCTCAAATACCACCTCAACATCCTTCTTTCTTGCAATGGGACGCAATCTCTTCAAAATGAGTTCCACCAGATCGTTGATGTTCAGGGAAGTAATATTTAATGCCTGTGCTGTTTTGTCCATCTTAACCAACGCAAGCAGATCGTTGATAATGCGGTTCTCACGGTCAATTTCGGAAACAATATCCTCCATGAATTCCTTGTACAGCTCGGCAGGTACATCCGGCTGGCTCATCAGGGAATCCGCCAACACCTTGATGGAGGTCATCGGTGTCTTTAATTCATGTGACACATTGGATACAAATTCCTGACGGGAATCATCCAGTACCTTCATTCTGGTCAGCATATCGTTAAACGCATCTACAATATGAACGGTCTCCGCATAGTCGGGAACGGAGATGGGGTCATTACTGTAGCCCGCCTTTACTTCTCGAATCGCATTTGTGACACGGTTAAAGGGCTTCACCAGCACAAAGGAAAGAAGGAACGCCAACACAACAATGAAAACATTCATGATATTCTGAATCAGATGTGCGTTGCGCTCCAGAACTTCCTTGGTAGTCGCGATTGCCTCGTTGGAAATACTGGTAAGCATTACGCCGACAATTACACTCTTATCATCGGAAGAATTGACCTGCACAATGGGCGTGGTCATCTCGATATAACCGTGGTCCTCGTCATAATAGGCGGAATTCTCTCCGTTAAAACACTTGATTACCTCTTCCGAGATAATCGTCTTGCCCTCACTGATGCCATAGGTATCCTTTACCACCTTCAGGGATTCGTTAATAATCATAACGCGTCCCTCGTAAAGATTGGAAATCATCTCCAACTCTGCGTTGATTACCTCCAGGGAGGTATTTCGTCCGATTACACTGTTCTGATTTGTATTGAAATAATTGTTGCTGAGGAGGTGATTACCAACAATTTTCAGTTGGTTTTGAACGGTGGCGACTCGATTCTCCACCGCACGCTCTTCATAGCTGTTAACAATTGCTGCTGTCATTAACACGCTGGGAATTAAGCCTGCGGCGAGAATGATGAAAAAGATACGTGTTCGCAAACTATGTAAGGAAACAAGAGCTTTGATTCGTCTCCAAACTTCTTTCATAGTTCATTCCTTTGATTTATTACTCATTTAAGAAATAGTAGCCTACACCCCACTTGGTGTGAACATATTTGGGCTCGCTGGGATTGCTCTCAATTTTCTCGCGCAGTCTTCTGATGTGTACGTCAACGGTACGAACATCACCGGGATAATCACTGCCCCAGATAATGTGCAGCAGGCTTTCTCTGCTGTATACCTTGTTTTTGTTCAGCATCAGAAGCTCCAGCACCTCGAACTCCTTGGCGGTCAGTCCGATTTCACGACCGGCAATATAGGCTCTTCTTCCGTCGCAGTCAAGCTTCATGTCTCCGCTCTCCAGAATCTTGGATGCGGAGGTTGCATCTGCCTTTTCTTTTCTGGATTCGGTTCTTCGCATAATGGCTTTAATACGTGCCTTCACCTCCAGAATATTGAAAGGCTTTGTGATATAGTCATCGGCACCGTACTCCAGGCCTAAAATCTTATCCATGTCATCACCCTTCGCGGTGAGCATGATAATGGGTACATCCGAAAACTCTCTGATCTGCTGGCATACCTCAAAGCCGGTAAGCTTCGGCAGCATGACATCCAGAAGAATAATGTCATAGGTATTGTTTCTGGCATACTCCAGAGCCTCCTCTCCATCATAAGCACAGTCAACCTTCATATTGTCCTGCTCCAGACTGAAACGGATTCCCTTTACAATCAACTTTTCGTCGTCTACAATCAATGCTCTCTTTTCTGCCATTACCGATACCCCTCTCAAATTTCTTTTCCAAGAGCTTACTGAACCGTAATGCTGTCCCGTATACCCTCATACAATTTAGTTTTAATGCCGGGGACCTTCATCAGGTCCTCGCATTTTTTGAAATCACCGTGTTTTTCACGATATTTAATGATGTCTGCAGCTCTGGATTCACCGATTCCCGAAAGGGTACACAGTGCCTTCACATCGGCAGTATTGATATTGACCAGTCCGGTACCGGCATCTGCTGCCGCCTCCGCATGGGTCTTTCCGCCGTTTTGCAGCAGTTCCTCCTCCGTAGGGAAATACAGCCTTTCGCCGTCCTTCACCTTTGCCGCCAGATTGACATATTCCCTGGCTGCATTCTCGGCAAAGCCTCCTGCCGCCAGCAGAGCATCCTCCGCTCTGCTGCCCTCCGGCAGTTCAACCACACCGGGCGTCATCACCGCACCGCACACATATACATATATTTTGTCCGTTCTGCGTCCCGTTTCTCCGGGTTCTGCCTCTCGCGCGGTACCATCCTCATACTCTGCAGATGACAGGGAATCCCCATTCCCCAACAGCAAAACCTCTTCCCTCTCGCCCCGACAGGCACACAGTCCAAGAGTCAGTGCAAGAATGCAGAGCAGAACTCCAAAAAAGCTTCGGGATTTCTTCCCCGCAAATGAATTTTGTCTTCGCAACATAAGTCCTCCCTTTCGATGATAAACGGGTGCCTCCGTTACCCTCGAACACGCAAGGATTGCCTCTCATGCTGACCTTTATATTTTATAGGAAAGAAACTGTTTTTACAAGTTGTTTTCGTTAAATAGTGAAAAAAAGAACTGTGAAAAGTATATTTTCACAGTCCCGTTCTTTTCCTTGTACAATGCTTACTGTGTCTGGAATTGCAGCAGAATTTCCAGCTCCTGCACCAACGCCGTAACATCGGTTCCCTTCCACGCTTTGGAGAACAATCCCTCCAGGAGCAGCCAGTAATTGCTGGTCTCCATCATCTTGGGAAGCGGAATGCTCTTATCATATTCCAGCTTGAAGACCTGCAGCATGCCGTTATCACTGTCTGCCGACAGCTTTGCGGAAGCTTTGTCTGTCATCTCATACAAATCTTCTGCACAATCACCTGCAAGATATGCCGCAAACTCATTTGCAAGCTTTTTGTGCTCCGAATAGCCGTTAACTGCCACTGTCTTGGTCACGGACATGGAACGGCTGCCAAGCTCCTCGGATACATCCGGCATCATGCAGGCCCCATATTCGAAATCGATGGTACCTTCTGCCTTAGCCTCTGCCAGACGCTTTACAATATCCGTGGTTGCAATGGTAAACACGCACTTCTGATCCAGAAAATCCTGCACAACCGACTCATAAGTCACGGTGTCCGGTTCGATATAGAAAAACTGATTTAATGCGGTATACACCTCCAGGCAGGAAATCACCTCAGGATTATTCACATAAATCTGCGCATCATTGTCGCCTGCTTCTCCGCCGACATTCATGTAATTACCCACAATCCAGTAGTTGTAGAAAATATCGGAAACATCCCACTTCATGACACCTTCTACGCCCTCAGGTACATCGAAGGTATTTGCGATGGTCAACACATCATCTACGGTGGCTGGCAGGAAATTCATGGCAATCTTCTCTGCCAGGGCCTGAATCTCCTCCTCGGAGACCTCAGCGGGTACCGCCTCTTCCAAAGGTTCGCCTGTTTCCTCGTCTACCTCTACATCCGCTTCGGTAAGTTCTGCTCGCGCTCTCTGGTAAGCCCACTCTCTCATGTAGGTTTCATTATAAACCAGTACACTGGTATCAAAGCTTAAAGGATATGCAACCCTTTGTCCCTGATAGGTCACTGCCGAAAGGGCCGCCTTGGGAAACTGCGCTGCTGTCACCAGTCCCGTCTCATCCGCAATCTCGCCGGCCAGACCTGCAAGATATGCCTTCTCCAGCTGGTCATGTCCCACGAGGAACGCATCCGGCATCTGCTCGCCAGACAGGGAAGCCTTGTTGACCGCCTCCAGATATTCACTTTCGGAAACCAGCACCGGGATCACATGGACGCCGTGCTCCTCGCCAAAGGTTACCGCCGCACTGCTCACATAGTTGGTCATGGCGTCGTCGCTGTACCAGAAGTAAATAGTCTCGCTTCTGTCAAACCAGCTGTTTTCCTTGACGGGCTGCTTCGCCGGTTTTTCCGCCGGCTGATATCCGCTGCCTAAAAAACAAGCAGCAGCCAGAACAATGACGGCTGCTGCTGAAAGTAATCTTTTTGTCAAATGCATCTTAAATCTAAGCCTTTCACGCATCCTGCTTTTCGAAAAACGTAAACTAACAGGTCTGCGCAATACAAGAATCCAGGATTGCGATCATCTCATCTACGTTTTCCTTGGAAATCACAAGAGGGGGAACGAAACGGATGATATTTGCACCTGCATTGATGAGAATCAAGCCCTTCTCAAGTGCTGCATTAATCACTGCAGCTACGGGCTTATCGAACACGAGACCCTGCATAAAGCCGGTACCGCGACGCTCGGTAATGCATGCATATTTTGCTGCGATTTCATTCAGTTTCTCCTCCAGATAAGGAGCTACCTCTCTTACATTTTCTATTATATGGTCCTTCTCGAATAAATCAAGGACTTTTTCCACTGCCGCACATGCCAGAGGATTGCCGCCGTAGGTGGTACCGTGATCGCCTGCTGCCAGGGAATTCTGACCAACCTTCTCGGTCATCAGGAATGCGCCTACAGGAACACCGCAGCCAAGAGCCTTTGCGGTGGTCATGATATCAGGCTTTACGCCGTACTTCTGCCAAGCATACATGTAACCGGTTCTTCCCATACCGCACTGAATCTCATCCAGAATCAGGAGAATATCCTTCTCATCGCAGATAGCACGAACTTCTTTCAGGAATTCTTCTGTTGCGGGAATCAGTCCGCCCTCACCCTGAACAGTCTCCATCAGGATTGCACAGGTCTTATCGGTGATCTGAGCCTTTACGCTGTCGATATCGTTCAAGTCAGCGAACTTGATATTGCCGATGCCGGGCTCGAATGCCTCACGGTAATGAGGATTTCCTGTTACGGAAAGGGCACCCATGGTTCTTCCGTGGAAGGAATGATTCATGGCGATGATTTCATGATCGGTAGTGCCATCCTTCAGGAACGCATACTTTCTTGCTGCCTTCAGAGCGCCCTCGATTGCCTCTGCGCCGGAGTTGGTGAAGAAGACTCTGTCCATACCGGATGCCTTCTTAATCTTCTTTGCAGCCTCGATGGCGGGCACATTGTAGTAGTAGTTGGAGGTATGAATCAGTTTGTCAATCTGGCCCTTCAGCGCATCGTTGTACTCCTTATTGCCGTAGCCCAAAGCAAATACAGCAATACCGGATACGAAGTCCAGATAGGACTTGCCGTTCATATCATAAAGGTGAACTCCCTCACCCTTGTCCAGAACAATCTGGTAACGATTATAAGTGTGAAGCAGAGCGCTTTCAGCCTCTGCAATATATTCCTGCATGTTCATAAGCAACCTGTCCTTTCCTTTCACAAACCGGCAGTTCAAAATCAGTGAGCCATCTTTGCGAAATCCTCGTCACTGACAATCGCAGTGCCGATACCTTCATTTGTAAAGATTTCCAGCAGCAGTGCATGTGCCAGTCTGCCGTCCAGAATATGTACTCTGTTTACACCATTCTTAACAGCACTGGTGCAGTTGTTCAGCTTCGGGAGCATGCCGCCGCCGATAATACCTTCATTAATCAGCGCGTCTGCATCTGATGCGGTAATTCTGGAAATGAAGCTTGACTTATCCTCGAAATCTCTGTAGAGACCTTCCACATCGGTTAAGAATACCAGCTTATCTGCACCTACAGCCTTAGCGATTGCGCAGGCAGCATCATCTGCATTGATATTATAAGAATGGCAGTCATCTCCCAGACCGATAGGTGCTACTACAGGGAGATAATCGTTTGCCAGCAGGTCGTAAAGCACCTTGGGGTCAACCTGGGTAACCTCTCCTACGTAGCCGATATCCTGACCGCCGGACAGCTTCTTCTCTACCTTCAGAAGACCTGCATCCTTGCCGCTGACACCGATTGCCTTAACGCCCAGCTCAGCTACCATGGACACCAGATTCTTATTTACCTTGTTTAATACCATCTCAGCAATTTCCATGGTCTCTTCATCGGTAACACGAAGACCGTTTACAAACTGTGCTTCCTTACCGACTTTTCCCACCCAACGGCTGATTTCCTTACCGCCGCCGTGAACGATGATGGGCTTGAAGCCAACCAGCTTAAGCAGAGTAACATCCTTGATAACGTTCTTCTGCAGTTCCTCGTTGCTCATGGCACTTCCGCCGTATTTTACAACGATAATCTTTCTGTTAAACTTCTGAATGTAAGGCAGTGCCTCAATCAGTGTCTCTGCCTTCTGCATTACCTTGTTCATATCTTTTTCCATGTCAAAACCTCTTCTTCCATGAATCTATGCCACAGAAACTCCTTAGCTTCTGTAATCTGCGTTAATCTTTACGTAGTCATAGGTCAGGTCGCAGCCCCATGCGCATGCCTCTTCGGTTCCCTCGTGCATGTCCACATAAACGGTTACTTCCTCTTCCTTCATAATCTTTACGGCAAACTCCTCATCGAAGTCAAGGGGTACACCAAACTTGAACACCTCAAGCTTGCCTGCCTTGCTGACGAAGAACAATTCAACATCGTTCTGGTCAAACTGTGCACCGGAATAGCCCATTGCGCAAAGGAAACGACCGAAGTTAGCGTCACAGCCGTAGATAGCAGCCTTGGAAAGATTGGAGCCTACGATTGCACGGGAAAGTGTTCTTGCATCTGCCTTGGTCTTTGCATTGACAACATGAGCCTCGAAGAGCTTGGTAGCACCTTCACCGTCGCCTGCCATCTTACGCGCCAGTGAGGTACATACAAAGGTAAGTGCCTCAAGGAAGGTGTTGTAATCCTCGTTCTTCTCAGTAATCTTGGCATTCTCTGCCAGACCGCTTGCCATGATAATCAGGGAGTCGTTGGTGGAGGTGTCTCCGTCAACAGTAATCATATTGAAGGAATCCTGAACGACTGCGCTCAATGCTTCCTGAAGCAGAGCCTTGTCGATGCTTACATCTGTAGTTAAGAATCCCAGCATGGTGCACATATTGGGATGAATCATACCTGAGCCCTTGCTCATACCGCCCAGAGTAACGGTCTTGCCGCCAATCTCCATGGTAACTGCGATTTCTTTGTTGATGGTATCGGTTGTCATAATTGCCTTGCTGGCTGCAGTACCTGCTGCCTCGCTGTCATCCAGAGTCTTGCTCATCATGTTGACACCGTTTACCAGCTTCTCAACGGGAAGTTGCATACCGATAACACCGGTAGATGCTACTGCAACGCTGTCTGTGGGAACGCCGAGTGCGGCTTCCACTGCCTTTGCGGTTGCCTCACAGGCATCCCAGCCCTCCTGACCGGTACATGCATTCGCGATACCGGAGTTGCAGACAATTGCCTGCATGGGCTTTCCGCTGTAAACAACCTTCTGGTCCCACTGTACGCAGGCTGCCTTTACCACATTGGTTGTGAAGGTTCCGGCACACTCACAGGGAACGGTTGCATAAACCATTGCCATGTCGGTTCTGTTCTTGTATTTGATATTTGCCTCACAACATGCTGCCTTAAATCCCTTTGCTGCTGTTACGCCGCCGCTAATCTGCTTCATAATAACATCATCTCCATAATTTCTTATTTATTAAAAGCTGTAATATTGGCTTCATTCAGGGTGAAGTCATAATAGTTCAGATCTTCTCTCTTGGTCCAGCCGATGCAGTTCCAGAATGCATTTCCCACATCGTTGACGGTGAAGGCAATGAGGCTGACCTTGTTGATCTGCTCCTCCTGCAGTGCCTTCATGCAATGTACAACCATTGCCTTGCCGATACCGTTTCTACGATAATCCTCGCGCACGCAAACATGATACAGACAGCCTCGTCTGCCGTCATGTCCGCAAAGGATTCCGCCTACCACGCTGCCATCCTCGCCGATTGCAACCACGCTGGTGGTGGGATTTCTCTTTAAGAATCTCTCCACACCTTCTCTGGAATCATCGATGCTTCTGATACCGAAGCCGTGGATGGTCATCCAAAGTGCGTAGAGTCCGTCGTAATCTTCAATTGTCATCGTTTTCACGGTAAATGCTTTTTTCATGGTATATCACTTTCTTACTATATTATAAAACCAGTCCCTTTGCCTCGTCACATCCAAGGGTTACATTCAGGCACTGCATAGCTGCACCGGAAGCGCCCTTTCCAAGATTGTCAAATCTTGCGGTAATGAGAATTCTGTCGTCATTGCCGGTGATGTAAATCTGTGCATCGTCCTTTCCGGACATTGCATTTGCTGCAAAGAAGCCGTTGCCCTCTGCCTCGCTGCCGAAGGGCATTACCTTAATGAACTGCTCGCCCTCATAGTAGGCTGCAAACTTCTCACGAAGCTCTGCGGGAGTTACCTTCTCCTTTAACAGGTGTGTGTAAATGGGGAAGGATACAATCATTCCGCTGTAATAGTCATCTACAACAGGTGTAAACAGAGGCTCTCTGTCCAGACCTGCGATTGCTTTCATTTCCTTTAAGTGCTTGTGCTGCTGGCTCAGTGCGTACTCTCTGGGAGCAAACAGGTCCTCGGACTTGTCTTCTGACTCATAAACCGCAATTGCCTTCTTGCCTGCTCCGCTGTAACCGGAAAGAGCGGTTACGCAAACAGGATAATCGGTTCCCATAATGCCCATCTTCACGAGAGGATACACCATCATCATAAAGCCTGAAGCATAGCAGCCGGGAACTGCAATTCTCTTGCTGTTCTTAATCTTATTACGGAATTCCTCGCCAAGCTCGGGAAAACCGTAAGCCCATTCGGGGTTGGTTCTGTGCGCGGTGGAAGCATCGATGATGCAGGTGTGAGTATTATCGGGATCAATCAGGCTGACTGCCTCGATAGCCGCCGCATCGGGAAGGCACAGGAAAGTAACATCGGAAGCATTGATCAGCTTCTTTCTCTCCGCAGGATCCTTTCTGAGTTCGGGATCGATTGTCAGAACCTCAATGTCATCTCTGACTGAAATACGCTCATTGATACGAAGTCCGGTAGTTCCTTCACTACCGTCAATAAAAATCTTAATACTCATTCTGTTTTCCTACCTTTGTTAAAGCATCTTCTTGCTATTCTAACCACTTTGTCCGGAATTGTCTACCTAAAAAATAGATACCAAACCGCTGCAGCGCCCACAATTTGCAAAATCAAAATCGCAGGCATGCCATACTTGAAATACCAGTGCTTGGTTTTGTGTCTGAAATGCTGCATCCCCAGGATGCTTCCGATGCTGCCTCCCAGGATGGCAGTTAAAAACAAAGAAGCCTCCGAGATGCGCCAGGCCCCTCGGATGGCTCTTTTCTTGTCTATTCCCATTTTTGCAAAACCAATCACATTGATGACTGCCAGATATCCCAAAACCAAATAAGGTAAATACTGCATAGAATTTCTTTCACTCCTCAATCTGATGTTCACTATACACCCGCATTTTTGCAAATGCAAGCATAAAAGTGTATAAAAAGAAAAATATTATGAATATTTTCTGTGTTATTCTGCATATATTATGCATAAAATAATGATTATTCGCATATTTATGCAGTTATGTATACCGATATATCCTTCCGTTACTCAAAATCAAAGATAAGCGTCACATTCTTCATGTTCTCGGGCAGGTCGCGTTCTCCCACCACATTCAGTCTGGGGAAGCCCTGCTTGTCCCAGTGCACTCTGTGGAAAGCACTGCAGCGCTTGAAGTACTTCTCTCTCTCCTGGGCATGATAAGCAATCATCAGATCGCCGTTGCCGTCGGTGAAGAAGGAATTATGGCCGGGTCCCTGAATTCCCTCCACGGATGCAGAGCTGAACACGGGAGCAGGTGTCTTGCGCCAGCTGGCGGGGTCTAACAGATTGGAATTCATATCGGCGGTAAGGTAACCTACCACATAATAATATCCGCAGGCATCTCCGCCGGAGTATGCCAGGAATATGGTATTCCGGAAAATCAGTGCATAAGGTCCTTCATTATTAATCGTGCCGCTGTTGTGCTCCCAGCCGTACATAGGTCTTGAAATCAGTACAGGCTCGCTTGTCAGCTCCCAGGGCTTCATCTCGTCGCAGGAGGCTATGTAAAGCATGGAGCCGGTGTCCTTCGGAGTACCGATACCATAACGGTAGGACCAACAAAGGTACGAAGTCTCTCCGGCTTTGAAATAGGTCATATCCAGAGTGATACCATCCGTGGTCAGAGGCATGCCGTCAGGCTTTGTGACTCTGATGGGTTCCTCCCAGTCTTCGGGATGCATAATGCGGCCGCCGCGCTTCAGTCTCATCATATGACACTGCGGTCCCCACTGCTTGCCGCTGACTGCAAACAGGATATACAGTCTTCCGCCGATCATGTGGAACTCCGGTGCCCAGAAGGTCTGGCAGAAGCCCTTTTCCTCATTATAATTCAAAAGAATCTGCTCTCTGCAGCCCTCCTCAAACAGTCCCTCCACCGTGTCGCTCTTACGGCAGTAGATACCGATATCGTCTACATTATCATTGGTAGCCAGCAGATACCAGGCGCCGTTGAAGCGGAACACAACCGGATCCGCATAGCCTGCCAGTCTGGGGAAGCCTGTCTCCACGCTCTTCATGGTTCCCTCTACACTGTAATGGCCATCCTCTGTCCTGTGGAGGCTCAGTCTGCGAAAATCCACCTTCTTGCCATGCACGGAACCGTCGGAGTAAACCACGGGAATTCTCACCTTATCCAGATCTGCCAGTTCCTTGATACGATAATGCTCCGGCACCTTCACTTCCACCGCGTATATGGGCATCCACTGATTGCGAATGGGCTGCACCATTTCCTCGGGGATTTCGATACTGTCCTGCCAGTTGCCGTCTACCGCCTCGCATTCCTCAAAACTCAGGAAATCCTCCGAGCACCAGTAGGCATAGGACTCACCGTCCACTGCCTCACCGGCTGCATTTACCAGTAAGCCCCTGAAATAGTAAATATCGTCCTTTTTGCAAACCTTAGGCTCGATACAGCCTCTCTCCTCAATGGTATTATCTTCTCTGATTACTGCCTTTGGGAACAGCATGCCATAACCCTGATTCAATTCTGTAGGATTTCCGTTTTCCTCCCGCAGGCTCAGATGCACACTGTTGGCAAGGGATGCGGGATATTTATTGGGAATAATGGATCCTGTGGATACTTTGATGAATGCCATAAGCAATTCTCCTTTTGTCAAAATGAAAGTCCAAGAGCCTGATTGGACCCTTGGACTCATTACATTTATTATACACAATTTTAAGTAGGCAATCTACTGCAAAGCGAAAACTTTTGTCACCTTACTGCCCTCTTTTGTAAAGGCAATAAACCGGTCGATGGATACCTCGCATTCCACCCACTGCTTACCTGCAAAAATCTTGCCGGAGTTCACATCCTGCCAGCTTCCTTCCGGCAGATAAACACTTCTCTTTGTCTGTCCCTGCTCCACAATCGGGGCGAACAGAATATCCTCACCGAAGAAATACTGGTCCTCCAATTCGTAGCATACCTCATCATCGCAGTAGTCAAAGAACATGGGACGCATGATGGGCTTGCCTTCCTTCTCGGCAATCTCCATGTAATGACAGATGTAAGGCTTCAGGCGTTCACGCAGCAAAATCAGGTTCTTGATGATTTCATAGTTTTCCTCGCCGAAGCTCCAGATTTCGTTATCGCCGCCGGTTCTCTCAATAATGCCGGGGTGCTTCTCAATCTGGTCAGGCGTACGCATTCTCGCGCCGTGCAGTCTCATAACGGGGCAGAACAGACCGAACTGCATCCAGCGCACAATCAGCTCCTTGAAATAATCGCTTCTGATATCCGCAGAGTGGAAGCCGCCGATATCACTGTTCCACCAGGGGATGCCGCACATGGACATAGACAAACCGGTTTTCACGCTCATCTTCAAATTGTAGAAGGTAGACTTGATGTCACCGCTCCATACCAAAGAACCGAACTTCTGAGTGCCGGGATAAGCCGCTCTGGTCAGGGTGATAACATCCTCCTGTCCTTCCTGCTTCAGGCCGTCATACACCAGCTGACTGTAATAATAAGGATAAAGGTTCGCTGTCTGAGCACCGTTGCCGGGATAGAATTTCAGGTTGTGATACTGCTGAGGATGTACCTCGGGCTCTGCCTCATCCAGCCAGAAGGAATGGATGCCAAGGTCATAATAATGCTCCTTCAGCTTCTTCCAGACAAAGCTTCTGGTTTCCGGATTCATGGCATCGATAAAGGTCTGTTGCCCGTAGAAATCAAAGGTGCCGTACTGGCCGTTCTCCGTGCGCACCAGCATGTTTGCCTCGCTCATCTCGCGATAGTTTTCACTCTTGGGGTTAATGGTGGGCCAGACGGAAACAATGGGTTCCACGCCCATGTCCTTCAGTTCCTCGCACATCGCCTTGGGGTCCGGCCAGTACTTGGGATCAAATCTCCACTCGCCCTGCTCCGTCCAGTGGAAGTAATCGATGACGATTGCCGCCAAAGGAACCCCGCGTTTTTTATATTCTCTCGCTACCTCCAGCACCTCGTCCTGGCTCTCATAGCGCAGCTTGCTCTGCCAGAAGCCTGCCGCCCATTCCGGGAAGTGCGATGCATAGCCGGTCAGGTCACAATAAATCTTCAAAACATCCGCAGGAGTGTCTCCCACATAAATCAGATAATCTGCCTGATAGGCGCTGTCTGCCACCCACATGGTATGGTTCTTGGTGGTCTCACATCTGCCGGGAGCAGGGTTGTTCCAGAAGAAACCGTAGCCCAGGGATGAATACACCACAGGCACTGCTGATTTTGTGTTGTAGTGCTGCAGATTGACGGTACTGCCCTTGCGGTCAAACGCGTCCTCCTGCTCCTGTCCCAGGCCGTAGAAATGCTCCCCGGGATTGGCGTCAAAGATGGCCTTAATCTGATAATGGTCACCTTCCGTATGTACATATTTTCCGGTATGGTCGCCCTCACATCTGCTGTGCAGAATCTGCTCACCCTTTCGGAAAAAGGTAATGGAGAAGCCTGTCCAGCCGCTGCCCAGATCCAGCACGGCGCTGATGTCGCCGTTTTGAATGGTCATAGTGCGCTCTCCCTCGGTGATTGTGGCCTGCACCGGTTCTGCCGGCAGCAAGGTCCAGCTCTCCTCCGAAAATCTGTTGTTTCTGGTTGCCCTTACTCTCAGGCAATTGGGGCCGTAAGGCTCCACCAGCAGCTGCTCATCCTTCTGCTGAAAGTAGACTGCATTCTCTCGTTTGATTAATGTTCCCATGGATGATTCCTCCATTTTGATTTAAATCTGTTTTGATACTATCATTATATTGATTAAATTCTCTAAATACTATCAATTTACTGTTGTTTTCTTGCATTATTTTGCTTTTTGCTCTATATTTGGAGTATCTACGGAAGGAGGTCGCCATATGCCGCAACAGTTACCAATAGAAAGTGTTGTCCACCGTACGGGCAACCGCCCCTTTTCTCTGCATCATACTATTGTTCCAAAGGGTGAGCCCGGTGCCCTGTATTTGCACTGTCATCCCGAGGCAGAACTCTTCTATTTGGAACAAGGTGATATCACTTTCACAATTGAGGGAAAAGAAACCGTCCTCACTTCCGGTGATGCCATCTTTATTCCGCCCAACCTCATTCATAATGCGGTGAACAATCATCCGGAGTTAAATGGCTGTAATTTTCACGCCACCGTGTTTTCCACTGATTTGCTGATGCGAGATTTCTTCCCCAACGGGCAAATTTACTTTGACGCGCTAAGCACTGCCAGAATGGACTGTATTTTCCCCCTCTATGCCTCCAACCCGGACCATGCGCTGCTCCTGCAGAATCTCTCAGCGATTGCCGGTTATCGGGAAGAATCTCTGGAAACCTACGAGCTTGCCCTGACCGGTCGATTGCTTTTTATCTGGCAATCCTTATACAATCTTCGTTTCCGGGATTTGACCCGGAGTGCAAAGCATCACAACCAAGCCCCTTGGCTCCAAAGTAACCTAGACTATATAAAGGACACCTACGCTGATAGTATCACCTTGGATGACCTGGCAGCCCAGGCTGGTTTCAGTTCCGGGTACTACTGCCATCGTTTCAAAGCCGCCACCGGTTTGTCCCCTATCGAATACCTGATCAAAATCCGAATCGTGAAGTCCTGCGACTACCTGGTTAAAACCGATAAGAAGATTACCGAGATTGCCTCCCTCTGTGGTTTCAATACCATCAGTTATTTTAACCGCACCTTCCTGCAGCTCATGGGGACCACCCCTGGTGCTTATCGACGGGAGGAACTGTCCAAATCCCATTCTCAGAATTGTACTGGTTCTGAAACTGTGCTACAGTAATTCTTGGAATGTAAGCAGAAATTGTGTGTTGCCTGCGTCGCATGTGGTATTCCATTCCAGACACGCTCTCGCTCTGAACCCGCCAGTAGCGGACACTAAATTCGCATGCTCGCTTCGCTCCCTGCTCATTAAGTGCCGACGGCGGGTAAGGTCTGAGATTGGAACACCAACATGCTTGCTGACACACAATTTCGTCCTAACATAAACCGAAAGGAACTCTTATATGATTGCTTTACAAGTTACCTCGATGAAAAAATTTATGGCCCAGCTGCTTACTACCGACACTTTTGATTCCTTCTGTCTGGAAGAAGCTGTGATAGGTACCGGATGTACGATATCCATAGATGGACATGTGAACCCGGAGTTTTTCGCCGGTGACGAGGGGACAGACGCTAACGCGCTTCCGGAATTTCGTCCCTGGAGTGAGATGCGTACTTTAGCTTTCGATTTAATTAAAGGCAAGCGCACCCCTCTCTTCTTTCGATTCGTCCTGCACCTGATGCCGGAGAAGGCTGCCGACCTGCTTACCCGCGAGGAAAGCGATGTGGATCCTTCTCTTGTGAAAGCGCTGGTGCTTGGCATCCGCTACGACGGAACCAAGGCTGTTCTCACCACCGGCACCTCCTACAGCACCTTCGTTCTCTCCAAGGAGCCCGACCAGATCTGGGACAAGGCCCTGGAAAAATTCCTGGCACTGAAAGGCATTGAATTTGAAAAAATATCGTAAAACAAAAGGTATGAACTTATCGAAGTTCATACCTTTTACCATCTGATCCGCTTTTCTTTCTCTTCAATGGCACACTATTTATTGAGCGCTGCCATCAAAACTTCCTTATCAGTATTCTGATAGCAATGTATTCAAAAATCTTTACCATCCAATACCCTTTTGATTGTTTCTAATGGTAGTACAGCATTTCTCACTTACCATTGGATTCTATTATTCCGATTTTGAATGGTACAATGCACAAATCGGCTTGCTATCAAATCAACAGAATATCATTCTTGATGGTAAAATCCTCATAACCGAGCTCATAAATGGCGCTTCCTTCAACCTCAAATTAATATGAAGCATTCGAAACGATACTTTTCTACTTTCTCATCTTAGGTTTGAAGACCAGGCTGGCCAGATAACCGAAAATCAACGCCGCACTGGTTCCGATCGCAGCCGCCTTGAAACCGCCTGCGAAGAGTCCCAGAAAGCCCTGCTCTTCCATCGCTTCCTTCACGCCTGTCATCAGGACATTTCCAAATCCAATCAAAGGCACTGTCGCGCCTGCACCGGCATATTCTTTCAAAGGTTCAAACAGACCCAGCACATTCAGTACCGCGCCCATAACCACCAGCAGCACCATAATCCGACCGGGCATCAGTTTTGTCTTCTCCATCAGAATCTGTACCAGGGCGCAGATCAGGCCGCCCACCCAAAAAGCATTAAAATAATCCACAGCGCATCTCCTTTTCAATCCGGGCGTGTGCTCGGAATATAAGTCTAGTATGCACTGTGGATTAAGTATTATTCCAAATGTAATTATTTAGTTTTTCTGACAAACCATTTTTCAGGTAACTGTACAAGGATGACTGCCGCGAAGACGACAGCGCAGCCAAGGATTTGTCTGGGGGTCATGCTTTGGTCGGTGGTGAGGAAGCCGATTTTATAGCAGACGAAGCCGGCCAGGGTTGCGAATACGGACTCAAGGCTTAAAAGCACTGCTGCCACGGTAGGATTTACGCCAACCTGCCCCACAATCTGCAGGGTGTATGCCACGCCGCAGCTTAAGACACCGGCATATAAAAGGCTGCCGATACCGCCCCACAGTTGTCCGAAGGTTGGCTGTTCCAGAACAAGTGCCGCACCTGTATTGAGGACACCGCAGACTGCGAACTGGATACAGGAAATCACAACGCCGTCGGTCAGCGGTGCGTAATGATCAATCACCAGAATATGAATGGTAAAGACAATGGCGCAGAGAAAAATCAAAGTATCTCCGGGGCCAAGTCTTAAGCTTTCGGTCATGCACAGCAGATACATTCCCACTGCCGCCAGAACCGCGCCAATCCATACAATAAAGGGCACCTTTTTACGGAAGAAAATGCCTGCGATGGGCACAAATATAATATAGAGTGTCGTAATGAAGCCCGCCTTGCCGACCGTAGTCGTCATAATGCCGTACTGCTGCAGGGTGCTGGCTGTCGTCAGTGCCAGACCGCAAAGCACACCGGCTTTGATAGTCACGGCCCAGTCCAATTTCTGTGCCTTCTCGCCCTGTGCTTTCCGTTTCACCAGAAGATACACCAAAAGCACGGCTGCACCGATTACACTTCTAACACCGTTAAAGGTCAGCGGCCCCATGTAGTCCATGCCTTTGCTCTGCGACACGAACGCAAGGCCCCAGATAAAGGCAGCCAGCAAAAGCAGCAGACTATGTGTCATTTGTTTGTTCTTATTCATAAATCACCTAATCTTTTTACTGCAGGCTGTCCACAACCTGGTGTACTACCTCACGCAGGGATTTGCCGATACATTCCACTGTCACATGCGCGTACTTCTCGTACAGAGGAACTCTCTCCTCGAAGAGATCCTTCAGCGTCTGGCCCTCTCTCAAGGTAACACCTCGCGCATTCAGGTCTCCCAGTCTGTCCTCGATTTCCTCATAGGGAAGCTTCAGATAAACCACAGTAGCGATTTCGCCCAAGTGCTTCATTGCCTCCTCACCGTAAATTGCACTGCCGCCGGTGGCAATAACTGATCTGTGCTTATCCAGGGAGGCATTCACATCATTCTCAATTTTCCAGAAGCCCTCCACGCCATTTTCCTCAATCAGCTCATGAAGCAGTTTGCCGTAGCGCTCCTGAATCACCAGATCGGAATCCACAAAGCCATAGCCCAGCTTCTTCGCCAGAACGACACCTACGGTACTCTTTCCTGCTCCCGGCATTCCAATCAATACAATATTATCTTTCATTCATTAATCTCCATGCTTTCAAAACTATCGCCGCTCCTGTTATGGAAGCGGCGCTGCTTTTGTCTTTCTTATTCAATTGCTGCGGTGATTTCCACTTCACAGAGAACATTCTTGGGAAGAGTCTTTACTGCCACGCAGCTTCTTGCGGGATTCTCGGTAAAGTACTTCGCATACACTTCATTGAAGGCTGCGAAATCGCCCATGTCTGCCAGGAAACAGGTGGTCTTGATTACCTTTGTGTAATCGGTTCCCGCTGCCTCTAAAATAGCACCGATGTTCCTGCAAACCTGCTCAGCCTGTGCCTGGATTCCCTCAGCCTCAATCTGTCCGTTTGCGGGATTGATGGGAATCTGTCCGGATGCGAAAAGCATGCCGTTGTAAATGATACCCTGAGAGTAAGGTCCGATTGCTGCGGGTGCCTTCTCGGTTGAAATTTTCTGTAACATAATTCTGTCCTCTCTTTCTAGCGGCTGTAATCCACTTCCGGCTCATCGAACTCCGCGGTCACATAGAAGCCTCGGGAGTTCTCCACAACGGACAACACCTTGCCCGCCTTGCTCTTCAGGCGGAAACGGAAAGGGATGTTCGCTGACATTGCCAGGGATGGATCGATTGTATAGTAGTAGTTACTGGGCAATACGCCCTCGGTAACAGTAATGTCCTGGCCTTCCTCCAGAAGTCCGGGACGCTCCATCTTAAACTCCAGCTTTCTCATTAGAAACGAATCTCCTTGGGAGCCTCTGTGAAGGAGCTGATGGTTGCAACCGCATCTTCAAAATAGAATACCTCGGTATTCTCATCATCCTCGCTGTACATACCTCTCAGATGAGGGTAAGCATCCAGCATAGCCTTCTTTGCTTCTCTGTTGTCATCGGAAATCAGCTTGCCTGCTACACGGATCCACTGACCGTCAACAAAACCGCTGATTTCAGCCTTGGGATTTGCATGGAGCTGATGAGAAACAGGCTTTACCTTGCCGGTCTGGATGTAAAGCTTGCCGTCAAAAATATTGATGGTACCGAAAGGGCGTACACGAGGCTGGTCGCCCTCAACGGTTGCCAGATAATAAGTACCACACTTCTTCAAAAATTCGTAAACTTCCTGCATGTCAAAACTCTCCTTTATCTCTTTTTATTTAATTGATAACCAACCATGCTTCCCACAACACCGCCGATGATGTGAGAAAGATTGGAAATATTATCTTTCACGGTAAGACCGTCCACTACCTGCCCGCCGATGTAAATCAGCGCCACCAGAATGAAGGAAAGAGGAATCTCTCCATTCTTAAAGGAAGTGAAAGAGGTCAGCAAAATAAATGCAAACACCACGCCGCTGGCACCGCAAAGGCCGCTGTGCGGGAATAAAATGTAATGCACCAGACCTGTGACAAAGGCTGTCAGCAGAATCACCTGCAGAATCTTCTTGGAACCATACTTCTCCTCCAGCATGGGACCCAACAGAAGCAGATAGGAAACATTTCCCAGGAAATGTGCCCAGCCGGAATGTCCCAGCACATGAGTGAACATTCTCACATAGGTCAGAGGCGACAACAGTGAGGAGTGATAACTCGAAAACAGCAGTGTATTTGCCGCTCCCAATGTCAGCGTATTGATAATCAGTGCCGCAAGACTGATGCCGGCGAATCCAAGCACCACAGGTGCATTGTTCTTAATCTTCAGTTTCTTCATTTTCGTTCCCCCAATCAAAATACATCGAAAACAATTTCATTGTACAACAAACCCTGTGTACCCGCAACAAAATGCTTGCAATAAATATGGCATGTGCTAAAATCTTCCATGGAAAAATAGTCGTTTAGCGAGGTATTATCATGCTTCCCGTAATTCTGATCACCGCTCTGGTGTGCTGTTTTTTGATTTACACCGTATTGACCAACCCGGTACTGAAGCTGGGCCGTTTCCATATACGCATATTTTACTGGGCCGCTCCCCTTCTGGGCGCACTGCTTCTGCTGGTGCTGGGACTGCTTCCCGTGTCCACCATGTGGCAGGGACTGACCTCCTCCGGCAGCATCAATCCGCTGAAGATACTGACCCTGTTTATTTCCATGACGACGCTGTCCATCTTTTTGGACGAGGTGGGATTCTTCTCCTATATTGCGAGTGTTTCCCTGAAAGCCTCCGGCGTCAGTCAGGTCAGACTGTTCATGATTCTCTTCGTGCTGGTTTCCGTGCTGACGGTATTCACCAGCAACGATATCATCATCCTGACCTTCACCCCGTTTATCTGCTACTTCTCCAAGAAGGCCAACATTGATCCCATGCCCTATCTGTTCGGAGAATTCGTGGCCGCCAATACCTGGAGCATGATGCTGGTTATCGGCAACCCGACCAACATCTATCTCTCCACTGCCTGCGGCATCGGCTTCGGTGCTTATACCGCTCATATGTGGCTGCCCACTCTGTTCGCCGGCTTTACCGCCTTCGGCTTGCTGCTGTTGCTGTTCCGAAAGCCCTTATCCCAGCCGGCTGCCATCACCGCGGAAGAACCGAAGTTAAAGAACAAGGGACTGGTCATCATCGGACTGGTGCACCTGATTCTCTGTACCATCCTTCTGGTAATTTCCTCCTATGTCGGTCTGGAAATGTGGTACATCTGCCTGGGCTTCGCAATCAGCCTGTTCCTGATGGTAACCCTTTACTGCAAAATCAAACGCAAAAAAGAGCATGTGCTGCTCCACACCATCGTGCGAGCTCCCTGGGAGCTGATTCCCTTCGTGCTCTCCATGTTCATTCTGGTGCTCGGTCTGGAACAGTACAATGTCACCAAAGAGATTTGCCGTCTGCTTGGCGAGCAGGCCGTCATTGCCAAATACGGCGTGGCCTCCTTCCTGACAGCAAACATCATGAACAACATCCCCATGTCCGTTGCCTTCAGCTCCATCTCCAGAAATTTGAATGACGCCGCTCTGCTGCCTGCGACCTTTGCCAGCATCATCGGTTCCAACCTGGGCGCTTACTTCACCCCTCTTGGTGCATTGGCAGGCATCATGTGGGCGGGGATTCTTAATAAGATGGGCATCTCCTTCTCCTTCAAAAAATATGTGAGCTACGGTGCCCGCATCTCGCTTCCCGTGCTTGCAATGGCACTGGTTGGACTCTGGATTGTATTCCTGTTTTAGTCTTTCAAAAATCTGACCATCAAAAAAGCTCCGATGAAATTCAAATTCTCATCGGAGCTTTCTGTTTGCTCAAACTTATGCGGTAATCTCTGCTTCTCCGCCCTGTGCGAAAGCAACGGACTCAGCCACATTCACAAGTGTTACGGTGCAAGGCTTACTGCCCTCAACCTTAATCTTGTAGGTGCTGCCGGTTCTGGTAACGGAAACCTTTGTCTCTTCCTTTGCATCGCCGTCGTAAACAACAGTGGATACGGTCTGGCCGTCAGCCACACGGTAAACCTTGAAGTTTACATTCTCTGCATAGTCGTAAACTGCAGTGGTATTGACTGCACCCTCTGCCACGATGCTGCCTTCCTTTACATAGAGAGGAATGCTTAAGTAGCCGTGCTTCTCGCTGTACCACTTGCCGCCTTCTCTCTCCTCACCGGTGAGGTAGTTGGTCCAGGTACCTGCGGGCAGGTAGTACTCTGCCATGCTGTCTGCATTGAAGATAGGTGCTACCAGCAGGGAATCACCCATCATGTACTGAGTAGCAAGATACTGACAGTTCTTATCCTCTGTATACTCAAGAACCATGCTTCTCATCATGGGAATACCGGTCTTGGAGGTCTCAATTGCATTGCGATACAGGTAAGGCATCAGGGACGCCTTCAGCTGTGCGAAGTAACGAACGACATCAACTGCCTCCTCATCATAAGCCCAAGGCACACGGTAAGAAGTAGAACCATGCAGTCTGGAATGAGAAGAAAGAAGTCCGAATGCACACCATCTCTTGTAAACATCGGGGGTAGAGGTGCTCTCAAATCCGCCGATGTCATGGCTCCAATAGCCGAAGCCGGAGGTTGTCAGGGACAGACCGCCGCGAAGGCTCTCCTCCATGGACTCATAATCGGACCAGCAGTCACCGCCCCAGTGAACAGGGAACTTCTGACCGCCAACAGTTGCGGAACGAGCGAAGAGAACTGCCTCCTTCTCGCCCTTTTTCTTCTTGATAACATCGTAAACACACTTGTTGTAAAGGTAAGTGTAGTAGTTGTGCATCTTCACGGGATCAGAACCGTCGTAGTAAACACAGTCGGTAGGAATTCTCTCACCGAAATCTGTCTTGAAGCAGTCAACGCCCATATCCATCAGTGCTTCCAGCTTGCCTGCGAACCACTCACAAGCTGCGGGATTGGTAAAGTCTACGATTGCCAGACCGGGCTGCCACATATCCCACTGCCATACGTCACCGTTGGCTCTCTTTAAGAAGTAGCCGCCCTCAACGCCCTCCTTGAACATGGAGGACTCCTGACCTACATAGCTGTTAATCCAGACGCAGATCTTTAATCCCTTGTCATGCAGTCTCTGCAGCATGCCCTTAGGGTCGGGGAATACTCTGGAATCCCAGGTGAAATCACACCAGTTAAAATCCTTCATCCAGAAGCAGTCAAAGTGGAATACATTCAGAGGAATCTTTCTTTCAATCATTCCGTCTACGAAGCTGTTGACAGTTGCCTCATCATAGTTGGTAGTAAAGGAAGTGGAAAGCCACAGACCAAAGGTCCAGGGAGCGGGAAGGCTGGGCTTGCCGGTAATGTCAGTGTAACGAACCAGAACCTCCTTCATGGTAGGTCCGTTAATCAGGAAGTAATCCAGGTTCTCACCGGGAACGGAAAAACCAACCTTATGTACCATATCGCTGGCAACCTCGAAGGAAACCTTCTCGGGATGATTTACAAATACACCGTAGCCCTTGTTTGATACATAGAAGGGAATGTTCTTGTAGGTCTGCTCTGTGCTGGTACCGCCGTCCTCGTTCCAGATGTCAACGCTCTGGCCGTTCTTTACAAATGCGGAGAAGCGCTCTCCAAGACCGTAAATCAGTTCGCCTACGCCCAGAGTCAACTGCTCTCTCATGTAAGCATCATCGGTTCTGTAATTGTAAGCATCGCCCTTCCAGTCGGTCTTCATATAAGCCAGATCCTTGGCGCCGCTGGAGGTCAGCTTCTCATCTCCTCTGTAGAAAACGATGCCGCCGGTTGCCTTGGTAACCTCCACGCGAAGGCTGCCGCTTGATACGATAATCTTCTCCTCGGTCTCCTCTGCCTTCAGATTACCGGTTGTGGGTGCAGCGATTTCGAAGTTGGGGGCCTTCTTCTGCACGCCCATGTAATGATAGGTCTGAATTCTCAACACTTCAGGGTAAGGTGCACTGATCTGAATGGTCAGATTGATTCCTCCTAAGGTTGCTCCTCTGCTTGTAATTTTTGAAGTAGGTGCACAAAGAGTGACCATATCGGGCTCCACCTTTGTAAAATACACCTCTGCAGGTGAAAAGCAGCCTACGCCTTCTTTCTGCAGCCAGCATCCATTACTGAATTTCATGTTGAATCCTCCTTAAAGTTTCTTTATTTCACGCAGTTGCCTAGCGCACACCACGATTCTTTTTCTTATCTCTCTTCTCACGGTACATGCGATCATCCGCTTCCTTGATGCTCTCCATCAAAGGAATACCGTAACGACATACCGCAAATCCGATACTTGCAGACAGGTAGAATACATTCTTCTTGGAAGCATTTACCTCTCCGATTGCCTTGCGGACGCGGCTGATATAATCCTCAATATCTTCCTGTGCATGAACATCCAGCCATACCTGGAATTCGTCACCGCCGATTCTCATGGCGCAGCCGGACTCTCCGCATTCCTTTTCCAGAATGTGAGCAAGGGCACACAACGCCTCGTCACCCATCTGATGTCCGTAGGTATCATTGATTGTCTTCAGGTCATCCATATCGATACTGAACAGAGTGAACGGCTCTCTCGCATTTGCGGAAAGCTTCTCATGTCTGGTACGAACCTCACGGTCCAGCATTCTGCGGTTACCGATACCGGTAAGCACATCGATTTCAAACTTCTTACGCATATCGGTAAGTTCCTGGCTCTCCTGATACATCTTCAGTTTACCCAGTGCATCGGAGAAAGACAAAAGCCAGATCTGGAACACATGGTCAATGCTCATCAGATCATCCACGAACATGGCAAGATATCCGAAGTAATCTGTCTTGTCATGCATGGTTACAATATACATGGTCTCGCCGGACTTACGGTACTTCTCAGGCACCAGTTCACGACGGTCGAATTTTTCATTGTGAATTTCCACTTCATTGCCGCCCAGAATTGCACGGAGAATCATGCGTTCCGTGTAAGGGTTGGTAATATCGGTACCGCGTCTCGCAGTCTCTTCCTCATCTCTCAGGCAGAGATACATTTTCTGGAAGGGCAATACACGACAATAGAAGTTCGCGGTTTCCAGCAGCTGCTCAATGGTATTTGCATTATCAAAGGATACGCTCATGTAGGCCAGATGGGACAGGGTATGCTCCAGATTTACCTTCTGGGAAAGCAGTTCCTGCACGGCATGATAGTCCATGGATGCGGTACAGCCGCAGGTACCTCTTGCTCGCATCTCTACCGGAATCATCTGCCTCTTGTCAGGGAAGCCTCCGTGAAGAATCTCATCCAGGACCTCAATGGCACGCTTACCGATCATATTGTGAGGCAGTCTCATGCTGGAAATGGACGGGATATAGAATTTGCCTTCATCCGTATCATCAAAGCCGGATACACAGATATCATCGGGAAGCTTTAAGCCTCTCTCCTGCAGTGCATCGCAGACAGAAATTGCCATATAGTCATTGGAGCACACAATCGCCTGAGGTCTCTCCGGCTGGTCAAGGAACCATTCCACAGCCTCGCGTCCCATGTTTCTCCAGTAGTTGCCGTAGAAAATCATGTGATCGGTTACTTCGATGTTATGCTCTGCCATAACTTCCCTGTAGCCTTCCAGTCGTCTCTGGGCATCCACCATCTGCATTTTACCGGTCATAAAGCAGACCCGGGTAAATCCATGATGGTCCACAAAGTGCTCTACCACATTTCTCATGGACTGCTTATCATCAATGATGACGCTGTAACAGTCTGCATCTTCCTTTCGCAGGCTGATTATAGGCTTTTTCACCTGCTGGCGAATAAACCTGCTGAGTTCCTCATCGAAACCGGGCAGTTCATAGGTATCGGAGGCCATGATAATACCTTCATAGTCCTCCAGGCGAGGTATGTAGCGAATGCTCTTCTCGCCTTCCGCGTACAGGAAGTTGTTGCCGTAAATACCAAAGTTCATGAAGACATCCAGCTGATAGCCTTTCGCCTTCGCTTCGTTTTCCAATGCTTTTGTAACCCCGGTCTGATATTCCCCAAACAACTGACCGATAAATAATGCTATCTTCTTCATAGAAACCCTCTCACCGCAAATCGCACTTAAAATTACCAGATTCTGTAGTTACCGCTGAGTGCCAGGAATGCGAAAAGATACAGGCAGTTGTCGTAGTATCTTCTGCCGCCCTTTCTCAAAGGCTCGTTCCACATGCGCTCTACAAAGTTCCAGGCCATTTTGATTGCTTCCTCATCATCGGTTCTGCCGATAACTGCCAGAGATGCCTGTGCTGTGGTTACCATCATTCCAACGGGATGAAGTGCGGGCTCATCAATCAGAGTTCCGTCAATCTCGTAAATCTTCCAGGGATCGTCCTTTCTCACTTCGCCCAGGAAATGCTGCAGCTTCTCTGCCGCACAGGCCTGTCCCACATCCACACCGAACCACTCATAGTCCAGGCCGATGTTGGCGATGGTTCTGTAAGCGTCTGAGTAGAACTTGTCATGAGGACCACCCCAGGGAAGCGGCTTTCTCATGGGTGTGCCGTCGAAGTTGGCATATTCTGCATTCATTCCTGTTACGGGATGGCAGGCGGTTACAAGAAACTCACGGCTTGCATCCGCAGCCTGCTTCCAGAATGCTCTATCCTCCTCGTCCGCCCAAAGTGCAAACAGCTCATAGAAATGAGGAAGGTGATAGGAAGGATCGGTAAAGGGACTGCCGGGAACGAACAGAATCTGTTTGTTCTCCTTGTTCCACATGGCATGACCGGGTCTTCCGTTCTCGCCCTTATGTAAGCATGCGCGAAGAATTTTCCTCGCACAATCGGAATAGTTAAAGATACCTTCTCCGTCGCCCCATCTGTGTGAAGCGAAGAAGAGTGCCATCGCAAAGAATTCCTCGCCGTCGGGTGCTGCGCCGTTGGCATTTCTGCTGCCGTCCACACCGCAGGACCAGGCGAAGTAGCCCTCGCTGGTGCCGTCGTCCATCCACATATAAGTGCAGGCCCATTTCCAGATTCTGTCGAACTCTTCCTTCTTGTTCATCTGCACACACATCATCATGCCGTAGGACATACCCTCTGTTCTGGCATCATGATTGCCGGTATCCTCCAGATATCCCATATCCTCGCCTGCGGGGTGATAAACTCTCTCCTCCTCCGGTCCGTAGAAAAAGGTGTTCCAGATTACATTCAGGCGTCGGTCAATTTCCTCCTGGGTTTTTCCCAGCTCCAGAAACAGGTTTCTGTACTTCTTATTCGCAAAATTTGTCATTATGTAGACTTCCTCCGTATAACAGTATAATTAGTAACATTATAACCCATTTGTCGGAAAAAGTCTTGTACTAAACTGATTTCCATGTGTATTTTTTTGTTCTTCTGGTCAGATTGCCTCCAGAACAACTGCGTGGGAAATGGCCGGCACGGTTTTTCCTTCATTGAAGCTCACCTTCGACAAAAGAGCTCCCGTGGGCAGAAACAGAATCCTCTTCCAGGCCCCTTCCTCCAGCTGCTTCAGCAAATAGGCCGAAAGGGTGGCCGCACAGCAGCCGCAGCCGCTTCCGCCCGCGTGGGTATCCTGCGCCTCACAGTCGTAAATCAGAATGCCGCAGTCCGTGTGTCTGTCCCCAATGTCAATTCCCTTGTCCCGCAGCAGATCAATCAGCACACGCTGCCCCACCTTGCCGAGATCGCCTGTGATGATTTTGTCGTAGGCCTCCGGTCCCACGCCGAAATCTTCAAAATGCTGTCGGATGGTATCCGCGGCGGCAGGCGCCATACACGCGCCCATGTTCATGGAGTCCTTCAGTCCGTAGTCCACGATGCGCCCCACAGTCAGTCCCGTGATTTTCGCCCGCCCGTGCCGGCAGTCTGCAGCTGTCACGCTGTCCTCATTCTGCCGATACCTTGTCAGGCTGTCTTCATCCCCCAGAACAAAGGCTCCGCTTCCCGTCACTGTCCAGGTGGCACACAAAGGCCTTTGGTTCCCATAATCCAGTGGAAAACGAAATTCCTTCTCTGCGCTGGCAAAATGGCTGGAGGTTACACAGAGCACCCGGGAAGCATAGCCCCCTGCAACAGTCATCGCCCCCAATGCCAGCGATTCTCCGCAGGTGGAGCAGGCACCGTAGACGCCAAACATCGGAATCCGAAATTCCGCCAGCCCAAAGGAGCTTGCCATGGATTGACCAAGCAAGTCACCGCCAAAAAGGAACCGAATGTCCTTCGGTGACAGATGCGCTTTGGCAAGTGCAGTCTCCACTGCAGCCTTCTGCAGCATACTCTCCGCATCCTCCCAGCAGTCACAGCCGAAGAGGTCATCCTCACCCACCTTGTCGAACAAATCCTTCAGGGGCCCTTGCCCCTCCTTTGTACCCACTACACTGCCGCTGTTTAAGATATACACCGGCTTCTCTAACCGTACGCTTGCCTTTCCCAGACCTTGCAACATAAAAAACCTCCGGACAGAAACTGATTTTTCTTCAGTATCTCCATCCGGAGGTTATATTATTCGGTTGTTTCCGCTTCCGCCGCCACCAGGTAGCTGGTCGAAACATAAAGAACCTGAGTACCCTTCTCAATTCTGGACCAGCTTCCGTCGTTGCTGATACCGGTTCTGTGCACAATTGTTCCGTTCTCCAGTCTTCCCACTACCGAAGCATCTCCCTGACCGGTACTCGGCTCGGTACGCATGTTAACATAATCCTTGGCTGTTACAAGATCATCCTTTTCCCGGAAGAAATAGATGTGACCGTCCTTGGTCTTTACTCTGTCTCCTTCAACCACAACCGTTGCCGCTTCCTGCGACTCAACGATTTCTGCCTCGTCCTCTGTCTCGGTTTCATCCCCTGTCACGGCTTTTGCCTCCGTAGCCTTTGATGCCTCAGGTGCCTCAACCTCCATCATGTAATCCGGGAGAAGCGTCTCCACACTGATGGCCGGCCGTTTTCCCAACACCTTCTTTACAGGGTTGTCGGGATTTTTGTAATCCCAGATTACAACCGTAATCAGAAATGCCAGCAGTATCATCACCAGAATCACCAGACCGATTTTAAATGGGTTGATGGCTATCCTGTCATCCTCATAGTCATCCTCATCGTCCTCGTATCCGTCATAAGGGTCCTGGTCGGCCTCAGTCATCTCCTCGTCTGCCGCGTCGGCAGCTGCTGCCTCCTGCGGCATTTCTGCATCCTCGCCGAGAATCAGATCATCAATCTGTTCTGTCTCAGCCTGCTCAGGGTCGATTTCGAGGTCGTCTAATTCCAAATCATCGATTTCCACTCCGTCGATATCCTTCATGTTCTCTCCTCACTTCCCGTTTACGGGAAATTGTATCCTCACCCACAGCTAGCGCTGCACTCTGTTCATGTAAAACTGCCAGGTAAACTCTGCCTTCGTAAACGAAACCGTCAGACGGTAGGTTTCCGTCGCAGTGGTATCATATACATCGTCATTGGGGAATTCCAGTGCGAGCTGGTAAGTGCTGACACCATCCTTCTCCTCCACCGGGTCCATGGCAAACAGATAGCAGCCGGGAGCTCTCTTCAAAAGGGCTGCCGTCTCATCTTCACTCAAGGCGCAATCGGGAATCTCCTCCACGGGATTATCGTTTGCATCCAGATATCGATATCCCTCTTTGACCGCAGCGAGAATCCTGCAATCCGTCAGGTGCGCTGATGTGGGACCGGCATAGCTCTCTGTATAATTGGTATTCTGAGAATTGGTGGGGCGCACAATCAAAGCCTCCAGCTCCAGACACAGTCCCGTGCTCTCCTGCACAATTTTGGTCAGCACGCAATCCTCAAAAGAAAATTTGTCAATTTCATTAACAGAACGAAAACTCATAATAATTTCCAACCTTTCACTCCCATAATAATAGCACAGAAATCGCTTCCTGTGCTATCAAAATTTACATAATGCAATTTACAGGGAATCCGCAAGCAGCGTCCTGGTATATTCATCCTGAGGATTTTTAAAGATTTCCTCGGTATCCCCAATCTCCAGAATCTTACCCTGCTTCATTACCATGATTCTGTCACACATGTGATAAACCACATTGATATCGTGAGAAATGAACAGATAGGACAGCTCCATCTCGCTCTGCAGCTTCTGCATCAGTTCCATGACCTGCGCCTGAATGGTTACATCCAAAGCCGATACCGGCTCATCGCACACCACCAGTCCCGGTCTGGTAATCAGAGCCTGGCCGATACTCACACGCTGTCTCTGACCGCCGGAAAGCTCGGAGGGTCTGCGCTTGAAGTACTTCTCCTCCATGCCCACACGCTTCAGCATCTCGTAAGCGGCAGTCCTCATGTCTTCCTCTGTCATCTGCAGGGATTTGTCCAGCTTGCCTCGGGCTCTCAGCGGCTCCATCAGAAGCCAGCCGATGGTCTTGGAAGGATTCAGGCTGCTGTAAGGGTCCTGGAAAATCATCTGCGGGCGAACGGTATTCATAATAACCTCACCCTGGATATCCTTATTCATACCGAGGATTGCCTTACAGAGTGTGGTCTTTCCGCAGCCGCTCTCGCCTACCAGTCCCAGGCTTTCGCCCTTGTAGATATCGAAGGTTGCTCCGCTTACAATGGTTTTCAGCTTTTTCTTGGCAAACATGTTTCCGCCGTTGTCACGGTAAGAAACACTCAGTTCCTTCACCTGCACAATTGGCACACGCTCGGTGTCCGCCTTCATGGCAGATACGCGCGCCTTAAGTCTTGAGGGTACAGCCTCAATGAGACGCTTTGTGTACTCCTCCTTCGGAGCATTAAATATCTCCTCGGTGGGGCCAAGCTCCACCACGCGACCGTCCTTCATAACGGCAATTCTGTGGCAGATTCTTCTGGCCAGATTTAAATCGTGGGTGATAAAGAGCATGGAATTGCGCTCTTTGATATTGATTTCTTTTAACAGTGCCACAATCTGGTTCTGAATGGTTACATCCAGTGCCGTGGTAGGCTCATCACAGACCACAAGGTCGGGATGAAGAATAATTGCCATGGCAATCATGACACGCTGACGCATACCTCCGGAGAGCTCATGAGGATAGCTTTTGTAGACAGTCTCCACATTTCGAAGTCCTACCGCCTCGAAGGTTTTCAGCACCTTCTCCTTCACTTCCTCGTCCGTCAGGTCGCTGTGAAGCTTTAACATTTCCTCCACCTGATACCCCACGCGATGGGTCGGATTCAGGGAAGTCATAGGCTCCTGGAATACCATGGACATGTCATTGCCCTGCACGGTACGATATAAGGCCTTGTCTACGGGCTTTCCGGCCTCACGCAGAACACAATCGTCCATCACGATGCGTCCGCTTGTCACCCTTGCAGTATCGGAAACCAGTCCCATTGCGGTCAATGCGGTCACGGACTTACCGGAACCGGACTCACCTACAACGCCCAGAATCTCACCGTCCTGAATTTCCAGCGTCACATTTTTGACAACCTCCGGTCCGTCGAAGGCCACAGAAAGATTTTCAATTTTAATCATTTTGCAACCTCCTTTCAGCCGAGATTACTCTGCCTGTCTTCTCACGCCCTCGCTGAGGAGCGAAAAGCCAAGCACAATCCATACAATCGTAAGTCCGACAGACAGTGCAAACCAGGGAGCACCCTGCAGATAGCCCTGCGCATCGGAAAGCATTTTGCCCAGGCTGGCATCCGGGGGCTGTACGCCGATTCCCAGATAACTCATACCGGACTCCGCCAGAATCGCATTGTTAAAACCAATCATGACGGAAACCCAGAACACGGAGAAAATGTTGGGCAGAATATGCACAAACAGAATTCTGGGCTTGCTGACGCCCATAAGCACCGCTCTCTTGATAAAGTCCGCATCTCGCAGTCTGATAAACTCACTTCGCACAATACGCACATAGCTGGGAATGAACACCAGACCAAGTGCCAGGACTACATTCTGCTTGCCGTTGCCGAAGAGACTGATCAATACCAGTGCCAGAAGAATACTGGGGAAGCCGTTCAGTGCGTCGGTAACTCTCATAACCACCTCATCGACAATGCCTCCGAAATAGCCGGTCAGCGCACCCAGCACGATACCGATGGTACCCGAAAAGAAAACTACCATGCTGCCGATTACAATGGTAACACTCATGCCCTTCATGGCACGGGAGAAAATGTCACGTCCGAAATTATCGGTGCCGAACAGATGCCTTAAGGAAGGACCGTGGAATCGTTCTGCCGCAGACATCTTTGTCGGATCGAAGGGCGTCCAGAACAGTCCGAGGATTCCCAGGCTCAGGCAGATGCCAACCATTATCAGGCCGACAATCAAATATGTGTTTTTGCGAATGTCCTTCTTCATGGGCTCCTCCTTTCCGGTCTTTTCAAAATCAGGCTACTTGTCAGAAATTCTGGGATCGATAACGCGGTACAGAATATCTACAAGAAAATATACAAAAATAACTACAAAGGTAATGTACAGAATCAGAATCTGTACCACAGGGAAATCTCTGTTGTTAATGGAGCTGATTAACAGTCTTCCGATGCCGGGCAGGCCGAATACCTGCTCCACCACAATACTGCCCGCAACAATCTCCGCAATAATCATACCCAGGAAGGTAACCACGGGCATCAGGGCATTTCTGAGCACATGCACATACATGACACGACGCTTGGTACAGCCCTTGCTGTAAGCGGTACGGACATAATCGGACTTCATCTCCGTCAACATAGAGTTACGCAAAAATCTTGCAGTCATCGCAATTTTGGGAATTGCAATGGACAGCGCCGGGAACAACAGGTAGCCAAGAAAGCCGCCAAAGTCTTTCTTATAGCTGATGTATCCGCCGGGGGCAAACAATTTCAGAACAATACCGAACACATAGGTTACCAGCACGCCAAGGAAGAAGGAAGGAATCGCCATGGCTATCTGGGACAGGCAGTTCAGCCCCGCATCCAGAAACCGATTGGTACTCCTCGCCCACAAAACACCCAGCGGGATGGACACAACCACAATCAGAAGCAGTGACAGTGCCGCCAGCCACAGAGTCACCGGAAGCTTGTCTCCGATCAGCTCCTTTACAGGCATCATCTCGTTCATGTTCTTGGCAAAACGATAGCTTGTTCCGAAATCACCCTTCAGCACGCCGCCGGCCCATCTGAAATAGCGGGTCACGGCCGGATCATTTAATCCCAGTTCTTCTCGAAGCTGTGCTTCTCTCTCAGGGGGCGCTTCCGTTCCCAGAATCGATGCTACCACATCTCCGGGAATAATCTGAAAGGCCAGGAAAGCAGCCACTGATACCAGGAACAATGTCATAATGAGAGTTGCGATTTTTTTAATCAGGTATTGCATGTGACTGCTCTCCTTTCTTTCATTTTTTCGTGTTACAACGAATTATTTGCTGTAGTAATATACAGTGCTCATATCCTGTACATAGATAGGATAGAAGGTGTAGCCTCCAAGCTTAGGGCTGACTGCTACGGTGATGGGAGGAACCATGATGAAAGCACTGCCTGCTTCATCGGTCAGAATCTTCTGAATCTCCTTGTAGTACTTTGCCTTTTCAGCAGGATCTGATGCTGCTGCAGCCTTCTTGTATACCTCATCGTACTCTGCACTTGCAAAGTTGATGAAGTTCTTCTTGGAGTCTGACTGGAATCTGTTCATCAGATAGCCGGGAGTTCCGTCGCTGGTGATTGCGCAAAGGGTTGTCTGGTACTTTCTTCCATTGTAAACATCGGATAACCAGCTGTTCCACTCGATTGCATCGATCTTAGCGTTGATGCCTGCTGCCTTAAACTGCTCTACAAGAACCTCTGCAGTCTGCATATGGAACTCATAGTTGGAGGGAACGGTCATGGTCAGGTCGATTCCGTTGGGATAGCCTGCCTCTGCCAGCAGTTCCTTTGCCTTCTCTACATTAGCGCCGGTACCGTAGGTGCCGTTAAGGTCTTCGTAGTAGGTCTTCAGGCCGGGAAGCATAGCGGAACTGATGGGAATGGAGTTGCCGCCGGATACAAACAGGTTTGCGGTATCCTTGTCCATTGCGTAGCAGATTGCCTGTCTTACTCTTACATCGGCAAGAAGGGGATCTGCGTTGTTGAAGAACAGTGCCTGTACATTAGCGGAAGGAGCAGCCAGAATCTGGAACTTGCCCTTCAGCTCTTCTGCCTGGCTGTCGGTCAGGTAAGCGTAGATCTGAATGGTTTCGCCCTGAAGCTCCATCAATGCGGTCTCTGCGCTGTTGACGATCTTGAAGTTTACCTCATCGAGATAAGGCAAGCCTTCCTGCCAGTAGTCTGCGTTCTTCTTTACCAGAATGCCCACCTGAGGGGTATAAGACACAAAAGAAAACGGTCCTGTTCCAATGGGTGTTGCATTCTCATCTTCTCCGCTGCCTGCAGGGATGATAGCCGTTGTGAAGCTGTAAATCAGCTCTGTATTGGCACTGCCCACTGTAACCTGAACCGTCTTAGGGTCAACAATTTCTACATTAGTAATTACGCTCAGCGCTGAATTCAGGGGTGTGCCATCGAGAAGTCCTGATACTCTGCAAAGAGAGTACTTTACATCTTCTGCAGTTACGGCATTACCGTTGTGGAATTTCACGCCTTCGCGAAGTGTGAATGTATATACAAGGCCATCCTCTGAAACAGAGTAGTCGCTTGCTACCGCATTCATTAAATCGCCGTTCTTGTCAGACTTTACAAGTCCTTCAAAAATGTTGAAAAGAATTTCCTTAGTTCCTGCCGCAGTTGCTTTGTGTGGGTCAAGGCTATCAATATCCTGCTGAATACCTACAACAACGCTACCGCCATACATGGAAGCGGTTTCCTCTACCTGCACACCTGTGGAGGTGCTTTCAGCGGGGGTGCTGCTCTCGGTTACAACAGATTCCTGTGAGGGATTAATCCCCGAAGACTCTTCTGTGCCATCTGAGCCACATCCGCCCAGTACAGCCATTGTCAGAAGCGCTGATAAAAATAAACTGAAAAGTCTCTTTTTCATAATGCTCTTCTCCTCTTCGATTCAATAATCTCTCATTATTCAATTGTCAGCCTCATTGTAGCATATACCGGGCTAAAATCAAGTTTATTTTTAAGTACAAAAAATCTGCGGTATCTCCGCAAGTTCTTTCACGACAAAGTCCGCCTCCGGAACGCTTCGATCGGCCCTGTCCGCTGCATAGAGACAAGTCTTCATACCGTACTGCTTTCCGCCGGAAATATCTGCCGAAACGGAATCGCCGATAATCAGAATTTCCTCCGGAAGAAGCGCCGATCTTTCCTGCTCGGTTATGGTCTTCACGCAGTAGTCAAAGAACTCCCGACTGGGTTTCTGTGCCCCGATTGCCTCGGAGATAAAGAAATGGTCAAAATAATCGTACAGCCCGCCGAGCTTCAGACGGTTTATCTGCTGGTCGTGCGGGCCGTTGCTGGCTGCGCACAAAATATAGTTCTCGCCGAGATACTGAAGCAGTTCCTCCGCCCCCGGCTCCAAAATGGCACTGTCGAACAGCCTGGCGCGAAAATAGGTTTCAAAGGTCGGTCCGTCGAAATCGATTCCCAGTTCCTTAAAAATCCGGTTCCATCGAACCTCCCGCATCCCGTCGAGCGTCAGGGTTCCCTGTTCAATCTGCTTCCAAAGCTGCGTGTTGATTTCCTGAAAGGTCTGATACATGAAATCCCGATATTCTGCCAGTCCAAACTTTCGAAAGCCTTCCCTCATGCTCTGTTTTACATAGCCGGAAAAGCTAAGCAATGTGTCGTCTATGTCGATTAATACTGCTTTTATCATCCTTCGTCCTCATCAAGAAAAACAAAGGAGGTCATCCGAAGATCACCTCCTCAATTTCAATGCAATAATCTACTTCACACCCTCTACACAATTGTTCATCAGCATGGCGATGGTCATGGGGCCTACGCCGCCGGGAACGGGGGTAATTGCGCTGCACTTAGGTGCTACGCTGTCGAAATCAACATCGCCGCAAAGCTTGTTGTTCTCATCGCGATGAATGCCTACATCGATAACCACTGCGCCGTCCTTCACATAAGAAGCATCCACAAACTTAGGCTTGCCGATTGCTACTACGAGGATATCCGCACGGTTGGTTACCTCCTTCAGATTTGCCGTTCTGGAATGGCAGGTGGTCACGGTGCCGTTCTCACGAAGCAGCAGCATGCCCATGGGCTTGCCTACGATGTTGCTTCTGCCCAGAACCACGCACTCCTTGCCCTCGATAGAGATACCGGAGCGCTTTAACAGCTGGATGACACCTGCAGGTGTGCAGGATACATAGCCGGGTCTGCCGATGCTCAGGTTGCCTACATTTACGGGATGGAAGCCGTCAACATCCTTGGAAGGATCGATGGCTAACAGAATCTTCTCCTCGTTGATATGCTTGGGTACGGGGAGCTGTACCAGAATGCCGTTGACATCTTCTCTTGCATTCAGCTCAGCAATCAGCGCCAGCAGCTCTTCCTCGGTTACTTCCTCGGGAAGCTCGTAGGAAAGAGAGTTGATGCCGATATACGCACAAGCCTTTTTCTTGTTGTTTACATATACGCTGGAAGCGGGGTCATTGCCCACCTGAATGACTGCCATGCACTTCTCAATGCCTTCTGCCTTCAGGGCTTCCACCTTCACCTTTAATTCATCCTTAATCTCCTGGGAGATTTTCTTACCGTCAATAATCTGATACATCGCTTTTCCTCTCCTGTTATTCTGCAAGGCAGACAAAAATATCATCTACATAATACTCTGCATTACCGTCTGTTTCAATATAAAGCTCTGCGGTCAGCAGTTCCGCAGGAATCTCTGCCACTGCCGAAATCTCTGTCCACTCACCTGCTGCAGCTGCTGCGGAAGCATATTCCACGGAAGGACTTCCGTTCAGGCCAAGCCTGATTACCTTGTCGTTTGTCTTTACAAAGGCGCTGACACGAATCTTCTTACCCACATAAGCGGACACATTGAACTTCATGGTTGCTTCCTTCTCCTGACGGATGACTCTCAGGGAATGACCCTTGCCGTCTCTGGACTCATTGTCCACAACAGACAGGAAAGGAAGATGGCCGGAACCGCGAACGGATGCGATATGCTGCTCGCCCTCGAAGCTCTCCTCCATACCCACAAGCTTTACGGAAAGCTCATCGATAAACAGAGGGCTGACTGCTCCTGCCTCATCCACAACATGGAACATAATATTTGCCGCATGAATACCGCAGGGTATCTGCACCTTGCCGGACAGCAGTACCCAATCCTCGGAGCCTGTTTCCACGCGAGCTGCATTTACAAATTTTCCACCGAAATCGGCATTGATTTCGATTGCCTTTGCGGCACTCTTTACATAACAGCCAATCTCAACGGTCTGTCCGATGAAATCGGAAATATCCTTGGTAATACCGCACCAGTCACCGAATCTCCTCTCATCCTCCAGACACCATTTTCCGGAGTGAGCGGTTTCATCGGTAATCTTCATCTGGCCGAAGCCCTTCATCTTGAAGCCGAGCTCCTCACAGGATACGGGAGTCTCGCTGCCCTCTGCGAGCTCAAAGTCATAGAACTGATCCGACAGATCCTGCTTGATGTCAAGAGGCTCTCCCAGGCTCTCACCGGTCAGCGCAAAGACAACGCCGTCGTAGGATTTCTTGGGTGTCAGATCTCCGTGGAACAGCAAAGGATTTGCATCTCTGATCCAGGAATTATCATCTGTCAGGCCCCAGAAGGTAACACAGGTGATGTTGGCACCCTCCTTCTTCGCCTGCATAATTTCTTCAAACAGCTTCTGATAGAATACTGCCTGATAGTACTCCTGATTTGCATTGCTGCAGGTACATTTTACATCCAGCTCTGTCACATGCAGTTCGCCTACCAGCTTGCCGTAGTCGCGAAGTGCCTCACCGAACTCTGCGATATCATTGTTGTCGCTCAGATGACCCTGCAGACCGATACCGTCGATCAGACCCTCTCCGAGAATGCTGCCGTGCTCGTCGGTGCTTCTCTGAAGTGCTGCGATAATGGCTGCCTTCTTGTCGGGCATCCACTCATTGTAATCATTGTAGAACAGCTTAGGCTGAATGGTCTTAAGTGCAGCCTCGTCCTCCGCATTCACGCCGTACTGTGCCGCATACTTTTCAGAGCACTCAACAACAGCCTTCTTTGCGAAGCGGAATGCCCAGTAAATGAAATCATCGCCGATGACCTGGTACCAGTAGCTGTTGCGCAGGCCTGTGGGAGTCTTGTCAGCCAGCTCGATTGCCTCGTTGACAACATCCCAGGCGTAGATGGTGCTTGCATAACCGTTGGCGTACATATAATCCATCAGAGTGGAGATATAGCTCTCCAGACGCTTTAACATCACTTCTCTGCTGACAAAGCACACGGGATTCAGCTTCTCAAAGAATTTCATCATAGGGTTCTGCTTCAGAAGTTCGGGATCGCCGGGGATGGTCACGGGCTCATAATCCTTACAGAAAATCTCCTTGGGGCACTGGCTGTGCCATACCAGTACATGTCCTCTCATGGACATGCCGTTCGACTTCGCCCAATCCAGCATTTCCTTTGCCTGGGGATTGATGGAGAAGGGAAGATACTCCTCTGTCGCATTGGGATTCTTAATGGTTTCCTTGGGGCCGTCTCCGAAGGGAGTCGGTGTAATAATGCCGCAGTTATACATGGGCTTTAATTCATTTGCACAGGTAATACTGTTGAATTCCTTCAGAATCAGCGCTTCCTTTTCGGGATTGCCGATCTCATGTCTGGTAAACTGACCGTTAATTTTCTCACAGGCAGCTCCGACTTTGAAATATTCGCGGTACAGGTCTTTTAATGCCATAACTTCTCACCGTTTCCTTATTTTTGTTTTTCTCATTATAACTGTTTCCCTTTCCCCGCGCAATGCCTCTTTCGGGATTGGGCGTTTACCGATTCATCTTGATAATAATGTTGATTCCGACGCCGCCGGCCTTACCCTGCAGGCTGCGATTCTCTGCCAGTTCCTTCCAGGCATCACGGTTCATTTCCGCAGTCACATCCGCATTGCCGTATCGCACCAGCTCCAGATTCTGCAGTGTCTTTGTTCCCGCATAGCCTGCGCGCGCAAGCCTCTTTCCGTACTCCTCCAGAGTCTCGCTTCCCTCTCTCTGCAGAGCCAACTGATTCAGCTGCTTCAGAATCGTTCCGCTGAGCCATTCGAAGCGCTCCGATTCGCTCATTTTCCGTACCCTGCGGGCCTGCATCAGATAATACAGGAAATACAGGCAAACGCCCAGCACCAAAAGGGAGAGAATGCCGATGCCGACTCTCATCACCATCGCAAGAATCTCCTCCATGCGATGATTGTCTTCCAGCTCCTCCGCAAGCTGTACCTGCTGTTCAGCACGCTTCTTTTCCTCTTCCAGGCGGCGAATTTCCTCCTGCTTGGCAAAATATGCCAGCCACTCTGCAGACTGTCCGTCTATCTTCTCTCTGGCTGCCCAGGGAGTGTATCGAAGTTCATAGTAGCCGGGAGTCGGTTCAAAAGGAACCCAGCCGAAGCCCTCAAAATAAACCTCCGGCCATGCATGCGCATCACTTCCCAAAACACTGAAATCCTTCGCGCCGCGGACAGGTGTGCAGAAGCCCTGACAAAGACGGGCGGGATACCCCTCCGCTCTTGCCAGCAGAACAAAGGCTGACGCAAAGTGCGTACAGTAACCGATTTGTGACTCCACCAGGAAATAATCCAGGAATTGCTCCGGACTGTCTACCTTTTTCGGCAATTCTCCGGGTGTTTTTGTGTAGGTAAATCCGGCCAGCTGCTGCTCAATGGCCGCAAGCTTCTGCCAGTCATTCAATGCATCACTTCCCCCTGCACTCACCTTTGCTGCCGCAGCGGCATAGGCTTCCTCCAGCCAGGCTTTCGCTGCTTCGCCAAGTGTCAGCTCGCTCAGATATTCCTCCCGCATGCGGGCTCGATAATCCAACAGTTCTTCGTAGTCGAAGATGGGGCCGTCACCCTTGCGGTAATAATTTATTTCATTCCAGACCTGCTCGTCCTCCTCATGGCCCTGTTCCAGCAGCGCGTACAGTCCCGGAGAATTCAGATTTAACTGCAGGAAGCTGAACCCGTAGCTCGAGCCGTACCCCAGATACTGGTCCGTTTTGCCCACCAGGCCTTCCGGCTCCGAAGCACTCAGAAGCTTAATCGGCAGGAACATGCTGTCGCTGTGAAAATATTTCACTTCACTGTCGGTCTGCGTATACTTAACATAATCCTCTTCTCTGCCGCCGAACAGGTTGATGGCATACAGGGTCTCCAATGTATCCATTCTGACATCCCTGCAGGTCTGATCCGAGCTGTCGGCTTCCGCCGCAATCCGGGTACTGTCACTCCAGTCGCGCCCGTCAAAGGTCTTCCAATAGTAACCGGTCAGATACAGATTGGTATCAGGCGTCTTGGAGAAATGCAATGTCATATAGGTCTGCGGGGCAGAGTGCGATGCACCCTCCACACTCACATTCTCAGACAGGCCTGACATATTGATCTGAAAATCATTACGCAGCTTTTTGCCGCCGTTCACCCGGAAGGTAATCCATTTTTCCTCTACGCGGGCAAACATATTCTTCACGGTAGTCCACTCTAGAGGAGTATCCTTCACCGGCAATGCCAGCATAATCACCAGCATCAGCAAAAATGCAGGCATCAAAAACAGTCGATAGCAGCGATTCCGAATCAACGGTTCTCCGGCGTTTCTCTGCTTGTCCCAATGATTCTGCACAATCCCGCTCAGACAGGAAAGTGCCGTCACCAGCCAAAAGGCTACCGCCTGTTTATTCAACACATAGCCGCCCCAGAAGGACTGCATGGTAAGCACCGGTCCCAGCACCGCCAGCACATAATCCACTGCCGTGAATTTTTTGACCGCCTGCCACAGAATACTGACAATCAATATCGTCCAGAGACACTGCAGGGCCTGAAACCACTGCACACCGCTCTCCGGAGTGACGCCCCGCATCAGCCAGTTCCAATAGTCGCCCCAGAACTGCATCATTTTGCCGATGCCAACCAGCAAATGCAAAACTCCTGCTGCCGCCAGGGCAAAAAGCAGTCCCCAAAGCTGTTCCGCCTTGGAACGATTCAGCCAGAATGCAAACAAAGCGGCACTCAGAACAACAAGGATACACTGCGCAAAATGCAGTCTTGCCACGCCCAGCTCCCTGCCCACGGAGAACAGAAAAGCAAAGCCGACCAGCAGCACCATAATCGCATCATAAGCCATGGAAAGATATTTTACGGGGATGTTGCGGTAGGTTTGATTCATAACGCCACCCCCTCTTCCGCAGGGATCAGATATAATTCTGCTCCGTCATTTTCCAGCTCCTCCAGCAAGGGATTGCTCATTTCGTCTCTGCGCAGTACGGCAAAGATTCTGCCGCCCGGTCTCTCCTTCGCACATTCGGAGTAAAGCAGACTCTTCTGTGTATCGGTAAGACCTGAAAGAAACGCCAGCTTTTTCATTTCTTCATAAAAATAAGCAAATTCCTGCAGGGTGGTCACCTCAAAAAGGATCGGTTCCACCTTCTCTGACTTCTTCTGCAGCCAACCGATTGTCACCGGCTGTCCCTTTAGGCAGAAATGCTGGGAAAGGGAAAGCATCAGCTCCAGAATATGATTTTCAACGGGCAGATACTCCAAGGGCTTTTCAGAATATCGACCGGCGTCAAAAAGAACGGTCACACTCTCCTGCTCCTCACCGGTCAGTTCCCTGGTCATCAGCTTGCCGTTTGCCGCTGTCGCCTTCCAGTTGATTCTCCGCAGAGAATCTCCCGCTTCATAAGCCCGCACCGCATAATCCGGCACATCCTTGCGCCTGCGGTTCTCCTGCCTGTAGGATTTGGACATTTCCTCCTCCCAATTATATTCCCCTTCGTCGGGAATGCGGGGATCCACAATCGCCTCCAGCGGCTCTCGCACCTTGTAGGTGATTGTGAACAGTTTCAGGAAATCTGTAATCACCAGTCTGGCCACACCGACTCTGATCTGCCCTCTGTACTTACAGACCATTTTGGTATGAAAGCGGAAGCTCTCCCCCGGCAGCAGTTCAAAGGTAATGCCCTCCGGCAGTTCTTCTACATCGGAAAGATCGGCATACATCAGCACGCGAATACTGCTGATGGTAATCCAGCCTTCATTCTGCAGGGTAAAGGTGTAGGAAAAGGGTTCCCCCGCCGTCATGACTTTTGTTTCCAGTTCCTGATAAATACTGAACTCCAGCACCACTGCCAGCAGATACAGCAGGCAGATTACCGGTACCAGGGTACAAAAAAAGAAGAAGCCGTAGGCTGCGGCTCCTCCTCTGAATGACAAAAGAATGAGAGAAAAAAGCCACAGCATCAGCCATAGTATTTTTCTGTGTTTCATACGGGTATCCTCACACGGGTCAGAAGCTCTGTCAAAATCTTTTCCACGGATAAGTGCTGTCTTCTTGCTTCCACGGAGAGTACCATTCTGTGGGCCAGAACGGGCTGTACCAGTGTCTTCACATCGTCCGGCTTCACAAAGTCTCTTCCCTGCAGGAAGGCATGTGCCTGCGCGGCACGAACCAATGCCAGCATGGCACGGGTGCTTCCACCCAGTCGGAATCGGTTCTCGGCACGGGTCGCTGCAATAATATCCTCCGCATACCCCAGCACGCTGTCGGAAATGGTTACATCCTTCACTGCTTCAATCAGCTCCAGCACCTCCTCGGCTGTCACGCAGGCACTGCCTGCTGCAGTCTCCTCAGCTGTCTTTTTGCTAAGCTCCATTCTTGCGATCGCAAGCTCCTGCTCTCTGCCGGGATATCCTAAGGACAGACGCATCATGAAACGATCCAGCTGCGCTTCCGGCAGTAAGTAGGTTCCGGTAAATTCAACAGGATTTTCCGTGGCAATCACCATAAAAGGCTTGGGCAGCGGAATGCTCTTGCCGTCCACGCTGACCTGTCCTTCCGCCATAACCTCCATCAGACCGGCCTGGGTCTTGGGTGAGGTTCTGTTGATCTCATCCGCCAGCACCAGCTGATTCATCACAGGTCCGGGATTCCACTGAAACTCTCCGGTCTGCATCCGATAAACATTGACACCGGTCACATCCGAAGGCTGTGTGTCGGGCGTAAACTGGATTCTTCCCATGGTAAGTCCGGTTGCTCCCGCAAGCACCTTTGCCAGGGTCGTTTTACCGATCCCCGGCACATCCTCAAGCAGTGCATGTCCCTCTGCCAGGAGACATACCAGCAGCAGACTGACGATTTCCTCTTTTCCCACAAACTCCAGATTGATTGCCTCTTTTAATTCCGTAATCTTTTGTAACATTTTCCCCTGTTCCATTGGCCCCTCCTTACAAAAGCTCTTATACCACAAAGAACTGCCGTATAACTGCGACAGTTCTTCTTCATTTTTTCGTTTTCAGTTTAAAATTCCGTGCCTCGCTGACCTTGCCGTTATCCCAGGAAGTGCATAATAATCGTCTGAAGGCCCATACCGAGCGCAATTGCAGCAATGATACCGACAAGGGTCATTCCCCACAAGGGACCGGTTTTGTATTTGAATCTCTTCCAGGCTTTGAATACATGATACAGCGAATAAGTATAGAAAAAGATAAAGGGCAGTGTCACAATGAACAGAATCTTGTAGGACAGTGCAAACAGCACCACATAGCAGAACATGATGCTTCCCCAGATTTTCAGCAGTTCATTCTTAGGATACTTGTCATCGTACTCCTTGGTCTCCTCCTCAAATCGCTCCAGCAGAACACTCATGCTCTTGAAATTCACCATGAAGCCTGCTGTCAGCTTCTCATCCTTTGCATATTTTACTTCGTAATCATAATCGTCGAATCTTGACATATTTTCTCTCCTTGTTCCCCCTGTTTCCCGCACCATTAAAGATGTCGAAAAAACAAACAATATACGCTTTTCATTATATGCTAAAAAGCCTCAAATTTCAAGCATTCTCCCATCGGTTTCCTCATTGACTTTCGCACCCTGTTATCGTAAAATTAGATTGTTAATTAGATTTCGAATTCACTATTATTGTATTGGAGGTTTTTTATGGCAGAAACAGCAAAAATTGTAGTGCACCCTTCCTTTGAGATCGGTGAAATTTCACCCCGTCTGTTCAGTACCTTTTTGGAGCCCATCGGCACCATGGTGAACGGAACCATGTACAATCCCAAGCACCCTACCGCCAACGCGCAGGGCTTTCGTCAGGATGTCATTGATGCCCTGAAGGTTACCGATATGCCCGCCTGTCGTCTTCCCGGCGGTAACTTTGTATCCGGCTGGCAGTGGAAGGATTCCATCGGCCCCAAGGATCAGCGCAAGGTTCATCTGGACCCCGCCTGGTATCAGTACATTCCCAATGATGTGGGACATGACGAATATCTGCAGTGGGCAGAGGCAATTAAAACCGAGCCTCTCTACACCGTAAACCTTGGCACCGGCACCATGCAGGATGCCATGGATATCGTAGAGTACAGCAATCACGAGGGCGGCACCTACTGGTCAGACCTTCGTAAGAAGAACGGTCACGAGAAGCCCTACGGTGTCAAGACCTGGTATCTCGGCAACGAGATGGACGGCCCCTGGCAGCTGGGCTCCTGGGAAAAGAATCCCACCGGCTACGGCACCTTTGCCAACGAAGTATCCAAGGTTATGAAGTGGATTGACCCTTCCATCGAAACTGCAGTCTGCGGCTCTTCCGCTCCCTTCATGGATCACTATCCTCAGTGGGAGGAGGATGTTCTCCAGCAGTGCTACAACTCTGTTGACTATCTCTCCCTGCACCACTATCACATCGCTCCCGAGGGCGATTACAGAGCTCTGCTCGGTGGTTCTCACTACTATGAGGACTTCCTGGATACCGAGATTGCACTCTGCGACCTGATTCAGGCTAAGATGCGCTCTCCCAAGAAGCTGATGCTCTCCCTGGATGAGTACGGTGCCATGGTTCGTCCCTTAGGCGAGCTACATCCCGGTTACGGTCCTTACAACCTCTACCGCAATCACTATGTATTCAATCCCGACAGAAAATATATCATGCACGATCCCGATAAGATGAATTTCCGTCAGTTCCCCGGCGGCGATATGATTAAGGCACTGTCCCAGGCCTCCGTACAGCTGGCACTGATTCGCCGTGCAGACCGTGTAAAGATTGGTTGTATGACCGGCGGTCTCGGTGCTCTCTGCAGCTCCGACCACAACCATGTATGGCGCTCTGCTTCCCACTATGTATTTGAGGACATGATCCATTACGCAAAGGGAACCTCCTTAAAGGTTGCCACCACCTGTGAAACCTTTGACATGCCCGGCTATTTCATCGATGACACCTCAGCCTACACCGGCAAGGAAGGCGTTCCCTATGTGGACACTGCCGCTGCTCTGGATGACAAGACAGGCTGCCTGAATATCTTCGTTATCAACAGAAATGCCGACAGTTCCTACCCCGCAGAGCTGGATCTTTCCGGTTTCAAGGGTTACCGCTTTGTGGAGCAGCGTGAACTGTACAGTGCAAATCTGGAAATTTCAAATTCCTACGATGCACCCGACCAGATCAAGCCCCGCAGCGTTACCGACTTGACCTTTGAGGATGGCATCTTAAAGGCTGAACTGAAGCCTCTGTCCTTCAATGTATTCCGTCTGGAGAAAATGTAAAAAGCAAAGGAGGTCATCCTATGAGCGAACCCTTACATGTAGTATTGCTGAAGGCTCAGGCAAAACATCAGCAGGTCTGCCGCGAAGCCTTTCAGAAGCTTGATTTAAGCGAAGGACAACCCAAAATCCTGCTGCGCCTGCGCAATCAGGACGGTCTGCTGCAGAAGGAATTATCCAACCAGTGCGGCGTTATGCCCGCCACCATGACCGCACTGCTGCAGAACATGGTTGCCAAGGGGCTGGTTGAGAAAAAGGAAACCCGTATTTCCGGCGGCAAGCGCGGCTATGAGATTCACCTGACCACCACCGGCAAGGCTCTGGCAGAACAGGTTGCCCGTATCATGCAGCAGATTGAAACCATTAGTCTTGACGGTTTCTCCGACAAAGAGAAAAAGCGTCTGATGGAATATCTGGAGCGTGTGGAAGAAAACCTGGCGAAATCACATTATTAATTAGATTTGCATTCAAAAAGTGCTGTCCCTTTCATTCGGGACAGCACTTTTTCTATGAGCTGATTGCCATTATTTACTTTCTGAAAATCTTCTCAACTCTCTCCAGTTCTGCTCTGATCTGCAGATGCTGAGGACATGCTCTCTCACACTTACCGCAGTTTAAGCAGTCACCGATGAGCTTGCCTTCCTTCTTTACATAATCATCGAACATGTACTGTGCGTGACCCTTCAGACCGTACACATTGTAGTTGGTATACATATTGAAGATATGAGGAATATTAATGCCTACGGGACAAGGCTGACAGTACTTACAGCCTGTGCAGTACAGGTCATTGAACTTCTTCAGAGTCTCAAGGGAATCACCCAGCTGCTTCCACTCCTCCTCAGAGAAAGCGGTTGAATCGCTTGCCAGATCGGTATTCTGCTCAACCATCTCCAAAGTCTGCATACCGGACAATGCGCAGCAGAGGTCGGGATTACCCAGACAGAACTTAAATGCCAGTGCGTAGGTAGGCAGGTTTGCATCCTTGGTCAGCTTCTCGGTCATATTGGTAGGTGCAGCCAATCGTCCGCCGCCTACAGGTCCCATTGCTACGGTGCCAAGGCCCTTGCTGGTAGCATAGGCGAGCATCTCCTCATTGCTTCTGTCAATGAGGTTGTACTGGCAAAGCATGCTCTCCATGGGAATGCCGCGCTCGATGGACTTATCAATAATGTGCTTGATTGCGGTAGGCTCATCATGGAAGGAGAAGGAAATGTGACGAATCAGCCCCTCTTCCTTTGCCTTCTGTGCATCTGCCAGCAAATCCTGCACTGCAATAATATTGTCAAACTTATCTCTGCTGATACCCCAGAAGTGGTAGAAATCAATATAATCCATATCCAGCTTCTTCAGGCTCTTCTCCAGCTGTCTTCTGTAATCGCCGGGCTTGTTGCAAACCTCCAGGGGAATCTTGGTGGAAATCAGAATCTTGTCTCTGAAGCTCTTTACAGCCTTACCAAGCGCATCCTCACTGTTGGAGCTGCAGTAGTAAGGTGCGGTATCGAAATAGTTCACGCCCTTCTTGTAAGCGGTGAGAATCATCTCATCTACCTTGTCCTGATCAACGAACTTCTGTCCGTCCTTCTCGAACTCAGGGAATCTCATACATCCGAAACCAAGTGCGGAAATCTGCTCCCCCGTGTTGCCAAATTTACGATAGTTCATCTGTCGTATCCTCCGTTTCTTACTTGTTCTCTCGTTGCTATACCTTCATGATATAAAAAGAACCTATATGATTAGTCTATCACATAGGTTCTCTTAACGCTTGTCACTTCTTGTTCAATATGTTTTTGGCTTCTCAATTTTTACTGTGCCGCGGGAATGTAGGCCGCGTACAGCTCTGTGTGGTCGTAAATAGGCTTCCACTTGCTCTCACCGCCTGCGGTGACACAGATAAATTCTCTGCCGTCCGCTGCCTTCGCCATGCTGACCGCGCAGTTCTTAGACTGGAGGACATAACCGGTCTTTGCTCCGATTACCTCGCTGTGGGTGTCTCTGTCCTCAATACGGCGCAGGAAGAGATTGGAAAGCACAATTCCCTCGGGATACTGCTCATCGCCGGGAATTGTATGAATACGGGTACCCAGAACTTCTCTCAGAAAAGGAATATCCATGGCAGCCTTCATGATAACTGCGATATCATAAACCGTGCTGTAATGATTCTCGTCATAAAGGCCCACACAGTTGGTGAAATGAGTGGTCTCCGCGATTCCCAGCGTCTTCAGTTCCTCATTCATCAGCTCCATAAAAGCTTCATGAGAACCGGCCACATAGTAAGCCAGGCCCAAAGCCGCATCCGCACCGGAGGGCATAATCGTTCCGTAGAACAGCTCCTCGACGGGAATCACTTCTCCCACCTTAAAGCCTACATTACTGCAGTCGTTTACAAAGCTGTAATCCGTGATTTCCAGCAGCATGGTGAAGGTATCCTTCAGCTTCGGATCATTCTGCCAATCCTCGCCGGTGATGCCCAACGCATTTGCCGCAGTCAGAACCGTCAGCACCTTTGTCATGGAAGCCGGGTTAATGCGCACCTTGTAGTCCTTCTGTGCCAGAACCGTATTTTTCTCAACATCAATGAGGCAGCCGTAAGCACTGTTAACTGCATCGGAGAAGCCCTTTGTGGAATCCGTTACAAGCGGTTTGAAAGGGACAAATGTCGGTTCCGGTGTGGGAGTAGGCGTCGGCTCCGGTGTAGCAACTGCAACCGGCTCTGTCACAATGCTCTCAGTCGGGATCAGCGTTTTCTCCGGTTCCTTATCCTTGTCTTTTCCCTTAGACAAAATACCAATGAGAAGCACCAGCAAAATCAGTGCAATCACACCGATTCCTGCTCCCATCAGGATTTTTTTCCTCATTTCTTCTGCTCTTTTTTTCTCGCGCTTCATCTGCTCGATGCGCTTCATGCGGCGAAGATGGATCTCCTCGTCTGTCTCGTTTCTGTTTTCGTAACTCATCTATCTCAACTCTTCGTTCTTTTCAAATTTAGGTGATTTTTTTGCATTGACTAATTTAGTCATTTTTCATAAAATGCCCATTTTACGGCCAATTAAAGGCATTTTTCATGGTCTGCAGCTTTGTGAAGAAGGTATTGTAAAACTCCTCCTCCGTTGCAGCCTGAATGGTAAAAAATCCATTCAAAATCGCCATATTCAGCTGGGTCGCAACCTGACTGTCCTCCAGGCCGGCTACGGTTTCCTCCACATTTTTCAGGAAATAATGCCACGCACAGAGGAACTCATGATTGCGCTTCTGGTTCGGTGTATCAATCCATTTTTCTACCTTAACCTTCGAACAATTAGGGACCGGACATTCACCTGTCTGCAAAATATACTTGAAATCTCCGTTCTCATAAATTCTTCCCAGAGGGAACAATCTGCAGATACCCGGTCTGTAAGCGTGAATGCTGCAGCGACCCTCTCCGTTCAGAAAACGGCAAGCCTCCTCGTCGCCGCTCATGGAGAGATTCGGCAAAATACAGCCGTCTACCGCATGCAGTTCCAGAGCTCCTTCTGCCAGAAGTGCCTGCAAATCTTTCCCGGTTCCGCAGGTCAGTCTCCACATGTCCAACGGGTCCAATACAACCGACTCTCCCATTCCGGTACAACAGAGATGACATCCCTTACAGCCATGCGCATCCGCCTTTACCATGTCATTGCTATTATAAAAACGACCATCTGTGATTTCTTCCAGATTTACATTTCTCTTCATATCGATTTCCTTTGTTCACAACAAATCACAACCACAGAAAATTATAACAATCTGCCGCAAATTTCGCAAGGCGTAACAACAAAAAAACGGCATGTCCTAACAGGACATGCCGTTAATTCATTTATTCCTTAAGAATAATTACTTGTTAGCCTTCTCAGCTCTGATAGCTGCTGCAAGAGCGGGAACGATCTTGTTCAGGTCGCCTACGATACCGTAGTCAGCTACATCGAAGATAGGAGCATCTTCGTCCTTGTTGATAGCAACGATCAGGTCAGACTCTTCCATACCTGCTACGTGCTGGATTGCACCGGAAATACCGATTGCGAAGTAGATCTGAGGACGAACGGTCTTACCGGTCTGTCCAACCTGGAGGTCACGAGGCATCCAGCCTGAATCTACAACTGCACGAGAGCAAGATACGGTACCGCCGATAGCATCTGCAAGATCCTGAAGGATTGCAAAGTTCTCAGCGCTGCCAACTCCACGACCACCGGA
>JAZLKR010000035.1:0-20310 GCA_045597705.1 Acetatifactor sp.
GGTTTTGAAGGAACAAACCTTCAGGAATGGCCCAGTGGCTCAGTTGGTTAGAGCGTCGCCCTGTCACGGCGAAGGTCGTCGGTTCGAGACCGATCTGGGTCGTTAGTATAGGTTTGTATACGAATATGGGGTCTTAGCTCAGCTGGGAGAGCATCTGCCTTACAAGCAGAGGGGCACAGGTTCGAGCCCTGTAGGCCCGATTATTTATTAGAACTTGTACGCCGATGTGGCTCAGTTCACGACAATAAAGGAGTGAAACGAGTTTATTGTAGGCAGAGCGGGTGATTACAAATCAACTGATCACTACGCCGATGTGGCTCAATTGGCAGAGCAGCTGATTTGTAATCAGCAGGTTATCGGTTCGAGTCCGATCATCGGCTCTGTGAAATTTAAAATTTCATATGGATGGGTTCCCGAGTGGCCAAAGGGGACAGACTGTAAATCTGCTGCAAATTGCTTCGGTGGTTCGAATCCACCCCCATCCATTCTTTATTCATAAATCTTATGAATAGAGCATATGTTTTATTAATTCAATATCGCGGGGTGGAGCAGTCTGGAAGCTCGTCGGGCTCATAACCCGAAGGTCATAGGTTCAAATCCTGTCCCCGCTACTCTAAAACCTTATAGAAGTTGCTTTTATAAGGTTTTATGCCCAGATAGCTCAGTTGGTAGAGCAGAGGACTGAAAATCCTCGTGTCACTGGTTCGATTCCGGTTCTGGGCATTATTTTTTTGCTAAAAGCACGATGTAATGTCGTGCTTTTTTGCGTTTTCTTGCATGAAAAGTGCTTATTTGGTATAATAACAGGGTATTCGCTAAATGGCGGAAAATGGATGATAACCGATGGAGGTTTTGAATATGAATGAAGAAGAAGTGTTGAGAATTGCGCAGGAGGCATTGGCTGAAGAGAATATCAAAAAACTGAAGAAGCTCTTTGCAAAGGATGAACTGTATATTCTGCTGTCCTGGAATGCAGCTAACCTGCTTCGGGGTCTCAGTGTTCCTTATATCGGAACTTTGCAAACCGGTGAGAGAATGCTGGTAGTGTTTACCTCAATGCAGCACGCTCGTGATTATATTGATAAGAACGGTTACTATAAGCCCGGCGATAACTATATGCTTGGCAAAATGGAGAAGAATGACAAACTGGGCAACCTGTATGCAGTTTGCAATACCGCAAGACAGCTTGGAATTTTCGGTATTGATATCGATCCCGGTTCCGAGGATGCAATGGGATGTGAAATTGATTATCTCTTCACAGTGAACAATCTGGAGCCCACCAATGTCAGCGTTATCTCATCTGAGGAGGATATGGCAAAGATTCTTAAGGATAATGATGGAAATCTGCCCATTCACTTTAACATGATGCCTATTCTCAACTATATCAATCCTTATGAGATCAGCAAGAAGCGTTCAGAGGTTCTGCTTGGACATGTCTTCAATGCGGGTCGAACTCTGGCAGAGGCAAAGGCTACCTTTGCATTAAATGAGGACCTGAACGAAAATGTTTTCGTGGCAGATATGGTAAACCGCAATTTGATTGCGCAGGCAAAGAAGAACAACAAGGCGAGCGATGTCCAGTACTTCCAGAGCATTAACAATGTATTGGAGAGAGTTGTTTGGGAACGTTTGGCCAACGAGGAAAAGCTTTATACCCTGCATAAGGGTGATACCGACGAGCTGTTTACCGTAAATGACTGCATGTATGTGCTCTATACAGATTATTTTAAGAGCATGGGAAAATTTGTATATAAGCAGCTGAGAGGCAAAGAAGAAATCGAGAAGATGATTAAGGAACACAACATCAAGGGCCTGCTGGTAACTGACGGTCCTTCCAAGATGATTGTTCTCGAAGAGCCTGTTATTACGAGTAAATAAATATGCACTTTGTAGATGTAAAAGGGATTCTTTCCGCGCAGAACGGCATTCTTTGCCGATCGGATGATTGCTTTGCTTATCTTCGTGAATTCCTTGAAAAATATGAACAAATGAGCTTGTTTTAAGACAGAAAAGCGTGTCCGATGGACGCGCTTTTTTAATGTGTAAAAAAAGAATGTACCCCGCTGTGATTTGTGGTATAATAGTATTCTGTATATTGGGGATAGTGTGTGTAACGACACGGTAACGACTGTGTAAAGGATGTACATAGATGAGTGACAAAGAATTAACGGATGCAATGAAGGAATTGGCGGCAAAGCTGAGAGAGGCAGAAACTGCCGAACAGGAAGCGGAGCAGCCTGAAGAAGAAAAAGAGAATATCGCAGAATCGGAAGCAGCAATGCAGGAGCCGGCAAAGGAGCCTGAGAATCCGCAGAAGGACATTGTGGTGGAAAGTGACTGCTACTGGGACGAAGAGAAGCCTTTCGAAGGAAAGAAAAACGGTAAAAAATGGGTTTTGCCGGCCATTATCGGAACGGTTGTCGCTTTAGTGGCAGGAGTGTATCTGGGTGGCGTAGGCTACTACAGCTCTCATTATCTTCCGAATATTACCATTAACGGTATCAAATGTGCCAACATGAAGCTGGATCAGCTGTATGGCATGCTGGATTCCAGAAGCGATTATACCTTCGCTGTCATGGGACGCGATCTTGTGACGGAGGAGGGCGGAGCTACTCTGGGAGAACTGAAGGCAGAGGATATCGGCTTGGAGTATACCTATTCCGCAGAGCAAATCCGTGAAATTCTGCAGGGCCAGAACAAATGGAACTGGCTGCTGGAAACCTTTAACGGTGCAGAGCAGGCACATGTGGTAGAGCATACCATGAGTTTTGATACGGCAAAGGCACAGGAAAAAATCATGACGATGGATGCGTTCCAGATGAAGAATATGAATTCTCCCAAGGACGCTTATATCAGCGGTTACAGTGCTGAAAGCAAGCATTATGAGATCGTGCCGGAAACTGCGGGAACGGTTTTGGATGCTGATAAGGCAATCGCATATTTGCTGGAGGCAATCGGCAGAGAAGAATCCGGAGCAAATCTGGAGGAGGCAGAGGTTTACAGCACTGCGAATGTACTGAAAACAGAGAAGAAAATGGTTGATATGGTTGAGAAAATCAATCATCGTCTGGATACAAGAATTACTTACGACTGGAACGGCTCTAAGGTTGCGGTAGACGCAGACCTTCTGGATCAGTGGCTGGATGTCAATCTTACCACAGGGGAGATTATCCTGGATGAGGAAGCGGTTGCCGAATTTGTAAAGCGACAGGCAAAGGAGAATGATACCTTTGGTACCGTGCGCACCTTCCACACCTCCCTCGGGGCTGACATTGAGCTGACAGCTAAGAAATACGGTTGGCAAACGGATGTAGAGGCAGAAATTCCCGAATTGATTCGCCTGATAGAGGAATGTGCGGTAACGGATAGAGAACCGATTTACAGTGTGACGGCCAAGAAAAAGGGCAAGGATGATATCGGTGATTCCTATGTGGAATGTGATTTGTCCAATCAGCACCTGTATTTTTATTATGAAGGAGAGCTGGTGAAGGAATCCGATTTTGTATCAGGAACCCTGAGCTCCACAAAGGACTGTGTTACGCCTGCCGGTATTTTCGGCCTGACCTATAAGAAACATCATGCGGTGCTGCGCGGTGCAAACTATGCTACCCCCGTTACCTATTGGATGCCTTTCTACAATAACTATGGTCTGCATGATGCAACCTGGAGAAAGGCTTTCGGTGGAGAGATTTATAAGAGAAACGGTTCTCACGGCTGTGTCAACCTTCCTTATTCCACCGCAGAGACTATTTTTGAAAAGGTGGACACAGGATTCCCTGTCATTACCTATTACTACGAAAACGGCAAAAATCCTGCCAAGGATGGGGTGGTGGAAGAACCTTCAACGAAGCCTTCCGAAAGCATCCCTGTAATGGAGGAGACGATTGTCCCTGAAGAAAGCAGCGAGACACCCGAAAGCTCACAGACCTGGACGCCTCCCGCCTCTTCACAGCCTGCGGAAAGCACTCCCGCCGAGAGCAGCGAGTCTTCCGAGAGTGTTCCCGAGAGTTCAGAACCCGCGGAGAGCACACCTGAGAGCAGCGTGCCGGAGGAGAGCACCCCTGCGGAGAGCATACCTGAAAGCAGTACGCCCGCTGAGAGCGGTGAGCCTGCAGAAAGTATACCCGAGAGCAGTGAGACAGTTCCGGAGCAGCCGCCTGCAGAGTCCACACCTGCCGCAGATGCCGGTGAGGGTGCGGAATAATTTGAAGCAACACTTTTATGTGCGTACGGTTAAAGCCGCCGAAAGTACAGAGAGGTAGGAATACAAACAGATGAATAAGAAACGACTCCGGAATTCCAGGAAAAAAGTGGATCGCTGGAAGCGTGATCTGGATAGATTCAGAGAGAGGGAATTGCAGATTCGCGAATATGCGGAGGATATTTTGCAGTCTCAGAATTTTCACAGTACAAGAGCTCATATTCAGCATGGTAATGTGACGGTAAATGAGCATGTCAGAAATGTGACGCATTACAGTCTTGTGTTCAGTCAGAAGCTGCGTATCAACTGTAATCGAAAAGAACTGGTCCGCGGCGCATTGCTGCACGATTACTTCCTTTATGACTGGCATATTCCCGATGAGGTGAGCCCCCACAGACTTCATGGATTCTATCATCCCGGCAGAGCACTTCGCAATGCGACGGAGGAATATGATCTGACGCCTCGCGAGAGGGATATTATTAAGAAACATATGTGGCCACTGACGGTGGTTCCGCCCATGTGCCGAGAGGCCTGGATTGTGACCGCTGCCGATAAGTGGGTATCTTTTTTGGAAACAGTACATCTGCGTAAGGGACACGGCGCGAGAGTGTTTGAGGATTTGGAAACATTGGCGGAGCCGGAGAGTCTGACGCAAATCACAGATGACCTTAAGTAAAAATGGAACATTTATTTGAAAAGCTGGCAGCCTATGGGGAGAGTGATGTTTATCCCTATCATATGCCGGGACATAAGCGAAATATCTGCGGTCAGATGCCGGAAGCGGTGATTCGGGCCGATATCACGGAAATTGATGGATTTGACAATCTCCATGCGCCGGAGGAAATTCTGCTCACCCTGAAGGAACGGGCAGCGGCTCTGTACGGCAGCGAGGAGTGCTTCTATCTGGTAAACGGCAGCACAGGCGGAATCCTTGCGGCAATCAGCGCAGCACTTCCCTTTGGGGGAAAGCTGCTGATGGCGAGAAACAGCCATAAATCCGTTTATCATGCGGTTTATCTGAGACATCTGGATGCGGCTTATCTGCAGCCGAAACAGAATACACAGTTTGACTTCCCGGAAGCGGTGACACCGGAGGAAGTAGCCCGCGGTCTGGAGAGACATCCGGACGCCAAGGCGGTTCTGATTGTATCGCCTACCTATGAGGGCAGAATTGCAGATGTGAAGGCAATCGCAGAACTGGTGCACGCCAAGGGGCTCCCGCTAATCGTGGATGAAGCCCATGGTGCGCATCTGGGGCTGCATTCGAAGGTGGCAAAGAGCAGTGTGACTTTGGGCGCTGACCTGGTGATTCAGTCTGTGCACAAAACCTTGCCCGGTATGACGCAGACAGCGCTTCTGCATGTTTGCGGAGACCGGATTGACAGAGAAATTCTGCGCAGATTCCTGCGTATTTATCAGACAAGCAGTCCTTCTTATATTCTGATGGCGAGCATCGACAATGCCCTTCGCTATGTGGAAGAGCAGGGGGAGAAGGCCTACAGCAAATTTGCGGATGCCTATGCGGCAATGCGAGGAGAACTGTCACAGTGCAGGCATCTGCATTTCCCCGAAGAGGATGCGGAGCGACAGGATATCGGTAAACTGGTGATTTCCGTAAAGGACACCGGTATGAACGGTAAGGAGCTGTACCGAATCCTTCTGGAGCAGTATCACCTGCAGCTGGAGATGGCATCGGAGACCTATGCGCTGGCCATGTTTACCATCGGAGACACGCCGGAAGGCTACCGTCGGATGAAGGAAGCGCTGCTGGAAATTGATGCAAAGCTTGAGGATATTTCGGTGGAAGCGGAAGCGGCGGAAGAAGTGCTGCAAGCGGAAACTGAGAATTTGCCCTTGTGGCAGGCCTGGGATCTGGAGACGGAAAGCTTGCCGTTAGACGCATGTGAGGGCAGATTCAGCGGCGAATTCGTGAACTGCTATCCCCCGGGAGTACCGATTCTGGTACCGGGAGAATGTGTTACAAAGGAAGCGCTGGCTAAAATCAGCAGTGCGCTTCAAAAGGGACTGACAGTGCAGGGACTTTTGAAAAAACAGGAAAAATACTTCCTTCCCGTATTGCGCGGAGAGTGAGACAGAGGGTTATAGATTATGGGTAAGATTGTTTGCCTGATGGGGAAAAGCTCCACAGGAAAGGATACCATTTTTAAGAGACTTTTGGCTGATGAAGAACTGGATTTAAAGACTATTGTGCCCTATACTACCCGCCCCATCAGGGTCGGAGAGCAGAACGGTGCGGAATATTTCTTCACGGATGAAGAAGGTTTCCAGCAGCTGAAGGCGGAAGGGAAGATTGTGGAGGACAGAGCCTACCAGACCTTTCACGGTCTGTGGCGCTATTTCACGGTGGATGACGGTCAGATTGAGGAACAGAAGGATTACATACTGATTACCACACCGGAGGCTTATGTACATCTTCAGGCTTACTTCGGCGGAGAAAGAGTTCTGCCGGTACTGGTTGAAGTGGATGACGGCATTCGCCTGCAGAGAGCCCTGAAACGGGAGATGAAGCAGGAAAATCCCAAGTACGAGGAAATGTGCAGACGCTTTCTGGCTGACAGTGCCGATTTTGCGGAGGATAAGCTGCAGGCAGCAGGCATTACAGAGCGTTTCATTAACGAAGACCTGGAGGAATGCCTTAGCAATATAAAGGCATGCATTCTGAAGCAGCGCGCATAGAAACAGCAAGTGATTTATCATGAAGAAAGGCAGGAGAAACGATGGCAGGATTTCGGACAATTGTAGGTCAGGAACAGATGAAAGAGCAACTGAAAAACGGAATTCGGGCAGGTAAGGTATCGCATGCGTATATTATCAACGGCGAGAAATCTTCCGGAAAAGAGTACATTGCCAAGGTTTTTGCCCAGACACTGCAGTGTGAACAGGGCGGCGAAGAGCCTTGTGAGGAATGTCATTCCTGTAAGCAGGCTCAGACGAACAATCAGCCCGACATTATTCGCGTGACCCATGAGAAGCCGAATACCATCAGCGTAGATGACATTCGTGCGCAGATTAACAATGATGTTGCCATCAAGCCTTACAGCAGCAAATATAAGATTTACATTGTAAACGAGGCGGAGAAGATGACCGCGCAGGCCCAGAATGCCATCTTAAAGACCCTGGAGGAGCCCCCGGAATATGCCGTTATCATGCTGCTGACCTCCAATGTGAATTCATTGCTCCCCACCATTCTCAGCCGTTGCGTTGTGCTGAATATGAAGCCGGTTGCAGATGAAAAAATGAAAAAATTCCTCATGGAGGAGATGCAGGTGCCTGATTATAAGGCGGAGGTCTGTGTGGCCTTTGCCAGAGGTAATGTGGGTAAGGCAAAAGCGCTTGCCACCAGTGAGGATTTTGAAAATGTGAAAAATGAAGCCTTATCGCTGATCAAGTACATTCATGAGATGGAGCTTTCCGAAATTATTGCAGCGATTAAGAAAATCACCGAGTATAAGCTGGAGATCACCGATTATCTGGATATTCTGGCAATCTGGTACCGTGATGTACTGTTGTTCAAGGCAACGGCAGATGCAAATCATCTCGTGTTCCGAGAGGAAATCGGTGCGCTTCGTAAAAATGCCGCCAATACCACATATGAGGGGATTGAGACGGTCATCAAGGCATTGGAGACTGCCAAACGCAGACTGGATGCCAATGTCAATTTTGATTTGACAATGGAACTGTTAATGTTGTCCATTCAGGAAAACGGCTGATTCTGAAAAATGTGTGATTTCAGAGTTTAGTGGTGCTTTTCAGGGAAATATGATAGAATACCCGAGAATGGAAAAATCGCGGCATGGGCCGCAGAATAACGCGCCTGTGAGGCGCAGTGAGGTGGATAGATATGACAAAAGTAATTGGTGTAAGATTCAGAACAGCGGGAAAGATTTATTTCTTCGATCCTCTGCAGTTTGAGATAAAGAGAGGCGACCATGTCATCGTGGAGACAGCCCGCGGCATCGAGTTCGGTACCGTAATGACAGGTGTAACCGAGGTGGAGGATGAGAAGGTAATTCAGCCCTTAAAGCCCGTGCTTCGTATTGCAAACGAGAGAGATATTGAGCAGGAAGCAGGCAACAAGATTAAGGAGCGTGAGGCTTTCCGCGTCTGTCAGGAAAAGATTCGCAAGCATGAGCTGGAGATGAAGCTCATCGATGCAGAGTATACCTTTGATAACAATAAAGTACTGTTTTATTTTACCGCAGACGGACGCATTGATTTCCGTGATCTGGTAAAGGATCTGGCTGGCGTATTCAAGACCAGAATCGAGCTTCGTCAGATTGGTGTAAGAGATGAGACCAAGATTGTGGGCGGCATCGGTATTTGCGGTCGTCCCCTGTGCTGCCACAGCTATCTGGCAGATTTCATTCCCGTTTCCATCAAGATGGCAAAGGAGCAGAACCTTTCCCTGAATCCCACTAAGATTTCAGGTGTGTGCGGCAGACTGATGTGCTGTCTGAAGAATGAGGAAGATACCTACGAGGAGCTGAACCGCAGACTGCCCGGAATCGGTGATTTCGTAACCACCGAGGATGGCTTCAAGGGCGAGGTGCACAGTGTAAATGTGCTGCGTCAGCTGGTTAAGGTCGTAGTGGAAGAGGGTGACTCCAAGGAAATCAAGGAGTATCCTGTAGAGAAGCTGCAGTTCAAGAGAAAGCACGGCAAGAAGTCCAATCAGGAGCTTTCCAAGGAAGAACTGAAGGAACTGGAGAAGCTGGAGAAGGAAGAACAGCAGGAATCCGGTCAGGAAGCGCCCAAGCAGCGTGAAGGCGGCGAGCGCAGAGAGAGAAACAACCGTGATCAGGGCGAGCGCAGAGACAGAGGCAACCGCGAACAGAACGGCGAGCGCAGAGAGAAAAATAACCGCGACCAGGGCAATCGTCCCGAGGGCGGTGAGCGCAAGGACAGAGGCAACCGTGAGCAGAACGGCGAGCGCAAGGAAAGACCCGCTCATCCCGAGAACGGAAACAGAGAGAAGAATAACCACGGCGAAAACGGTGAACGCCATGACAGAAATAACCAGCGCCGCGATAACAGACCGAACCGCCAGAACGGCGAGCAGGGAAAGCCTGAGCAGAAGCAGAGCGGTGACCAGCAGCCTAAACCTAATCAGGAAGGCGGAAATGCGGAGAACGGTCAGGGCGGCAGCCATCACAACAGAAACAGACACAGAAGACATGGCGGAAGGCCCAGACAGGAAGGACAGCAAAGCCACAATGACAATCAGCCTAAAGAATGATGAGAGAATAGACGAACTCCAGCGAAACGGCTACCGGATCATTCAGGATCCGGAGCGGTTCTGCTTTGGAATGGATGCAGTGCTTCTCACAGGCTTTGCGAACGCAAGAGAAACGGATAAAATTCTGGACCTGGGAACAGGCACAGGCATTATCCCGATTCTCATGGAGGCAAAGTACAAATGTGCTCATCTGACCGGCCTGGAAATTCAGCCGGAGAGTGCGGATATGGCGTCCAGAAGCGTTGCCCTCAATGATTTGTCTTCTAAAATTGATATTGTAACAGGAGACATAAAGGAGGCAGACACCTTATTCGAGGCGGCCTCCTTTGATGTTATTACCTGTAATCCCCCCTACATGATCGGCATGCACGGCATTCAGAATCCGGAAGGCCCGAAGGCAATTGCCCGTCATGAGGTGTTTTGCACCTTTGACGATGTGGCCAGAGTGGCAGCGAAGCTGTTAAAGCCGGGGGGACATTTCTTCCTGGTGCACAGGCCGTTTCGCCTGCCGGAGCTGATTACCACCATGAGCAAATATAAGCTGGAATCCAAGCGAATGCAGCTGGTATATCCCTTCGTGGATAAGGAGCCCAACATGGTGCTGCTGGAAGCGGTAAGAGGCGGTAAGCCCCGCATGACGGTGGAAAAACCATTGATTGTGTACAAGGAACCCGGTGTGTATATGCCGGAAATTTATGATGTTTACGGATACTAAAGGGAATTGTTCCCGAAAGGAGTGACACGCGTGTCAGGTACTTTGTATTTATGCGCCACACCCATCGGCAATCTGCAGGACATGACGCCCCGCGTTGTGGAAACCCTGCGCAGTGTGGATGTGATTGCGGCTGAGGATACCAGAAACAGCATCAAGCTGTTGAATCATTTTGAAATTTCTACGCCCATGACCAGCTATCATGAGTACAACAAGGTAGAGAAAGCAAGACAGTTGATTGGTCAGATGCTGGCAGGTCAGAATATCGCATTGATTACCGACGCAGGAACACCGGCCATTTCGGATCCCGGAGAGGTGCTGGTGGCCATGTGCCACGAGAATAATGTGCCCGTGACTTCCCTGCCCGGTCCGGCAGCCTGCATTACGGCGCTGACATTGTCCGGACTGCCTACCAGACGCTTCTGCTTCGAGGGCTTTCTGCCTGCGGAGAAAAAGGAAAAGAAAGTGATTCTGGAGGAGCTGGCGAGGGAGAGCAGAACCATGATCCTCTACGAGGCACCCCATCATCTGGTGCGTACTCTGGAGGAACTTTACGGTGTGCTGGGCAACCGCAGAATTACTCTTTGCAGAGAGCTGACCAAGAAATTTGAGACAGTGATGCCCACTACCTTCGAGAAGGCACTGGCTTTCTATGAGGAAGAGGAGCCCAGAGGAGAATATGTGCTGGTCATCGAGGGTAAGAGCATGGAGGAAAAGCGCCAGGAAGAGATTGCATCCTGGGAGTCCATGTCCATCGAGGAGCACATGGCATATTATGAGAATCAGGGCATGGATAACAAGTCCGCCATGAAGCAGGTAGCCAAGGACAGAGGTCTGGGCAAGCGTGATATCTATGCATACCTGCATAAGGGCGAATAACTTCGGCTGATTGGAAAGGAAACAAGACAGATGGCAGTATCAAATTGTGACGCATGTGTCAATTATGTATATGATGAAGATTACGAGGAGTATAACTGCCTCGTAAATCTGGACGAGGATGAAATGTACCGCTTTATCACCGGCAATCAGAGGGAGTGTCCTTATTTCCGCCTGGATGACGAGTATGCAGTAGTAAGACACCAGATGTAAAGTGCGAAAATAAATTTTCGCACGCAAGAAGCTGTATTGACAGCAATTCGGGAAGGGGATTTTTATGGAGAGAATTAATATTTGGGAAGAGGGAGAATACAACTACCCTGCGGCATACGGTTTTCAGCCGAATCTGAGAACTTATCTGCATGAGGATGATACAGTGAGAGAATGCATGCTTGTCATTCCCGGCGGCGGATATTGTATGGTTGTGAATCATGAGGGAGAAATCATCGCAAAGGAATTCTACAATCAGGGTATGAATGCTTTCGTGCTGACTTACACCACCGATATTACCATGTCGGTGCCTTTGCAGAAGCAGCCCTTACAGGATGTTTCCCGTGCAATCCGACTGATTCGTAAGAACAGCGAGAAGTTCCATATCGATCCTTCCAAGATCTGTATCGCCGGTTTTTCGGCGGGCGGTCATCTCTGCGCTACTGCAGCGACACATTTTGATGACGCACCCGATGCCAATGAAACCTACAAGAATATTTCCGCAAGACCCGATGCGGCAATTCTTTCCTATCCGGTAATCACCGCAGGAAAGTATACCCACAGAGAGTCCATTGCTTCTCTGGTGGGCTGGAATGCGGCGGAAGAGGAGAGAGATTACTTCTCTCTGGAGAAGCAGGTAACCGAAAATACACCTCCCTGCTTCCTGTGGTCTACCTATGAAGACGGACTGGTACCCTGCGAGAATGTGCTCCTGTTTTCGGAGGCACTTCGCGAGAAGCAGGTTCCCTTTGCACAGTATATTTTCCCCTATGGCAATCATGGTCTTTCCCTTGCTACGGAACAGTTCTTTCAGGGCAAGGCAGGCGGAGAATACACCTACGAGCAGTTAAATCTGGCAATTGAGGCAGTGAAGAACGGCACCGCAATCAATGTGTCAGAGCAGCGCCACGATGAGCTGATGATGCAGTTCTTCGGAACCTTGCATCCCGAGGAGAAAAAGGAAGAGGAGAAGAAGGAGCAGGCGGAACCCGCGCCCCTCGAAAATCCCAATCCTTATCCTGATGTAAGAATGTGGCCTACGCTGGCAAGAAACTGGTTGGATAAAGTATTTGCGTAACGGAAAAGAGAGTTTGTTATGTTTTATTTGATTAAAGAAACCCTTGAACAGGCAACCTACGAGGAATGCCTGAAGAGAGATTATCCTTATGTGGCCATTGTGGGCCGCCAGGAATTTGAAGAGAAGAAGGAATTGTTCGACATGGGAATTGATATGGACCTGTTCCCGGAGGTTGTTCATACTTCTTATGCCAAGGTAAACTATGATTCGCTGACAGGCTGTTTTCATTTGCCGGAGAGAGCCAGCATTTCCGAGACGAATCACACCTTTTCCTTTGCCTTGGACGAGCATGGCGTCGTATTCATCAATGACGGTGATAAAGTGGCGGAGAAAATTCTCACCCGCATTCAGCAGAAAAAGAAATGGAGAATGCCCAGCCTGGAGCGTTTCCTCTATGATTTTCTGGAAGAAATTGTCATCGATGATCTGACCATTCTGGAGAATTATGAAAAGGAACTGGACGAGATGGAGGACCAGATTCTGGACGGTGACGAGGAGGATATTATCAGCAGACTGATTGACATCCGCCGTGATATTCTGGATCTGCGTACCCATTACGAGCAGCTGATTGATATCGGCCAGGAACTGGAGGAGAATGAAAATGGTTTCTTCCGCTCCAAGAACCTGCGCTATTTCGGCATGTTTACCGCCAGAGTGCAGCGACTGCAGGATATCGTAAACTCCCTGCGTGAGCATACCATGCAGGTGCGCGATCTTTATCACTCCAAGCTGGAGGTAAAACAGAACCGCATTATGACAGTCCTGACCATTGTGTCTACCATTTTCATGCCCCTGACTTTGATTGTAGGTTGGTACGGCATGAACTTCACGCATATGCCGGAGCTGGACAGCCCCCTGGCATACCCGATTGTCATACTCGTATGCGTACTGATTATCATTGGCAGCATCATCTTCGTGAAGAAGAAAAAACTGCTGTAATTGAAAGAAAATGCGGCTATTCGGTCAGCAATTCGACCAGAGTGGCAAAGTCAGAGGGACCGTTTTCCATCAGAAAGGTGTGGAATTTCAGGTCGCTGTAGGAGGTTTCCCAGACTGCTTTGGCCGTTTCACGGAGACGCAGAATTTCCAGATAGCCAAGGTAATACTTGGGATAATTACAGGGCTCTCCCACGATGTAGGAAAAGAGATTGCCCGCTGCGGATGGCTGATAGCCAAGCGACTGCAGAAAGGCAGATACATCGGAAACCCGTGCATTTTCGGAGTGAATCATAATATCTAACAGAGAACAGAGGCATAGCTGCAGATTGCGGCTATGCTTTTCTATTTGTACGAGAAGGGCTTCATCGGGCTGACCCTGCTCCCGGTACAGCTCTGAGGCATAGTCGTAGGAAAGTGTTTCCACATAAAGTGCCCAACCCTCCTGAAAGCCGCCGTACCAGAGGATGGAAGACAGGGGGTCTTCTCCTTTGGTCAGAATTCTGCGATTGCAGTAGACATCCTGATAGAGATGGCCGGGATAACCCTCGTGGGCCAGAGTCGTATAAAGTTCCAGACCGGAGGCGGTCTTTTCCGGGTTGATGTATATTACGCTCTCCGCAGTGTCATCCAGCGGGGCGGTGAGATAGAAGGCCGGAGCACAGTAAGGGGCGAGACTTGCGGACACCTCCTTTACAGTGACGACAGGGGCTTCTCCCGGAATCAAAGGGAAACTGCCGGCCATGCGGCGCTGTAGGTCCAGCAGCATCTCCGTCGGAGAGGAAAGCGGGAAATCAGTGTTCAAGTCGGTGGAGACAACAGAGGAATCTGCATCCGACAGCAGAACGGCCAGCTGCCGGCGTTCCTCCAGCAGAGAAGTCAGAAACAGTTCCTTGATTTCCGGCAGTGTCAGGTAGGAGCCGGTTTGCTTTCGCAAAAGCAGTTCATAATACGCGGAGCCGGAGGGCAGGGAGGCAAGACCGGCAGGGGATTGGTCAGCACCGGAAAGCGCGAGCAGTCCCTCCTTCAGCTGCCTGTAGGCCGGCAGCAGTACATCCACCAGGAGACAGTTGTTGCGATGCAGATAGTCATCGTACTCGGCACGAGTGATAATATGCTGCTCCGAGAGCGGCTGCAGTCTTTCCTTGAAACTGTCCTGCAGAAAATGATGCCCGGATTTGATGGCCGTACGGGAACAGATGGTATCGCATTGTTCACAGACGGAGGTCAGAAGTGCGGGTGACTGCAGCAGCCCCGCGGCAGCCTTTTCCCTTTCAAAGGCTAAAAGGTCCGCAAAATAGTCATCAATCTGGTCGAGGAGCGACAGGTAATCCTCAATATCCTGCTTCCCGCGAAAGGTATATTCGGCCAGTAAAATGGGCAGAGAGGACTGGGCACCGGAGGAGGGGGACAGAGGTTCCTCGTAGAGACGGTAGGGCAGCAGTTGATTGGAAAGCCCCAGCAGTCTGTTCGCCTGGAGCTGCAGGCGTTTGCTGTCCGGCGACAGCAGGGAGGCGTCCACGGAGGTGATGGAGGCGAGCATCGACTGCAGTCGGTCTGCCTGCTCCGACAGGGGGGAATCACTGCCGAAGGACAAAATGGGGGCATAGGGTTCGATGCCGAAATCGGTGGGTTCAGCCAGGGAGTAATGCAGGGAAAGAGTGTCCCCGGAAAGCTCCTCACGGAAGATTTTTCCGGTGATTTTTGAGAATCTTTTTTCGGCTGCAAAGCTGCAGGCTTTGGGAACCAGCACAGAGAGCAGCACGAGCAGGAAAGTAGCAAGAAATAGGAGAAAAAAAGCAAGAATCAGATTGCGGCGTCGGGTGGAAAAAGTGTATTTTTTCAAGTAGAGTCACCAATATCGGATGATTGGTACAGTATATGTTGACGAACGGTTTTGTTATGACCTATACTGATTACAAGTGGGCTTGTCAAACGATTTACACAAGCTTTTTAGAAAATAAAACAACGGAGGATTCGTAATGAGCGAAGCAATCAAGAATGCAATCAAAGAGGGCAAGACAGCTCTTGGTATTGAGTTTGGTTCTACCCGTATTAAGGCAGTTCTGGTAGACGGAAGCCACCAGCCCATCGCTATGGGTACCCATGACTGGGAGAACCGTCTGGAGAACAATGTATGGACCTACAGCCTGGATGATATCTGGAACGGTCTGCAGGGCTGCTACAAGAGCCTGGCAGAGGATGTTCAGGCAAAGTATGGTGAGGCTCTCACCACAATCGGCAGCATCGGTTTCTCCGGTATGATGCACGGATATATGGCCTTCAATGCGGCAGGTGAGCTGATGGTTCCCTTCAGAACCTGGAGAAACACCATGACCGGCGAGGCTTGTAAGGAACTGACCCCCCTCTTCAACTTCAACATTCCTCAGAGATGGAGCATTGCACATCTGTATCAGGCGATTCTTTCCGGCGAGGAGCATGTAAAGGATATCACCTTCTTCACCACTCTGGCAGGCTACATTCACTGGATGCTTTCCGGCGAGAAGGTAATGGGTATCGGTGAGGCTTCCGGTATGTTCCCTATCGATTCTACTATCAAAGATTACGATCAGAAGATGATTGCTCAGTTCGATGAACTGATTGCACCTAAGGGCTTCCCCTGGAAGCTGGAGGAAATCCTTCCCAAGGTTCTCTGCGCAGGTGAAAACGCAGGCGCTCTGACTGTTACCGGCGCAAAACTTCTGGATCCCACAGGCACACTGCAGGCAGGCATTCCCATGTGTCCTCCCGAAGGTGATGCAGGTACCGGTATGGTAGCTACCAATGCAGTTAAGGTTCGCACCGGTAATATTTCCGCAGGTACTTCCATCTTCTCTATGGTTGTAACCGAGAAGGCACTGGAGAAGGTGCACGAGGAAATCGATATGGTTACCACTCCCGACGGTTATCCCGTTGCCATGGTACACTGCAACAACTGTACTTCCGACCTGAACGCATGGGTAAATCTCTTTGATGAGTTTGCTTCCAAGTTCGGCATGAAGATTGACAAGAACGACCTCTACGGCGGTCTTTACAGAGAGGCACTTACCGCTGATACCGATTGCGGCGGCCTCATTTCCTACAACTACTTCTCAGGCGAGCCTGTAACCGGCCTGAATGAGGGTCGTCCCATGTTCGTTCGTACACCCGATGCTAAGTTCAGCCTTGCAAACTTCATGAGAAGCAATCTGTACAGCGCAATGGCTACCTTGAAGATCGGTAATGATATTCTGCTCAAGGAGGAGAAGGTTGCGGTTGATTCCCTGATGGGTCACGGCGGACTCTTCAAGACTCCCGTTGTTGGTCAGCAGCTGATGGCAGCAGCATTCAACTCTCCCGTAACCGTAATGGACACCGCAAGTGAAGGCGGCGCATGGGGTATGGCTGTTCTGGCAGCATTTATGCAGGAGAAGGCAGCAGATGAGACTCTTCCCGATTACCTCGCAAACAAGATCTTTGCAGGTCAGACAGGAACTACCATCGCTCCGCAGGCATCCGATGTTGCAGGCTTCGACGCTTATGTAGAGAAATATAAGAGCACACTGATTGCCGAGAAGGCAGCAGTGGAAGGCCTTCGTTAATTCAGACAAAAGAGGTGTAGAAATATGTTAGAAGCATTAAAGCAGTTAGTATATGAAGCAAATATGGACCTGCCCAAGTATGGACTGGTTACCTTTACCTGGGGTAATGTCAGCGCAATCGACCGCGAGACAGGATACTTTGTTATCAAGCCCAGCGGAGTAGAGTACGACAAGCTGACTCCCGATGATATGGTCGTTGTTGACTTAAACTGCAACAAGATTGAGGGACGCTACAATCCTTCTTCCGACACCGCAACTCACGCAGAGCTTTACAAGGCTTTCCCTGAAATCGGCGGCGTGGTACATACCCACTCTTCCTACGCAACCAGCTGGGCACAGGCAGGAAGATCCATTCCCTGCTACGGAACCACTCATGCAGATTATATCTACGGTGAGGTTCCCTGCGTCAGATGTCTGACCAAGGAGGAAATCGAGGATGCATATGAGAAGAACACAGGCCTTCTCATCGTCAGCGAGTTCCAGAGAATGGGCAAGGATCCCATCGCAGTTCCCGCAGTTCTCTGCAAGAACCACGGACCTTTCGCATGGGGTAAGGACGCCAAGGAAGCAGTTCACAATGCAGTTGTTCTGGAGGAGGTTGCCAAGATGGCATACCGTGCGGAGACCATCGCTCCCAGAATTCAGCCTGCTCCTCAGGAACTTCAGGACAAGCACTACTACAGAAAACACGGCGCAAACGCTTACTACGGCCAGAGCGCTCAATAAGGAAAAGAGAGATGCGCTGCCGATGGCAGCGCATTTTTTGTGATACGGCGGGCATTTTTTGCTGTGCCGGAAAGGGGATTTACATGGAAGAGAAAAAGACGCAGCTCCCTGCAGAGGAGGAAAAGGATCCCAGAGAGAAAAATGTCAGAAGCCTGAAATTCTTCTGGAATGGGCTGATTATCATTTTCCTGGTAATCAGTGCCGTGAAGATGGTACAAATCGGTAACATTTCCGGTTTTGTCATGACTGCGGCAACAGCCATTATTCTGGTGATTGATTTTCTGATGTGGAAGAAGATTCCGAAGGATATCGGCTTTTACGGAATGGGCAGAGCCGTATTAATCGGCTTGATTATCTGCAGCTTCTTTGTGAATACGGGCTTCGGTAATTTCGGTGTGTATACCAAGCAGCTGAAATATGTAGAATCACATGATTATTATGTCAAGCACTTCCCTCCCAAGGTGTGGGAAGGGATGGAACTGATTTCCATACAGTATGGGCCGAAGAAGGGATTGAACGCAATATTCTGCATGGAAGAGGAAGCGTTTTTTGAACAGATGATTGCCCGTACGGCTCATGAGTCGGAGGTGATGTTCACCTTAGAGGAGTATCAGAAGGGTGAAATCAATGAGACCGCTTATGAGTTTGCAAAAAAGAAAATAAATAAGAACAGCAGCGATGCGAAAGAGCCCTATTTCCATATAGATGGCGAACTGGTGCAGGCTTATCCCAAGGGGGAGCATGGAGAGACTCCCGGCCATGTGGAAATATATGTTCTCAAATGGTCATACACCGAGGACGGTAAAGAATTTCGTGCGGTGGTAGTGGACAGAAATCAGAACAAAATAGAGTATCTGAGCAGGAAGTTTTAATGGATTTTTTATTGCCAAAAGCACTTTTTTAATGTTACCATAGAAGGGAAATTTGTCATTCTGATTTGGGGAAAGAATGGCAGGGCGGTTAGTTACAAAGAAGGTTATTTCAAGGGAAAAGAAAGGCAAAAAATATGGATTACAAAGTAACGGGAACAACAAGAGTTCGTGTAATCGATGCAGCCAAGGGAACAGACTCCGTGAAAACGGTTGGCTACCTGATTGAGTGTCTGGTAAGAAATACCGGATCCATCGGCTTTGGAGGGTCGACGGAGGAACTGGTGAAGCGGGCAGTATCAAGGGAGCTGGACGGTGCAATCAACAGAGTATATCCCAACGGTATGCCGGTGGAGTGCATTAAGAATCCCAGAATCAGTCTGGTGGAGGCAATCAAAGAGGATGTAAACAAGGCGCTGGACATTCAGGGTTATGTAGTGCCCAGACTGTATATCAGAAAGTTTGCTCTGACTGATCAGGTGAAGTGGGACGCAGTGAGTCTGGTAAGCTTTGAAGGCCCCAGAACCAGTGCGGAATTTACTTCTGCGAGAAGACATGCAGAGTCGAGTATCACGGAGGAGGTAGTTCTTCCCGAAGAGGAGCCTGCAGTTGAGGAAGAACCTGTTGTCGAAGAGGTACCTGTAGTTGAAGAAGTACCTGTAGTCGAGGAAGAGCCTATCGTCGAGGAAGAACTTGTTGTCGAAGAAGAACCTGTTGTCGAAGAAGTACCTGTTGTCGAAGAAGTACCTGTAGTCGAGGAAGAGCCTGTTGTTGAGGAAGTATCTGTGGTTGAAGAGGTTCCCGCAGTCGAGGAAGTACCCGTGGCTGAAGAGGTTCCCGCAGTCGAGGAAGAGCCCGTAATCGAAGAGGTACCTGTAGTAGAAGAGTCTATCGTAGAGGAAGAGCCTGCAGTGGAAGAGGCACCTGTCATTGTGGAGGCTCCTAAGGTAAAGCATGCACCGATAGAAAGAGTCTTCATTATGGAAGACCCGATTATGGCAGAGGAAATGCCAAAACTCGGAAAGGCACCGACGCTTGCCAATGCACCCCGAATCGAAGAGACGGTTGTCATTGAGGAAGCACCTGTAATCAAAGAGACTCCCGCAATCGAAACGGCACCCGTGATTGAAGAGGCGCCTGTCGTCGAGGAAGAGCCCGCTCCTTCGCCTGTCCTCATTGTGGAAGCAAGTGAGTTTGTTGTGCCTGCCCTGGCAAGTGCCCTGGCAGAGGCTTACTCCGAGGCTCCCTGGTATGAGAACTGGACCGAGGAGAAATCACAGAGAAGAGTCCGCGCAATCCTTGGCAACTTCATGGGCTATGGCCTGGCTGCCGTACAGGACGGTAAAGTTATCGGCGGTGCGCTTGGCTATGTAGATCCGTACGGCGGTGAAGATTTCTTCTATCTTTCCGAACTGTTTGTAATTCCCGAGAAGAAAAAGACCGGCGTAGGCAGAAAACTTCTGGAAGAACTGGAGCTGAAACTGAAGGAGAAAAATATCGGTGTACTGCAGCTGATGTCCATTGAAGACAATCTGGGCTTCTATCATAAATGCGGTATGAACAACGATGATGTTTCCGTGGTATTTAAGCGTTGTTAAAGGATATTTCCCCAAAAACTGCAAAATGTGAGAAATCACGGGACTAACCTTGTGTGCTCGAACACGCACTGTCTTTTTGCATAAAAAACAGTAGACGAAAAATGGTTTTTGTGGTAAAGTCAACAATATAATGTATATGCCGTTTGTTCGCGGCAGAATGGAGGAGACGATGAACAAATTAGAGCTGCAGAAGTGCGCTAATGAAGTGCGCAAGGGCATTGTAACAGCTGTTCACAGTGCAAAAGCAGGACATCCCGGCGGATCTC
>JAZLKR010000036.1:0-67303 GCA_045597705.1 Acetatifactor sp.
TCGATTCTTCTTGCCATAGAGGTTGAATGGCCGATGCCCTCAGCGTTGATGATGATGTGATGGCTCTTGCCCTTCTTACGGCTCTCGATGATGTGGTTGATGATTTCCTGCTCATTGTAATCGTACTTCTCAGGAATCAGAATATCCTCAGCACCGTTTGCGATACCACACCAGAGTGCGATGTAACCTGCGTTACGTCCCATAACCTCGATGATGGAGCAGCGCTCATGGGAAGAAGAGGTATCCTTAACCTTATCGATTGCTTCCATTGCGGTATTTACAGCGGTATCAAAACCGATGGTGTACTCTGTACAGGAAATATCAAGGTCGATGGTTCCGGGAAGACCTACGGTATTGATACCGAGTCTGGAAAGTGCCTGTGCGCCGCGGTAAGAACCGTCACCGCCGATGACGATGATGCCGTCGATGCCGTGCTTTCTGCAGATCTCAGCACCCATCTTCTGGTATTCAGCCTTCTTGAACTCAAGACATCTTGCTGTACCTAAGATGGTACCACCTCTCTGGATAATATCGGAAACATTGCGTGCTTCCATATCTATGATTTCTTCATTCAGCAGACCGTTGTAGCCTCTCTTGATACCTTTTACCTTGATGCCTCTAGCGATAGCGGTACGTACAACAGCTCTGATTGCTGCGTTCATTCCGGGTGCGTCACCACCACTGGTCAGAACTGCGATTGTCTTAATCTCTTTTGCCATAATGCTCAACCTCCGTAGGTTTATGAGTAATTTATTCAGTAATCGTTTAAGTTAGAGTCTATCTCAAGCAATAATTGTAGCCTATTTTTTCTGCGATTTCAATAATCTTTTCGCAGAAAATATGATTTTTTTTGCTTTCGGAACCGATTGACATTTTGCCTTACAGACGAATTCTCACATTTTCGGCGCCGAACAAAGCCTGCAATTTCGCCTGCAATTCCTCATCTGCCTTCACGGAGAGGTTTTGAGGGAGCACCTTGATGTTTTTGGTGTTCTTCAAAAAGATTACCACATTGTCGTTTCCGTCGGAATCCGCGATTACATCCAGCAGTTCCTTCTCTCTGGAGAAGTAGCTGTCCGCATCCGGGAACTGAATCCAGATGCCGGTGGGAATGCCGTTCTTCACGGGCGCCTGCGCTGCGGGAGCACTCTCCTGTCTGCGGTAATTGTTGTTATAACCGTTGCTGCGGTTGTAGTTATTGCCGCCTCGTCCGCCGTAGCTTGATGCGAACAGAGGGCCTTCCTTGGTCATGGCCTCGTCGAAGGTGATAATCTGCTCACAGAGCAGCTTGCCGTCCTTGTCCTCCTCCACGGAGATGCGTCCCTTGACGAAGAGCTTTGCCTCCTCCGCCAGAATGGGGCCGTACTTTTCATAGTCCTTGGGGAATACCACAACCTCCACATTGCCGACCAGGTCCTCCAGATTTAAGAAGCACATTACCTTGTCGTTCTTGGTATATTTCACGGTCTTCTCCGCTACCATACCGCCCACGATGGCAATGGCCTGGTCCTTGGCTCTGACGCTGTTGGTATCCTCATCCAGCGCAAAGTCAGCGGTAGTGTTGGTGATGGATCTCTGCCACAGCTCCTGGTAGGACTCCAGGGGATGTCCGCTTACATAGATGCCAAGCACTTCCTTTTCGAAGGCCAGCAGCATTTCCTTGGGATATTCGGGAAGGTTCGGCATCCTGATGTCAAACTCTTCTTTCTGGGACTCGTCGGCGATGTCAAACAGGGACATCTGTCCGGCAAGGTTGTTCTTCTTGTCCTTGGTCACATGATCCAGCATGTGGGAGTAAACCATCATGAACTGCTGACGGTTGCCGCCCAGGCTGTCCAGTGCACCCGCCTTGATGAAGTTCTCGATGGCGCGCTTGTTCACATCCTGATCTGCCATACGGGTGATGAAGTCGTTCAGATTGCTGAAGGGACCTCTCACTCTTCGCTCCTGCACGATTGCCTCGATGACGGGACGACCCACGCTCTTGATGGCGGTCAGCGCATAGCGAATCCTGTTGCCGTCAACGGAGAAGCCGCTCTGGCCCTGATTGATATCGGGAGGCAGAAGCTCGATGCCCATGTTGCGGCAAACCAGAATATATTCGGAAACCTTCTTGGAGTTATCGATGACGGAGGTCATAAGCGCCGCCATAAACTCCACGGGATAGTACTGCTTAAGGTATGCGGTCTGCAGGGCAACCACAGCGTAGCATGCCGCATGGGACTTGTTGAAGGCGTACTTTGCGAAGTCCATCATATCCTCGTAAATACCGCCTGCCACCTCTTCGCTGATACCGCGGGATACGCAGCCGGGAACATTCTCCTCCTCATTACCGTAAATGAAGTTGGCGCGCTCCTTCTCCATGACAGACTGCTTCTTCTTACTCATGGCACGGCGCACCAGGTCGCTTCGGCCCAGCGTATAGCCGCCCAGATCTCGAACGATCTGCATAACCTGCTCCTGGTAAACAATTCAGCCGTAGGTGGGAGCCAGGATGGGCTCCAGCTGAGGGCAGGAGTAGACAATGGCGTCGTGGTTTGTCTTACCCTTGATGTACTTGGGAATGAAGTCCATGGGGCCGGGACGATACAGGGAAATACCCGCGATGATATCCTCCAGGTTCTGGGGCTTTAACTCCTTCATGAAGCTCTTCATACCCGCACTTTCCAGCTGGAAGATACCCTCTGTCTTACCGGAACCGATGAGGTCCAGTACCTTAGGATCATTGTAATCAATATTATCGATATCGATGTGCTTGCCTGTGTTCTGCTCGATGAATTTCACCGCATCCTGAATAACGGTCAGGGTGCGCAGTCCCAGGAAGTCCATCTTCAGAAGGCCCAGCTCCTCCAGAGTGGTCATGGTAAACTGGGTGGTAATGGAACCGTCGCTGCCTCTTGAGAGCGGAACGAACTCATCTGCGGACTTCTGGCAGATGACAACGCCGGCAGCGTGCATGGAGGTATGTCTGGGAAGACCCTCCAGTCTCTTACACATATCAATTAAGTACTTGACCTCGCCGTCCTCATTGTAGAGCTTGCGGAATTCCGGATTCATCTCCAGCGCACGGTCAAGTGTCATGTTCAGTTCATTGGGAATCATCTTGGCGATGCTGTCGCACTTTGCGTAGGGCAGGTCCATAACGCGGCCCACATCGCGGATTACACCCTTTGCAGCCAGCGTACCGAAGGTGACAATCTGTACCACCTTATCGGCACCGTACTTGCGGCCTACATAGTCGATAACCTCCTGACGACGGTTGTAGCAGAAGTCAATATCGATATCGGGCATGGATACACGCTCGGGGTTTAAGAAACGCTCGAACAGCAGGCTGTAGCGGATGGGGTCGATGTTGGTAATCTTCAGACAGTAGGAAACAATACTTCCCGCAGCGGAGCCTCGTCCCGGTCCGACGGGTATGCCGTTTGACTTGGCATAGTTGATGAAGTCCCAGACAATCAGGAAGTAGTCTACATAGCCCATCTTCCGAATAACGCCCAGCTCATAGTCAAGACGCTCTCTTAAGGTCTGGCCGGTCTGACCTGCAGGGAGGTTTTCGTCACCGTAACGCTCCAGCAGTCCGTCGGTACACAATTTATTCAGATAGGTCCAGGAGTCATAGCCCTCCGGCACCTCGTACTTCGGCAGTTTGGTTACGCCGAATTCAATTTCCACATTACAGCGGTCGGCGATGCGCTGGGTATTCTCCACTGCCTCCCAGGCATAGGGGAACAGTCCCTTCATCTCCTCCTCGCTCTTCACATAATACTGGCCGCCGTCATAGCGCATTCTGTCGGGGTCTGTGAGCTTCTTCTGGGTCTGGAGACACAGCAGAATGTCATGAGACTCCGCGTCACCTGCGTAGGTGTAATGAACATCGTTGGTAGCAACCAGGGGAATGTCCATTTCCTTGCTCATACGCATCAGTTCCATGTTGACGGTCTTCTGCTCGGGGATACCGTGGTCCTGCAGCTCCAGGAAGTAGTTGCCCTTGCCGAAGCAAGCCTCATATTTCCTTGCAGACTTTCTCGCCTCATCCAGAAGGCCCTTGGAAATGTAGCGCTGCACTTCTCCTGCCAGGCAGGCGCTCAGCGCGATGATACCCTCGTGGTAGTGGTTCAGGACCTCCATATCCACTCTGGGTTTGTAGTAGTAGCCCTCGGTGAAGCCCTTGCTGACGATTTTCATCAGGTTGGCATAGCCGGTATTGTTCTCTGCCAGCAGCACCAGATGATAATATCTGTCCTCACCGCCGGTGAGTTCCTTGTCAAATCTGGAGTTGGGAGCCACATATACCTCACAGCCGATGATGGGCTTGATGCCCTCCGCTCTGGCTGCGCGATAGAAATCGATGGCACCGTACATAACGCCGTGATCTGTAATCGCCGCGCTGTCCATGCCCAGTTCCTTGACTCTGGCCACATATTCTTTTATCTTGTTGGAACCATCCAACAGGGAATATTCCGTATGTACATGAAGGTGAACGAATGCCATGGATATGCTCCTTTTCTCTGTCCTTGAAACTGCCCTGGGCGACTTCCCGCCGCCGGCGCAAATACAAATTTATTGTATCATATTTTCCCTCTTGTGAACAGATGTTCAGCAAAAACAACGACAAGTTTCATCGGATGCCGCCCATTTGTGATGTCTGGTCGAGTCTTCCACACCGACACTGCCATCAAATTCAATTTTATCTATTTTGAATGGTAGATATTCTTACTCATTTCCTATTAATCTACCATTCATAATCCAGTTTTCCTTTTTCAATGGCACACGCAAAAAGACATATTGCCATCCAATTTCATATTATCGTTGTTTGATGGCAGAGAGATTACCATCTATTTCATAACAATCAATTTTCAATGGCAAAATACCCAGCAAAACGCTTTTCGATTTGCCATTGTTTTGCCCGTATTATATTTTTGATGGCAAATACGCATTATTCTCGTGCCATCAAATCACAATTTATAGAAATGTAATGGTAAACAGGTTTGCAGGCATTGCCATTATGTACTGTGATTTGGATTCTCGATGGCAAAACCCTGCTTGACTTAAGGAAATATTAAGTTGCCCGACCGATAACATTCCCTTAAAATAAAGAAAAATGCCAAAACAAAGAAACAATGCCGATTTGGGGATTAACAGATTATCGGCAACTATAAGGGGAGGGCGAAAAGTGATTTTAATCGTTGTCTGTCTGATTCCAATCATTCTGCTGATTGCGGAAATTCTCATTAAAAACAGAAAAGCCAAAATCGCGCTGCGGATTCTGGATACCATGGTTGCCCTTGTGTTTATTGCAATCTGTATGCTTTTTGCCGCATTGACCGGTACCATGATTGGTGGGGAAACCAAATACATGGATCCTTTGTCGGCAGTTGCCGTCATCGGCGTAGTTCTTCTCGGCATTTTGTTTCTGGGCTTTGTCTGGAAATGGTACCGTAGGAAAGGCTTCCGCAGATTCATCGGCTGCGGCCTTCTGCTTTGCATCCTTATCGCAGGCGGCATCGTTGCCACCTGGCAATATCACAGTCGCATCGCTGTAGTTTCTGCCTCTGATGACCTGAGCAAATACAATCTGAAAGGGGAAGATAACCTTCTGGTGAAGCCCGACTGGGAGCCCACTTTGAAATTCACGGACAATTATCCTGTGATGGATGGCGCCACCGCTCTCTATCCGGTCTATGCCGCCTTCGGTCTCAAGCTCTATCCCAAAGAATTGCTGACCAGCTACTATAACAATGACACTGCAATCAAATGCACCCAGACCAATCACGCTTACATCAACCTGATTAACCACCAGTGCGATGTTATCTTCGTAGCTTCTCCCAGCAAGGAGCAGGAGGAAAAAGCCGCCGAAGCAGGTGTGGAATTAGTCTACACTCCCATCGGCCGTGAATGCTTTGTTTTCTTCGTCAACTCCCGAAATCCTCTGGATAATATTTCTTCCGCTGACCTGCGCAGGATTTACTCCGGCGAGCTGACAAAGTGGGAAGACCTTGGCGTCAAAAACTTTGGGGACATCCGTCCCTTCCAGCGTGCAAAGAACAGCGGCAGCCAGACCTACCTCTATCGCTTCATGGGCGACACTCCCACCATGGAGCCGGAAACCACACAGGTAACCGCCTTCATGGAAGGCATCATCACCAATGTGGCCGACTACAAGAATTACAAAAACGCCATCGGCTTCTCCTTCCGCTTCTACGCCTCCGAAATGGTACAGAATGACCAGATTAAGCTCCTTTCCATCGACGGCGTGGCGCCCACCCGTGAGAACATCATCAACGGCACCTATCCCCTGTCCGGTGAATTCTACGCAGTGACCAGAAGCGATGTCAGCGAAGAGACCAGGCAGCTGATTGACTGGATTCTCACCGACCAGGGTCAGGAAATCATTGAAAAGACCGGCTATGTAAGCCTCAGAGAATAACCCTGTAAATCAAAAGAGCCCCGCAGGTACGAATCGTACTTGCGGGGCTTTTCTTTTCCAATTAATCTTACAGATACTTCTTCAGAGCCTCTGCCTTGTCACATGCCTCCCAGGGAAGAGAAACATCATCGCGTCCGAAGTGGCCGTATGCTGCGGTTGCCTTGTAGATAGGTCTGCGAAGGTCGAGCATCTTGATGATTCCTGCGGGACGAAGGTCGAAGTTCTCACGAACGATATCAACCAGCCTGGTGTCGGAAACCTTACCGGTACCAAAGGTATCAACCATTACGGAGGTAGGCTGTGCAACACCGATTGCATAAGAGAGCTGAATCTCGCACTTCTCGGCAAGACCTGCTGCTACGATGTTCTTTGCAACATAACGAGCTGCATAAGCTGCACTTCTGTCAACCTTGGTGCAGTCCTTACCGGAGAAAGCACCGCCGCCGTGACGAGCGTATCCGCCGTAGGTGTCTACGATAATCTTTCTTCCTGTGAGACCTGCATCACCCTGAGGTCCGCCGATTACGAAACGGCCGGTGGGGTTGATGAAGAACTTGGTATTCTCGTCAATCATCTCTGCGGGAAGAACGGTATCAAATACATACTTCTTGATATCAGCATGAATCTGCTCCTGAGTAACCTCTTCGTCATGCTGGGTAGAAAGAACAACTGCCTCCAGACGGATGGGCTTGCCGTTCTCATCATATTCTACGGAAACCTGGCTCTTACCGTCGGGACGAGGGTAAGAAAGTGTGCCGTCCTTACGAACCTTGGTCAGCTGTCTGGTGAGCTTGTGAGCAAGGGAAATAGGATAAGGCATCAGCTCGGGAGTCTCGTTGGTTGCATAACCGAACATCATACCCTGGTCGCCTGCACCGATTGCTTCGATTTCAGCGTCGCTCATCTTTGCCTCTCTTGCCTCAAGTGCCTTGTCAACACCCATAGCAATGTCGGGAGACTGCTTGTCCAGTGCTACCATAACAGCACAGGTATTGCCGTCGAAACCGATCTTGGAGCTGGTGTAGCCAATCTCGTTAACGGTCTCGCGAACGATTGCGGCAACATCAAGGTTTGCCTTTGTGGTAATCTCACCGGTAACCAGTACGAAGCCGGTACATGCTGCGGTTTCGCAGGCAACACGGCTCATAGGGTCCTGTTCCATGCATGCGTCCAGAATTGCGTCAGACACTGCATCACAGACTTTATCGGGATGTCCTTCAGTTACAGACTCGGAAGTAAATAATCTTTTTTCCATTTGTTTTTCCTTTCTTTGCATTAAGAAAGGTCCGCTCTTCACAAGCGGACCCTAAATCACTAAAGATATATGATCCTCTTATTGTTCGACTCAAGCTCGCTCAGGATGGCACCTTCCCTTTGGGGGTTGCCGTGGCTTCACAGATCCTATGTATCTCCACCACTCTGAATAAGAGAAAACCTATTTATTTTACAAATACCATGACTACTATAATGAATGTCTGGGTATTTGTCAACATTGAATTCAAAGAAAACTGATTAACCGACCAGAAGCTTAAACTTCTGAATCTCCTTCTCGTTGCTGACGCGCTCAATCTGTGCGCCGAGGCCCTGAAGCTTCAGGTGGAAGTCTTCATAACCACGCTCGATGTAACGAATGTCATCGATTACAGAGAAACCGTCTGCTGCAAGAGCTGCGGTAACAAGTGCTGCGCCTGCACGAAGGTCGGGAGCGGAAATGCTGGCACCTGTATATCTGGTCACGCCATCGATAATAGCGGTATTGCCCTCTACCTTGATGGAAGCGCCCATTCTGGTCAGCTCATCCACATACTTGAAACGATTCTCGAAAATGCTCTCGGTAACGATGCTGGTGCCGCTTGCCAGTGCAAGTGCCACAGCAATCTGAGGCTGCATATCGGTAGGGAATCCGGGGTAAGGAAGAGTCTTGACATGGGTGGTCTTCAGTCTCTTGGAGGAAACCACTCTCATGCAGTCATCGAATTCCTTCACCTCACATCCGATTTCCATCAGCTTAGCGGTGATGGATTCCAAATGCTTCGGAATAACATTCTTAACGGTAATATCACCCTTGGTCACTGCTGCAGCAAACATGAAGGTTCCTGCCTCAATCTGATCGGGAATGATAGCGTACTCGGTTCCGTGGAGCTTCTCCACACCCTTGATACGAATAACATCAGTACCGGCACCCTTGATGTTGGCACCCATACTGTTCAGGAAGTTAGCCAGGTCAACTACATGAGGCTCCTTGGCTGCGTTCTCAATAATGGTAAGTCCTTCTGCCATGGCAGCTGCCATCATGATGTTGATGGTTGCACCTACGCTGACGCAGTCCATATAAATATGTGCGCCAATCAGTCTCTCTGCCTTGGTCTTGATCAGGCCATGTTCGATAATGACTTCCGCGCCAAGAGCCTTGAAGCCCTTGATGTGCTGGTCGATTGCACGGCAGCCGATATCACATCCGCCGGGAAGGGGTACCACTGCCTCTTTGTATTTGCCGAGAAGTGCACCTACAGGATAGTAAGCGGCACGAATTCTCTTGATGTTCTCGTCCTCGATCTCCAGGCTGCTGATAGAACCGCCATTGATCATAACGGAATGTCTGCCGGTGCGCTTTGCAATGACACCGATTCCCTGCAGAGCTGTCAGCAGGACATTGGTATCGAACACATCAGGCATATTGTCTATATATACGGTCTCATCCGTCATAATGGACGCAGCAAGAATAGGAAGCGCTGCATTCTTGCTGCCTCCTATTTCTACCTCACCCACTAAGGGATTACCACCTTTTATAACATACTGTTCCATTTCAAATCCTCTAAATCCAGAAATATTCTAAGAGTTTACACAACTTCTTAATAATTCCTTAACAAATACTACCATAGTATTGCGCATTTGTAAACCGAACATATATTTGTTCTGCCGAAAAATACTACTTTGAAACATAATTGAAAGGATTTACCTGCTTGCCGTCCACCAGAATTTCAAAGTGGAGGTGAGGTCCTGTGGTAATACCGGTGTTGCCGCTGAGCGCAATCTTGTCGCCCTGCTTTACCTTATCTCCAACGGATACCAGCACCTTGCTGCAGTGGCCGTATCTGGTCTGCTTGCCGTCTTCGTGGTCAATATAAACCACATAGCCGTAGCCGCTGCCCCAGCCTGCCTTGGAAACCTTACCGCCGCAGGATGCATAGATGGCAGTTCCGGTAGGAATCGCCCAGTCGACACCCTTATGGTAGGTACTTGCGCCCTTGGTAGGAGCATTTCTCTTTCCGAAGCCGGAAGTAAATCGACCGCCGGAAATAGGCTTCACATAGGTAGGAGGAATCTTGGTGCCGCGCTTCACAATCTTGGGCACAGCCGCCATTACAACCTCTTCCTTGAGAATATCCTTGGAAATCACCGTATCGTTTCGATAGGTCACATCGGCAATAATCTTACGGAAGCCTGCAGAGGGCTGCTGTACCACTTCAATCTGATTGGTATACCAGTCGTCCACATCGATGGTAATGACTTCCTCATCGTAAATTTCTTCGTAATAATTCTGTTCCACTCTGTAAACCGAAAGCACAGGCTCCGGCACCATAGCCACCAGCTCCTGGTCAATCTGCAGAATGCTTCTCTCATCTGTCAGGGAATCATTCAGGGCAATGAGCGTCTCCATGGGAATATCCAGCTTGATGGCAATCTCGGAAAGAGTATCTCCGGCCTGCACCTTGTAAATCTGAGGCACCTCCTGATCTGCCACAATATCGTTCACGGCAGTCGCCAGGGGCGTCAGTCTGCTCTCGGGAACATAAGCCTCCACCACCTCGATTTTCTCCATGAAATTCATGGAAAGCACACCGGTATCATAATCCTCAAAGGTCTTCTCGCCGATGTCAGTCTCGCCCTTTTTCAGTTCTTTGATAAATGCTGCAGCACCTGCGCAGGAGTAATCCTTTGCCTCCACGGCAACAACTTCATCCTTTGCCAGCACATCTATTGTCAGCACATTGAATTCTCTGTCGTTGTTGTGGCGAATACCTACCGAAAACAGGCCATCCGCATCGTACTTGTCAACAGCACCCTGCAGGAGTTCCGTGACCTCATCCAGGCTTGCCAGATTCAGTACCATGTCATTCAGTTTCACGGTATAGGCACGGGGATGGGTTGCAATAATGCCGCTCCGCAATGCCTCCGTCACTCTCTGCAGTAGCTCTTCCTCAGGGTCTGTCTGTCCCCAGACAACCTCCTTGCCTGTCACGATGACATCCGCATCCAGAAAGGTCATGTCCTCCGTCTCCAGTGCGATGGTTCTGCGAGCCTCCCGCACCAGCTTGTCCACAAGCTCCCGTTCTCCTACCGAGCCAACATACTGGCCGTTGACCTCCACATAGAAGAAGTTCTCACCGTCGGGCACATAGGGAGTATAGCCTCTCACAAACAGCAGACACACAAACAGCGTGAACAGTGTACTGTATATATATGTCAATAATAGTTTTTTATTCATACAAAATGAGTCCTACTTTTTCTTTACACTGTAGCCGAAGGTTCCAATCTGCTCCCCGCATACCAGATAGGCGCCGTGGGAATACACGATGGGTTCAGCCTGCTCCAGATGGAATTTGTGCTTCTCGTCCATGTATTTTTCGTCCGCATGAACAGCCACCACATCTGCCAGGAACATATCATGAGAGCCCAGAGGAATCACCTCGCGCACCTTACATTCGATGCAGACGGGGCTCTCGGCAATCATGGGAGCCTTGACCTTCTCGCCGGGAATGGCGGTCAGACCGCACTCCTTGAACTTGTCCACGTCTCTGCCGCTCTTAACGCCGCAATAGTCCGTAGCATAGGCCAGATCTCTGGTCGTCAGGTTAATGACAAATTCTCCCGTCTCCTTCAGAATCGGATAGGAGTAGCGTTCGGGACGAACCGATATACTAACCATGGGCGGATTCGTACAAACGGTACCCGCCCATGCAATCGTAATTATATTCTTATTTCCATCACGGTCAGCCATGCTTACCATCACCACGGGGAGGGGATAAAGCATGTTGCCCGGTTTCCAGGATTCTTTGCTCATATGGTTTCCTTTTCTTAAATCACATGCAAAATGCTGAGCAACTGAAGTACGAAGGCTGCGATACCGCACACTGCGGCAGCTGCGGAGAATCCAAGTACAAACATCAGCTTCTTGCTCATCTTGTTCACTGCGAGAGTCAGGGCTTCCTTTGCCTTGACTTCCTTCTCGTTCTCCTCGTTCACTACAGCCTGTACGTTTCTGTAGACCTTAACGCACTCTCTATGTACATTGTCATCGATGCCGGAGTTGATCTTGTCGATACGGTCCTCCAGACGATGGGCGAATTCTTCCAGCGCCTTAGCGTCCTGCTGCATCTCGCGAATCTTTCCGATGCTCTCTTCCACCAGACGATTGATATCCGCACTGTCTGCCTTGGAGGTCTGCAGCTGATTAGCGCCGTCCTCAATCAGATTACGCAGCTTTGACAAACATTCGTCATATTCCACAATCTGATTCTTTAATCTGTTAATCTGTTCTGCGTCTGCAGCCGAATTTGCACTGATTATTTCCTGAGCAGCCAGCTTTTCAGCGAGCTTGTCTGTAAACATATCCATGTCCGAACCTCCGAATGATTTGCGAAAATGTGATACTTTCAATGTTTCTTGCGCAATGACCTTCGCGCACTTTGAATATATCTTATCATTTTTTCCCTGAATTTACAACTTAAACCGAGCGGCAGTTTTTATTGTGCAATATTACCAATAATGTTTTTTCATTTTGCATGTTTTTAGTATAATTCACTAACTGTTTACATCATGTTCATATTTTGTTCATATTTGATTGCTATACTAAAAACATCAAAACAAAGCAAATTAGATGAATTTTTTCATAATAGCCCAGGCGCCGAGAGGTGTCTGGGCACTCCTCATTTTTGGGGTATTTTTCTTCCGAACCGCAATCAAAAAGCAGCCTCGACCGTCATGGTCGTGACTGCTTTATTTCTTTACTGATTCTCTTCCGCTTCGTTCTCTCTCGCTGCTGCCTGCTGTTTGCTGATTTCCAGAATCTCTTCGTTCAGAGAAAGCATTCTTGCATCCAGATCGGATACCATCTTGGAAAGCTCAATCAGCTCGCTTCTGATATGCTCCGGTGCGTCTCCTTCGAATTTGTAGTGAATCTTGTGCTCCAGGCTTGCCCAGAAGTCCATCGCTACGGTACGAATCTGGATTTCAACCTTGGTATCCACAATTCTGTCGGAAAGATATACCGGAATAGTAACGATCAGGTGGTAGCTGCGGTAACCGCTGGCCTTGGGGAAGGTAATGTAATCCTTCACCGCGATGATCTTTAAGTCCTTCTGCTCATTAATCAGCTCTGCAATACGATAAATATCGGAGGTAAAGGAACAGATGATACGAATACCTGCAATATCATTACAATGCTTTACCATATTTTCAATTGTAGAATCATATCCGTGACGCTTCAGCTTCTTGACGATGCTTTCAGGTGTCTTGATACGCGCCTTGATATGTTCAATGGGATTGTACTGATGAACATGCTGAAATTCTTCGTTCAGGATTTCCATCTTGGTTTCAATCTGGCGAAGCGCCGCACTGTAAATCAGTGTGACCTCTTTCCAGGATTCAATCCCCTCACCATACTCCACTCTCATTTCCATTTTCAGACTAATGTACTCCTTCTCTATCGATACCTTTGCCCCCAAAAGCGTTTCGGGCGCAGTATCCCCCTATTACTATCATTCTATCAGTTTCTGCATCGTTGCACAATGAAAATCTTGCATTTTCACAACAGATACACATTTTTCTTGCATAAATATAAGTTTTTGGGTACCATGATATTCAAAATATACACTCGGAAGGAGTTCTCTATGTTTCGCTTATGGGCCAGAACCTTCAAAAACAATCATATGCTGCAGGATACCACCATTGTGAATGGCGAGGCGGACACCCGCACTCACAAGGTTTTCAAGGCTCTGGACGAGGTCTGCATGCAGTTTGATCTGAGCAAGCCCATCTGGCTGGACAAGACCATTCGAGAATTCAAGCGGCATAATAAAGCCCGCTTCACCCAGGACAATTTCATCGATGCAATTGAGTTTGATTATCTGGAGATTCAGATTATTGAAGAGGATTAAAAAAGCACAGCCATTCGGCTGTGCTCTTTTTTTAGTCTTCGTATCCGTTGGGATTGTTCTTCTGCCATCTCCAGGAGTCTGCGCACATCTCCTTGATGCCGTACTGTGCTTCCCAGCCAAGTTCTGCCTTTGCAAGGCTTGCATCGGAATAGCAGGTAGCGATATCGCCGGGGCGTCTGTCCTTAATCACATAAGGAATCTTGATACCGTTTGCTTCCTCAAAGTTCTTAACGATATCCAGAACACTGTAGCCAACGCCGGTTCCCAGATTGTAAATCTTAAGGCCTGCCTTTTCCTCAATCTTCTTCAGTGCCTTTACATGGCCGATTGCCAGGTCAACAACATGAATGTAATCTCTTACACCGGTTCCGTCGGGAGTGTCGTAATCATTGCCGAATACGCCCAGCTGAGGGAGCTTGCCGACTGCTACCTGAGTGATGTAAGGCATCAGGTTGTTGGGGATACCGTTGGGGTTCTCACCCATGGTTCCGCTCTTGTGAGCACCGATGGGATTGAAGTAACGAAGCAGGATTACATTCCATTCGGGATCTGCCTTCTGAATGTCGGAGAGAATCTGCTCCAGCATGGACTTGGTCCAACCGTAAGGGTTGGTGCACTGTCCCTTGGGGCACTCCTCGGTAATGGGAATCATTGCGGGGTTGCCGTATACGGTTGCGCTGGAGGAGAAGATGATGTTCTTCACACCGTTCTTTCTCATTACGTCAACCAGGGTCAGAGTACCTGCGATATTGTTCTCATAATACTCCCAGGGCTTTGCAACGGACTCGCCTACTGCCTTTAAGCCTGCGAAATGAATGACTGCATCGGGCTTCTCAGCCTGCATGATCTTCTCCAGAGCCTCTCTGTCACAGATATCAGCCTTGTAGAAGGGAACCTCCATGCCGGTGATTGCCTTTACTCTCTCCAGAGACTTCTCGCTGGAGTTGCTCAGGTTATCCAGAACAACTACATCATAGCCCGCCTGCTGCAGCTCTACCACGGTATGGCTGCCGATATATCCGGCACCGCCTGTAACCAAAATCTTCATATGCTTTCTTTCCTTTCGATGATTATCTTATAAAGTAACGCCGTTCTTCTGCAGGAGCTCTCTTGCGCTCTCTACGGAATCGATACCGGTCTTGTTCTTAATGGGAGCAAATTCCTTCTCACGAACAACCTCGAAGGGAAGGCAGCTTGCCATCTGATGAATCATATCCAAAACCAGGTTCTCAAACTTGAAGCCGTTGGGTGCCTCGGGCTTTACCAGCTCACCCTTCTCATCCAGGTAAGGAATCTTCTTCTCAACAATGTGAAGGGGAAGGTTGTTCTCCAGGATCTCGATCAGTGCGGGAACGCTGAAGAGGTAGTTTAAGATAACACCGAAGTAGTAAGCGGGGTCCCCGTTCTCATCCTTCGCATTCATCAGTTCATCAGTCAGCTCATAATATTCTACGATGGAAGGTCTGCCGTCCTCTAAGCACATAACGCCTACCTTCTCATCGGGTGCATTCTTCTTAACAACCTTTGCGCCTACTACACAGTTTCTCTGAATGGTAGCACCTACAAAGCAGGGATCTGCGATTCTCTGCAGTACATTGTCAACTGCGAATACATTGAACCACTCGATGCCGTTTGCCTTAACCATATCGAGAAGGCCTGCATTTCTCATGGAAACAAACCAGCCGCCGTTGCCGTTGGGTGAGGTGGAAAGCTTGCCCTTCTCCTCCAGGTAAATCTTGCCCTCGTAGTCGGTTGCTGCTGCCATTTCCTGCATGAAGAAATGAACATACTCGGGATTGTATCCGAAGAAGTTGTGCTCCTTCAGGAAAGAAATGGTGGCATCATTGTTCTTGTCACTGGTCATGACGAAGAGATGAATCCATGCATCAGCCTGCTTTACAACATCCATCAGGTTATTGATCAGGCACTCAAAGATATAAAGCTCACGGGTGATACCAACATTGTACATACCCTTGGGGTTATCGGAACCGAGTCTGGTTCCCATGCCGCCTGCCAGAAGCACGGCGCCAACCTTGCCTGCCTTGATTGCCTCAATACCGGTTGCGGTAAAGGACTCCTTGTTTGCCTCGATTTCGGGAAGCTGCATTGCAGCAAGGGGAGTGATAACACCCTTCTTTGCAAGCTCATCTCTGTGCTTGCAGCTCTCCAGGATGCTCATGTCCGTTGCCATAATCTGTGCCAGAAGGGCTTCCTTCTGCGCATCATCCAATTCATCGTAGTACTTAAGAACATGCTCCTGTCCGTATTTTGCCAGTTTTTCTTTTACTTCGTTCAGTGACATTTTCCTTCTCCTTATTTTGACGCAATATGCGAAATTTACTTAAATGACTGCTTAATCTTTGCTCAAGTATAGCAAACCGTGGTTATCTTTACAAGCATTCCCACACGGTTTTACGAAATAAACAAAGGATTATTAAGACAAACTTCATAATTCCAGATCATCAAAGAAATCATTCTCCGCGTAGGCTTCCGACCGGTATCTCAGAAGAAATGCTTTCATCTCAGGATACTCTTCCCCGATGTCAATCAGAATATCCTCCAGATTGTCCGGTGTCACGCAGCCAAGCTCCGCAAACAGGCTGTAATACTCCCTGTCATTTCCATACTCCCGGTGAATCACCTGCCATGCTTCCTCTGTGGGAGAATGCTTGGTGTGCTCTCGCAGATAACCTTCCAGTCTCTCCCTGAGTTCTGCCTTCAGTCCTTCCGCATGCAGCAGGCGCAGCAGAATGATTCGCACCTTTTTCTTGCGGCTGTTGCCGGTGTAGGCATTGAAATCCGTGCTGCCGTAATCCTCCTCGCCGCAAAGCACCTGCTTGGAGTAACCGGTGTCGTCCGGAGTATCCAGAATGGTGAGCATGCGGGCGTCCCATTTCTCCAGCCATTCCCTGTCTCCCACGGCGGGCAGGTCCAGAAGATATCCTGCGTCCAGGCTTGTCACCGCTGCAGCTAAAAGCTCCGGACAGAAATCCTGTTCCGGCACCGTGATTCGCTTCAGTTTCCCGCATTCCAGAAAGACCGCTCTCTCAAACACTGCCCGGCGGTTTTTCAGAGCAAACTCTTCCAGATTGCTGCAGTAACCGAAGGCCCAGTCACCGATTGCCTCGATACTCTCCGGCAGGGATATTCTTCGAAGCACCTTGTTGCTTAAGAAGGCCTTCTTTTCAATTCTTGTCACAGGAAACCCGTCAATGCTCTCCGGGATACTGATTTCGCCAATCTGTCCCCGCACGCTTGTTATCGTAACCTGCTCTGATTTTATTTCGTAATGCAGGCTTGCACCTGCCAGTTCCAGTTCCTTATCCTGCATGTATTACTCCAGATTCAGAGAAGCAATCTGCTCCTTAATATCATCTCCGCGCTCCGTCAGCATCATTTCCTCATTGTGCTTCTTGTAATCGGGGCTGCCGAAGGTGGCAATGAAACGAGCCGAGAAGGTGTTCACGGTGAGCTCCGTCACCAGAATCAGCATCTCATTGCCCTTTGCAAAGGCCTCCTCCACAAACACAAAGAGTGCGTGGAGCTCGTCCCTTGTTTTGTCGGTCTCTGCCTTCATGTGCTGAATGCACTTGCTGTAGCGGCCCTTTAACATTTCATAGGCAGCTGCGCCGTCTGCGCAATCACTGACAAACAGTTCCTTTCTGCTCTCCTCCAGGAAACGAATGACACTGAAGGTCTTTTTCTTATCCGCGTCGGAAAGGGAGTTTGCAAAGCTTAAGTTGTTCAGCTGCTTGCGCTTGCCCTCTGCCGCCTGATCCAGCAGCTGCAGTACCTTTTCCACGGAATTGCCTGCCGCCTGGGTGCCGACCGCCTGCAGAAGCTTCTTTAAATCGGTGAGGATAGCGGCCTGCTCGCAGACGGATTTCTGTTCCGCCTGCACCTTGTCCATCAGCATGCCCAGGAGAGAAAGTCTCTCGTCGAAGGGAGCATCCTTTGCTCTTGCGATGGCCTGTGCGGAGGGTTCGCCCTGCAGAATATCCTCGATATGATAATCCTTTTTGTATTTGTTATAGAGATCGTAATAAGCGGTAAACTCCTTCACCACCTTGTCATTTCGAAGGTACTGTCCCACCAGAGACTCGTCCACGGGAAGCTGCTCCTCCTCATAGAGGAACAGAATCTCAGACAGGTCCTCCCAGCCGCGGGCGGTCACATAGCTTCTGCCGCGGGTGGTCATCTCCATGCAATAGAAGTGCTCCTTCTTCAGATCCAGGTAGCTGGTGATGGCATTGTGCACTCTTCGCTCTGCCGCATATTCCTTCCAGATGCGCAGGTCAGGTTCCACCTCCAGCATCTTCAGTCGGTCCATGGTAACCACATCAAACTCGCGAACAGACTTGTTGTACTCGGGAGGATTTCCCGCAGTCACTACCACCCAGCCGTCGGGTACCTTGTGTCTGCCGAAGACCTTGTACTGCAGAAACTGCAGCATGGAGGGTGCCAGTGTCTCGGATATGCAGTTGATTTCATCCAGGAAAAGAATACCCTCCTTAATGCCGCTGTTCTCCATAGTATCGTAAATGGTGGCGATGATTTCACTCATGGTGTACTCGGACACATTGTATTTCTCGCCGCCGTAGGTTTTCTCCGTGATAAAGGGTAAGCCAAGCGCTGACTGTCTGGTGTGATGGGTCATGGAGTAAGCCACCAGTGCAATGCCCATCTCCTGAGCAATCTGTTCCATGATGGCCGTCTTACCGATACCGGGCGCACCCAACAGGAAGATGGGACGCTGTCTCACCACGGGGATTCGATAAGCGCCGAACTCGTCCTTCTTCAGGTAGAGATTTACCGAATTTTTAATGTATTCCTTTGCCTGCTTGATATTCATGCCTGTTCCTTTCGTTTCTCGTCGTTCTCAGCCTCCAGAAGGTTGCTCTCTAAGATAACCTTCATGCTCCAGGGCGGTACCGGTGCTCTGTTTTCGTCCTCATCCAGGAAGGCGAAAATCACATCAAAGTCCGGCATGCGCTCGGGATAAATGCCGTAGCCGTCGGTGAAGTAAATCAGTCCCTTCAGATCCTCAAATTCTCCTCTGGCCTTCAGTTCATAAACATAGTCAAACACCGGTCTGAAATCCGTGGAGCCAAAGCCCTGCAGCTTGCCGTATTTCATAAAGGTGTCAAATTCATCGTCGTTGGTAATTTTGGTGTCGCTCTGCACCTCGCTGTCGCACTGAATGATATGGACATTAATCTTGGTGAAGAAATTCTCGCTGCCCTTCAGCAGATCGTAGGTCTTCTGCAGGAAGGCACGCACAACGGAGCCGCGGCAGGACGCCGAAGTATCGATGGCGATTACAAACTCCTTGACCTTGTTGACCTCCTTATATTCCAGAGGTTCAATCAGCGGAAGATTTCCGTAGGTACGCAGCCCGTAGGTATAGTAAACATAATCGAATTCGTCCTCATTGACGCGAATATCCTCGCCAATGGTAGTGAAGCGTCTCAGAATTTCACTGTAATCATAGCGTTCCCTGGTGGCCTCGGTCAGATTCTTCTCCAGTGCCTCCGCGCCGGTTTTATTTTTGGAAAAGGATTTCAGATCCGCCCGGACACGCTCGCTGATTTTCTTCCATTGCTCCATGGTCATTTCCAGTTGCTCCGCGGGCTTCCACAGTGCATGATCATCCCGTCGGAACAGGGCAATAAACTCCTTCCGCTCCCTCGTGGAAATCGGATTCAAACGGAAATATCGGTAAATTCGCTCCGCCGTCAGCATACCGGCATCCTCCTGCAGTATCTGCAGCTTCCGTCTTGCCTCCGGGTCTGTCTCCAGGCTTGTCCCCGCCAGATCCATATCCAGAATCACCTTTTCCACCGCGATATCCGCCGCCAGGTCCCAGTTCTCCCCATCCAGCTTCTCGTAGCGGTAGCTGTGCGCGAAAATACAGTGCAGCAGCATGTGAAGATAAGCTCTTGTCACTGCCTTGGGGCAATCCCGATAGCTTTTCAGCACATACACCGGGTCGTACTCAATGGTATCGCCATCCAGTGCAAAACAGCCGATGCCCTTCCGCTCCTTTGTTTTCAGTTTTGCCAGGGCCAAATCAAAAAAGCGCAGGTGCATCAAAATATCATCATGCGCCAAAGACATAACCCACGCTGCCAATGATGATATTTTATCTGCTTCCTGCGGCATAAAATTCTCTCCCATCCAACTTCCTTAATGATTTCATTCTATCGCGAAAGGGTGGAAAAGTAAAATGTTTTCTCCCCTTAGTAAAGGTGGTACTTTGTCGAATCTGCGCACATTTTCCGATCGTGCGCATACTTTTCCTTTGTTGCCTGTCCTCCTCGGATATGACGCTCCGATTTGTTCACATTGAGCACTGCTCTGGCCTGCTTGGCAAGCTCCGCGTCGATTGCGCTCAGCCGCTCCGTCACATCCTTATGTACCGTAGACTTGGAGATGCGAAAATTACCTGCCGTCTGCCGAACCGTAGCATTATTTTCGATAATATATTCCGCGATGGCGATGGCTCTCTCCTCGATATAATCCCTCAAAAGAAATACCCCTTCAGAAGCTTTTTACATTCTATGAAAGCTTCTGAAGGGCTATGACAAAAACGGCACAGCGGTTAAGCTGTGCCGATCGTCAATCTGATTTCTTTTACTGTCTCTCCATAACTGCCTTGATTTTGTCGAAGGCGGGCTTGGGCTGATAGTTCTTGTCGAAAATTCTGGTGTTGGTGGTGTCTCCCTCGCGATAGTGGTCAATCAGACCGAAGAGGGTAACATTGGTAATGTTTGCGGGGCCTCCGGATGCAGTATCCAATGAGCGCAGCATATTGAATACTCTGCCGTAAACCTTGCCCTGCTTCTCGAACTGTGCTTCCGTCTCCTCGGGAACATCGATGGAAAGCTCGGTGATATGGATCTCCAGCTCCAGCTGTGCAAACTTCTTGATGGCAACCTCGATGGTATTGATGGCGGGATAATCCAGCCCCCAATAGCCCTGCATGCCGATACCGTCAATCAGTCCCTTGGACTTTAAGTTCTCACACAGCGCATAGATGGCGTTGGTCTTTGTCAGCATATAGGTGTTGAAATCATTGTAGAACAGCTTCACCTCGGGATCTGCGTACTGTCTTGCGTAGGTGAAGGCCATCTCAACATAGTCCTCGCCGATGGTTGCATACCAGGGATTGGTCTGCCCGTCGTTCTCCATACGGCAGCGGAAATAGCTGTCCTTGTCTCCCTTGTCGGGATCTACCGCCTCGTTCACAACATCCCAACAGTAAATAACGCCGGGATATTCTGTCTGGCAATGGGTCAGCAGCTGTGCGATGTAACTCTCCATGCGAGCCAGCATCACCTCTCTGCCGACAAAAGCCTTGTCGCTGTCATAGTCCACACGGAAGAACCAGTCGGGTGCCTGGGCATGCCACACAAGGGTATGTCCGCGCATCTTCATGCCGTTCTCCGCACACCATGCCAGCGTAGGGTCAATACTTGCATAATTCAGAACGGGCATACCGTCCTCGCTGCCCTGAGACCCCTTCTGATCCAGAATGTAACCGCTCTTCATCAGATTGGTCATGGTGCAGCTGTTGAAATGCTTGCCTGCTACGGTCATATATTCCACGGAATTCAGTGTCTGGTTTTCCAGCGTACTTCCGTTGATGCCCACGCCCAGAGTAAAGTAGGGCTCACAGATATCCTTCAAGGCCCTGGTGGTCAGTGCTGCGGTCAGGTCATATTTGCCGCTTAACTCGGCTGCCAGGTCTGCCCAATAGATATCCTCTTCGGTGAGGACAGGCACTTCTTCGGAGGATTCTTCTTCCTTTTCCGCAGAAGCTTCACTTGTCTCACTTTCCACAGTCTCTGCCTGTGCTGCAGTCTCCACACTCTGTACCGTTTCACTCTCTGCGGTCTGCTCCTGCTGTCCGCAGGCAGCCAGTGACAATGCCGCAAGAACTGCTGCCAGCAAGGACATATATTTTCTCAGTTTCTTTCTATCCTTCATCGTTGCTCTCCGTCACAGATTATAATTACATCAGTTCGCGCCACTGTCCAAATCGGGGCTTCGGCTGCTCGGTCTGATGCTCGCCCAGCATTTTCTCCATCCAGATCATGTCATACCAGGTATTGAATTTGAAGCCGGACTTATGGAAGGTACCTACCGGTTCAAAGCCCATTCTCTCATGAAACAGCGGGCTTCCCATGGTCAGATGCTCGTCCGGTTCGGAAACGGGCTTAGCGATGCACGCGTTCATATTCAAAATACCCATGCCGCGGAGCAGTTCTTCCAGTTTGCTGTAAAGCGCTCTTCCCAAGCCTGCTCTCTGGCTCTCCTTTTTCAGGTAAATAGTGCTTTCCACAGACCAGTCGTAGGCTGCTCTCGTCTTAAAAGCGGTCGCATACGCATAACCACAGATTTTGCCGTTCTCATCCACTGCCTTCAGATAAGGATATCTGGCAGAAATGGTTTCGATTCTGCCGCGAAACTCTTCCGGGGAAGGCACTGCATATTCAAACGAAACTGCTGTATCAGCAACATAAGGGGCATAGATTGCAAGAATCTCTGCCGCGTCTTCGGGCTCTGCCGGTAAAATCATGTAGTTCATTTTCTGCTTCCTTCTTTGCGAACTCTGTTTTTCTTCACTTCATACATACGCTCATCCGCGATGCGCAAAAGCTGTTCAATGTTCTCCAGTTCAGCAATACCTCTGCTGGAATGGCCGATACTGAGAGTCAGTGTATAGGGCTTCTGAATTGTCTCATTTGTGACCTTCATTTCCTTGCGCAGCTGGTCCTCCAGCATGTAAATTTCGCCTTCTGTCCATTCCGCACCGGTCACGATGAATTCATCTCCGCCGTATCTGGAAAGGAACAGTTTATTCTTCTGCTCGGATGCAACCTTCTTGATTGTGTCTGCCACTGCCTTCAGCGCGAAATCACCCTCCAGATGTCCGTAGGTGTCGTTGATGGACTTGAAGAAATCGACATCAATCATGCAGAGGAAAACGGAAGCCTTGCGCTGATTGTGAATCAGGTCGCTCAGATATGCCTTCAGTTCTCTTCTGTTATTCAGCCCGGTAAGTTCATCCACCGAAATCTTCTCGAACTGCTGGTTCATGAAAATCAGGATAACGGAAAAACCGAAACCTACCGTATTCAGGGACAGGCCGTAGAACAAAATCTGTGCCAGGCCTGCTACAACAATGGGAAGCGGGAAATATAGCAGGGGCATTACTGCCTCCTTTTTGCTCTGCATTTTGGTTGCATTCATGTAGCGCTCTACCCACGCCATGGACACACCCAGAAAGAAGAAACACACTACGGGAGTGAGGTAAGCACCCCAGTTTCGCAGGTAACATCTGGTCTCTCTGTCAATAATGAAGCCCCAGTTGGTGACGGGCGTGGAAACAACAGATGCAATCACAATCCACAGGACTGCTTTCATCATCTTGCCTCTTTTGGAGTTCATTCTCTCCAGAGACTCTGTTTTGTAGCATACATACTGCAGCCATACGAAACAGATGACTGCGGGAATGCAAATGTAGGTAATGTTGAAAATGAACTGCAGAATCAGGGCAAACAAAGAGTTGACCCCATCCACCAACCAGCCGATCATTTCACTGACACAGTATGCACATGCCAGCCAGATCATCCTTTTCAGGAAGAGAGTCTCCATGGTGTTGGTCTTGTTATATCTATTGTGAATTGTCAAAAGGATTACAAACAGAACGAGACAAAGCAGGTTCGTTTGTGTGTGATATATCATTTCTATGGTCATTTCATATTCCTCCAGACTATAATATACAATTCCCGTGATTGTCTGGCAACAGATTTTTCTTATAAAAACGCTGAAAAAGCGCGCCTTACGCAGGCACGCTTTTTACATTTTATCTATCGTTCCGACTGCCCAATCTCATTTTGAAATCCTGATAACCGAACTGTGTCAGCTGCTTCAGAGTATCGTCCTCCCGAAGTACATAAATGTCGGGAAGAGGCATACCGTTGAAGGTATTGTTCTTGCAGGTGCTGTAGATGGCCATGTCACCGAACAGCAGCAAATCGCCCTCCTTTAAATTGCAATCGAAGATGTAATCTCCAACCACATCTCCGGACAGACAGGTCGGTCCGCCCAGTCGCACTCTCACACCGCTTTCGGCAGCTGCACCGGTAGTTTCCTGCCAGTCCTCCACTGCCTCCGCGCCGAAGATGGGAGGCTGATAGGGCATCTCAATGACATCCGGCATATGGCAGGCTGCACTGGCATCCAGAATCGCCAGATTCACATTGCCGTTTACCGCGGTATCCAGCACATGGGTAATCATGTAGCCGGCATTCAGGGCCCAGGCTTCACCGGGCTCCAGATACACCTCCACCTGCCAGGTGTCCTGCGCAAATTTAATACATTTTTTCAGAGTTTCAATATCATAATCAGGGCGGGTGATATGATGACCACCGCCAAAGTTCACCCATTTGCAGTTTGCAATAATGTCGCCAAACTTCTCCTGCACCGCTGCCAGAGTAGTTTTCAGATCGTCGGAGTTCTGCTCACAGAGGGTATGGAAATGAATGCCGTCCAGAAGCGCAATGGTCTCTGCGTCCATTTGTGCATCAAAGCTTGCTCTGGTGGTTCCCAGTCTGCCGCCGGGAGCACAGGGGTCGTAGATGGCATGTCCCTCCTGGGTGGAGAATTCGGGGTTTACGCGAAGGCCGATGCTCTTGCCTGCTGTCTTTGCCATGGGGCCATATTTCTTTAACTGCGCCGGGGAATTGAACACAATGTGGTCCGCATAGTCGAACAGCTCGGGAAAATCACTTTCCCTGTAAGCGCCGCAGAACACATGCACTTCCTTATCGGGCATCTCCTCCTTGCCGAGCCGTGCCTCATACAGGCCGCTGGCCTCGGTGCCCGCCATGAAGGGCTCAAGCGCAGGATACAAATCATAATTGGAAAATGCCTTCTGCGCCAGCAGAATCTTTGCGCCTGTCTCCTCCTGCACCTGCTGTAGGATGCGGCCGTTGGCAACCAGTGCTGCCTCATCCAGAATATATGCCGGAGTGGGGATGCCTGCGAACAATGCCTCGCGGTCTTTTTCTATCATTCTTTTGAAAGCCGGTCTGTTTTCAGTCATAACTTTCCTTTCAAACAGACCGTAAGCCAAAGCGACTTACGGTCCGAATTTTACAATATTAGTCTACGAGTACAGGCTCGTTGGTCTCCTGTTTGGGAAGACCGTACTTGTCAAGTGCCTCGATGAAGGGATCGGGATCGAACTCTTCTACGGTGTGAACACCAACTGTGGTCCACTTGCCGGTGAGGAGCATCAGCGCGCCGCACATAGCGGGAACACCTGTGGTGTAGCTGATTGCCTGAGAGCCAACCTCCTTGTAGCACTCCTGATGGTCACAAACATTGTAGATGTAGTAGGTCTTGTCCTTGCCGTCCTTCTTACCGGTGAAGATACAGCCGATGTTGGTCTTACCCTTGGTTCTGGGTCCAAGGCTTGCGGGATCGGGAAGCAGAGCCTTTAAGAACTGGATGGGAACAATCTCCTTGCCCTCAAAGTTGATGGGAGTGGTGGAAAGCATGCCTACATCCTCAAGGCATCTCATATGGTCCAGATAGCTCTGGCCGAAGGTCATGAAGAAACGAATTCTCTGTACTTCGGGCATGTTTGCTGCGATGGACTCAATCTCCTCGTGGTGAAGCAGGTACATATCCTTCTGACCAACCTGATCGAAGTTGTACTCTCTCTTGATGCTCATGGCGGGGATTTCTACCCAGTGGCCGTCCTCCCAGTAGGAACCGGGTGCGGAAACCTCACGAAGGTTGATTTCGGGATTGAAGTTGGTTGCAAAAGCGTAACCGTGGTCACCGCCGTTGCAGTCCAGAATATCAATGGTTTCGATGGTATCGAACTGATGCTTCTTTGCATATGCGCAGTAAGCCTGGGTAACACCGGGGTCAAAGCCGCAGCCGAGAAGTGCTACGAGACCTGCCTTCTCAAACTTCTCCTTGTATGCCCACTGCCAGCTGTAATCGAAGTATGCAGAGAAGCCCTTCTCCTCACATCTCTTCTCATAGATTGCTCTCCACTCGGGATCATCCGTGTTCTCGGGCTCGTAGTTTGCGGTGTCCATATAGTTAACGCCGCAGGCAAGACAAGCGTCCATGATGGTCAGATCCTGGTAAGGAAGCGCAATGTTCATAACCAGCTCGGGCTTGTAGGAATTGATCAGCTCAATTACCTGATTTACATCATCTGCATCTACCTGAGCGGTAGTGATTTTGGTCTTGGTGTTAGGTGCCAGCTTCTCAGCCAGAGCATCACACTTTGATTTGGTTCTGGAAGCGATACAAAGCTCTGTGAAAACAGAGTCCAACTGACAACATTTGCTGATTGCTACGCCGGCAACGCCGCCGCATCCGATTACAAGTACTCTACTCATTTTTCATTTCTCCTTACGAATCATATTTATTTGGACAGTGCCAATAAGAATTCTCTCAAAACCTTGCAGGCCATTGCGGTGGAAACACCGGTGGTATCCAGCATGGGTGCAAGCTCGTTGATATCAGCTGCCACAACATTGGTCTCACAGACACACTTGATGGCATCCAGCAGCTGCAGGAAGGTTACGCCGCCTGCCTCGGGAGTTCCTGTTCCGGGGAAGCAGGAGGGATCCAGACAATCGAGGTCAATAGTGAAGTATACGGGAACACCGCTCTCCTTCAGGTCAGCCATCGCCTCCTCCAGGCCATCAAAGGACAGGGGATGGAAATCGGTGTGCTGTTTTGCAAAAGCAAATTCACTTCTCTCACCGGAGCGGATGCAGAACTGATGAATTCTGTCGTTGCCTACCAGTTCGAAACATCTTCTGATAACACAGGCATGGCTGAGCTTTGCGCCAAGATAGTCATCACGAAGGTCTGCATGGGCATCAAAATGTACGATGTGCAGGTCGGGATACTTCTCAAATACGGCTCTCACATTGCCGAGGGTTACCAGATGCTCGCCTCCGATTAAGAAGGGGAGCTTGCCGTCAGCCAGAATCTCTGCGGCTCTGTCCTGGATATCTGCAAGAGCGCTTTCAGCGGAACCGAAGCAAAGCTCGATGTCGCCGCTGTCAAATACGGAAATGTCCTCCAGGTCCATGTCCTGATAGGGACTGTAGGTTTCGATACCGAAGCTCTCGTGACGAATGGCTGCGGAACCGAATCTAGCGCCGGGACGGAAGGAGGTGGTGGAGTCAAAGGGTGCACCGAACAGGACGATGTCTGCCTCTGCATAGGGTGCATCACAGGCGATAAAGGTTTCTACATTCTTCTGCATCAGATTTCATTCTCCACTTCCAAAAGCATTTCTTCCAGGAAAGCAGGCAAATAGAATGCTCCCTTATGAAGATGAGGTGTGTAATATCTGGTCTTCAGATTTAGCTTCAGCCATTCCGCAGTATTCAGGTCATCCACGGGATGATACTTCTTGCTGGCGAAACCGAAGGTCCAGTAGCCTGCCGCGTAGGTAGGAATATGTGCCTGGTAAACACGGCTGATGGGGAAGGTGCTTGCGATTCTCTTGTGGCTTCTCTGCATTGCCTTAGCGTCCTCCGCATAGAAGGGGCTGCCCTGCTGATTAACCATGATTCCGTCTTCCTTCAGCGCATTGTAGCAGATGCCGTAGAACTCCTTGGTGAACAGGCCCTCGGAAGGTCCGAAGGGATCGGTGGAGTCTACGATAATCAGGTCGTACTCGTTCTCACAGTGTCTGATTTCCTTCATGGCATTGCCGAAGGTGATATGTACACGGCGGTCATCCATACGGCAGGCATTGCCGGGCAGATAGGCACGACATGCCTCCAGAACCATGGGGTCCATCTCAATCAGGTCGATGCACTCTACTCTGTCGTATCTGGTCAGCTCTCTTACTACGCCGCCGTCTCCTGCGCCGATAACAAGAACCTTCTTGATGCCGGGATGCACAGCCATGGGTACATGTGTCATCATTTCATCGTAAATAAATTCGTCACGCTCTGTCAGCATGACATTGCCGTCCACAGCCAGCACGCGGCCGAACTCGGGGGTGTCAAAAATATCGATTCTCTGAAAAGCACTCTGCTTGGAATAGAGATGCTCATTAAATCTGATACTGTGTTTTACATCGGGAGTATGAAACTCACTGAACCAAAATTCCATTTTTCTTCCTGCCTTTCTTATTTTTTTACAAATCTGTCTTTAATAACATTCAAATGCAAAATCTCGGGGTCCTCGGGGCCGGTCATGGAACAACCCTTTTCCTTTGCATACACAATGTAGTCCAGGATGGGCTTGGTGATCATCTCACCGGGCGCCAGAATAGGAATTCCCGGAGGATAGCACATTACGAATTCACTACAGATCTGACCCACTGTCTCCTCCAGAGGAAGGCTGACCTTCTCGGAATAGAAAGCCTCCTGAGGGCTGCAGGCTACGATGGGCTCGATGTACTCGTTGTTCATCAGACCAGAGCTGTCCTTCTGGAAACGTCTGCGAATCTCTGCCAGCGCACTTACCAGACGCTCAACCTCCGCGTACTTGTCTCCCATGGAGATGTAAGCCAGAAGGTTGCCGATATCACCGAACTCAATCTGGATATCGTACTCGTCGCGGAGAATATCATAAACCTCAATGCCCGCCAGACCGATATCTCTGGTGTGAATGGAAAGCTTTGTGGTATCAAAATCAAATACGGAATCGCCGTTGCACAGTTCCTTGCCGAAAGCGTAATAACCACCGATGGCATTGACCTCGTCTCTCGCATACTCTGCGATGTCGGTTACCTCATGGAACATCTGACGACCGCGAAGTGCCAGGTTACGACGGCTGATATCCAGACTGGACATCAGCAGATAACTGCCGGAGGTTGTCTGGGTCAGGTTGATAATCTGACGCACATAATCCGCATGCACTCTGGGTCCGCAAAGAAGAAGGCTGGACTGGGTCAGGCTGCCGCCGCTCTTGTGCATGGAAACTGCTGCCATGTCGGCACCTGCTGCCATCGCCGAAACGGGAAGGCCGCTGCCAAAGTAAAAGTGAGTTCCGTGTGCCTCGTCTGCCAGACAGTACATACCGGCGTCATGGGCCATCTTTACGATGGCACGCAGGTCGGAACAGATACCATAATAGGTAGGATTGTTTACCAGAATGGCAACTGCCTTGGGATGCTCTTTGATTGCCTTGGCAACCTGCTCACGCTTCATACCAAGGGAGATACCCAGGCGCCCGTCCATCTCGGGATTTACATATACGGGAATCGCACCGCAAAGAACCAGTGCGTTGATGACACTTCTATGTACATTTCTGGGAAGGATGATTTCATCGCCGTGCTTACAAACGGAAAGAACCATGCTCTGTACGGAGCTGGTGGTACCGCCTACCATCAGGAAGGCATGGGCTGCACCGAAAGCATCCGCCGCCAGTTCCTCCGCCTCTCTGATAACGGAAATGGGATGACAGAGATTGTCCAGAGGCTTCATGCTGTTGACATCAACGCCGACGCACTGCTTGCCCAGGAAGCTGGTCAGCTCCGGGTTGCCCTTGCCGTGCTTATGGCCGGGTACGTCGAAGGGAACGACTCTCATCTGTCTGAACTGCTCCAGTGCCTCATAAATGGGGGCTTTTCTTTGATCTAAATGATAGGATTTGGAATTCACGGTTTGGTTCCTCCTTCTATTGAAATGAGAATACAAAAAGGCCTGCTGAAACCAGCAGGCCTGTCATATACGGTGTTGCAAGAAACAGAGCGTTGTCTTCCGAACCGGACAATCCGACGCGGATACACAATCCCCCTTTTCTTCCTGAATCTTTTTAGAGTCTATATAGCAATAATACTTTTACTACTCTTATTGACCGTTTCACAAGTCTGCACGCATCATGCAATCATGGTTATAAAGTAACCAACTTAAGAAATTTGAGCTTCTAACTCAATCAATAACGCAGAAAATCTGCAACTCGGCAGTGGACCCGGCTGTCCGTATGGCCTCGACTTCCGCTGGGAAGTGGTCCGTATATTGCCTGAAAGGCTCTAAATCAATCCTCTCAAAACGTGGTTAGTATATCATTTAAGGGTTGCAAAGTCAATGAAATGTTTGGAATTTTGTCGCCTGCCGACCTATGATATTCCATCATCTTTGCTCCATAGATTCCTGTCGTAAGAAGTGCACATTCTTGCTGACAATTTCCTCCCCGATGATGTGTGTCAGGAAGGTTCTGTACTCTTCGTAAGAGGGAGCATTTTCACCCACATACATGAGCTGCAGTTCACAGCCGAACAGGTCCACAATAATACCGGTAGGCTTCACGCCGTTGCGCAGGTAGAAGTCCATGCGGCGTTCTCTCTGCCTGGCATTGTCCGCGTTGGGATCCACAGGCTCCACCTCTCCGAAGATACGCTTGCCCGGGAAGGTACTCGCTGCCACCTGAAGCACATTGGCGCCATACCCTTTGCTCTGCTTCTCCGGCAAAATTGCAAAGTAATCAAAGAGAATATCACTACCGTAAGTCAGGAAGTAACACAGTCCCACAAACTCTCCCGTCTTTTCATCATGGATGGACAGCATCATGGCCTTGCCCGCGCTCTGCAAATCATAAAGAAGCTTGATAGGCTTGCGCTCGATTTCCGGGAAAGACTTCAGGTACAATTCTTCCCACAGGGGCTGTTCTGCTGTTGTAGTTTTGCTTAGTGTAATCATGGCTGATAGTTCCTTCCTCAAGTTTTCCTAGTTAAAACAATATCGTACATCCTACGGTTTGACAACTATTTCTCAGGCGGTTATTTTGTTGCCTTGGCATCACGCTTTCCATGCATGTAACCACGGAAACGGGAGTCAAGCGCGACTCCCGTTTCTTTTTGTCCATCTTTTGCCATCAAATGCTATAATCCTTCAGTTTGATGGCACATCATTTTCCTGACTTTACCATTAAGGCAGTTCATTCTTCATTCCGATGGCAAACTATTTCATTCGCTTTGCCATTGAACAGCAATTTTTACTTTTTCAATGGTAATATAGCTTAAGTGTTTTACCATTAGAATCGAACGACGGTCACTTTGATGGTAAATCGCCTCAAATTCATTGCCATACAAAACTGATTTATCCGGTTATAATGGTAAACTCACAAATCGGCTTGCCATCCAAATCAGGTTTTGCTTATTTCACCGGCATTTCACCGATATTTTCACTTTAAAGCTTCTTGTGATTCCCCTTGTAAACCACCCCTAAAGCCACTGCCGCTGCGCAAACCAGACATCCCACTCCATAAGCCACGATATCGCCCCAGGAGAAGGAACTGCCGCAGATAATGTTGAGCAGTCTGTACTGCGACAGGCCCAGAAGCTTCAGAATCTGCACATACTGCAGGAACTCCACGAAAGCAGAGAAAATGAAAATATACAGAGGCAGCAACCGAACTCCCTCAGGAAGGAAAATGCGCACGAAGGTGTACAGTAAAATCGTCACCAGCACATCTCCTAAGGTGTAGCGGATAAAGCCGCCCTTCACAAACACCGCGATACAGACCTCTGTCAGGAACAGAAGCACCGTCAGCACAGCATAAATCAATCGTTTCTTATTCTTGGTCATATCTACTTTCCTGCCAACTCCTCATAGAACTTCTGCAGCACATAGTACGCAGGCTTCTTGTAGGTCTTGTCCTCATTGAACAGGCCCTTTCTGTTATAGTACTTCTGCTTCCAGGAGGTTCTTCTGGGACAACGGAAATCGTACATAATCCAGGGAGTCATACCCTTGATATAAGGAATGGTGCGGATGGTGGCAATCTGCTGCTCATATACCGCGCGCTGGCATTCCTCGGTACCCTTGTCGTCATCGGTGCCGTGCAGACCGGTCAGGGCATCTGCTCCAAACTCGGTGATGATGACAGGCTTATCGGGATTGCTGTTTGCCAGCAGTACAGGCAGGTTGCTGAAATCAGGATTGTACCAGCCGTAATATTCATTCAGACCGATAATATCCAGATACTCTGCCAATCGATCCTCAATCTTGTTCTTCTCCGCATTTACCAGGCAGGCTGCGGAAACCATTCTGGTGTCGTCCAGTGCATGAGCACACTTTGCCAGACCGCTCATGAAATGCAGTCTCGCATCGGTGTCAGGGTTCTCATTTCCCACGGACCAGATGATGACGCTGGCGCGATTGCGGTCACGCAAGATCAGTTCCTTCAGCTGGTTCTCCGCATCGGCATAGGTTGCCTCTCTCTCAAAGCGGATTGCCCAGTAAACCGGAACCTCCTCCCACAGAAGCAAGCCCAGCTCATCTGCCAGCTTTGCCGCATTTTCGTGATGAGGATAATGAGCCAGTCGCATGAAATTGCAGCCCATTTCCTTGGCCAGCTTAATGTTTTCGATTCTCTCCTCGTCAGTCAATGCCTTACCGTTTGGCACACTCTCCTCATGGCAGCTGATGCCGCGCAGGAACAGGGACTTTCCGTTCAACAGGATATCTCTTCCCACCACGCGAATCTGGCGGAAACCGATTCTGTCGCTCACCATATCTTCCCCATAACACAATTCCACATCGTAAAGCTTGGGGTTCTCGGGAGCCCAGAGTTCGGGCGCTGCCTCCAGAGTCACTTCGCCAAAGCCATCCTTTACTTCAATCGCAGCGGAAATTCCCAGCTCCGCAATCTTCAGATTTGCACTGCCGCAAACCTTCTCTGACAGCGTCACCTGTGCGCGAATCCTGTTGTACTGATTGTCGGGCACCAAAGCGATAAAGAAATCCTTCACGCAAACCTTAGGCACCTCCACCAGACTGATTTCTCTGTAAGCACCGCCGTAATTGAACCAGTCGGTATTTTCCGTAGGCACCTGAGTAGGTCGTCTGGTGCTGTCCACCTGAATCAGGATACGGTTCTCCGCCTGCAGATATTCCGTCACATTCCAGAAGGCGGGCGTGGAGCCGCCTCTGTGCATACCCACATAATTGCCGTTTATGAATACGCGGCAAATATAGTTTGCTGCACCGATACGCAGGATTACTTCCTTGTCCTTCTTCTCATAGGAAAACTTCTTGGTGAATACCATGCTGCCGTCATAGATATGATACGCATCGCAGAGCACATTCCAACAGCAGGGCAGCTTCATATCGGGCCATTGGTCAAAGCTGTAGTCCACAGGAAAGGTGAATTTCGAGGTGGAAGGCTGTCCCAGATCCCTGAACCACTTCTGGCGCAGGAAGGTATCATACTGGTCCACCGCATACTGCCAGCTGCCGTCCAGGGAAATCACTTCTCTTCCGCCCATAAATACAATATTATCTGCGGTGGCGTAATTGCACTCATACTCCGCAGTATAGTCCTCCAAGTGAATGTCAGCCGTGAAATTGGATATTTTCTTCTCGCTCATTAAGCCTTGCCCTTACCTTTCGTAATTCTGTCAAACAGACGATTATATCCTTTGATGATATTTCCGATTACAATTGCGGCGATAATACTTCCCTCGCGCACGCCGGACAGCTTGCCGGTGAAGATCAGGCAGATTACCACTGCCACACAAATGTAAGCGATGTCAAAAAAGATTTTGATGTTCTCATATTTCTTGCCGCTAACCGTAGCGATGGCACGGTTCATGGCCTCTCCGGGGAGCATTGCCACGCCGCCCTTAAACTGCATCCAGATACCGAAGCCCAGCACAAAGCAGCTCACTGCCAGGAAGAACAGCTGAGACGCATAGTTTGTCACCTTAAGTCCCGCAATCAGGGTACAGGAGAAGTTTGTCATGTAGCCGTAGGCAAAAGCCAGCACGGTCTGAATCAGAATCTCCATCGGCTTGCAGCGGCTTCGCAGCAACAGCACCTGTACCGTGATCTGAATCACGCTCCACAGATTCAGCCAGCCGCCAAAGGTAAATAATGTGCTGACCAGCGATACCGAATAGGGTACCGATGCCACGGGAGAAGTTCCCAGTCCCGCCTTTGTAGAAAAAGCCACGCCCAGTGAGGCGATGAACAGGCCCACCAGAAACAGGGCATACCGCCTTACCAGATGTTCTTCTTTGATTTGTTTTATCAATCGATTCTCACTCAATGTCTTATGACCTCTCCCTCTTTCAGTATCATCCGAATCTGCAGCTTCTCATCTACCAGAACGATATTCGCCAGATGTCCCGGCTCCAGACTGCCGTAATCTTCTTCAATGCCCAGTGCCCTGGCGGGATTCTCGGCTGCAGCCCAAACTGCATCCTCAAACGGAATTCCCATCTCAAGAACCGCACAACGCATACAGTCAAACAGATTGGTCACGGACCCGGCAATTATATCGGGCGCTTCTGCCAGTTCTGCTCTGCTGCCCTGCACTGTTACCCGCTGGCCTCCCAGCGCGTAGGTACCGTCCGGCAGTCCGGTTGCCTCCATGCTGTCTGAAATCAGAATCACCTTGTCTGCCCCGAAGCTTCGGAACGCAAATCGTACCATAGCCGGATGCACATGGACACCGTCGGCAATCAGCTCCGCCGAAGCGCCTGCCTCCATTGCCGCGATAATCGGCCCCGGCATGCGATGATGGATGCCGTTCATGGCATTAAAGCAGTGGGTAAGCTGTCCTGCCCCTGCCGCAAAGGCTTTCAAAGCCATATCATAATCGGCATCCGTATGGCCTACGGATACTCTCACTTTACTGCTCAGTTCCTGAATCAGTTCCATACCACCCTGAAGCTCCGGTGCCGTATCTGCCACTCGAATCATTCCGTCACAGCAATTCTGCAGGCGTTCTATCGCTTCGGCATCCGGCAAAATCAGATGCGCCGCATTCTGTGCCCCTGCTTTCTTTTCGTTCAGGAAAGGACCTTCCAATCGGATACCGACCACAGCTGCGCCACAGACTTTCTTTCCTGCAGATTGATTTCTTCGGAAAGCTCCGATTCGTTCCACGACTCTTTCCAGTTCCTCCATCGGCAGGGTCATGGTCGTCGGACAGATTGCGGCTACGCCGTGTGCAGCCTCATATTCCGCAATGGCTTCCAGCCCTTCTGCGTCCGTCGTGCAGAAATCATAGCCTGCCGCTCCGTGGAGATGCATGTCCACCAGCCCCGGAATGGCAAAAAGACCGGACGCATCCTGGACAACACCTGCGGTCTCTCCGCAGGTGTCTTCCGTAATGCGCCGGTCTTTTATCGTTATCGTTTTCTCTTCGAATCTATGATTTTGGGAATAAACCCTGGCACCTTGAATGACCACCGGTTCTTACCTTCCTTGTCCGTATTAGGGATTCTTGTACTGTTCCAAAGCATCGTTCAGGTAATCTACGAAGAAATTCTTTCTGATATCGTAGTCAAGCACATGCTTGGTGGTACCGTCCTTGAAGGTTACCAGAATCTTCTCTGTCACAATTGCGGTGTCGGGATCCTTGATTTCCTCCAGCTCTGCTTTCTCCATCTTTGCGAAGGAAAGGAAGGTCAGCTTATCCATATCCATCTTCACCACAACACCTTCGGTGGTGAACAGGAAGCCTTCCTTGGCACTTCTGAAAACAGTGGTATCCAGGAAGATTACCACCTCTTCAAAAGGGATGGGAATCTTGTATAATTCCATAAATTTCTTGATTTTCTTGTCGTGATAATTGCTGCTGCCGGGAATAAAGTACTTGCCGGCTCTGCCCTTCAGCACGCCCATGTAACGCTCGAACACCTTGAAGTGCTTCTCGCGTGGGGTCCAGTCCTTTGATTCATCCATTACTTCATCCATCATGTCTGCCATAAGTCATACCTCCTTTTGGAAAACTTACTTTTGTTTCCAGGTTGAACGTGAGAACAAAATCAGAATCGGGAAGATTTCCAATCTGCCCGCAAGCATATCAATAATCAGTACAATCTTAGAGAACATACTGAAGTCTGCAAAATTTCTGGCCGGTCCTACCGCATCGAAGCCGGGACCGATATTGTTGAAGCAGGCCAGCACTGCCGAAAGGTTTGTGGTCAGGGAAAAACCGTCCACAGAAATCAGAATAAAGCTGAACACGAAGATCATGGTGTAGGCTGCCAGATATGCATTGGTATTCTGCAATACCTTTTCATCCACCGGCTGGTTGTTCAGGCGAACCTTCTGCACCTTCTGGGGATGCATAACCTGACGGACACTTCTGCGCAGGCTCTTGATGACCAGTAATGCTCTTCCGCACTTGAAACCACCGGCCGTGGATCCGGCACAGGCACCGACAATCATAATGCAGAACAGGATAGCCTTCGAAAAGCCGGGCCACTGATCAAAGTCCGCTGTGGCATAACCTGTGGTGGAAACAATGGAACCTACCTGGAAGGCCGCATGCTTGATGGTCTCGCCCAATGAAGAGTAAAAACCTCTCAGATTCCAGGTAATCAGAGCGATACTTCCGAATACCATCACAATATACATCCGAAGCTCTTCATCGTGGAAGACACTCTTCACCTGCTTAATCAGGATCAGATAGTATAAGGTAAAATTCACACCGAACAACAGCATGAATACGGTTGTCACATTTTGAATATAAGAGCTGTAGCCTGCCAGGCTGTCATTGCGGACACCGAAACCACCGGTTCCCGCCGTACCGAACGCAGTACAAACCGCCTCAAAGAAATCCATACGGCCGAACAACAGGAAAATAACATCCAGCACTGTCAGTGCCACATAAAGCAGGTACAGAATACTTGCCGTCTTTTTCATCTTGGGAACCAGTTTTCCTACATTGGGTCCCGGGCTCTCCGCACGCAGCAGATGCATGGTGAAGCCGCTCTCACTTCCGCCGAAGGAGGAAATCGCCAGCAGGAATACCAGTACACCCATACCGCCCAGCCAGTGGCTGAAGCTTCTCCAGTACAGGATACCTCTGGGGGTACCTTCAATCACGGGCATAATGGATGCACCCGTTGTGGTAAAGCCTGAGGTAATCTCAAAGAAAGCATCTATGAAATTAGGAATTACTCCCGAAAAGAAGAAGGGGAAGCACCCCAGAAGACTCATGGCCAGCCAACTTAAGCCTACGCAGGCCAGACCCTCTTTTGCAAAAAAGATATTCTTGGCATCACGGCAAAGGAAAAACAGCAGGCAGACAATTCCGCAGATCATAGCCATGGTTCCCATAAAAGCCTTGACCACCACGAAATCTCTGTCCCACAGTGCAAGCAGCATGGCGGGGATCATGAAGACCGCTTCCACCATCAGAATCTTGCCGATGAATTTGCCCATCATTTTATAGTTCATAGCAAACCAGCCTCTCTCAACGCTTTACTCAAAAATGTCATTCAGCTGATAAATTCTCTTATCTCTGCTGGTGACAATAATGACGGTGTCACCGCTCTGGAAGCTGGAATCACCGTTGGGAATCTGGGTCTGTCCACGCTTGGTGATGCAAACCACAAGAACGCCCTTCTTCACTTTGAGATTTTTCAAAGGCTCGCCGCAGTGCAGCGTATTTTCATCGGCACGGAACTCTACCGCCTCCGCCTGTCCGTCGGCGATGGTATGAACGGTAAGGGCCGCACCCTCCTGATTCTTCATGGCACGCACATAACGAACGATGGTATTACAGGTCAGTTCCTTGGGGCTGACAACACTGCCCACGGAAATATCTCCGAGGATATTTGCATTGTCCATACGACCGATTTTGGTGATGACCTGAGGCACACCGCAGCGGCTGCCGAACAGGGAAACAACCATGTTCAGTTCATCCAGACCGGTCATGCTGATCAGCGCATCACAGTTGTAGATGCCCTCGCTCTCCAGTACATGCTGGTTGCTGGCGTCGCCGTGAATAATGCTCGTATTGGGAAGCAGTTCCGCCAGACGATTGCATCGATCCAGGTCCTGCTCAATAATCTGTACATTTGTGGAGGCGTTCTCCAGCTGCTTTGCCAGATAGTAGCTTAAACGTCCGCCGCCGCAAAGGGTAATATTTTTTGCCTTGTGGGTAATGATACCCAGATTGTTCAACAAGGTGGTCAGTGCCTCGGCAGGCGCGGTTACGAAGATACGGTCGCCTTCCTGGAGCACAAACTGTCCGTTAGGGGTGATGGCTGTTCCGTTTCGAAGAACGGTACATACCAGAATCTTGCACTTAACGATGCTGTTCATATCGTTCAGCTTAACATTGCAGAGCTTACTGCCCTCATCGATACGAAGCTCTACAATTTCCACACGGCCCTTGGCAAAGGTGTCACGCTTCAGAAAGCCGGGGTAACGAAGCAGTCTCGCGATTTCCACAGCGGCCTGCTTCTCAGGATTTACTGCCATAGACAGGTTGAACATACTTCTCATGGCATAAATCTGATCCGCATATTCCGGATTACGCACACGGGCAATGGTGTGAATCTTGGGGTTCAGATTATGAGCTGTCATACAACAGAGCAGGTTGATCTCATCTGCGCCTGCACAGGCGATCAGCAGATCTGCCTCCTTGACGCCTGCCTGCAGCAGCACATCCATGGTCGCGCAGTTGCCCTGCACTACCATAATGTCATATCGCTCCTCACTGGATTCCAATACCTTGGGGTTGGAATCAATCAATGTCAGGTCGTCACCCTCCGCCGACAACTGGCGTGTCAGGGTAGCGCCCATCTTTCCTTCACCCGCAATAATGATTTTCATGATCTCAAGTCCTCCAAAGAATCAGGCTAATTCAAAATTCTGCGTACGGCAAGAATGGTTCTGTACTGCGCATTGCTTACCTTGATACCTGTCTTCTTATTGCTGGCGTGAACAATCAGTCCGCCGCCGATGTACATTCCGACATGCCCGCTGTAGCAGATCAGGTCGCCGGGCTGAGCGTCCGCATAGGCGACGCCGGTACCCGCACTTCTCTGCTGGGTTGAGGTTCTGGGAATGGTATAACCGAAATCGGAATAAATTCTGTAGGTAAATCCGGAACAGTCAGCTCCGTTGGTCAGGCTGGTGCCGCCCATAACATAAGGATTACCGATATACTGACAGCCGTACTTTGCAATCTTCTTGCCAAGCTCACTTCCGGTAGCACCATCGGTGATGGAAGCATAGTTGGTATTGGTAACCGTGATATTCTTGGCAGGCTTAGAGGCCGCTGCCTGCAGCTCCTTCAGCTTTGCCTTGTCTGCTGCCAGCTGCTTCTTCGCTGCCGCAGCTGCGTTTTTAGCCTTCTTAATCTCTGCATCATAGTTTGCAGATTCCTTTTTCTTGATGGCAAGCTTGGAATCCAGATCGGTCTTCAGAGCGGCAAGCTCTGCTCTGTCCTCCTCGAGGCCAACCTTGTCTGTCTCCAGAGTGGTTTTGTCAATCTCCAGCTGGTCCCAAAGCTGCTGCACCTCTGTCTTGGTGTTGATATAAGCATTCAGTCTGGTCAGGTTGTAGGTGTAAACCTTTTCCACATTGTCCATCAGATTCAGTGCTTCCGAAAAGCCTTTACCGGAAAGCAGTGCGGAGAAATAGGTTACCTCCTTATTCTCATAGGTCAGTCTGGTGTACTCACGCATGCTGTTGCGCTGGTTCTCCTCGCGGATGACCGCCGCCTCATAAGCAGCCTGTGTCAGCTCAATCTGCACAATCTTCTCGGAAATCTGATTCTCCTTGGCAGCTATCTCCTCTTCCTTCAGTTCGATGCAGGCCATGGTGTTGATAATCTCCGCATTCAGGTCGGAGATCTGCTCCTCGATCAGATCCTGCTCATCCTCCAGCTGACTGGCCTTGTCATTCCATTTATCCATTTCATTCTGATGCTTGTTGATATTGCTCTGCACCTCGCCGATGGAGGTAGCATGTGCAGTCATGGGGCTTCCCCAAATCAGTCCGAATATTGCAAGCGACACGCCGGCCGCCCAAAACTTCACTTTCATTTCTTTTCTCATATATCTATTCCTCAAAAATGAACACAATCACGCATTCTATATAACATTAAAAGCATACCACAAATTGCCTGTCTTTTCATTAACAAAATTATTAACTTTTTGAGAACAAAATAAGTTGAAAAGTGGAATTGAATTGTGGTAATATTTATTGAAATTTATCGTTCAGGTTTCTTACGATACAGATAAGATGCAGATAAATAAATAGAATAAATGGAGGAGAAAGCATGAGAACTAAAATCAAGCAATTATTCAGAAACACAGCAGAATATGCTCAAAAAGAAGTAACTGTCTGTGCCTGGGTCAGAACCAACAGATCACAGTCACAGTTTGGATTCCTCACAGTAAATGACGGCTCATTCTTCGAAGGCCTTCAGGTTGTATACGACCAGAAGCTTGCTAATTTCGAGGACATTTCAAAAATCAGAGTAGGTGCTTCCGTTGAGGTAATCGGTGAAGTTGTACTGACTCCCGACATGAAGCAGCCCTTCGAAATCCACGCAACCAAGGTGACCATGCTTGGTGACTGCCCTGAGAATTATCCCATCCAGCCCAAGAGACACACCAGAGAGTACCTCAGAACCGTTGCTCACTTAAGACCCAGAACCAACCTGTTCAGCGCAGTATTCCGTGTAAGGAGCGTCGCTGCAATGGCTATTCATACTTACTTCCAGGACCGTGGTTATGTTTATGTTCATACTCCTCTGATTACCGGAGCAGACTGTGAAGGTTCCGATCAGATGTTCAAGATTACCACTCTGAACATGAACGAGCTTCCCATGACCGAGGACGGCAAGGTTGATTTCTCCAAGGACCTTTTCGGAAAGCAGTCCTTCATCACCGGTTCCGGCCAGCTGCAGGGTGAGACCTTCGCAATGGCATTCGGTGATATCTACACCTTCGGTCCTACCTTCAGAACAGAGAACTCCAACACCCAGACCCACGCAAACGAGTTCTGGATGATTGAGCCCGAGATGGCCTTCTGTGATTTGAACGGTCTGATGGACATTGAGGAAGAAATGCTGAAGTTCGTTGTTTCCTATGTTCTTGAGAAGTGCCCTGAAGAAATTGATTTCTGTGATCAGTTCGTTTCCAAGGGACTGAAGAAGAAGCTCACCGACATCGTAGCTTCCAACTTCACCAGAATCAAGCATCATGATGTAATCGACATCCTCAAGAAGGCCGATGTTAAGTGGGAGTTCCAGCCCGACTACGGCGAGGATATCGCAAAGGAGCATGAGAAATATATCGTTGAGTACTTCAACGGACCTGTATTTGTAACTGACTGGCCTAAGGATATCAAGGCTTACTACATGAAGGTAAATCCCGATGACAAGACTGTTGCAGCTGTTGACCTTCTCGTTCCCCAGGCAGGCGAGCTGATGGGCGGAAGCCAGCGTGAGGAGAATCTGGACAAGCTCCTTGAGAGAATGGATCAGATGGGCGTTGACAAGGACGGCATCGACTGGTACCTCGACACCAGAAGATACGGCGGATGCATCCACAGCGGTTTCGGTATGGGCTTCGAGAGACTGATCATGTACCTGACCGGCGTTGAGAACATCAGAGACGTCATCCCTTATCCCAGAACTCCCAAGTCCTGCGAGTTCTAAATGAAAACAAAGAAAAGCCACTGCTTCACACGGCAGTGGCTTATTTTTATTCTTCAATCAATTCTTATTTCTCAACGATGGTAGTATTCTCAAGCAGATATGCCATTACCGCATCGCCCATGAAGTACTCTCTGTACTCATCGATGGAGGTTGCACCCAGATACTCTTCCACTGTGGAAAGACCGGCCATCTGTGCACGAGACAGCAATTCTGCATTCAGATCCTCATCGGAAATGTTCAGGTTCTGCTCATTCGCGATTGCCTGCAGAATCAGGTTCTGCTCCAGAGTGATATAGCCATAGGTAGCTGCGGTGTCGGTAGCACTCATACCGTAGAAATAGTTGCAATACTCTTCTGCACTCACACCGTAACCGGCTGCGTTATTGCTGAGTGTAGTCATAATTCTTCTGGAGTAATCCTGCAGCATGGCCTCGGGAAGTTCCTCTGAAATGGTACATACTTCAATCAGCTTATTCAGAATGGCGCTCTCCACTGCCTGATCATGTTCCTGCTGTTTAGAGCTCTGCAGGTAATCCTTAATGTACTTTCTGTAGGAATCTACATCGGTAACAGTGGGAAGTCCGATATTTGCAATCAGTTCATCATCCATCTCTGCCACGGGAATTGCAGCGGGACGAATGAAGTTTACCTTAACGGTAAATACAACCGCCTGTCCTGCCAGCTCTGCATTGCCGTAGTTTGCGGGGAAGGTCAGATTCAGGTCAACGGTTTCACCGGGCATTACGCCAATCAGTCCGTCTTCAAAGCCATCGATAAACTGTCCGCTGCCGATTGTCAGGTCAGAGCCCTGCGCGGTTCCGCCGGCAAATGCAACGCCGTCCTTTTTACCTTCGTAATCGATTACCGCAACATCGCCCACAGCAACGGGACGATCTACAATACCGCCGTTTTCTGCATCAATATGTCTCACATACAGGGAACTCATCAGTTCTTCCACTTCGTTATCGGAAACTGCAGCCGCATCTACCTCAATCTTCAGGTTCTTATAATCGCCAAGCGTTACCAGCTTTGCCATATCCATCTGATGAAGCGGGGTATATGCCTCAGCCACAGCAGTGCTCTCTGTTGCCGCGCTGCTCTCGGTCTTTGTTTCCTCGGTTGTCTGGGAACCACAGCCTGCAAGAGTCAGTACAGTTGCAAGGGTTACAATTCTCAAGATATTCTTTTTCATAAAATTCCTCACAATAATTCTTTTATTTTTTGATTCATTTTAATGTTATATCATAACCATTTCCCTTTTGCAATTAAAGACACCAAAAAATCACAGTTCTTAAGAATCAATAAAATCTGCTGCCTGTATTTTCATAGAAAGTTTTGTTGCCTTATTTGTGGGGTATGTGGTAGAATACCCTTGTTAGATTGCAACATCAGGAGGTTAGGCAAATGAAAACCGGCACAATTATATTTCTGATCATTCTCGCGGTATTAATCATCGCGATGGTCGTACTTTATTTCCTTGGTAAAAAGGCGCAGAAAAAGCAGGCTGAACAGCAGGAACTCTTAGAGGCTAACAAGCAGACCTATTCCATGCTGATTATTGACAAGAAGCGAATGAAGCTGAAGGAATCCGGACTTCCCCAGATGGTCATCGACCAGACCCCGAAGGCATTCCGCAATTCCAAGGTTCCCGTTGTCAAGGCTAAGGTTGGTCCCCAGATTATGACACTGATCTGTGATGAGAAGATTTTCGATTCCGTTCCCGTGAAAAAGGAAGTTAAGGCAGAGGTCAGCGGCATCTATGTTGTAGGTGTTAAGGGACTTCACGGCAAGGCAGAGCCCAAGCCCGAGGTTAAGAAGAGTCGTTTCAGACGTGCAGTTGAAGCTGCTCAGGCTAAGGCAGGCGCTAAGCCCATTAAATAAGGACATTCCAAAGAGCTTTACTCGAAAGAGTGAGGCTCTTTTTTGTTTGACTATCATCGGGAAATTGTATATAATTAAATACAATCTGTGTATACAAAATACTTTGTATACAATCAACAATATGATTTCGAGGGAACAATGGAACAAATCAAGCTGAATGCATATGCGAAAATTAATCTGGGACTGGATGTCATAGGAATCCTGCCCAATGGCTATCATGAAGTAAGAATGATCATGCAGACCATCGGTATCTGCGATGAACTGCTTCTGGAGAAAACCGAGAGCGGTATCTCCATGACCACCGACTCCGGTGAACTGCCTGCAGATGAAACCAATCTGGTATACAAGGCAGCAAAGCTGATGAAGGAGACCTATCATATTGAGGAAGGTGTTCGAATTCATCTGACCAAGCGTATTCCCATTGCCGCAGGCATGGCCGGCGGAAGCACGGATGCAGCTGCCGTATTCAAGGGGATGAACGAACTCTTTGATCTGAAGATCAGCCGCGAAGAGCTGATGACTCTCTCCGTAAAAATCGGTGCGGATGTGCCCTACTGTATTCTGGGCGGCACTGCCCTCGCAGAAGGAATCGGCGAGAAGCTGACCGCCTTAAAGCCCGCTCCCTCCTGCTTTCTTCTGGTGGCTAAGCCCGACATTAATGTTTCCACCAAATATGTGTATACCCATCTGGACGCGCAGCCTATTGCGCATCATCCGGATATTGACGGCATAATGGAAGCCATCGAAGCCGGCAGTCTTTCCGGCATTACCTCCCGTCTGGAGAATGTGCTGGAGGCAGTGACGGTTCCCGCGTACCCCGTAGTGTCCGACATTGAGAAGCGCATGCTCTCTCTCGGTGCTCTTGGCAGCGTCATGAGCGGCAGCGGCCCTACCGTATTCGGTATCTTCGACGACGAGGCTAAGGCAAAGAAAGCTTACGAAACTGCGGTGGAGGAAGGACTTGCCAAGCACCTCTTCCTGACCACCTTTATCCAGGAAAGAAAGGCATAGGTAATTATTATGCAGCATACTTTTCAAATGACAAACATGAATGAACTGCTTCCCCTTCGCGATGTGGTTTTCAACACACTGCGTCAGGCTATCCTGACCGGTGAATTAAAGCCCGGCGAGCGACTGATGGAAATTCATCTGGCGAACAGTCTGGGGGTCAGCCGTACTCCCATCCGTGAGGCCATGCACATGCTGGAGCTGGAGGGTCTTGTGACCATGATTCCCCGCCGCGGCGCTGTGGTTGCACAGATTAACGAAAAGGGAATTCAGGATGTGCTGGAGGTCAGAAAGGCACTGGACGCTCTCTGTGCAGAGCTGGCCTGTGAACGCATCACTCCCGAGGAACTGGTTTCCCTGAAGGCAGCCTGTGATAATTTTGAGGAGGTTGTAAAAACCCACGACCTGAAAATGATTGCAGAGGCTGATGTGGCTCTCCACAATATCATCGTCACCGCCACCGGCAACGAAAAACTGATTCAGCTGGTAAACAATCTGGCTGAGCAGATGTACCGCTATCGTTTCGAGTACATCAAGGATCTGGATCAGCACGCCACTCTGATTGATGAGCATCGAATCATTTACGAAAGCATCGTCAGCAAGGATAAGGCTACCGCTGCGAAAGCTGCCAAGGTTCACATTGACAATCAGGAAAACGCGATTCTCAACCGCATTCGCCTTGACAGAGAGAACAAGCAAAAGTAAAGTGGTTTAGGCGTCGTTTTTTCGGGCATACTCCTGTTATCAATGAAAGGAGCTGTCCGATGAGAAAGAAAATGCTGCATCTGCGCGCTGTGCTGCTGTTATGTGCCGCCCTTGGCTGGTGGGGTTACCTGTACCCCGAGCTTGCCTTTAATTCGGAGACCGTAAGAATCCTGACCCTGGACGAATCCGGCGAGGAGGTTCTGGCGGAGGAGGATGAAGCCTGTCTGATTTACTATCGCCGGCTGATGCGGGCCGACCATGCACCTGTGCGCATTCGTTTTAAATTTTTAGAAGAAATAAACTCTCTACTGGAGGTTTTGAAATGGGACAATATAATACAGAACTGATGAGAAAGGATGCCCCCATCGGCGTATTCGATTCCGGTGTCGGCGGGCTCACGGTATTCCGCGAGATTATGCGTCAGCTGCCCAATGAAAAAATTATTTACTTCGGAGACACTGCCCGCGTTCCCTACGGCAGCAAGTCCAAGGAAACCGTCACCCGATTTTCGGAGCAGATTGTTCGTTTCCTGCGAACCTTCGATGTGAAATGTATCGTAATTGCATGTAATACCGCCAGTGCCTACGCTCTGGATGAACTGGAGAAGGAACTGGATATTCCCATTATCGGCGTGGTAAAGCCCGGTGCCAAAACCGCAGCCGAGGTTACCCGCAACAAGAGAATCGGCGTTATCGCTACCGAAGCAACCATCAACAGCCAGATTTACTCCGAGTACATAAAGGAGCTCACCGATGATGTGACCATCTACGGTAAGGCCTGCCCTCTCTTCGTTCCTCTTGTTGAGGAAGGTCTGCTGGAGGATCCTGTTACCGACGAGATTGCCAGAAGATATCTGAACGAACTCATTGATATCGACATTGATACCCTGATTCTGGGCTGTACCCACTATCCTCTGATTCGCTCTACTCTGGCAAGAGTGATGGGTGATGAGGTTACCCTGGTAAACCCCGCTTATGAGACAGCCAGAAGTCTTGCCGAGCTGCTGACAGAGCTCGATATGCTGAACGATCAGCCCCCCGCTTTGGGCAGCAACCGCTACCAGTTCTATGTCAGCGATAAGGCAGAGAAATTCGTTCGCTTCGCAAACTCCATCATCAAATACGGTATTCTCTCTGCAAAGAGTGTGAATATCGAGGAATACTAGGTACTGAAAATGAACAAAGAAGTTACTGTTACCGTGATTGGCGTGCAGAGGGATGAGGCCGGTGAGGAAACCCGCATCGTTCAGCAGCTTCCCGGTGAGTTTCATGAAAAGGACGGCGCCATCTTCCTGTTTTATCAGGAGAAGGACCACGAGAGCGGCGCCCTGACCCAGAACTCCCTGAAGCTAAAGGACGGAACCCTGACCTACACCCGCAAGGGCAATGTCGATGCCCGCATGGTCTTCACGCCCGATGAAAACTATATAACCGCTTACCGAAGTCCTTTCGGTCTCCTGCATCTGGAGATTCATACCAAAGAGCTGGCGCACATGATTGGTCCCCATAATGGAACCATCCGCGTTTCCTACGAGCTCTATTCGGACGAGGCCTTCGTCTCCTCCAACGAACTGACATTGAACATCAAGAATAAATAAGCAAAAAGATTGCACGACCTGCTAACATAGGTTCCGTGCAATCTTTTTTTATCTAAAATACACTTATTTTGTTGTTTTCTCATCGAATTGCCTAGATTACCAATTAATCGATGAAAAGAGTCAATCAAATCAGATTTTGCCGGCACATTCCTTCACAATCAGCAGCTTCTGACCGCGGTGAAGTTCATCGGATTCCAGTTCGTTGCGCTTGCGGATACTATCCACAGAGCAGTAATATTTCTTGCCGATATTCCACAGGTTATCCCCATCCTTCACCAGATAAATGGACATGCCGGGAAGGGCATTCTTCTTTTCCGAGTTGATGGGAGAAAGCTCCACGCTGTCAATCAGCTCAAGAGGCTGCTTTTGGAAACAAATCACCGAAAATGCCAGGTATGCCTTCACATCCATCTCCTCGCTGTCCAACATGGAGGCCTGCAGCTGCTCCACATCGACTTCCACACTGACGGCATCCCGGGGTGACACCCCCGGTACCTCCAGCAGATAATTCCAGGGGATGGCCTCTCTCTTACAACCGTAGGGTGCGTCATCCTCACCGTTTACATACAGTACCTGCAGATTCAGAACACCCTCCAGTGCAATACCGTTCTCCTTGATTACCTGCTCCTCCACAACAGCACTGCCCTCACTGTGCAGCAGGGACAACACCTTGCCGTCCTTAATGCGTACCTTCTCCGCCAGTTTTTTCCGGCCGCCGGCCACGGACAAAAGCTTTGGCAGCACGGCCTCATGACTTTTGGCTGTCACCTCGGACTGCACCCCGTACAGGTCTGTCACCAGTTCTATCGTCTCTTCTTCATAAACATGAATGTTCATTTCCAGTGTCAATTCCACATTGACCACACGCTCTTCTCCGTCCTCGTCCGGTCGAATCGCCAGCTCCTTCTGGCCGATTTTGTACTGTACGCGGGGAATCATACCCTCCCGCACTCCATGGCAGTCCAGACTGCCGTTCACGGGCAGGACGGCCTCATAGCTGCCGATAGTGCCGTTTCGGTCCTCTCCCTCATAGAGAAAAAACACATGCACATCGCCGCTGATATTCAACTGATTTGCGGATACCCTGCAATCCATATCGCTCATCGTCACACTGTCCCAAAGCAGGTTCGCCAGATTGGGATGGTTGCCCGGAAGGGTAATATCCTCCCGCATTCGGTACACATCTGACTTGCTCACCGCAAGTTGCACTGTCTCCAGGGGCGCCTGACGATACTCTATGCTTTCCTCCTCCCGCAGAGCAACGGGTGCCTCCACATCAGTCAACCGATTCATACACGCCCGCAGGCAGATCAGTGCCCTGATGCTTGCCTTGCGGCTGTTGATAAGCGCACAGGACACATCCTCTGCCACTCCCTCCGCCGTCACCGTGTCCCCCGGCTGAACCCCTGCCATATTCAGTTTCTCTTCAAAGGACAGCTGTCCTTTTAACGGCACCAGCGGACAGCCGCTTTCCTCTGTATGATACAACAGACAATACTGCAGCAGTCCTTTTACCGTCACATACTCATTGCCGGGGTGCACGCCGGTAATCTCCACACATCCCTTTACCAGCTCCATGCTGTGAATATCCGGCTTGGTCTCGGAAAGATTCACATCCTCCTCCAGGGCAAACTGCAGATTTGCCTCCGCCAATGTCTGCTCCATATGTATATTCCGCTTAATCAATTCCACAAAAAAATACCTCCCTATATCTACTGCTATGAGTAAATATATGAAGGTATTCTTCACTTCATTCCGATAGATTTACGACTACTCCTCAACAGCTCCGATGATATCTGAGATGTTCTCGATATTGTAGCGCTTCATGTATGCCTCGATGCCCTCCGCAATCTCGATTGTGGTATACGGATTCACGAAGTTCATGGCACCTACGCTGATGGCGCTTGCACCTGCCAGCATGAATTCGATGGCGTCATCGGCAGTTGCAATACCACCCATACCGATGATAGGAATCTTTACCGCATGAGAAGCCTGGTAAACCATACGAACCGCAATGGGCTTGATGGCAGGGCCGCTCATACCGCCGGTCTTGTTGGCGATGGCGAACTTTCTTCTGTGAATATCAATCTTCATACCGGTAAGGGTATTGATCAGAGACAGTGCATCGGAGCCTGCCGCCTCAGCCGCTCTTGCCATCTCGGCAATATCGGTTACATTGGGGGACAGCTTCATGATGATAGGCTGCTTTGCATGCTTCTTGATTTCCTGGGTGATATTATAAAGAGCATCTGCCTTCTGGCCGAAAGCGATGGCACCTTCCTTAACATTTGGACAGGAAACATTGATTTCCAGCATGGAAACCGCGGGCTCGTCACCCAGCTTTTCAACTACATCCACATAATCCTCTACAGACTTACCGCAGACATTTACGATAATCTTGGTATCGTACTGCTTCAGGAAGGGAATGTCTCTCTCCATGAAAACATCGATGCCGGGGTTCTGCAGACCGATGGCATTCAGCATACCACCGTAAACCTCAGCCACACGGGGAGTGGGGTTGCCGGGCCAGGGCACATTTGCCACGCCCTTGGTAACGACTGCACCCAGTCTGTTCAGATCTACAAATTCGGAATATTCCATACCGGAGCCAAAGGTTCCGGAAGCGGTCATAACAGGGTTCTTAAAGGTTACGCCTGCAAGTGTTACTTGTGTATTCATCTCATTTCCCTGCCTTTCCTTAAATATTCACATCCTCTGCATCGAAGACGGGTCCGTCGGTGCAGATACGAGCGTTGTTTACATGAGAATGATGGTCGATGTCCTTGGTCTTTACCACACAGCCTAAGCATGCGCCTACGCCGCAGGCCATATGCTCTTCCAGGGAGATGTAAGCCTTGATGCCCTTCTCCTCAGCATACTTTTTAATTGCACGCAGCATGGGCATGGGACCGCAGGCCATAATCACATCTGCCTCCAGAGCATTTGCCTCAATGGCATTCATAACATTACCCTTGGTTCCGACGCTGCCGTCCTCGGTAGCGATTACAACCTTGGCATATTTTTCAAAATCTTCCTTCAGGAAGGTCTTCTCATCTCTGTAGCCTACGATAACAGTCTTCTCGGCTGCATTCAGCTGCTTGGTCAGCTCCAGAATGGGAGGTACGCCGATACCGCCGCCCATGAGGAAGACTCTCTTACCCTCTGCCTTGTCCAGAGGGAAGCCGTTGCCCAGGGTACCTAAGATTGCGATGGTCTCGCCTGCCTGATACGCTGAGAACTCCTTGGTACCTGCACCTGCCACACGGTAAACGATGCGCAGTGCGGTTTTCTCTGCATTCACTTCACAGATACTGATAGGACGGGGAAGCAGGGTGCTTCTGTCCTTGGGATATACACATAAAAACTGTCCGGGCTTTGCCTGCTCTGCCAGAGAGGTCTGAATCCACATATCGTAGATTGCGGTACCGATTTCCTTCTGGGAAAGCACAATTGCTGTTTGCTTTTCTTTCATGTTCGAAATCCTTTCCGATTGTCATTCGCATCCCGTCATTTCAGACGGGCACATTCAATCTATTTTATCATACCGGGGTCAAATTATCCATACCCTGCGCCGTATTATGCGCGGGCATCATATACTATCTTACCGTCGCAGAGGGTCACCATTATCTTACCCTTCATGGTCTGACCGGTGAAGGGAGAATTGCTTGATTTGGAGGCGTAATCGCCTGCCACCCAAGAAGCATCCTTGTCCACCAGAATGATATCTGCGGGTGCACCTTCGTTCAGCACACCTGCATTCAGATGATACAGCTTTGCGGGATTGGTACACATCAGCTCTACCAGCTTGTTCATGGTGATGTAACCCTTATCCACCAGCTCCATAATTCCCAGGGAAAGGGCTGTCTCCAGACCGATGATACCGCTGGGTGCCTCGGTGATAGGCTTTGCTTTCTCTTCCGCCGCATGGGGCGCATGGTCTGTGGCAATCATATCGATGGTGCCGTCTGCCAGGCCCTTGATAATCGCCATTCTGTCGGCCTCCTCACGCAGGGGAGGATTCATCTTTGCCATGGTGCCATACTTGATGGCAGCCTCTTCCGTCAGAGTGAAATGATGAGGAGTTGCCTCCGCATGAATATTGCTGCCCTTAGCCTTTGCCTGTCGAACCAGCTCCACGGACTCCCTGGCACTGATGTGCTGGATGTCGATGTGAGCGCCTGTCTCCAGAGCAATCTGCAGGTCACGCTCCACCAGAGTGATTTCCGCCTCTCTGGGAGAACCGCCGATGCCGTAAAATTCACTTGCCTTACCGCGGTTGATACCGTTGTTGGTAATCAGTGCGGGATCTTCTTCATGGAAGCTGATGGGAAGGTCCAGCTTCGCACAGCGCTCCATAGCCTCTCTCACAATTGCCACATCCATGAGAGGAATACCGTCATCGGTAAAACCGACTGCGCCTGCTGCCGCCAACGCTTCCATCTCTGTGAGCGTCTTTCCCTTCAGGCCCTCGGTTACATTTGCACAGGTGTAAATATGCAGGCCGGTCTGCTTTCCGCGGTTCATGACATATTCCAGTGTCTCCAAATTGTCCACCGCAGGCTTGGTATTCGCCATCAGCACGATGCTGGTGACGCCGCCCTTCGCAGCTGCTCTTGCACCGGTATCAATATCCTCCTTGTGGGTGAAGCCGGGCTCTCTGAAATGAACATGCACATCGACCAGGCCGGGAGTCACCAGCAGTCCTTCTGCGTCAATGACCTCCGCACCCGCAGGTGCCTCCAGCTTCTCTCCGATTTTACAAACCTTACCGTCTTCAATCAGCAAATCCAGTTTGCCGCTTGCGGCCTCGTCCGGATTTACCAGATATCCATTCTTTATGAGTAACATGAAAAAATCCCCTTTTCTTCAATCGTTATGAAAAGTGTATCATAAACACCGAGAGAAGAAAAGGGGCGCACGCTTCTTATTGAAAGACCACGGTCTCACTTCGCAGCTCTGTACGAATCACAATCATTGGGTAGGTCAGCGCCTTGGCAGGCTTCCTGGTATTATCCGGTCCCAGCAGCGTGGTTCTGGCTACCAGAGTATTCTTCGTCAGATACAGAGCGTCTACGGCCACGCTGTAGCCTGCCGTCTCCTGCTCCCCGTAGCCCACACAAAGATAAAGGTTTTCCATATCCTGATAGGTGATCTGGAAGGGCTGTGCCTTCTTTTCCTCCAGGATGGTTTTTAACTCCTGCGGAATTCTTTCCTCACTCAGTACAACAAATTCCAGATTTCGCAGTTTTTCCTCTGCAGGTGCATTTCCGCAGCCGGACAGCATTACCAACAGCGTCAGCACAAACAGAATCGTCATCATTCGTCCGAGGACTCTTTTTTGAAACATAGCATTCCCGAGCATTCTTTGTTTTGCTGTATTCTATGTACACATCGCTGAAAGTATGATACAATACAGCGAGGGTAAGAAACCCCTTTTATGAAAGGAATAAATTTATGATTCGACTCATTTTGGTCGCACTTTTCTTAGTATTGTTTTTGATTTTGTCTCTGCCAATTCTTCTGGTGGAGTGGCTCATCGGCAAGAAATGGCCGGCTGCCAGGGATAAAAGTTCCAAGGCTATCGTCGGCTGGGGCTTCCGCTGCATCAATTTTCTCGCCGGCATCAAACTGATTGTAACCGGTCAGGAGAATATCCCCAAGGACACAGCAGTGCTCTATGTCGGTAACCACAGAAGCTATTTCGATGTCGTTACTACCCTGTCCCTCTTCCCCCGAATCACCGGTTATGTTGCCAAGATTGAAATGCTGAAGGTTCCCATCCTTCGCCTCTGGATGAAAAACATCCACTGCCTCTTCTTAGACCGTGACAATATCAAGGAAGGCCTGAAAACCATTCTTGCCGGCGTAGAGGAAGTCAAAAAGGGCGTTTCCCTCTGTATTTTCCCCGAGGGTACCCGCAACAAGGTAAACGACACCTTCCTTCCCTTCCATGACGGAAGCTTCAAAATCGCTGAGAAGGGCGGCGTTCCCGTTGTTCCCATGGTTATCCTCAATTCCGCAGGCGTCTTCGAGGATCATCTCCCCAAGATTAAGAGCACAACCATCGTAATTCACTTCTGTGAACCCGTTGATCTGAAGTCTCTGGAAAAGGAAGACCGCAGAACTCCCGGTGCTTACTTCACCAACATTATTTCCGATAAATATTTTGAACTGAAAAAGGCTCATTTCCAATAAGGGAATGAGCCTTCTCTTTTTAACGGAACAAAACCTCAGGGTCGATGGGGGTGCCGTCCTTCGTCAGCTTCAGATAGAGGTTTGCGCCCTCCAAAGAGAAATACTTGGTAGGTACTGCCACGGTACCTACCAGTTCTCCGGTGTGCACCGCCGCCCCCGTCTGTACATCCACTTCCTTCAACTGTCCATAGGTCAGCTGGTAGCCGTTGCCCAGATCTACCGTCACAGCCTGTCCGATTTCGGGGTCATGAAAAATATTGACTACCGTACCGTCCGCACAGGCCGCCACCCGCATATCCTCCTGCGCCACAATCATAACCGCGGGATTGTATTTGTACTGGTCAAGGGTGGAAAAATAAACACTGCCGTCCATGCTGAAGGGAATGAGTACCTCTCCCTCCACAGGCCGCAGCAAACCACCGCTCTCCTGAAAGGCAAATACTTCCCCTGAGATCACAGGCTCCTCCTGAATGGGAACCTCCTCCATTACAATCGGCGCTTCCTCCACCACAGGATCTGCCGTAATCACATTGGAAATCACCGGCTTTTTTTCAGTCACCGGCTTCTCCACAATCTCTTCCTTCTTTGGAATGTGAACATCCATACCAATTTCAATATCACCGGAATCCACCTCCACAGGCGCATAGTCCAGATCATCCTCAACCACCACAGGCGCTTCCTCGCTTCTTTTGGCTATTTGCTCGGACTTATTTCCGGCTCTGCTCTCCATGGCGGTAAAATCCAGTACATACCCATCGTCCTTTTCCTTCTGTGCGTCATTCTTCATGTACAAGCCTGTCATCGTAAGCGCCGTCAGTACCAGCGCAGAGGATGCCAGCATAATGAATTTCTCTTTCTTTTCACTGCTGCTCTCATCTCTTCTCATGATTGTTACCTTCCTTCTCTCCGGGTCACGGAGAATCTTTCTTTCACAATCATTTTTCCCGAAATAAAGCAGAATATACACAGGCACAAAAAATCCCGCCCTCTCGGACGGGATTTTCTATTTTCAATTAATAATTGATTGCCTTCAGAATAGCATCCAGGCATCTCGCATTGCGGATGGAGAATTCCTTGGATACATGAGTCTTCTCGCCGTCGGTGATGCAGCGGGACAGCTGTGCTGCCTCCAGGCTGTAGTTGTGGGGAGCGAACACGGTACGCTCTTCACACTTGCCGTCTAAGCAGAGTGTGTACTTCAGCTCGCCGTCCACATTGTAGCCCACATCGGAAGCGATATAGCCATTCTTACCTCTGATGTAGAGTCTGTCCATTCTTGCGGGATGGTCCTTGTCGAAAACCATGCCGCAGGTCAGAGATGCTCTTGCGCCGTTCTTGTACTTAAACAATGCTGTTGCGAAGGCGTCGATGTCCTTCTCGGTAAAGTCACCCAGAGCGGTAACTGCCTCAGGCTCCTCGTCTAACATCCACAGCGCCATGCTGGTGCAGTAGCAGCCCAGATCGTAAACGGAACCGCCGTACATTTCCTTCTCCAGACGGATATTGCCGGGATTGTAATATGCGGTCATAAATGCGGTCTCCAGATAGCTGATTTCACCCAGCTTTGCCACATCTTCCTTTACTGCTGCGATATAAGGGCTGTGCAGATATGCAAAAGCCTCCATCAGAATAACGCCCTTTGCTTCCGCTGCTGCGAACAGTTCCTCTGCTTCCTTGGCGGTAGGTGCCAAAGGCTTTTCACAGAGCACGTTCTTACCGGCATCAATTGCCTTCATTACCCACTCATAGTGAAGATGATTGGGCAGGGGAATGTAGATTGCTTCTACCTCCTCATCAGCCAGCAGACTCTCGTAGTCGCCGTAGGCCTTTTCAAAACCAAACTGCTCCTTGAAGGCATTTGCCTTCTCGATACTTCTGCCCGCAATGGCGGTCAGCTCACAGTTCTCTGCTTTCTGAAGTCCCGGAATGGTACAGCCTCTTGCAATGTCAGCGGTACCAAGTACACCCCATTTTACTTTTCTCATGCTGCTTCTCCTTTATACTAGAACAGAATTCTTCCTGCGTCCTCTGCATTTGCAAAAGGTCCGGGGATGGGAGCCACACCTCTGTGCTCGCCAAGGTAGTCTCTGTCAAAGATAATGGTGCTTCCGTCGGGATCCTCGAAGCGCTGCTCGGGCTCGAATGCGTCGCCCAGAATATCACTGTTGATGATACCTGCCTTGAAGTCACCCAGGAACTCATACATGTTGGTATCCAGCATGTACTTTCCATCCTTTTCAACCAGCTTTACATATACCTTGTTCTCGGTATCAACCAGTGCGTTCTTCTCGGTCTTGCAGCTCTCTGCGCCGTTGAAGTAAGCGTTGCCGTCTACCCATACAGGCAGATGTGAGAAATGAGCATCCTGCATCTTGTGCATCTCAGGGAAAGGATTGTCCAGTTCGAAGTTCTTGATCCACTCATCATAGGTAGGATACTCATCGAATACGGAGGTACCTACTACCTGATTGTCTCTCATCTTGAAGCCCATGTCTTCCTTCTCTTCGCCCTTTTCCACTGCCCAGTTCTGAACGAAGATGTTGTTGTAGAATCTGTCATCGCCGTGAAGGATGATCATGAAGCCTGCAACCTCTGTTCTGTGAGGGATATGGTAAGGAGTATATCTGGGCTGGTTCTTACCGCAGGCAATACGGTCGGTGCCGCCGCCAACTGCGGTGAAGGAGCCGAGGAAAAGATTGTGTACACAAGCCACACCCTCGGTAGCCAGTCTGATAGCAGCCTTGGAAAGGCAGATGTTATTATCAATCAAAGTAGGTCCGTGACCAACCTCGATGAAGATGTCCTGTGCCATCATAGCGCCCTGAGCCATGGGAGTATTGTCGGGAGTGGTGTTGTCATGAAGCAGGTTCTGGGTGATTCTGGTACCCTGTGCCTGCCAGTCACACCAGATACCCATGGTGGAATGGTGAATATGATTGCGGCGGAATACTACATCAATTGCAGCGTGGAACTTGATAGCGGAAATCTCAGCGCCGCCCAGCTGCTGCATGTTGTTGATATGATGAATATGGTTGTCCTCAATGATACTGAATACGCAGCCCATACGGCCTACAATACCGGTCTGCTCACAGTGATGGATATGGCAGCGGCGAACGATATGGCTTCCTACCTTCTCCTTCAGCCAGCCGTGGTACTGTCCGCGGCAAACTGCGTCACGCTCCATCTGAGTGGGGCTCTTCACATGCTTGTAGGTGAAGTAATGGTCGTTGTCGGGATCCAGATACTTACCAAGGGAGATACCGGAGCACTTGGAGTTGCTGATATCACAGTCCTCGATAATCCAGCCCTTAGACCAGTGAGGTCCGATCATACCGTCCTGATAAGCTGCGGGAGGTGCCCAGGTGGTAGCTGCCTTATTTACATTGAAGCCTGACAGGGTAATATATCCAACGCCGGTCTTGGAAGGCATGAAGCATCTTCTTCTCACGTTGATTTCTACATTTTCTTCATTGGGGTTCGCGCCCTGGAAGTTAGCATAGATTACGGTCTCGTTGCCGTCCTGCTCGGTGTACCACTTATAGATGGAGTACTGAGGCTCCCAGGAAGGAGCGTAAACTTCTGCCTTGATACACTCTTCCAGTGTCTTGGTCTCATATAACTGTCTGTCGTTCAGATAAACTGCACCGGTGTGCATTACGGGAGGAGCAAAGTACCAGTCACCGTAAACCAGTGTGGTATAAGGGTTGTAGTCACCGAAAATACCGTTGTCTACACGGCAAACCCAAACATTGCCCTCGTACTGTTTCCAGGACTTGATTACTTCACCGCCGGTAATCACAGCACCCAGGGGTTGTTCGCTCTTGTAGACAATTCTTGCGTCCTCGGTACCGCCGTTGATGGGATCGATATACTCGCGGTATACGCCGGGAGCTACCAGAACCTCATCGCCTGCCTTCGCAATCTTTGCTGCATCATTAATGTACTTGAAGGGTCTTTCCTTGCTGCCGTTTCCATCCAGGGGGGCAGCTGCATTGACATACAGAATCATAGTTGTCTTCCTTTCTTTGAGGCGAGGACGGCTTTCTGATTTCTCTTCGCGAGTGATATTCCATGTTCGGAGACGCTTCCGCTCCGAATTCGCCTGCAACGGACACTAAGTTCGTTAGCTCGCTTCGCTCACAACTCACTAAGTGCCGGCGGCGAATAGGCTCCGAAATGGAACATCAATACGCTCAAGATCAGAAAGCCTGTCTCTGTTGTTAAAAGTTACTACCGTTCATATTTTGTTTTTTTCCACAAAAACATCTAATTATATGATACAAAAAAGGACAAATTATGGCTATTTATAATTTGTCCTTTCAGAAAATCAGTTATCAAATTTTTCGAGAAGATTTTAGTACTTTTCACGAAGGCAGGCGTAGTCGGGAATGGACAATAATTCTGCGGAAGCCGCAAAATATGGCTCTTCGATGTAGGGCCAGATTGCCTCCTTGCCGGTGGCTTCGGTCTGGAGTCTTTTTGCATTGTTGACAATGTCCGGAGTCAGGTCAATGCCGGTGAGGAGGATGTGAATATTGTTGTTGATGAACCAGTGTGCGGCGTCGAACAGACCGGAGGCAAAGATATCTCTCAGCACGGTATCACAATCAAAGGGTATGTTCAGAAGTCTGGGCTGCCAGCTCATTTGTCCGTCCACTTCTACGCTCTCCAGAATGGCACACTGTGCAATGCCGGGAGCGCCGATGGATATCCCCAATGAGCCGGGATTCACATAAAGTTTTCCACCATATTCCATGGTTCCCTGGTAATGGGTGTGGGCTGCCACGAAGTAATCGGTGGATAAATTATCCAGCACATGCTTCGCCTCTTCGCTCTCCAGCTGCAGCAGCTGTCTGGTTGCCGTAGGCGAACCGTGACAGCAGGTGATGGCAGGATAGCCTTCCTTTTCATACACAAAGGAAATAGGCAGGCTCTCAAACCAATTAAGGTCCTTTTCCGTCAATCGCTCATAGGTAAACAGCAGATTGCCGCTGGCAGAATTGCGCAGCCACCTGGGGCCATCCGCTTCTCCGCGAAGCACCTTCCGCTGCTCCAGCATATACTCTTCTCTGTTGCCGCGTAACGCTGTGCAGGGATATTTCTCTTGCAGCTCATAGAGCAGCTTCATGGTCTCCTCGGGACTTGCGGTGTCGGAGATATAATCTCCCAGCAGGAAAAATTCCTCGCATCCCTCTGCTTCCATAAATTCAATTACCGTTTTCAGTGCGATGGCATTGCTGTGCACATCAGCAATTAATCCAATCTTCATCTGACATCCTCTTCAAAAGAAAAGGCGGGAAGTACTTCCCGCCTTACTCTGTCAATTAGTTTTCAGGATTTAATCCATTCTTCTTTCTGAAAGCTACAATCTTGTCTCTCAGCTCGGGCATCTTCTCGATAAGAAGTCCTGCCATCATGGTTCTGGGAAGAACAATGTTTGCACCGAAAGGATTGATTACCAGACCCTGTGCCTGTGTCTCCTGCATATTGTCATCTACGGTGAACAGCATGTTTGCGTAATCAGCAGCGGTCAGTGCAAAATGTGCGGTGGGATGAGTCTTCTCCACCCACTTGTCGAACTCTTCCTGATCGGTAAAGCCCATGAAGTACTCAACACCCTCAGTGGTACGAATAAGAGGGAAATGAAGCTTTACATCAGGGTCAACAACCCATCTGCCGTCGGGAGTCTGCACAGGAGCGGGAACAAGATTTACGGGAGCCATGAAGGAAGCCTTAGCAAGCTCATCAACGAACATAGCGCGATGCTCGTCTGTGGGGTCATCCTTCATCAGTTCGAAAACACCCATCAACATGGGGTTAGAAGTTACTTTACCAAATTCCATAATTAATACCTTCCTTAATGCCCTATACTCTATTGTAGTTGATGAGACATCCCTTCAGAATGATCTGTCTCTCTTCATCGGTCAGCTCGCCAAGCTTCATGCTGAACTCCTTCAGCGCGCCATCCTTTACAACATAAGCCTTGATAACCTCGGTCTTCTCCTCAACAGCCTTCTTGATGCCGGGGATGAACAGATAGTCAAGGTTCTGGAAGGGAAGCTCACCCTCTTCAATCAGGAAAGGAAGCATACCCCAGTTAATCAGGTTAGAACGATATCTCTTGGTAGCGTACTCGTTCGCGATGTTAGCCCATCCGCCAAGTACCTTCTGGCAGGAAGCAGCCTGCTCTCTTGCAGAACCATCGCCGGGCTTTACAGCGAAGATGGTGGAACCAAAGCCGGTGTTCTCGTGGCTTACGCCCTCAAACTGTGCCTTGATGGGAGCCATAACTTCCTTGATCTCAGGCATTACGGAGCAAGGGCAGTCACCCTTCATACGAGCCTCTTCCAGAGCACGAACGGTCTTTGCACGACCTACATACTCGGGATCCTTACGGCTCAATGCGAACTCAGCCAGTCCGAGAGGATTTGAACGGTAAGAAGAAGTCTCACCGGAAGGAATCAGCTCATCGGTAGTGGTAACGGGATCATGAATCTCAGATACAACACGGAGAACCATGTTCTCAGGAAGCTCGCCCATTGCAGGCCAGTCCTTGATGTTGGGACCGAACTGAATCTCAGTCTCGGGAGCTGCAACGCCCTTGGAATCAAATACGCGGTTAGCGTAGATCTTGCTGTCAAAGTGATACTTATACTTGCCGAACTCGCCGTCGAAGTCGGTAGCGGGAGTCAGAACACCCTTATTTGCTGCGGTTGCTGCGATAGAACGAGCATCCATCAGCGCTACGGAAGAAATCTGGCCGTTCTGCAGCTTGGAGCCTTCACGGTTAGGGAAGTTTCTTGTTGAATGACGAATAGAGAATGCATTGTTTGCGGGGGTATCGCCTGCACCGAAGCAAGGTCCGCAGAATGCAGTCTTCATAACAGCACCGGTCTCAAGGATGGTAGCTGCACAGCCGTTCTTAATCAGTTCCATGTATACGGGCATAGATGCGGGATATACGCTCAAGGTGAATCCGTCAGAGCCGATGTAGCTGCCCTTCAGAATGTCAGCTGCAGCACAGATATTCTCAAATCCGCCGCCTGCACAACCTGCGATAATACCCTGATCTACCATGAACTTGCCGTTTACAACCTTGTCACGAAGCTTGAAATCAACAGCGCCGTCAAGGCTTACAAGAGCTCTCTTCTCGGTCTCATCCAGAATATCCATCAGGTTAGCATTCAGCTCCTCGATGGTGTAGGTGTTGCTGGGATGGAAAGGCATTGCAATCATGGGACGGATGGCAGAAAGGTCAATCTTGATCATGCCGTCGTAGTAAGCAACCTCACCGGGATTCAGTTCCTTGTAGCTCTCGGAACGACCGTGAATGTCGTAGAACTCCTTAATCTGATCATCGGTCTTCCAGATGGAGGACAGACAGGTTGTCTCGGTGGTCATTACATCGATACCGATACGGAAGTCAGCGGACATGGAAGCAACGCCGGGTCCTACGAACTCCATTACCTTGTTCTTTACATAACCGTTCTTAAATACTGCACCGATAATAGCAAGTGCTACGTCCTGAGGACCTACGCCCTTTACGGGAGCACCTGTCATATAAACGCCCACAACGCCGGGCATATTGATATCATAGGTCTGGTTCAGCAGCTGCTTAACAAGCTCGGGACCGCCTTCGCCCATTGCCATGGTACCGAGAGCACCGTAACGGGTATGAGAGTCGGAACCAAGAATCATCTTGCCGCCTTCAGCAAGCATTTCTCTTGCGAACTGGTGAATAACTGCCTGGTGAGGGGGTACATAAACACCGCCGTACTTCTTTGCACAGGAAAGACCAAACATGTGGTCATCCTCGTTGATGGTACCGCCTACTGCACACAGAGAGTTGTGACAGTTGGTAAGGACATAGGGCATAGGGAACTTCTGCAGTCCTGAAGCTCTTGCTGTCTGGATGATACCTACGAATGTGATATCATGGCTGGTCAGCTTGTCAAATCTTACCTTCAGCTTATCCATGTTGCCGGAAGTGTTGTGGTTAGCAAGGATACCGTAAGCGATGGTATTCTTTGCTGCCTCTTCCTTGGAAACAGCCTTACCGGTCTTTGCCTGGATGGCAGCCATTGCTTCTGCGTCATCGGCAACAATCTCAGTGCCGTTAATCAGATAGGCACCGCCCTGTAATAATTCTATCATATGTGTTCCTCCTCCGAGCCGCCTGGCAGCTCTCTATTTAAATTCTCTTGTTTACTTTAATACAACATCGCCCCAGGTATCGTTGGGAACCAGGGAAATGTAGGTCTTACCGGGATTCAGTACGATTTCCTCACCGGTTACACCGTTGATGTAGGTGGTTACTGCAGTTTCTTCTGACTTGCTCCACTTGATGGGGAATGCATAACCCTCGGTGATGAAGTAACCGTCACCCTTGCCGATGGCATTGTAAATCAGATATCCGTGCTCATCCAGCTGACAGAAGGTACACTCCTGAAGAATCAGGTTCTTGAAGGTGGTTACCTTGTTGTCATCCATCACATCGACATGAGGCTTTCCGTAGCAGGAATACTCATAAAGCTTGGTGGTCGGATTGTAGGTCAATGTTGACTTGGTATGTGAGAAAGGAAGCTGAACGGTATCAGCCTTCTTGCTGAAATCGGTACCGGAGAGATCAACTGTCTTTCCTTCCGCAGCAAACTTGAAGTGCTCACCGGGATAGTAGCTGTTGTACTCTTCACTGATCTTTGCACTTTCCATTCTCTTAATCAGACCGTCGTAGGACTTTCCTGTGTTGGGATTCTTATAGCCCTCAGCGGTTACATACTCGGTAAACTCAGAAGCCTTGCCGTTTGAGAAACGGGCAAAACCGCCGCTGAGATGTGCGGTATATTTTCTTGCAACCCACTCATCGATATAGTAGGGACCACCGTCATGAATCAGAACTGCATTGTACTCTGCAGCCAGCATGAAGTTGGTGGGACGTACGCTTCGGATACTGCCGAACTGTTTGATATTCTTCCAGTCCTTTACGATACACATCAGTCGGGTGATACGACCGTTTGCGGTAGAGTTCATAATCTCATACACAACATCGGCACTGTTGACACCGTAGTGATCGTAAGCAGTTGTCTCATTATCAACCATGATTGCCATGGGACGCTGGTTCTGCAGCTCCTCATCGATGTACAGACCGGTCAGCTCACTGCGATATTTGCCTTCCTTGGTAACTACCTCTACGGATTCCTCCACTGATTCCTCAACGGATTCTTCTGCAGATTCCTTGGAAGCTTCCTCTCCTGTGGATGCAGAGCTCTCAACTGTCTCGGTCTTTGATTCCTCCGCTGCCACAGTGCTCATGGGGATGGGCTCTAAGGTTGCTACGGGAATATCTTCCTCTCCGCAGGCACTCATAATTGTTGCTGCACACAGCAGTGACAGCATAACAAGTAATTTCTTCTTCATGTTTCTTAACCTCTTTTTCTCTTGGCGCATAAACCACCACACTAAAATAATATTTTAATGGAAAATCAGTCAGTATGCAAGAATATTCAGTTCGATTACCGTGATTTTTAAAAGTCTTAAGATTTCGTTTTGATCTAGTCCATATACAGGGTCATGTCATCCTCTGTATAGCAGGGAATAATCTGTTCCCACTCCTGGTCTACCGCCAGCATCTCTTCCACATTATCCAGCGCGTCGTCCACTGCGGGTGAAAACATTTTGTAATAATATTTTCTGGACTTGGTCACATATTTTCTGGCCCAAGGCTTGTCGGGACAGAATACGCAATCCCAGAGGTTGTTCAGCTTATCGGCTGCCTTTACCGCTGCTGCCATATGGTTCTGCAGGATGGCTGCCACATATTCCGCCTCATCTGCCCCCTCCGGTCGGGTAAGCAGCTTCACCGCTTCCAGAATGTCCTCACCGAAGACTCTGATTTCCTCTTCCGTGGTATCCGTGTCTTCCAGAAGGTCATGAAACAGCGCCGCACACTGATAGCGGATGCCGAAGCCGGCACTTTTTACAAGCTCCGCCACGCGGATGGGATGGTAAATGTAAGGGCTTCCGTCCCTTCTTCTCTGATCCTTATGCCGTTCGGCCGCCAGACTGATTGCCTTGGCCAGCATTTCATTTTCTGTCATTGCTTCTCCTCCCGTACCCTGTTTTAGAACACAGAAGGCACTCCCTATCTTCACCGATAGAAAGTGCCTTGTTTTTTGAAATTATAAAGTTACCTTGTCAAGATGCCAGATTTCATCAACATACTGCTGAATGGTTCTGTCAGAGGTGAACTTACCGGAGCATGCAACATTAAGAATTGCGCTCTTTGCCCAGCCTTCTGTATTTCTGTAAGCAGCCTCAACCTTCTTCTGTGCCTCAGCGTAAGACTTGAAGTCCTTCAGAATGAAGTAGGTATCAGCCTTAGAGGTGCTCAGGGTGTTCAGAAGTGAGTTGTACAGAGGACGGAACAGCTCCTTATCCTTGCTGTAGGTGCCGTCGATCAGCTGATCAACGACTCTATGGATATCTCTGTCACTGTTGTAGATGTCCACAGGATTGTAGCCGCCGTGGTTCTCGTAGTTGATAACTTCGTCGGAAGACAGACCGAAGATGAATGCATTCTCAGCACCAACCTCTTCTACGATCTCAACATTAGCACCGTCCATGGTACCAAGAGTCAGGGCGCCGTTCAGCATGAACTTCATGTTACCGGTACCGGAAGCCTCCTTGGAAGCGGTGGAAATCTGCTCGGAAACATCAGCTGCAGCGAAGATAATCTCTGCATTTGATACATTGTAGTTCTCAATAAATACAACCTTAAGCTTACCGCCGATAGATGCATCGTTGTTGATAACATCTGCTACGGAGTTGATCAGCTTGATGGTCAGCTTAGCGTTGCGGTAGCCTGCTGCTGCCTTTGCGCCGAAGATGAAGGATCTGGGATAGAAGTCCATGTTAGGGTTAGCCTTCAGCTCGTTGTACAGATACATTACATGAAGAATGTTCAGGAACTGTCTCTTGTACTCGTGAAGTCTCTTAACCTGCACATCGAAGATGGAGTTGGGATCCAGATCTACGCCGTTGTGCTCCTTAACATACTTTGCAAGGCGAACCTTGTTCTGGTACTTGATATCCATGAATTCCTTCTGTGCCTTCTTGTCCTCTGCAAGATCCTTGATCTTTGCAATCTGAGGAAGGTCGGTGATCCATTCCTTACCTGCATGAGCGGTTACCCAGTCAGCAAGCAGGGGATTGCCGTGAAGCAGGAATCGTCTCTGAGTGATACCGTTTGTCTTGTTGTTGAAGCGCTCAGGGAACATATCATAGAAATCCTTCAGAGATTCCTTCTTCAGGATTTCGGTATGCAGTCTTGCTACACCGTTTACAGAGTAGCCTGCAACGATTGCCATATGAGCCATCTTTACCTGTCCATCGTACAGGATAGCCATCTTCTTAATCTTGTGCTGCACATCAACGCCCCACTGGTTAGCGTATCTTGCCTCGATCTGCATTACAAAACGACGGTTGATCTCCTCAACGATCTGGTAAACTCTGGGAAGCAGTCTTGAGAACAGGTCGATAGGCCACTTTTCAAGTGCTTCTGCCATGATGGTGTGGTTTGTGTAAGCACAGGTTCTGGTTGTGATGTCCCATGCTTCATCCCAGCCAAGACCGTACTCGTCAAGCAGAATTCTCATCAGCTCGGGAATTGCTACGGTAGGATGGGTATCGTTCAGCTGGAAGGTAACCTTCTCAGGGAACTGGTGAATGTCATTGTGCTTTCTCATGAACTTCTCAACTGCTTCCTGAACGGATGCGGAGATGAAGAAGTACTGCTGCTTCAGACGAAGCTCCTTGCCGGCATAGTGGTTGTCGTTAGGATACAGAACCTCTACGATGTTTCTTGCAAGGTTCTCCTGCTCAACAGCCTTAGCGTACTCACCCTTGTCGAAGGAATCCAGCTGGAATACTTCCATGGGCTCTGCGTCCCAGATACGAAGGGTATTTACGATACCGTTGCCATAACCAACGATAGGGAAATCAAAGGGAATTGCACGAACTGCTGTGTAATCCTCCTGTACAAAACGTGCGTTGCCGTACTCGTCAGCAGTCATGGTTACATGTCCGCCGAACTTAACAACCTTAGCGTACTCAGGGCGACGAAGCTCGAAGGGGTTGCCGTTCTTCAGCCAGTTATCGGGTACCTCTACCTGATAGCCGTCCTCAATCTTCTGCTTGAACATACCGTAGCGGTATCTGATACCGCAGCCGTATGCGGGGTAGCCGAGAGTTGCAAGGGAATCCAGGAAGCATGCTGCCAGTCTTCCCAGACCGCCGTTACCGAGAGCTGCATCGGGCTCCTGGTCTTCAATCACATTCAGATCAAGGCCGAGCTCCTCCAGAGCTTCTCTGACGGGCTTGGATGCACAGAGGTTGATGATGTTGTTGCCAAGGGCACGACCCATCAAAAACTCCATGGACATATAGTAAACCATCTTGGGATCCTGCTTCTCATATGCCTTCTGGGTATCAATCCAGTGGTCCATGATCTGGTCCTTGATGGCAAGGCCTGCTGCCTGATAAACCTGCTGAGGAGTTGCCTCCGCCATATCCTTGCGGTAAAGGGTCTTTACATTGTAAACAACGCTTCTCTTAAACAGGTCCTTATTAAAGGTGGTATCATCCTCTACAACCTCTACAGTTGCGGGCTTGGTCTCAACCTTAGCTGCTGCCTTCTTTGCAGGTGCCTTCTTTGCAGGTGCTTTCTTTGCAGCGGGCTTGGTCTCAGCCTTCTCTGTGGTCTTCTTGGCAGCTGCTGCCTTGGTCTCGGTTGCTTTCTTTGCGGGAGCCTTCTTTGCAGGTGCCTTCTTTGCGGTTGTTTCGGTTACTTCGGTTGTTTTGATGTCTGTCGATTTTTTCATTTAAATCTCCTTCTTTCTACAATCAAAAAACATCCCCAAATATAATAATCCCCATTATTATTAAGTGTGCACAATCTCACACCCGTAAGATTGTGCACATTATATTAACACACTTTATTGCTATTTAGCAACCTTTTCTACAGAAATGGTTACCTGCTCGCCGTTTACATTCCATTCCTTGGACTCGGCGAAGGTAGTTTCTGAGGTAAGAACATCAGCCAGAACCTTGGTCTGGATAGCCTCTGCATACTTGTCTGCGATAGCGGAAAGCTTAGCATTGCCATTCAGGGAAACCTTGATATGATCGGTTACCTCGAAGTCGATGTCCTTTCTCATGGTCTGGATCTTACTGATGATTTCGAACAGGAAACCTTCCTCGATCAGCTCCTCGGTAAGGTTGGTATCCAGAACAACGGTAAGCTTGTTGTCCTCCTGGGTTACATAGCCTTCCTTCTGTGCCATATCGATAAGCAGGTCTTCCTTGGTCAGCTCTACGGTTACATCGCCAACCATGAAGGAAATCTTGCCGTTTGCATTCAGCTCATCCATTGCTGCATTGCCATCCAGAGAAGCAAGAGTCTTCTGGATGCCGCCCAGCTGCTTGCCGTACTTGGGACCTACGGTACGAAGCTGAGGCTTGAAGGTGTATGAGGTAAAGTCTCTTACATCATCCGTGAAGAGAACTTCCTTAACATTCAACTCATCCTTGATGATATCGGTATAGAAGCTGTCCAGAACGAACTCGCCCTTCAGATACATCTTGCTGATAGGCTGACGGTTCTTGATGTTTGCTTCATTACGGCAAGCACGACCGCAAACGACTGCGTTCAGAACCTCTTCCATATCCTTCTCCAGCTTCTTGTCGATGAACTTTTCGTTCACAACAGGATAGTCGCAGAGGTGGATACTTTCGGGAGCGGTAGGATCGATGCTGCATACCAGGTTGCGGTAGATATCCTCAGTCATGAAAGGAATCATGGGAGCTGCGGTCTTGCAGATGGTTACCAGTGCGGTGTACAGAGTCATGTAAGCATTGATCTTATCCTGCTCCATGCCCTTAGCCCAGAAACGCTCACGGCTGCGGCGAACATACCAGTTACTCATCTCATCTACGAAATCCTGCAGAGCCTTGCCTGCTTCGGGGATACGATACTTGTCAAGGTTGTCATCAACCTCGCCCACTACGGTGTTCAGCTTGGAAAGCAGCCACTTATCCATAACGGGAAGCTTATCGTAATCCAGAGTATATTTGGTAGCATCGAAGTTATCGATGTTAGCATACAGTACGAAGAATGCGTAGGTATTCCAAAGAGTACCCATCAGCTTTCTCTGACCTTCCTGAACCAGCTTTCCGGAGAAACGCTTGGGAATCCAGGGAGCGGAAGCAGTGTAGAAGTACCAGCGGATTGCATCTGCGCCGTAGGTCTCCAGAGCATCGAAGGGATCTACTGCGTTGCCCTTTGACTTACTCATCTTCTGTCCGTTCTCATCCTGAACATGGCCCAGAACGATAACATTCTCATAAGGAGCCTTGTTGAAGAGCAGGGTTGACTCAGCCATCAGAGAGTGGAACCATCCACGAGTCTGGTCAACAGCCTCAGAGATGAACTTTGCAGGGAACTGCTGCTCAAATACTTCTTTATTTTCAAAAGGATAATGATGCTGAGCGAAAGGCATTGCGCCTGAGTCGAACCAGCAGTCAAGTACTTCGGGAACACGGTTCATGGTGCCGCCGCACTCGGGACACTTCATGGTAACGGCATCGATGTAAGGTCTGTGAAGCTCAACCTCTGCTGCCTTGGGATCGCCTGCGCGCTCAGCCAGCTCTGCACGGCTGCCGATGCACTCAAGATGTCCGCAGGAACACTCCCAGATATTGAGAGGAGTTCCCCAGTAACGGTTACGGGAGATTGCCCAGTCCTGAATGTTCTCAAGCCAGTTGCCGAAACGGCCGCTTCCGATAGATTCGGGAATCCAGTTAACGGTATTGTTGTTGCGAACCAGATCGTCCTTGACAGCGGTC